>NZ_JBZGBZ010000011.1:0-186495 GCF_059159985.1 Cellulosimicrobium sp. BMG9.23
CCCTCAGCACGTCCCGGGCTTCTCTCGCGCACCCGGTGCGCCAGAGACCACGCCCCTCGCTGACGCACACCGCCACACGCCGAACCCCGGCTTATCTGCCATTTCACGCCCCGATGGCCGCACAACCCCGGGTTCGGCACCGTCACGACCAGCCGTAGGCCGCGACCCATCGCACGATCTCCGCGAAGTACACGGCCCGGGGCCCTGGGGCTGAGAGCGCGAGGTCGTGGATCCCGCCGGGGATGCGCACGACCGTGACCACGCGCCCGAGGTTCGACGCCCGCCGGGCGAGCGGCTCGACGTCGAGCACGATGTCCGCGCTGCGCATGTTCTCGGTCCACCGTGTGCTGAACAACGAGCGCTCGGCGAGCAGGACCAGGACCGGGCAGTCGACCGACAGCCCGCCGGCCACCTGCGCGTGGCCGGCGATGACGGCGCGCAGCCAGCCCGCTCGCACGGGGAACGACGGGACGGGGCGCCACGCGTCGTCGATCGTCCATGCCCCGTCCTCCCGGTCGCGCAGCGTCCGCGCGTAGTACCCGGGGTCGATGCTGGGCAGGGGAGTGCGGGGCTGGAACCTCGCGAGCTGCCGGATCGCCGGGCCTGACACCGTGCGCGCGACGGACGACCCCTGGAGCTCCAGCCAGGGGCTGTTGAGGACCAGCCCGCGCACCCGCCCGGGATGGCGGTGCGCCCACAGCGACGCCACGAGCCCTCCGGTCGAGTGGCCCATGAGCATCACGGCGACGTGGGCGCCGAGGTCTTCGTGGACGACCGCGAGAGCCGCTTCCAGGTCCTCGTCGTAGACGTCGAGGGAGTCGGCGTAGCCCGGGGTCTGGTGCGGCCGCAGGCTCCGCCCGTACTTGCGGAGGTCCAGCGCGTAGAACGCCGCTCCCTGCGCGTGCCAGAGCGCGGCGAGCTCCGTCTGGAAGAAGTAGTCGCTCCAGCCGTGCAGGTACAGCACGGCGCGCGCGGGCCGCACCGCCTCGGGTGTCGGCGGGGCGTAGCGGACGAGGGTCGCGACGACCGGCCCCTCGTCGTCGTCGTCGAGCGTGAGGGTGCGCCGCGCGTAGCCGTCGCCCAGGACGTCCGGCTCCCAGGCGGGCACGTCGGGCACGGGCGTCCTCCTCGGCCCGGTCAGAGGAGGGGCAGCATGCGGCCGAGGTCGGGCACCGCCTCGGACGTGTGCACGGGTGCCAGGGCCTTCGCGAGCCGGTCGACGTCGTACCGTTCGCGGCCCGTCGCGAGGCGCACCCACAGCAGCGGGTCGTGCACCTCGAGGCTCCAGCCCCCGCGCACGACCACGACGTGCAGCAGCTCGGCCGCGACCGCGTCGAGAGCGCCCGGGTCCACGGGATCGTCGTGGACCGCGGGGAACGACCGCGACAGGTCGTCGGCGTGCACGACGAGCTCGACGACCCGGGAGACCACCATGTCCTGGAGCGTGATCGGGCCACGGCGCGCCTGGACGACCCGCTCGTCGGCGAGCGCGTCGAGACGGGCGAAGGCCTGCGCTGCGCGGTCCTCGACCCCGCCGAGCCGGTCCGGGGCGAGCTCGGCGTCGAGGGTCCGCGTCGCCTCCGCGATCTCCTCCGCACGGTCGGGGTAGGTACCGAGGTACTCCGCGAACGACAGGGGCACCGTTCCCGGCGCGACCGGCCCGCACCGCGCCAGCGCCTCCATCACGCGGCCGAGGTGAGAGACGAGCTCGCCGACCGACCACTCGTCGAGGACGCTCGGCCGGTCCGCCGCGCGTCCCAGCTCGCCCCCGAGTCCGCGCAGCCAGCGGTCGAGCCGGTCCCACTGGGCGCGGAGATGGTCGGCGGCGGCGTCGACGTCGATGCTCATGCGCCCATCGTGCCCGCTCGGTGGGGCGCGACGCACGCCAGGTCGGCGTCCGTCGACGGGGAACGTCGTCGCGAAGGGCAACGTCTCAGTCGTGCGCGCGAGTGGGCTCCGGGAGGAACTCCGCGACGAGCGGCCCGAGCTGGTGGTGCTCGACGAGGAACCCGTCGTGGCCGAAGTCGCTGTGCAGGGTCCGCAGCGGTTCCGCACCGGGGATCCCCGCGGCGATCCGTGCGCAGTCGGCGGGCAGGAAGAGGCGGTCCGAGTCGACGGCGACGACCAGGGCCCGCGCGGTGATCGAGCCCAGCGCGGCCCCGACCCCACCGCGGTCGCGCCCGAGGTCGTGCGTGAGCATCGCCTGGGTGAGCACGAGGTAGGAGTTGGCGTCGAAGCGGCGCGCGAGCTTGTCGCCGTGGTGGTCGAGGTAGGACTGCACGGCGTATCGGCCGTCGGTGAACGGGTCCTCGCCGCCCTGCGGGATCCGGCCGAACCGGGTGTCGATCTCCAGGGCCGAGCGGTACGTGGCGTGCGCGATCTGACGGGCGAGCCCGAGGCCGACGTGCGGGCCGTCGCCGTCGGCGGCGTCGTAGTAGTCGCCGTCGCGGAACCGCGGGTCGGCCCTGATCGCGCCGATCTGCGGGTGCGCCCACGCGATCTGGTCACCGGTGGTCTGGGCTCCCGTGGCGATCGCCGCGATCGACTCGACACCGATGCCGGCCTCCGGGCCGAGGATCGCCCACTCGAGCACGCGGTGACCACCCATGGAGGCCCCGACGACGAGCGCCCACGACGTGACGCCGAGCGTGCGTGCGAGCTCGATCTCGACGGCGACCTGGTCGCGCGTCGTCACGCGCGGGAAGCGCCCGCCCCAGGGTGCGCCGTCGGGCGCGGTCGACGCCGGACCCGTGGTGCCCTGGCACCCGCCGAGGACGTTCGGGGCGACGACGAACCACCGGTCCGTGTCGATGGGCGCGCCCGGACCGATCAGGTCCTCCCACCAGCCCGCGGTGCGATGGCCGGCGCCGGCCGGCCCGCTCACGTGCGAGTCGCCCGTGAGGGCGTGCAGGACGAGGACCGCGTTCGAGCCGTCAGGGGCCAGCGTGCCCCACGTCTCGTACGCGACGTGCACGTCGGGCAGGCGCGCGCCGGACTCGAGGTCGAAGGTGCCGACGTCCGCGAAGAGGCGACGGCCGACGTCGTCCCCCTCGCGCCAGGCGCTGCTCGCCGGGACCGCTGTGGTGGCACGAGGGCGCGACGAGGGGACCGCGCTGCGCGGAGGTGCGGAGCGGGCCGGGCGGCGGGTCGGGGGGAGCTCGTCGGTCACGGGATTCACCGTCGGCCACTGTACGGCCGGGGCGCCGGCGGCGCCCCGGCTGTCCAGATGCGTCATCGTGGGCGCTCCGCGGTCACGCGTCCCGCGCGGACTTGGCGGCGGTGAAGCCGAGCTCGAGGTCCGCGAGGATGTCGTCGACGTGCTCGATCCCGACGGCGAGGCGTACGAGCCCCGGCGTGACCCCGGAGAGCGCCTGCTCCTCGGGCGTGAGCTGGCTGTGGGTCGTCGACGCCGGGTGGATGACGAGCGAGCGGACGTCGCCGATGTTCGCGACGTTCGAGTGGAGCTGCAGGGCGGAGACGAACGCCTGGCCCGCCGCTGCGCCGCCGTCGAGCTCGAACGCGAGCACCGCACCGGCGCCGCGCGGCAGGTACTTCTGGGCGTTGGCGTGCCAGGGGCTCGACGTCAGTCCGGCGTAGTGCACCGTGCGGACGTCGTCGCGCGCCTCGAGCCACTCGGCGACCCTCTGGGCGTTCGCGACGTGGCGCTCGACGCGGAGCGAGAGGGTCTCGATGCCCTGCGCGATGAGGAACGCGTTGAAGGGCGAGATCGCCGAGCCGAGGTCGCGCAGGAGCTGGACCCGCGCCTTGAGCACGTAGGCGAGGTTCGCGCCGAGAGCACCGCCCACGCCGAGGTCGCGCGCGTAGACGAGGCCGTTGTACGAGGGGTCCGGGGTGTTGAACCCGGGGAACCTCTCCGGGTCCTGCGCGAAGTCGAACGTGCCGCCGTCGACGACGACACCCCCGATCGCCGCGCCGTGCCCGCCGAGATACTTCGTCGCGGAGTGCACCACGACGTCGGCGCCGTGCTCGAGCGGGCGCAGCAGGTAGGGCGTCGCGACGGTGTTGTCGACGACCAGCGGGACGCCGATCTCGTGCGCGACCGCGGCCACCGTCTCGATGTCGAGGACGTCGGCCTGCGGGTTGGGGATCGTCTCGCCGAAGAACAGCTTGGTGTTCGGGCGGACGGCGTCGCGCCACGCCTGCGGGTCGTGCGGGTCGGCGACGAACGTCGTCTCGACGCCGAGCTTGGCGAGCGAGTACCGGAGCAGGTTGTACGTGCCGCCGTACAGGCTCGGAGAGGCGACCACGTGGTCTCCCGCCTCGGCGACGTTGAGGATCGCGAAGGTCGTCGCGGCCTGACCGGACGCGAGCAGCAGGGCCCCGACGCCGCCCTCGAGCGACGCGATCCGGTTCTCCACGACCTCCTGCGTCGGGTTGCCGATGCGCGTGTAGATGGGACCGAGGTCCTGGAGCGCGAACCGGTCGGCGGCGACGGACGCGTCGGGGAAGACGAAGGACGTCGTCTGGTAGATGGGCAGCGCGCGCGCCCCGGTGGTGGGGTCGGCGGACTGGCCGGCGTGGACCTGGCGGGTCTCGAAGGACCAGGCGGGTGACTGCTCGGTGCTCATGCTCTCGCTCCTGCGGGTCTCGATGACGGTGCCGGTGTCGGCGGGCGCGGGTGCGCCGGGGCGCCGCAGGGGAGGCACGACCCGGCCGCGGCGGAAGGGGCAGCGCACGGGGACGTGGTGCCCCGTCGTCGTGGGTGTCGCCGTCGTCGGCGGCACCGGCCACAGGGCAGGCGAACGTGCGCTGAGGTCAGCAACACATTCGACGGGTCATGGACCGACAGTAGGCACGTGTGACGCAGGGGGGAAAGCCCGTCTCGTCATGCGAGACCACATGTTGAGAAGCTCGTCGGGCTCTCGGATCGCGCGCCCGCGGACCGCCGGGCAGACTGCAACGGGCGGCGCGTCGTCTGTCAACCCGACGCGCCGCGCAGGCCGGCGCGGGTTCGACGACCGGTGCCGGAGGACGACGTCGCACGACGGGAGGGACGGCATGAGCGCATCGAGGCGCGGTCGCGCGGTCGCGACGAGCGCCGCGGCGACCCTCGCCCTCGCCCTCGGCCTGGGCGTCGGGTTCGCGCCCGCTGCGACGTCGGACCCCGCTCCCCCCGCGACGTCGGATCCGGCGCCCGCCTCTGACGAGGACGTGCGCTCCGCCCACGAGGACGTCGAGCGCGCGAGCGGCGACGTCGCGGCGATCGAGGCCGATCTCGCCGCACTGCGCGATCGCCGGTCGGACGCCCAGGCCGGCGTGCAGAGCGCCGCGGAGGACTACGCCGCGGCGCAGGCCGTGCTCGCGGAGGCGGACGCCGCCCTGCGCACGGCGCGCGACGACCTCGCGGTCGCCGAGGCGGCCGAGGGCGAGGCGCGCGCCACGCTCGGCGCACTCTTCCGTGCGTCCCGCCAGGGCGCAGAAGATCTCGACACGCTGCGCGCCGTGGTCGAGGCCGACGGCGTGGCGGAGGTCGTCGAGCGGGAGCAGGCCGGGCGGGTCGTCGGGCGGACGGCCAGCCGCGCGGTTGACAAGCACGCGACCGCGCGCGCCGTGGCGGACACCGCGCGAGCCCGCGCGGACGCGGCGCTCGAACACCAGCAGGAGGTCTCCGAGCGGGCGCGCGGCGCGCTCGCGACGGCCGAGCGGGCCGCTGCCGAGCTCGACGCCGCCGTCGCCGACGCGGCAGCGCGCCGCGAGACGCTCGTCGCCGAGCTGGCGCAGGCGCGCGCGACGACCGTCGAGGAGGAGCGGCGACGTCAGGACGCGCTCGACGCCGAGCAGGCCCGGGTCGACGAGGAACGGGCACGCGAGCGGGTAAGCGCGGGTGCGCACGCGCCGTCGGGCACGGACGAGGCGGCGAGCCCGCCGCCTGCGACGGTCCCGGCGACGCCGCCCGTCGCGACTGGACCAGCGGTGCCTGCCCCGACCGGACCTGCGGCGCCGCCCGCCGCGGCACCGGCACCGGCCCCCGCTCCCCAGCCGGCACCGGCCCCCGCTCCCCAGCCGGCCCCGGCCCCCGCCCCGCAGCCCGCCCCGGCTCCCCGGCCCGAGCCGCCACCGGCGACCGCTCCGCCCGGCACGACGGTCGGGAGCGCGACCCAGGGCCAGGCCGCCGTGGCGTGGGCCCGGACGAAGATCGGCTCGCCGTACGTGTTCGGCGGGACGGGGCCGGGCTACGACTGCTCGGGCCTGACGTCGCGCGCGTGGTCCGCTGCCGGTGTGGACATCACGCGGACGTCGCGGTCGCAGTACCAGCGCGTCGCGAAGATCGCGTACGCGCAGCTGCGCCCGGGTGACCTCGTGTTCTACGCAAACGACACCTCGGACCCGTCGACGATCCGGCACGTCGCGATCTACGCGGGCGGCGGCATGATGGTCGAGGCTCCGCAGCCTGGGGTGGACGTGCGCGAGGTGCCGATGCGCTGGGCCGACGCGATGCCCTACGCCGGTCGCCCGTAGCGCGCGACCTGGGTCGCGCACCGTCACGACCTGCGGCCGACGCGCGCGTCCTGGTGGGTGACGAGCCTGGACCCATGACCGACACGAAGCCGTCCCTGTCCCGCCCGGCCGCACCCACGGCGCTCGTCGTGACGGCTGCCGTCACGGCGTCCGCGACCCTGGTCGCCGGCGTCCTGCGGTGGGTCGGCCCACCGCCGGACGGGTACTCGGCGATCTTCGCGCCACTCTGGGTCGCGCCGGTCGCCGCGGCGCTCACGCTGCTCGCGCTTGCGGCGTCCACCGTCCGCAGGGCGTCGCCCCGGTCGTTCGCGGTCGGGCTCGGCTGGGTCGCCGTCGTCCTGCTCTTCTGGACGGCGGGAGGCCTCGCCCTCGACGCGTTCCGGGCGTTCTTCGCACTGACGGGGATCCCGGCGGGCGACTTCGCGGTGGTCGACGTCCCGGGGGCGCTGGTGCGCGCGCTCGGCGCGTCGACGGCGATCGTCGTGGTGCTGCACACGTGGTCGGCCGCCACGGCGGGAGCTGCGACGGTCCGCCGCCGGTGGCCGCGGACCGTCGCGCTGGTCATGTGCGTGCCGTACCCGGCGCTCAAGGTCTACTGGTGGCTGGGCGGTACGCTCGGAGCGCCCGAACCGCACACGGGGGGAGCGCCGGTGATGGAGCTCGCGTTGTTCGCGGCCGCGGCCCTCCTCGCGCTCGCGCTGACGCGCCGTCCGGTCCAGGGCCGGGTCGTGCGGGGCACGCTGCAGGTCGTCGGGTGGGTCGCCGCGTCCGCGGGCCTGACGATGGGCGCGCTCATGGTGTTCGGGACCGCCGCGCAGCTCCTCGGCCTGGACGACGGTCCGGTCGACCTCGGTGCCGGAGCCATCACCGCCGTCGTCGCCCTGACCTACGGCACGTGGCTCATGATCGGCGTGGCGCTCCTCGTCGCGACCCTGGACGCGCGCGACGCCGCAGCACGCCTCCCCGCCCGTGCCGGGATCCGGCACCGCTTCGGAACGGTCGCCGCCCGGTGACCGCGCGGTCGGCGCGCGGCGACGTGGTCCTCGCCGGGGTCTCGGCGCTCGTCCTGCTGCCCGCGACGTGCCTCATCGCCCTGGCTTCCCTCCCGGCGACGGAAGCCTGGGCCCTCGTCGGGCTCGCCACGCTCGCGCACGTCGCCTTCGTCGGCCGGCGGGCGGCCCCGGTGCTCTCGCACGCGGTCGTCGCCCTCGTCGTCGCGGGCCAGCTCACCGTGTCCGGCCTGTACTTCCTGCTGCCGTCGTCGCTCGTGTTCCTCCTCTCGGTCTACGCGTGCACGGTGTGGGGACCGCGCCCGCTCGGGCTGGTGACCGGAGTCGTCGGCGTGGCGGCGACCGTGCTCCGGTACCGGGAGGACCCGAGCGTGACCCAGTCCCCGGTCGGGCCGAGCCCGTGGCTCCTGGGCCTGCTCCTCGTCGCGCTCGTCGTGGTCGCCTGGACCATGGGTCTGCTCCGGCGGTCGCAGGAGCGGGTGCGCCTCGAGGCTCAGGCAGGGCGCGAGCGCGCGGAGGCGGAGCGCGAGGAGCGGGCGGCCCGCGCGGTGCTGGCGGAGCGCACGCGGATCGCCCGCGAGATGCACGACGTCGTCGCGCACTCGCTGTCGGTCGTCGTCGCCCAGGCGCGGGTGGGACGCGCGGACCCCGCGCGCGCCGCGCAGGCGCTGGAGGTCGTCGAGGAGACGGGACGCGAGGCGATGCGGGAGATGCGCGGGCTCGTGCACGTGCTGCGGGCCGAGCCGGGGGACGGGCTCGACGGCGCTCTGCCCTCCGCCCCGACACCGACGCTCCGCGACCTGCCCGGCCTGATCGAGCGCGTCCGAGCGACGGGGCGCACTGTGCGGGTCGACGAGTCGGGCCTGCCAGCGCCGCTCGGTCCGACGGCCGAGCTCGCGGCGTTCCGAACGGTCCAGGAGGCGCTGACCAACGGCGCCCGCCACGGTGTGCCCGGGTCGTCGTCGACGGTCAGGCTCACGTGGCACGAGGACAGGCTCGACCTGGAGGTCACCGACGTGCCGCCCGGCGCGGGACCGGACGCCGGCGTGCCCTCGGTGAACCGTCCCGGTCCTCGTCAGGGGCGTGAGCCCGGGACGACGCGCGGAGGCGGTCCCGGGGCCGGGCTCGGCCTCGTGGGCATGCGGGAGCGCGTCGAGGCGACGGGCGGGACGCTCGAGGTCCGCACGGATGGCGCATGGACGGTCGCCGCGAAGATCCCCGTCCCGGACCGTCCCTCGGCCCCGACCACGGCCACGCGGTCACGACCCGGGGGAGCACGATGATCCGCGTGCTGGTCGTCGACGACCAGGCGCTCGTCCGCGCCGGCGCCGTCGCCGTGATCGACGCCGCACCCGACCTGGTCGTGGTGGGCGAGGCGGGCGACGGGGCGCACGCGCTCACGGTCCAGCGGGAGCGGCGTGCGGACGTCGTCGTGATGGACGTGCGCATGCCGGTCATGGACGGGATCGAGACGACCCGGCGGATGCTGCAGGGGCCGATGCCATCGTGCCGCGTGCTCGTCCTGACCACGTTCGACGTCGACGAGTACGTCTACGCCGCGCTGCGTGCCGGAGCCTCCGGGTTCCTGCTCAAGGACGCGCCGACCCACGAGCTGTTGGCGGGGGTCCGCACGGTGCACCGCGGAGACGCCGTGATCGCGCCGTCGGCCACGCGGCGGCTCCTCGCCGAGGTCGTTCCGGCGCTCCCCGACGTCGCCGCGCGCGAGCGCGCCCTCGAGCCCTTCACGGAGCGCGAGCGCGACGTCGTCGCGCTGCTCGCCGACGGGTTGTCCAACGCGGAGATCGGGGCACGGCTCTTCCTCTCGGAGGCGACCGTCAAGACCCACGTGGGCCGGGTCCTCACCAAGCTGGGCCTGCGCGACCGCGTCCAGGTCGTCGTCTGGGCCTACCGGAACGGTCTGGTCCGCCCATGACCTGCCACAGACGACGGCCGCCCACCTCGCGAGGTGAGCGGCCGCCGTCGTGCGTCCCGGACGCCGGTGTCAGTGACCCGGCGTGTGGTACCCGGTGTCGATCGCGCGCTGCAGCGACCGCTCGATCTCGGCCTCGGCCTCGGTGCGGCCCACCCAGTGGGCGCCCTCGACGGACTTGCCGGGCTCGAGGTCCTTGTAGACCTCGAAGAAGTGCTGGATCTCGAGGCGGTGGAAGTCGGACACGTCGTCGATGTCCTGGCGCCACGCCGCGCGCTGGTCGCCCGTCGGGACGCACAACACCTTGTCGTCGCCGCCGGCCTCGTCGCGCATGCGGAACATGCCGAGCGCGCGGCAGCGGATGAGGCAGCCGGGGAACGTGGGCTCCTCCAGGAGGACGAGGGCGTCCAGCGGGTCGCCGTCCTCACCGAGGGTGCCCTCGATGAAGCCGTAGTCGTCGGGGTAGCGCGTCGACGTGAAGAGCATGCGGTCGAGACGGATCCGGCCGGTCGCGTGGTCGACCTCGTACTTGTTGCGCTGGCCCTTGGGGATCTCGATCGTGACGTCGAACTCCACTGCTGTCCTCCAGTCGTACCGGCACCGCGGTTCTCGGGCGGTGGCTGGTCGGGTTGATCGACGGACGACGCCGTCGTGCGGCTCCTAGTGTGACACGGGCACCCTCGTCGGAAGGGCTCAGGGGTGCGGGTGAACCCGGCCCGGTGAGTGATAATGCGCACGTGCTCGCGCCCGGTCCGGTCCTCGCCGCCGCCCGGCACGTCAGCACTGGACGTCACGAACGGGGGAGTCGCATGGGTTGGGGTACGCGCTTGGGGGTGACGCTCGGCGTCGTCATGGCGCTCACGGGGGGCTATCTCGTAGCGGACGCCGCCGACGTCGTCCCCGGCCTGCTCACGACGGAGCCCCTCCCGCCCGAGCCCGCACCCTTCCCCGACGCGCCCGGCGCGGTGGCCGCGCCCCCGCTCGTCGCCGGGCTCCCTGTCCTCGACGACGCGGCGCCCGTCCCGGCGGCCGGGACCGTCCAGGAGCTCACCGACGCGCTCGTGGCGGACCAGCGCCTCGGCCCTCGCGTGGGCGCGCTCGTGCTCGACGCGACGACGGGCGAGGTGCTCGGCGAGGCGGGTGCGGGAACGGGTCACGTCCCGGCGTCGACGATCAAGGTGCTCACGGCGGCCGCCGCGCTCACGTCCCCCGGCCCGCACACCACGCTCACCACGCGCGCGGTCCTCGAGGGCCAGGACACGGTCGTGCTCGTCGGCGGGGGCGACATGATGCTCGCCGCAGGTGCCGGCGACCCCACGGCGGTCAACGGTCGCGCCGGGCTCGCGGACCTCGCCGCGCAGGTGTCCGAGGAGCTGCGCCTCACGGGCCGCACGACCGTGACCCTCCATCTCGACGACACGTACTTCACCGGACCCGCCGTCAACCCTGCCGTGTTCCCCGGCAACGTCCCCGCGGGGTACATCGCACCGGTCGCGGCGCTCGCCGTCGACATCGCGCGCCTGGAGGACGAGGAGTACGCGCGTCGTGCCGAGGACCCGGCCCTCGCCGCGGCGCAGGCGTTCGCGACAGCGCTCGCCGAGCAGGGCATCACCGTGTCGGGAGACCCGGTCCGTGCGCCCGCGCCCGACGACGGCCGCGTGGTCGGCGAGGTCGAGTCGGCTCCGCTGGGGGACGTCGTCGACTACTTCCTCCAGCACTCCGACAACACGATCACCGAGGTCGTGGGGCGCGTCGTCGCCCTCGACGCGGGCCTGCCCGGCTCGGCCGAGGGCGCGACGCAGGCCGTGCGCGCCGCGGCGGAACGGCTCGGCGTCGACCTCACGGGGGCAGTGCTCGCGGACTGCTCGGGGCTCGGCGACGGGTCGTCGCTCACCCCGCGTCAGCTCGCCGACGTCGTGCGGCTGCTCGCCGACCCGGCCCACCCGGGGCTGCGTCCCGCCGCCGTCGGGCTGCCGGTCGCCGGGCTCTCGGGCACGCTCGACGACCGCTTCCTCGACAACGCGGGCCGCGGCGTCGTGCGCGCGAAGACGGGCAGCCTGCCGAACGTCACGTCGCTCGCGGGGACCGTCGTCACCGCCGACGACCGCCAGCTCGTCTTCGCGCTCATGACCGACGCCGTGCCCGACGGCGGCACGTACGGCGCGCGCATCATCCTCGACGACTTCGTCGGCTCGCTCGCGGAGTGCGGCTGCACCGGCTGACCCGGTTGACCCGGCGGCTCAGGTGGCGCCCGATGTTCCGTCGTCGGCCAGCCAGTCCTCGACCTCGAGGCCTGGCACCCGGGAGAACTCACCGACGTTGCTCGTCACCATCACGAGCCCGAGCGACCGCGCGTGGCCGGCGAGGAGCGCGTCGGAGGGCCCGATCGGCATCCCCCGGTCGGCCAGGATCGCCCGGATCCTGCCCGCGTGCATCGCTGCCAGGCTGTCGAGAGGGGTCACCTCTACGAGAGACAGCAGTCCGTCGACGGCCTGACGGTTGCGCTGGGCGTCCCGGGACCGCTCGACGCCGTGCTCGAGCTCCATCTCGCTGACGGTGGAGACGGCGACGCGCCCCTCGGCCTGCCGGAGCCGTGCGCGGGCCGAGTCCCCACGGCCGCGCAGCAACGCGATGAGGACGTTCGTGTCGAGCAGGTAGAGCGAGCTCACAGGGTGTCGCGCTCGTCCGCGGACCCCTGGTCCCGACCATCGAGGAAGTCGTTCGTGGCTCGCAGGCCGTGCTCGAACCACTCGTCCCACCCGGTACCCGCCGGGGTGATCACCCGCGCGCGTCCGACCGCCCGGACGTCGACCTCGCGGACGTCGTCGGGCATCGCGACCGCTCGGGGGAGCCTCACAGCCTGCGTGCGATTGTTCCGGAAGACTTTCGTCCGGACCATGGTGCCCCTCCCTGTGCGCCTCCGCAGGAACGTCTCTCCGCGGTGGATATACCGCAAGGATATACCGCGGTTGGCGGAGCGGGTATCCCTCCCGCGCGTTCTCGTCGAAGACCCTGTGGCCGCGTCGGGGCTACCGTGGAGCGGTGACGCTCGTCGAGAAGCCCGACCGCCCGTCCGTCGGGCCGTCGATCGTGGACTGGTCCGCCGCAGCGCAGGTCGCGGGACGGCTCGCGCGCCCCGGCCCGCAGGCGACGCGCGACGAGCTCGCGGACCTCGTCGACGGGCTGCGGGACGCGGCGGCGCGCGCGGTGCCGCACGTGCTCGACGTGACGCGCATGACGCCCGCCGGCGTCGCGCGCCCGGCAGAGCTCGGGTCGGTGTTCGTCGTGGACCGGGCGCGCTGGGCGCAGGCCAACACCGAGATCATGGCGTCGCTCACCGCGGGGGTCGCGGACGCCCTGCTCTCCGACGGCTCCGACCGCACGCCGCGCGTGCCGCAGGCGACGGCGCTCGTCGGCGCCGCGCAGGTCGGGTCCGTGCTCGCCGTGCTCGCGAGCCGCGTGCTCGGGCAGTTCGACCCGTACAGCGGCTCGGCCGCTTCGGCCGCCCCGGTCGAGGCGGGCCGCGCGTCCGACGGCGGGCCCGACGACGCGACGGTGGGCGAGGGGCCCGGTCGCCTCGTGCTCGTCGCGCCCAACGTGCTGCAGGTCGAGCGCGCGCTCGACCTCCGCCCGGCCGATTTCCGCCTCTGGGTGTGCCTGCACGAGCAGACGCACGCGCTGCAGTTCGCGACGGCGCCCTGGCTCGCGGCGCACCTGCGCGAGCGGGCCGGGCGCCTGCTCACGGACCTGTCCGCGTCCTCGCGCCGCCTCGCCGAGGCGCGGCTGGGGGAGAAGCTGCGGACCGTCGGCCGCGCGGTGCTCGACGCCGTGCGCGGCGAGGGTGGCACGCTCGTCCACGGGTTCCTCACCGACGACGAGCGCCGCCAGCTCGAGGACGTCTCGGCGGTCATGGCGCTGCTCGAGGGGCACGCCGATGTCGCGATGGACGCCGTCGGGCCGCGGACGGTCCGCACGGTGCGCAGCATCCGCCGGAAGTTCGAGGCGCGGCGCGACGGCGCGGGCGCGTCGGGGGCGGACGTCGTGCTGCGCCGCGTCCTCGGGATGGACGCCAAGATCGCGCAGTACCGCGACGGCGCCGCGTTCGTGCGCGCCGTCGAGAGGGACGTGGGTCGCGACGGCTTCAACGCCGTGTGGGCCGCGCCCGAGAACCTGCCGACCGCCCGCGAGATCGCCGACGCGCGCGCCTGGGTGCGCCGCGTCCACGGCTGAGCCCGGTGGGCGGACCCGCGCCCGTCGTGGCGGACGCGCGCCGCGCGGTGCGGACGGCGCTCGTGGACCTCGCCGCCGGCGACCTCGTGCTCGTCGCGTGCTCGGGCGGGGCGGACTCGACGGCGCTCGCGGCGGCGACGGCGTTCGTCGCGCCGCGCGTCGGGCTGCGGGCGGGTGCGGTCGTCGTCGACCACGGGCTCCAGGAGGGCAGCGCGGAGGTCGCGGCCGTCGCGGCCGACCGGTGCCGTGGGCTCGGGCTCGACCCCGTCGAGGTGCGCCGCGTCGTCGTGCCGGTGTCCGGGGCGGGACCGGAGGCCGACGCGCGCGACGCCCGGTACGCGGCGCTCGACGCCGCGGCCACCGCGCTCGGCGCCGCGGCGGTCCTGCTCGGTCACACGCTCGACGACCAGGCCGAGACGGTCCTGCTCGGCCTCGCGCGCGGCGCCGGCGCGCGGTCGCTCGCCGGCATGGCGCCGCGCCGCGGGGTCCTGCGGCGCCCGTTCCTGGGGCTGCGCCGTGCCGACACCGAGGCGGTGTGCCGGACGCTCGGCCTCGACTGGTGGGACGACCCGACCAACGGTGTGTCGGGGCCACAGGTCATCGGGGTGTCCTCTCGCCCTGGCACGAGCGTGCCGCTGCGCTCCCGCGTGCGCGCCACCGTCGTCCCGGCGCTCGTCGAGGTGCTCGGCCCGGGCGCCGTGCCGGGGCTCGCCCGCACCGCCGACCTGCTGCGCGACGACGCCGACCTTCTCGACGCGCTCGCCGCCGGCCTCCTCGCCCGCGCCCTCGTGCCCGACGACGCACCCGACGTCCGCGGTGACGTGCCCGCGGTCGAGGTGGTGGAGCTGGACCTCGCGGCGCTCGCCGCGGCGCACCCCGCGCTGCGACGACGCGCCCTGCGCGCCGCGGCGCTGCGGGCGGGCTGCCCGGCGAGCGACCTCTTCGCGGTGCACGTCGACGCGCTCGACGCGCTCGTCGTCGGCTGGCGCGGGCAGGGTGCCGTGCACCTGCCGGGCGACCTCCGGGGGTACCGGTCGTGTGGCAGGCTTGCTCTCGGTCCTCCGGGGCCACCCTTCCGCACGGACCCGGCACCGACCACTGCCCCCACCCCTGCACCCCAGACCTAGGAGCGTCACCCGTGGAAGCATCGGACGTCGCAGGCGACCTCGAGAACGTGCTGCTCACCGAGGAGCAGCTCGCCCAGAGGCTCGACGAGATCGCCGCGCAGATCGACCGGGACTACGCGGGCAAGGACTTGCTGCTCGTCGGTGTGCTCAAGGGAGCGGTCATGGTCATGGCCGACCTCGCGCGCCGCCTGAGCCACCCCGTCGAGATGGACTGGATGGCGGTGTCGTCGTACGGCTCGGGGACCAAGTCGTCGGGCGTGGTGCGCATCCTCAAGGACCTCGACGCCGACCTGACGGGCCGCAACGTGCTCATCGTCGAGGACATCATCGACTCGGGCCTCACGCTCTCCTGGCTCCTGTCGAACCTGCGCTCGCGCGGCCCGGAGTCGGTCGAGATCGCGGCGATGCTGCGCAAGCCCGACGCCGCGAAGACCGACGTCGACGTCCGCTACGTCGGGTTCGACATCCCCAACGAGTTCGTCGTCGGGTACGGCCTCGACTACGCCGAGAAGTACCGCAACCTGCCGTTCGTCGGCACCCTCGCGCCGCACGTCTACTCGGCCTGAGGCGCGTCCCTGCCCGACGCCGCACGGTCGCCCTCGCGGACGGCCGTGCGGTGCGCCCGTCCACGCCCTGGGCGAACAGGGCCCTGAAGCACAGCGGACGTCAAGGTCCAGCGTGTAGTTTCGAGCCCGAACACTTGCGCGAGCGGAGGGATCCGGGGCGCGCGCCCCGTCGCCGATGAACATCAAGAAGATTCTCAGTGGGCCGATCGTCTGGATCGTGCTCGGCCTCGTCATCCTCTGGATCGCCTTCACGACGCTGTCGCGACCGACGGTCCAGCGCATCGACACGTCCGCGGGGCTCGAGCTCCTGACCGGCGACACCGTCGACCAGGCGCTCATCGTCGACGGCGACCAGCGCGTGCGCCTGACGCTGTCCGAGAACTACGTGACCGACGAGGGCACGGACGACGAGCACGACTTCGGCACCAACGTGGAGTTCTTCTACGTCGCGCCGCAGGGCGAGGCCGTCGTGGACGCCGTCGTGGCCGCCGAGCCGGCGGACGGGTACAACTCGGAGGTCGCGCAGCCGTCGTTCTGGTCGTCGCTGCTCGGGCTGCTCATCCCGTTCCTCATCATCGGCGTGCTGTTCTGGTTCCTGCTGTCCCGGATGCAGGGCGGCGGCTCGCGCGTCATGGGCTTCGGCAAGTCGAAGGCGAAGCTCGTCTCGAAGGACACGCCGCAGGTGACGTTCTCCGACGTCGCCGGTGCGGACGAGGCCGTCGAGGAGCTCCACGAGATCAAGGAGTTCCTCGCCGAGCCCGACAAGTTCCAGGCCGTCGGCGCGAAGATCCCCAAGGGCGTGCTGCTCTACGGGCCTCCCGGGACCGGCAAGACGCTGCTCGCGCGTGCCGTCGCGGGCGAGGCCGGCGTCCCCTTCTACACGATCTCGGGCTCGGACTTCGTCGAGATGTTCGTCGGCGTCGGCGCGAGCCGCGTGCGCGACCTGTTCAACCAGGCCAAGGAGAACTCGCCGGCGATCATCTTCGTCGACGAGATCGACGCCGTCGGCCGGCACCGCGGTGCGGGCATGGGCGGCGGGCACGACGAGCGCGAGCAGACGCTCAACCAGCTCCTCGTCGAGATGGACGGGTTCGACGTCAAGACGAACGTCATCCTCATCGCGGCGACGAACCGCCCCGACATCCTCGACCCCGCGCTCCTGCGCCCGGGCCGGTTCGACCGCCAGATCGCCGTCGAGGCGCCCGACCTCAAGGGCCGCGAGGCGATCCTGCGCGTGCACGCGCAGGGCAAGCCGATCGTCCCCGAGATCGACCTCCTGGCCGTCGCGCGCCGCACCCCGGGCTTCACGGGCGCCGACCTCGCGAACGTGCTCAACGAGGCCGCGCTGCTCACCGCGCGCAGCGGCGCCCAGCTCATCGACGACCGCGCGCTCGACGAGGCGATCGACCGCGTCGTCGCAGGCCCGCAGAAGCGCACGCGCGTGATGAACGTCAAGGAGCAGAAGATCACGGCGTACCACGAGGGCGGCCACGCCCTCGTCGCGGCGGCGATGCGCTACACGGACCCCGTCACGAAGGTGACGATCCTGCCGCGCGGCCGCGCCCTCGGGTACACGATGGTCATGCCGACCGAGGACAAGTACTCGACGACGCGCAACGAGCTGCTCGACCAGCTCGCCTACGCGATGGGCGGGCGTGTGGCCGAGGAGCTCGTGTTCCACGACCCCACGACGGGCGCCTCGAACGACATCGAGAAGGCCACCGCGATCGCGAAGAAGATGGTCACCGAGTACGGCATGAGCGAGCGCGTCGGCGCGATCAAGCTCGGCACGGGCTCGGGCGAGCCGTTCATGGGCCGCGACATGGGGCACACGCGCGACTACTCCGAGTCGGTCGCCGGCACGGTCGACCACGAGGTGCGCAAGCTCGTCGAGGCCGCGCACGACGAGGCGTGGGAGGTGCTCACGCAGTACCGCGACGTGCTCGACGCGCTCGTGCTCGAGCTGCTGGACAAGGAGACGCTCAACCAGGCGGAGCTCGCCCGGGTCTTCGAGCCGGTGACCAAGCGCGACGCCCGCGACGTGTGGCTGTCGAGCGAGCAGCGCTCCGTCTCGCAGCGCGGACCGGTCCTCACCGACGCCGAGAAGGCCGCGCAGAACGGCCACCCGGTGATCCCGCAGGACGAGGCCGCGGCGGCGAACGACGAGCTCCCGCCGGAGCGCATCGGCGAGGTCCCCGCGAGCTCCCCGCTCGACCGTGCCCTCGGCGGTGCCGAGACCGGCGGCGGCGTGAACGACGCCGCCGGGCCGGGGCAGGTCTGATGACCACGGACGCCGCCCCGAGCGGCATCAACCGCTCGCGGTCGGCCGAGGACCTGCGTGCCCCCGTGGACGTGCCCCCGTACGACGCCGAACGGGCCGAGGCCGCCGTGCGCGAGCTGCTGCTCGCCGTCGGCGAGGACCCGGAGCGAGAGGGTCTGCGCGAGACGCCGGCGCGGGTCGCGCGCGCCTACCGCGAGATCTTCGCGGGGCTGCGCCAGGAGCCGGGCGACGTCCTCACGACGACGTTCGACCTCGGCCACGAGGAGATGGTGCTCGTCAAGGACATCGAGGTGTACTCGACGTGCGAGCACCACCTCGTGCCGTTCCACGGCGTCGCGCACGTCGGCTACATCCCGAACGTCGACGGTCGCATCACCGGGCTGTCGAAGCTCGCGCGCCTCGTCGACGTCTACGCGCGGCGGCCGCAGGTCCAGGAGCGCCTCACGTCGCAGGTCGCCGACGCGCTCGTCGAGCACCTGCAGCCGCGCGGCGCCATCGTCGTCGTGGAGTGCGAGCACCTGTGCATGTCCATGCGCGGCGTGCGCAAGCCGGGGTCGCGCACCGTCACGTCGGCGGTCCGCGGCCAGATGCGCGACGCCGCGACCCGCGCCGAGGCGATGAGCCTCATCCTGGGCCGCTGACCGTATGAGTCACGACGGCGCGCCACGCCGGCCGCGGTCGCGCGCGGTCGCCGGCCTCGAGGAGCTCGCCGGCCTGGACCGGACGCTCGTCATGGGCGTCGTCAACGTCACGCCCGACTCGTTCTCCGACGGCGGCGAGTGGTACGAGCCCGACGCCGCGGTCGCGCACGGGCGCGAGCTCCTCGACGAGGGCGCCGACCTCCTCGACGTCGGCGGCGAGTCGACGCGACCGGGGTCGAGCCGCGTCCCGGTGGAGGAGGAGCTGGCGCGCGTCCTGCCGGTCGTGGCCGCGCTCGCGGCGGACGGGGCGGTCGTGTCGGTCGACACCACGCGCGCCGTGGTCGCCGAGCAGGCCGTCGCGGCAGGAGCCCGGATCGTCAACGACGTCTCGGGGGGCCTCGCCGACCCGGACATGGCGGGGGTCGTCGCGCGCACCGGCGTCGCCTACGTGTGCATGCACTGGCGCGGTCATGCCGACGTCATGGACGACCTCGAGGACTACGACGACGTCGTCACGGACGTGCGCGCCGAGCTCGCCGCCCGGCTCGAGGCGCTGCACACGGCGGGGGTGCGTCGGGAGCAGGTGATCCTCGACCCGGGCCTCGGGTTCTCGAAGTCGGGAGCGTCCAACTGGCCGCTCCTCGCGCGGCTGGGGGAGCTCGAGGACCTCGGCCTGCCGGTGCTCGTCGGAGCGTCCCGCAAGCGGTTCCTGGGCCATCTCCTCGCGGGCCCGGACGGGCAGGCGGTCCCGCCCCTGGCGCGCGACGACGCGACCGCCGCGGTCACGACGCTCGCGGCTGCGGCCGGGGCGTGGTGCGTGCGCGTCCACGCCGTCCGCGCGTCGGCCGACGCGGTCCGCGTCGTGGCGGCCTGGGCCCGGGCGCGCGCCGTCGTCCCCGGTGCTGCGGTGGACGGGGACTCGACGGAGCGGCCCGCGACCTAGCAGGATGGGCGGCGGCGGCACGACAGCGCCGTGAGTGACAGCATCGACAGCGATCGACCAGCGATCGACAGCAACGGCACGACCGATCGGCACGACCGATCGCACGAGACAGCGGAGCACGACCGTCCCCGGACGTCACGTGCTCCCACGTCAGGACGGGAGCACGACGTGACCACAGCGTTCGCAGGAGCGGTCCTCGACGCGGACGGCCGGCCGTTCGACCGGATCCGCCTCACCGGGCTCAGCGCGACCGGCCACCACGGCGTGCTCGAGCACGAGAAGGTCGAGGGGCAGCTCTTCCGGGCCGACGTCGTGCTGCACCTCGACACGCGCGAGGCCGCGCGGGGGGACGACCTCGCGGACACGGTGAGCTACGCGGGGGTCGCGGAAGACGTCGTCGCGGTCCTCGAGGGCTCGCCGGCCGACCTCGTCGAGACCGTGGCCGAGCGCATCGCCGCGACGATCCTCACGCATCCCGACGTCGTGGCGGTCGACGTGGCCGTGCACAAGCCGCAGGCGCCGATCACCGTGCCGTTCGAGGACGTCGAGATCGTCATCCGCCGTGACCGTGTCGTCGTCCCGGTCGTGGCGCCCCTCGCCCGGCGGCACGACGTGCGCGAGACGCCGCCCGTGGCCCCGATCCCCGTCGGCTCCGTGGCGCCCGCCCTCATCCACGGCGTGGAGACCGTGCGCGACCCGGAGCCCGAGCCGGTGCTCGCCGAGGCCCCGGCCGTCATGCCGCCGAGCATCCCGCCGACGAGCGTGGTCGAGCGGCCGGCCGAGCCGGAGCCCTTCACCGCCGTGCCCGACGTCGGGGCGTCGGCCGGGTCCTCCGCGTCCGGTTCCCCGGAGGCCGGGTCCTCGGACGACGGGTCCTCGGACGGCGGAACGGCGGCGGAGGCCCCCACCACTGCCCCGACGGCCGCGGCGGACGCCCTCGCCCACCCCGCCGGTGGCGTGCCGGCACCCGCACCGAGCGCGGGGACCGAGCCTGTCGAGGACCTCCTCCCGGCGCAGACGAACGAGCAGCGCGTCGCCTCGAGGCCCCCGGCTGAAGGCGACGACGCCACCGACGCCGCGCACCAGCCCGCCCACGACGCCGCCGAGAACCCGGCCGCCGACGCCGCGTACGACCCGGCGGCCGACGCCGACGCCACGCGCGAGGCACCCCTCGTCCCGCCGCAGGAGGCCGCCTTCCCGCAGGAGGCTGCGCAGGAGCCGGTCCCGGCGCAGGGCCTGCCCGGCCAGGACGTCCCGCCGGTGCCGCTGCCGGTCGCCGAGCACGCGTCGGTGGAGACCTCGTCCGGGCACGCGGCCACCGTCGTGGACGGGGCCCCTGACGGTGCAGCCGAGCCCCCGGCTGCCGTGGCGCCGGCCGGCGTGGCCTCGGGCGCCGTGCCCTCGGCCGACGAGGAGGTGCGCGAGCGGGACCGGATGGACGACGTCCCCGCGGACTTCGTCGAGGTCGTGCTCGCGCTCGGCGCGAACCTCGGCGACGCGCAGCAGACCCTGCGCGACGCGATCACCGACCTCGACAGCATCTCGGGTCTCGAGCTGACCGAGGTGTCGCCGCTCGCGCGCACCGCGGCCGTGGGCCCGGAGCAGCCCGACTTCCTCAACGCCGTGGTGCTCGCGCGCACGCGGCTGTCCGCGCGCGACCTCCTGCAGGCGTGCCAGGCGGTCGAGCGCGCGCACGGACGCGTCCGGCACGAGCACTGGGGGCCGCGCACCCTCGACGTCGACCTCATCGTCTACGGCTCCCTGACGGCGGTCGCCGACGACCTCGAGCTCCCGCACCCGCGCGCGCACGAGCGCGCGTTCGTGCTCGAACCGTGGTCGCAGATCGACCCCGGCGCGGTGCTGCCGGGCCTGGGCGGTGGTCCCGTGGCCGCGCTCGCCGCGACGGCACCGGACCGTGCGGGCATCCGCTGGCTCGCGCTCGACTGGCTCACGGAGGGAGCGCCGAACCCGACGGGCGCCGTGCCGATCGCGAACCCTGGTCCTGCGGCGTCCGACGGTGGCGCCCCGGAGCAGACCGCACCTCCGGTCCCGGGCACGCCACAGGCCCAGGACGCACCGCCGGCTCCGGTCGTGCCGCCCGCGCCGGTCGCCGCAACGGCGCCGCCGGCTCCGGCCGATCTGCTCGTGCCGCCGGCCCCAGGCGTGCCGCCGGCTCCCGCCGATCCGCACGTGCCGCCGGCTCCGGGCGCGCCGCCGACCCCGGGTGCATCACCGTCACCGGGTGCTCAGGCCGGCCCGTCGGCTCCGGTCGCCCCTGCGGCGGTCTCGGAGAGCGTGCCCGACACCGAGCCGCCGCCGCCGTTCCCCTTCGACCTGCCGTCACGCTCCCAGGGGACGTCCCCGGCGCCGGCCCAGGCGACGTCGCACGCGCCGTCGTCCCCGCACGGCCAGCCCTCTTCGCAGACCTCGCCGTTCCCGCCCGTCACGGCGCCGGCTCCGGCCGAGCCGCTCGTCGCGGTGCCGGTGTTCAGCCCGGTGCACGCTGAGGAGCAGGAGCACCGCCACCCGGGCGAGCCGTCGTGGCCTGGCGAGCCGTCGTGGCCGGCTGGGGCCGCGGAGCCGGCGCGCGGTGAGGAGATCATCCGCGGGGTGCCGTTCGCCCCGGTGGGCGCACTGTTCGGCGACCGGGACGACGCGCCGACGGGCGCACCGGTCGCCGCACCCGGGCCGCTCGCGGACCCGGCGCTGCACCAGGTGGTCCGACCGCTCACGCCGTTGCCGCCCACCCCGGTCCAGCCGGTCCAGCCGGTCCAGCCGGTTCCGCCGGTCGTGCCGGGGACCGAGCACTGGTCGCCGTTCCCGCCGGTGTCCGCCCCGCCGTCCGACCCGCAGCACTGATGCGCCGCACGTCCGTCCGGACGCTGCTCCTCGTCACGGTCGTCACGGCGGTGGTGGGCTGGCTCGTCGTCCGGTTCGTCGAGGGTCGCGGCACCTACCTCCCGGCGGTCCCGTGGGTGGTCGACGTCGCGATCGTCGCGCTCGCGGCGGGAGTCTTCTGGGCGGGCTGGGTGGTGCGCGCGTACCAGAAGGGCCGACGCCCCGGGCTCGACCCGATCCGCGCCGCGCGGACCTTCGTGCTGGCCAAGGCGGCGGCGCTCACGGGAGCGCTGCTCGCGGGCTGGTACGGCGCGCAGGTGCTCGCCGCGCTGCCCGACCTCGCGATCGACGCGCGGCGCGACCGGGCGGTCGCGGCCGGCATCGCGGTCGCGTGCGCCGTCGTCCTGGCCACTGCGGGGCTGCTCGCGGAGCGGTTCTGCCAGCTCCCGCCCCCGGGGGACGAGGACGAGCCGGGCGCCGAGCGCCGCAGGACGGCCGAGGCCGACGGCGAGGCCGGCGCCTCCGCCTGACCTCGACCCGGTGGCCCCCGCCGGATGGGAGAATCAGGACATGACCGATTCCGACCGAGCCCTGACACACGACGCCGTGGGTCCGTTCGACCCGCCAGGGATCGTGTGGTCTGGCGTGTCCCCGCGGCTGATCACGGCACGCCTCCTCTCGACGGGGATCACCCTCGCCGTCCTCGCGGTCCCGGTCGTCGTCCTTGCGATCCTGTTCCCGCACTGGTGGCAGTGGCTCGTCCTCGGCGTGCTCGCGCTGGTCGCCCTCTGGGCGCTGCTGCTCGTCCCGCGCCAGGTCCGCGCCATCGGGTACGCGGAGCGCGACGACGACCTGCTCATCCGCAAGGGCATCATGTTCCGCTCGCTCGTCGTCGTGCCGTACGGGCGCATGCAGTACGTGGACGTGCAGGCCGGCCCGCTCGCGCGGAAGCTGCGCATCGCGCAGATCCAGCTCCACACGGCGTCCGCGTCGACGGACGCGACGATCGACGGCCTCGAGCCCGCCGAGGCGGACCGCCTGCGCGACCGCCTCGCGTCGCGCGGCGAGGCCCGGCTGGCGGGCCTGTGAGCGGCGAGGTCCCCGGCCCGGGGGCGCCTGCCACGCCGCAGGCGGTGCCCGACGAGCCCCCGACGGCCTCGACGGACGCCCTCGAGTGGCAGCGCGTGCACCCCGTCACGCCGCTCGTCCGCGGCTGGACGGTCATCGCGGTGCTGCTCGTCGTCGTCGGTCAGCAGACGCTCAACGGCCTGCCCGACGGGCAGAACCTGCTCGAGGGCGACCGCTGGTGGCAGATCCTGCTCGGCGTGCTGGCCATCGGCCTCGTCGGGCTCGGCTACTCGGCGCTCGCGTGGCGCATGACGAGCTACGCGGTCGACGACGAGTCCGTGCACCTGCGCACCGGCGTCCTGTTCCGCCAGCAGCGGCGCGCCCGCCTCGACCGCCTGCAGGCGGTCGACGTGGTGCAGCCGCTCCTCGCCCGGTTCTTCGGGCTCGCGGAGCTCAAGCTCGAGGTGGCGGGCGGCGGCGACTCGGGCGTCAAGCTCGGCTTCCTCAAGCAGGACGACGCGGACCGGCTGCGCGTCGAGCTGCTCGCCCGTGCGGCGGGCCTGCGCGTCGGGACGGCCCCGGCGGGCGCGTCGCCCAAGCACGGGCCGGTCGGCCCGGCGGACCAGCACGAGCACGGCGCTGCAGGGCCGGTGCAGGACGCGCCGGCGGGTGTGCCGGCACCGCTGCAGGAGGCGCCCGAGCAGCCCGTCACCGCGCTCCAGCCGGGCCGGCTCGTCGCGTCGCTCCTGCGCTCGGGCGCGACGCTCGGCCTCGTCCTGGGCATCCTCGGCATCGTGGGCGTCGTCATCGGCACGCGCGAGATCGGCATCCTGTTCAGCGCGCTCCCGGCCGTCCTGGGCTTCGGCGGCTACCTGTTCCAGCGCTTCACGGGCGAGTTCGGCTTCCGCTCCGCGATCTCGCCCGACGGCATCCGGCTGCGCCACGGGCTCCTCGAGACGCGCTCGCAGACCATCCCGCCCGGCCGCGTCCAGGCGGTGCGGCTGCTCCAGGGGCCGTTCTGGCGGGGACCGGACTGGTGGCGCGTCGACGTCAACGTCGCCGGGTACGGGCCGAGCGCCGACGGGTCCCAGACGAAGAGCGCCCTGCTGCCCGTGGGGACGCGCGACGAGGCGCTCGCCGCGCTGTGGCTGGTCCTGCCGGACCTCGGTACGGCCGACCCGCGCGCGCTCCTCGACGAGGGGCTCTCGGGCCGTGACGCGGGCGAGCACTTCGTGGCGATGCCGCGCCGGGCGCGGCTCCTCGACCTCGTCTCGTGGCGCCGCAGCGGGTTCGCCGTGACCGACCGCGCGCTCGTGCTGCGTTCCGGCCGCGTCTTCCGCAGCCTCGTCGTCGTGCCGCACGAGCGCACGCAGTCCCTCGGGCTCGAGCAGGGCCCGCTGCAGCGCCGGTTCGACGTCGCGACGTTCGCCGTGCACTCGACCCCCGGCCCGGTCGTCCCGAAGGTCTACCACCTCGACTCCGCCGACGCCGCGCGCCTCCTCGACACCCAGGCGGCCCGCGCGCACGAGGCCCGGGCGCACCAGGGACCCGAGCTGTGGTTGCGGCGCGACGAGGTTCCGCTGGACGCGGTGCCCGACGCGCCCGACCCCTCGTCCGACGCGCTGCCCGACACGCAGCCCGACACGGTTCCCGACAGCCCGCCCGACAGGCTGCAGGAAAAGCCGCCCGGCGGGCGGGACGTCGGGAGCGACGCATGAGCGCGCCCGAGGCGCGCCGCCCCGGACGGCTCGGCGTCGGCATCGTGGGCGCCGGCCGCGTCGGCGCGGTGCTCGGCAGCGCGCTGCGGGCGACCGGCCACGCCGTCGTCGGCGCGAGCGGCATCTCGGAGGCCTCGCGCGACCGCATCGACGCGCTCCTGCCCGGTGTCCCCGTGCTCGAGGTGCCGCAGGTCGTCGAGCGGGCCGAGCTCACGCTCCTGGCCGTGCCCGACGACGCGCTGCCGGGTCTCGTGCGCGGCCTCGCCGACGTCGGGGCGTGGCAGCCCGGGCAGATCGTCGTGCACACGTCGGGCCGCTACGGCGCCGCGGTCCTCGACCCGGCGCGCGCGGCGGGTGCGATCCCCCTCGCGATCCACCCCGCGATGACGTTCACCGGGACGTCGCTCGACCTGTCGCGCCTCGAGGGGTCGACGTTCGCCGTGACCGGCCCGACGCCGGTCCTGCCGATCGGGCAGGCGCTCGTCGTCGAGATCGGTGGCGAGCCCGTGGTCGTCGCGGAGGAGTCGCGCGGGCTCTACCACGCGGCGCTCGCGCACGGCGCGAACCACCTCGTCGTGCTCGTCGCGCAGGCGGCGCAGGCGCTGGAGGCCGCGGGGGTCGAGCAGCCGGGCCGCGTGCTCGCGCCGCTGCTCTCGGCCGCGCTCGACGGCGCTACCCGGGCCGCCGACCGCGGCGCGGAGTCGGGGACCGGGGGAGCGGCGGGCGCGATCTCGGCACTCACCGGCCCGGTGTCGCGCGGTGACGTGGGCACGGTCGTGGAGCACCTCGCGGCCCTGCGCGCGCTCGCGGCGACGAGCGACGCGGCCGACGTGCCGCCGTCGTACGTCGCCCTGAGCCGCGGGGCGGCGGTCCGGTCCCGGGCGAGCGGGCGCATCGACGCCGCCGCGGAACGGGCCGTGCTCGACGCGCTCGCCGGGGGCCCCGACGAGACGCCGGACCTCACGCCCGACGACGACCAGGACGGTCCGCAGGAAGGACGAGCATGACCCCGGACCGCGGCGCGGACCCGAACGACGACGGCACGGGCACGACCGACCGCGGCACGGGACCGACGGCCCCCCGCGTCGTGACGACCCGCGCCGACCTGCGCGCCGCGCTCGCCACCGACCGCGCGTCGGGTGACGGCAGCGCGTCGGGCGGCCGTCGGCCGCGGCGAGCGGTCGTGATGACGATGGGCGCGCTGCACGCGGGCCACCTCGAGCTCGTGCGGCGCGCGCGCGAGGCCGTGGGCGCGGACGGCGAGGTCGTCGTCACGGACTTCGTGAACCCGCTGCAGTTCGGTCCGGGCGAGGACTTCGAGCGCTACCCGCGCGACGTCGCGGGCGACGTCACGCTCCTCGCGTCGGCCGGCCCCGACGCCCGCGTGGACCTCGTGTTCGCCCCGGACGTCGAGGAGATGTACCCCGGCTCCGGGCCGGGCGGGGACGCGCCGATCGTGCGCGTGACGTCGGGCCGCATCGGGACCGTGCTCGAGGGCGCGTCCCGGCCGGGGCACTTCGACGGGGTCCTCACGGTCGTGCTCAAGCTCCTGCACCTCGTGCGGCCCGACGTCGCGGTGTTCGGCGCGAAGGACGCTCAGCAGCTCCTCGCGGTGCGGCGCCTCGTGGCCGACCTCGACGTCGACGTGGAGATCCTCGGCGTGCCGACGGTCCGCGAGAGCGACGGGCTCGCACGCTCGTCGCGCAACGCGTACCTCACGCCCGAGGAACGTGAGCACGCGCTCGCGGTGAGCCGGGCGCTGCGTGCGGGAGCGGACGCGGCGGACGCGGGCGCGGACGCCGGCTCGGTGCTCGGTGCGGCCCAGGGAATCCTCGACGGTGCTCACGGCGTTGACCTGGACTACCTGGTGCTCGTCGACCCGGCTACCGTGGAGGACCTGGCGCCCGGCGCCGTCGGCCCGGGACTCCTCCTCGCGGCCGCGCGCGTGGGCACCACCCGACTCATCGACAACACGGCCGTCGAGATCCGTGCAGCCGCCGGTGCCCGCGACCCGGGCGACCCGGCGGTCGGCGACCGTGCCCAGCACCCTGGAGGAACCGCGTGACCGCGCCGACCCCGCGCCCCGCCGACCGACGCCCCGCGTCGCTGCAGCGCCCCATGATGATCGGCAAGATCCACCGCGCGACGGTGACGCAGGCCGACCTGCACTACGTCGGCTCGATCACCGTGGACGCCGACCTGCTCGACGCGGCCGACCTCTACCCGGGCCAGCAGGTCGACGTCGTCGACGTGACGAACGGCGCGCGCCTGACCACGTACGTCATCCCCGGCGAGCGCGGTGCGGGCCAGATCTGCATCAACGGCGCTGCGGCGCACCTCGTGGACCCGGGCGACGTCGTCATCCTCATCGCGTACGGGACGCTGTCCGACGAGGACGCGCGCACGTACCTCCCGCACGTCGTGTTCGTCGACGAGCGCAACCGCATCGTCGAGCTGTCGGACGAACCGGGGCTCGTGCCGGACGTGCCGGCGGCGCGCGGCCTGGAGCCGAGCGGGCTGGCCTTCGCGGCCGTCCGGGTGGGTCACGAGACGGACCACGACGCCGTGCCCGGCACCGTCCCCCGCGGTGTGCCGACCGGCCTGCCCGACGGCGCGGCGCACCGCGGGTGAGCGCGCTCGCCCGGTCCCTCGCCGCGCCGGAGCCCGGCTGGACGACGACGGCCGACGCGATCGTCGTCGGCTCCGGCATCGCGGGGCTCACCGCGGCGCTCGAGCTGCGCACGCGCGTGCCGCGGGTCCTGCTCGTCACGAAGGGCGAGCTGTCGTCGGGGTCGACGGTGTGGGCGCAGGGCGGCATCGCCGCGGCGCTCCACCCGGAGGACTCCCCGGAGGCGCACCTCGCGGACACGCTCGTCGCGGGCGGCGGGCTGTGCGACCCGGTCGCGGTCGAGGTGCTCGTCACCGAGGGCCCCGCCCGGGTGCGCGAGCTCGTGGCCCTCGGCGCGCGGTTCGACCGCGCCGCGAACGGCGACATCGCGCTCACGCGCGAGGGCGGCCACCACGCCGACAGGATCGCCCACGCGGGCGGTGACGCCACGGGCGCCGAGATCTCGCGCGCCCTCGTCGCGCAGCTCGACGCGGTCCGCTCCGACCCGGGCATCGAGGTCATCGAGAACGCGCTCGTCCTCGACGTGCTCACGACGGCGCCGGGCGCCGAAGCCGACGGGCGGCCGCGCGCGTGCGGCGTGACCCTGCACGTCAAGGGCGAGGGCACGCGCGACGGCGTCGGCGCGGCGCTGGCCCGGGCCGTGGTGCTCGCGACCGGGGGAGTGGGCCAGGTCTTCCGGTCCTCGACGAACCCGCCGCAGGCGACGGGCGACGGGATCGCCGCGGCCCTGCGCGCGGGCGCCGCGCTCGGCGACCTCGAGTTCGTCCAGTTCCACCCGACCGTGCTGTGGCTCGGCCTCGGCGCGAAGGGCCAGCTCCCGCTCATCTCCGAGGCGGTGCGGGGCGAGGGGGCGATCCTCCTCGACACCGACGGGCACCGCTTCATGCCCGCGCAGCACGCGATGGCCGAGCTCGCTCCGCGCGACGTCGTCGCGCACGCCATCGTCCGGCAGATGGCAGCGACCGGGTCCGACCACGTGCTGCTCGACGCGCGGCACCTCGGCGCCGACTTCCTGCGCTCGCGCTTCCCGACGATCACCGGGCGGCTCCTCGACCACGGCATCGACTGGACCGAGGAGCCCGTGCCCGTGGCCCCCGCCCAGCACTACCACTCGGGCGGCGTCGTCACGGACCTGCACGGTCGGTCCTCGCTCGACGGTCTGTACGCGATCGGCGAGGTCGCCTGCACCGGAGTGCACGGCGCCAACCGTCTCGCGTCCAACTCGCTGCTCGAAGGGCTCGTGTTCGCGCACCGCGCGGCGCGGGAGATCACCGGTCGGGTCGCCGCGGGCGAGCTCGTCCTCGGGGAGCCCGCGCCCCGCCCCGGGCCGTCCGCGCTCGTCGCCGCAGCCGCGCGCTCGCGGATCCAGTCCGTCGCGTCCGCCGGGCCCGGCGTCATCCGCGACGCCGACGGGCTCGCCGCCGCCGAGCGCCGCCTCGCCGCGATCCGCACGGACGCGCACGAGGCGAGCGACGTCGTCGCGCAGCCGCAGGCCGCCGAGTGGGAGACGACCAACATCCACCAGGTCGCGACGGCTCTCACCGCGGCGGCGACGCTGCGCACCGAGAGCCGCGGCGGGCACTTCCGCACCGACTTCCCGGCGCCGGACCCGGCGTGGGAGCGCCGCGTCGTCGTCTCCCTCGACGACGACGGCACGCTGCGCGTCCGCTGACCGGCTCCGCCGACCGGGCTTCTCTGTCGAACACGACCTGACGGTCGTTCTGCGCGCCACAACGGCCCTCATGTCGTGCTCGACGGCGCGCAGGGTCGTGTTCGGCCGTCGCGGGGCGGCCAGGACGGCGGCTACGGTGGGGGACCGTGAGCACCCCCGCCGAGCCCGACCCCACCTCTGCGTCCGAGCGCGACGTGCAGCCCGTCGTCCCGTCGCGCGTCGAGCCGGGACTCGACCCCTCGTGGGTCGCCGAGACCGTGGCGCGCGCGCTCGACGAGGACCTCGGCGCGGCGCCCGGGCGCGACGTGACCACCCAGGCGACCGTCCCGCCGTCGGCCACGGGCACCGCGCACCTCGTCGCGCGCGCCGACGGCGTCGTCGCCGGTCTCGTCGTGGTCGAGGAGGTGACGCGCCAGGTGGCCGAGCGGCTCGGGCTGGCGCCCGTCGTCGTGACGTTCTCCGCGCGCGACGGCGACGCGGTCGCCCGGGGCCGCGTGCTCGCCGCGCTGACCGGTCCGGTCCAGGTGCTGCTCGTCGCAGAGCGGACGCTGCTCAACCTCGCGTCGCGCGCGTCGGGCGTGGCGACGGCGACGCGCGCCTGGGCGCGCGAGCTCGACGGCACGGGGGCGCAGGTCCTCGACACGCGCAAGACGACGCCCGGCCTGCGGGCGCTCGAGAAGTACGCCGTGCGCGCCGGGGGCGGGACCAACAAGCGCATGGGCCTGTACGACGTCGCGATGGTCAAGGACAACCACGTCGTCGCCGCGGGCTCCGTGAGCGCGGCGATCGAGGCGATCCGCCGGACGTTCCCCGACGTGCTCGTCCAGGTGGAGGCCGACACGACCGCGCAGGCGCTCGAGGCGCTCGACGCGGGTGCCGACTTCCTCCTGCTCGACAACATGCCGACGCCGGTCCTCGCGGACACGGTCGCGGCCGTCCGCGCACTGGAGGGTCGCGACGGCGTCCCGGCGAAGGTCGAGCTCGAGGCGACGGGGAACCTCACGCTCGACCGCGCGCGCGAGGTCGCCGGCACGGGCGTCGACTACCTCTCGGTCGGCGCGCTGACCCACTCGGCGCCCATCCTGGACCTCGCGCTCGACCTCCTGCCCACCACCCTCCCGCCGAGGTAGAACCCTGGTGGTGACCGGGGCACTCCCTCAGCCGCCCACGGTTCTACCTCGTGCGGACGACCGCGGCGGAGGCGTCGGTAGAATCGTCCGCGTGACTCCCCCCGCCGGAAACCCTGCTCCCCCCACGCCTGACGGCGAGGACGACGTCCCCGAGCAGATGCAGGTCCGTCGCGAGAAGCGCGAGCGCATCCTCGCGCGCGGCGACGAGGCGTACCCGGTGGGCGTGCCGCGCACGCACACCATCGCCGAGGTCCGCGCCGCCCACGCGCACCTCGAGGCGGGCGAGGAGACGCAGGACGAGGTCGGGGTCGCGGGCCGCGTCGTCTTCCTGCGCAACACCGGCAAGCTGTGCTTCGTCACGCTGCAGGACGGCGAGGGCGACCGGCTGCAGGTCATGCTGAGCCAGGCGGTGGTGGGCGAGGAGTCGCTCACCACGTTCAAGACGGACGTCGACCTCGGCGACCACCTGTTCGCGCACGGCCGGGTCATCAGCTCCCGCCGCGGTGAGCTGAGCGTGTTCGCCGATTCCTGGAAGGTCGCCGCGAAGGCGCTGCGTCCCCTTCCTGTGCTGCACAAGGAGCTGTCGGAGGAATCACGCGTCCGACAGCGTTACGTGGATCTCATCGCCCGTCCCGCGGCGCGCGACACGGTGCGTCTGCGTGCCGCCGTCGTGCGCTCGATCCGCGAGAACTTCTGGGAGCGCGGTTTCGTCGAGGTCGAGACGCCCATGCTGCAGACGCGACCGGAAGGTGCTGCCGCGCGTCAGTTCGAGACGCACATGAATGCGTTCGACATCGACCTTTTCCTGCGCATCGCACCCGAGCTGTTCCTCAAGCGCGCGGCCGTGGGCGGCGTGGAGAAGGTCTTCGAGATCAACCGCAACTTCCGCAACGAGGGCGTGGACTCCACGCACTCCCCGGAGTTCGCGATGCTCGAGGCGTACGAGGCGTACGGCGACTACGACACCATGGCGGTGCTCACGCAGAATCTCGTGCAGCGGGCGGCGCAGGACGCTCTCGGTACCACGCTCCTGACTCTGGCGGACGGCACCGAGTACGACGTCGGCGGCGAATGGACGCAGCTGAAGATGTACGACTCGTTGTCGGACGCGCTGGGGGAGCAGATCACCCCGGGGACCTCGGTCGAGCACCTGGTGTCGTACGCGGCGCGGTTCGAGCTCTCGTTCGACCCGAAGAACGTCAACCACGGAAAGCTTGTCGAGGGCCTGTGGGAGCACCTCGTGGGCGATCACCTCGTCGCCCCGACGTTCGTGCGCGACTTCCCGGTCGAGACCTCGCCGCTCACGCGGGACCATCGTGCGGTGCGCGGCCAGGTCGAGAAGTGGGACCTGTACGTGCGCGGCGTCGAGCTGGCGACGGCGTACTCGGAGCTCGTCGACCCCGTGGTGCAGCGTCAGCGCTTCGAGGCGCAGGCCCTGCTCGCCGCCGCGGGCGACGAGGAGGCGATGCGCATCGACGAGGACTTCCTCACCGCGATGGAGTACGCGATGCCGCCGTCGGGTGGCATGGGCCTCGGCATCGACCGCCTGCTCATGGCGCTCACGGGCCTGGGGATCCGCGAGACGATCCTCTTCCCGCTCGTCAAGCCGGCCCAGTGACGGGCTTAGGATCGAGATCATGAACGACCTGCTCCCCGCTCTCGGCGCCCTTGTCCCGTCGGTCGGCGTCGGTCTGCTGTTCTGGTTCGCCATGCGGTATATCGTCCGCGCGGACCGCAACGAACGGGCGGCTCTCGCGCGTCTCGACGCCGAAGAGGAAATGCGTTCGCGGGCGGGCGCGGATTCCGGTGGTCATGGAGCGCCGTGACGCTCGTGCCGTGCACTGATTCATCCGCCGGGTGCGCCTTTTCCGAGACATGCGACAGAGACAATTGACGTGCTTGTCGTGCTGGGGCATCCTGGACAGGTCATCTCCTTCCTGTGAAGCGTGAGGAATCAACAGTGGCCCAGAAAGTCCAGGTAATTCTCGTGGACGACATCGACGGAGGGGCGGCGGACGAGACGGTGACCTTCGCGCTCGACGGCGTCTCCTACGAGATCGATCTCAGCACGAAGAACGCACAGCAGCTGCGTGACGCGTTCGCCTCGTGGGTCGGCAACGCCCGCAAGGTGTCGTCGCGCACCTCGTCCCGCCCTGCGGCACGTCGTGGCCGCAGCACGGGTTCCGCCCGTGCGACCGAGATCCGGGAGTGGGCCCGGGCGAACGGCCACAAGGTCAACGACCGCGGCCGCATCTCGCAGGAGATCCAGGCCGCGTACGACGCGGCACACTGACGCTCGACCCGCACGGGGCGCACCGCTGCTCGGTCCTCGACCGGACGGCGGGCGCCCCGTCGTCATGTCGGGAGTCGGCGTGGGAGAAACTACGCTCGGGCTATGACCGTCTCGACGCGCACCCTGTGGATCGGCACCTACCCGCACCCCGCGGCGGACGTGCCGGAGGGTGTGTGGCAGGTGGAGGTCGATGTCGAGCAGGGCGTCTTCGTCGGTGGTCGCCTCGCCGCCACGACGCCGTCGCCGTCGTTCCTCGCGCTGACGGCCCCCGTCCCACCGGGGAGCGGCGCGGCCCGCACGCTCTACGCCGTCGGTGAGACCCCGGAGGGCACGCTCTCGGCGTTCGACGTCTCCGCGGACGGCACGCTCCGGCCGCTGGGACCCGGAGTCCCCACCGGCGGCGACTCGCCCTGCCACGCCCTCGCCCGCCCCGGCGAGGTGCTCGTCGCCAACTACGGCGACGGCGTGCTCACGGTCGCGGCAACCGCCGACGACGGCGCGCTCACCGGCTCGACGCGTCGGTACGGGCACGCGGGGACGGGCCCGGACACGGACCGCCAGGAGGGTCCCCACGCGCACTTCGTCGCGGACGACGGCGAGGGGGGCGTGCTCGTCGTCGACCTCGGGACGGACGAGCTGCGCCGGCACGACCCCGCGGCGCCCGACAGCACGCCGCCCGCGGTCGTCGCGACGTTCCCCCCGGGCACCGGTCCGCGCCACCTCGCCGCGCTCCCCGGGGGCCACCTCGTCGTCGTGGGCGAGCTCGACCCTGCCCTCTTCGTCCTCGCGCCCGCGGGGGACGGTCGCTACGACGTCGTCGCGCGGTACCCGGTGACCTTCGCCGCGGCTCCGGAGGGCGGGCGCAGCTTCCCGTCGCACGTCGAGGTCACGCCGGACGGCGCGCGCGTCGTCGTGGGCGTACGGGGCGCGGACGTCCTCGCCGTGCACGCCGTCGAGCCCGGGCCCGACGGCGCGCCCCCGCGACTGCGCCACCTGGCCGACAGCCCGGTCGGCGGGACCTGGCCACGACATCTCGCGGTCCTGCTCCCGGTGACGGGTGAGGAACCGACCCACGACCTCGTCGTCGTCGCGAACCAGCAGGACGACCCGCTGACCGCCGGCGAGGGGCCGTCGTCGAACCTCGCGCTCCTGCGCGTGCGCCGCAGCGACGGGCTCGGTGAGGTGCTCGACGTCCTCGCCCTGCCTGCCCCGGCCTGCGTCGTGGAGGCGTGACGCGGTGACGGCGGACCGCCCGGACGGCGACGCGCTGCGCGTCGCGATGCTGTCCGTCCACACCTCGCCCCTCGACCAGCCGGGCACGGGCGACGCGGGCGGCATGAACGTCTACGTGACCGAGCTCGCCCGCGCGCTCGCGCGGCACGGCGCGCAGGTCGAGATCTTCACGCGCGCGACGTCGTCCGCCCAGCCTCCCGTCGTCGTGGTCGTGGAGGGCGTGACCGTGCGGCACGTCGCCGCCGGTCCGTTCGAAGGGCTGGACAAGAACGACCTGCCCGGGCAGCTCTGCGCGTTCACCGCGGGGGTCCTGCGCGCCGAGGCGCGGCACCACGTCGGCTGGTACGACGTCGTGCACACCCACTACTGGCTGTCGGGCCAGGTCGGGTGGCTCGCCGCCGACCGCTGGGACGTGCCGCTCGTGCACACGATGCACACGCTCGCGCGCGTGAAGAACGCCGCGCTCGCGCCCGGGGACGCGCCCGAGCCGCTCGGGCGGATCATCGGGGAGGAGCAGGTCGTCGCCGAGGCCGACGCGCTCGTCGCGAGCACCGACGCCGAGGCCGACGACCTCGTGCGCGACTACGCGGCCGACCCCGCTCGCGTGCACGTCGTGCCGCCGGGCGTGGACCTCGACCTCTTCTCGCCCGGCATGCCCGACGGCGCCGGGCCGGGGGAGCGCTCAGAGCGGCGCCGGGCGCTGCGGGACGAGCTCGGCCTGCCCGCCGAGGGACAGATCGTGCTGTTCGCCGGGCGCGTGCAGCCGCTCAAGGCGCCCGACGTCCTCGTGCGTGCCCTCGGGGTGCTCGCGGACCACGACGAGCCCGTGCCCACGCTCGTCGTGCTCGGCGGACCGAGCGGCCGGCCGACGGCCGTGCGCGAGCTCGAGGCGCTCGCTTTCCAGGTGGGCGTGAGCGACAAGGTCGTCGTGCGGCCGCCCGTCGCGCGCGAGCTGCTCGTCGACTACTACCGCGCCGCCGACCTCGTGGCGGTTCCCTCGCACAACGAGACGTTCGGGCTCGTCGCCGCCGAGGCGCAGGCGAGCGGGACGCCCGTGGTCGCGGCCGCAGTCGGCGGGCTGACGACGGTCGTGGTCGACGGCGAGTCCGGCGTCCTCGTCCCCGACCACAACCCGTGGACCTGGGCCCGCGCGCTCGCGGACCTGCTCGCCGACGACGACCGACGCACGGCGCTCGCCGTCGGTGCGCGGCGCGTCAGCGAACGCTTCGGCTGGGACGCCGCCGCTCGCCGCATGCTCGACGTCTACGCCCAGGCGACCAAGGTCCGCGCGGCGCGCTGACACCCGGCGCCACGGCGGTCGCCGCGGGACGTGCCCGGCGGGGTCAGGCGTCGGTCGTGCGCTCCAGCACGAGCACCGGGATCTCGCGGGACGTCCTCTGCTGGTAGTCCGCGTACGGCGGGTACGCGGCGACGGCGCGCTCCCACCACAGCGCCTTCTCCTCGCCGATCACCTCGCGCGCGACGTAGTCGTGGCGCTCGGCGCCGTCCTGCAGCTCGACCTGCGGGTGCGCGAGGACGTTGTGGTACCAGACGGGGTGCTCGGGGGCACCGCCGAGCGACGCGACGACCGCGTACACGCCGTCGTGCTCGACCCGCATGAGCGGCGTCTTGCGGATCTTCCCGGTGCGTCGCCCGAGGGTCGTCAGCACGACCACCGGCATCCCGTTGAGCGTCGTGGCCTTCGTCCCACCGGAGGTCTCGTAGGTCTCGGCCTGCTTGCGGGCCCAGCCGCTGGTGCTCGGTGCGTAGTCTCCGTGGATCGGCATGTCCGACCCAACGCACGCGCTCCGGGTCCGATTCCCCGCACGTCACCAGCCCGTGGACCGGACGTGCCCCGCCCCTGAGCCGTGCGGCAGGATGGAGCCATGACCTACACCCTCGTGCTGCTCCGCCACGGCGAGAGCGACTGGAACGCCAAGAACCTCTTCACCGGCTGGGTGGACGTGGCCCTCTCCGAGAAGGGCGTCGAGGAGGCGAAGCGTGGCGGCGTGCTCCTCGCGGAGTCGCAGATCGCGCCCGACGTCGTGCACACCTCGCTCCTGCGCCGCGCCATCACGACGGCGAACCTCGCGCTCGACGCCGCCGACCGCCACTGGATCCCCGTGAAGCGGTCCTGGCGCCTCAACGAGCGCCACTACGGCGCGCTGCAGGGCAAGGACAAGAAGCAGACCCTCGAGCAGTACGGCGAGGAGCAGTTCATGCTGTGGCGCCGCTCGTACGACACGCCCCCGCCGGAGATCGAGCTCGGCTCGGAGTTCTCGCAGGACGCGGACCCGCGCTACGCCGACGCGCCCGTCGTGCGCACGGAGTGCCTCAAGGACGTGCTCGAGCGCGCCCTGCCGTACTGGGAGGGCGAGGTCGTCCCGGACCTGAAGGCCGGCAAGACCGTCCTCGTCGCCGCGCACGGCAACTCGCTGCGCGCGCTCGTCAAGCACCTCGACGGGATCTCCGACGAGGACATCGCCGGGCTCAACATCCCGACGGGCATCCCGCTGCTGTACGAGCTCGACGAGAACTTCGTGCCCGTCACGCGCGGCGGCCGCTACCTCGACCCCGAGGCCGCCGCGACGGCCGCCGCGGCCGTGGCGAACCAGGGCCGGTAACGCTCCCGCGTCGTCCGGTCGAGTCCGGACGGCCGACCTGGCGGGGGCGCGGATCTACCATCCGCGCCTCCTTCGTCGGCGCTCCCGCCAGGCCCGCCACGATCCGCGCCCCCGCCAGGTCACCCGTCCTCGTCGTTGCCGTCTCCCGGGCGCGTGGTTCCGTCCCGAGCCCGCTCCCGGGGGCGCCGAAAGCACTGTGGCCCGTCCGGAGCTCCGGACGGGCCACAGCGTGCTTCTGGTGCGGCGGCGTCAGGCGGTCGCGCGGGTCTGGCCCGAGGGGACGCCGCGGTCGTCGGCGAAGTCGCCTGTGACGAGGTACGTGACGCGCTTCGCGATGGAGACGCCGTGGTCGCCGAACCGCTCGTAGTAGCGGCCGACGAGCGTCACGTCGACGGTCTCCTGCGTCGTGCCGTCCCAGGAGTGGTCCAGCAGGGCCGTGAACGTGTCCTGGTGGAGACGGTCCAGCAGGTCGTCGTCGCGCTCGATGTTCGCCGCGACCGTGAGGTCCCGGGTCGTGAGGAGCGTCGTCGTGCGGCGTGCGACACGGACCGCGGCGTCGTTCATCTGCTCGAACGTCCGGTGCAGCGTCGGCGCGATGGCGCGGGAGGGGTAGCGGCCGCGGGCCACCTGCGCGACGTGACGGGCGAGGTCGCCCATGCGCTCGAGCGTCGCGCTCATGCGCAGCGCGCTGACCACGACGCGCAGGTCGGTGGCGACCGGCTGCTGCTTCGCGAGCAGGAGGACGCAGCGCTCGTCGAGCTCGCGCTCGATGGCGTCGATGGTGTGGTCGGCGGCGATGACCTGCTGCGCGAGCTGCAGGTCTGCCGTGAGCAGCGCCTGCCCGGCGCGGTTCATGGCCGCCTCGACCAGCCGGCTCATCTCGGCCAGGTCGTCACCGACCTGCTTCAGCTCGGCCTCGAAGATCTCCCGCATCGCTTCCCTCTCGTCGTGACCGGACGGCACCGGACAGCACCGGTCGGCGCGCCCGGGACGCGCCGGCGCAGTGCTCCTCGTGGTCCTCGCAGGTTCCTGGCAGCCGGATGCGTCGTCGGCTCCGGTCACCCTTCCATCCGCGATGGTCCGCGCGATGAACACCAGGACGCCGCAAGGTGAACTCTTGCCGTCCCGGTCCGGGGAGAGCGGCTCGCAGTCCGAGACGCGTCACGGCCGACCGTACGCTGGACGTGTGGAAGCCGAGAGCCTCATCGAGGGCGCGACCGTGCTGCTGGCCGGGATCGTCGGCGTCGTCGTCGGCGTCGTCGCCGCGGTCGCGTTCCGTCTGAGCGAGCGCGAGCAGCGCAGGGCCGCCCCCGAACCGGCACGCGAGCTGGACGAGGGCCTCGTCCGGGTGCTCGCGGTGCTGCGGTCGGCGGCCGTCGTGCTCGACGGCGAGGGCGACGTCGTGCGCGCGAGCCCGCCCGCGTACGCGCTCGGGGTCGTGCGGGGCGACGCGATCGCGCACGCCGCGATCCGGGACCTCATCGACGACGTGCGCCGCGACGGCGTGATCCGCGACGAGGAGCTCGAGCTGCCGCGCGGTCCGGTCGGCCGCGGCACCGTGCTGCTCCAGGTACGCGTCGCGCAGGTCGGGCCCGACCACGTGCTCGTGCTCGCCGAGGACCGGACCGAGGCGCGCCGCGTGGAGGCGATCCGGCGCGACTTCGTGGTGAACGTGTCCCACGAGCTGAAGACGCCCGTCGGTGCGCTGGCGCTCCTCGCGGAGACGGTGCAGGACGCCGCGGACGACCCGGTCGCGGTGCGGCGGTTCGCGGCGCGCATGCAGTCCGAGGCGACCCGGCTGTCCGCGCTCGTGCAGGAGATCATCGAGCTCTCCCGGCTCCAGGTGGCCGGGGCGCTGCAGCAGGTCACGGTCGTCCCCGTCCGCGGAGTGATCGACGAGGCCGTGGACCGCGCGCGCACGACGGCGCAGGGCAAGGGCATCACGCTCACGACCGGCGGCGACCTCGACGCCGCGGTGTACGGCGACCACAACCTCCTCGTCACCGCGGTGCGCAACCTCCTCGACAACGCGGTCGCGTACTCGGGCGAGAACACGCGGGTCGGGGTGGGGGTCGCGCGGGCCGGCGACCTGGTCGAGATCGTCGTGGTCGACCAGGGCATCGGGATCGCGGCCGACGAGCAGGACCGCGTGTTCGAGCGGTTCTACCGGATCGACCCGGCGCGCTCTCGCGACACGGGCGGGACGGGGCTCGGCCTGAGCATCGTCAAGCACGTGGCCGCCGACCACGGTGGAGAGGTGACCATGTGGTCGGAGCCCGGCCGGGGCTCGACCTTCACGATCCGCATCCCCGCCGCGGTGCAGATCCCCGCCGGCGCGGACCACGACGGGCTCTCCGGGAGCACCCGGGGCGTCGGCGCGAGGGGCGCGGCCGACGCCGGCGAGACGAACGACACGACGAACGACGACGTACGGAACAAGGAGGTAGGCGCGTGACGCGCATCCTGGTGGTGGAGGACGAGGAGTCGTACCGCGACCCGCTGGCGTACCAGCTGCGGCGCGAGGGCTTCGACGTGGTCGAGGCGGCCACGGGCACCGAGGCGTTGGAGCAGTACGACGCGGGTGGGGCCGACATCGTGCTCCTCGACCTCATGCTCCCGGGCCTGAGCGGCACGGAGGTCTGCCGCGAGCTGCGCCAGCGCGGCGATGTCCCCGTCATCATGCTCACCGCGAAGGACTCCGAGATCGACAAGGTCGTCGGGCTCGAGCTCGGGGCGGACGACTACGTGACGAAGCCGTACTCGTTCCGCGAGCTGCTCGCCCGCGTCCGCGCGGTGCTGCGCCGCAAGGGCGGGGAGAACGGGCACGAGGCGGTCGACGACGGGACGCTCGAGGTCGGGCCGGTGCGCATGGACGTCGAGCGGCACACGGTGACCGTCGCGGGGGAGGTCGTGCCGTTCCCGCTCAAGGAGTTCGAGCTCCTCGAGCTCCTGCTGCGCAACGCAGGCCGCGTCCTCACGCGCGGGCAGCTCATCGACCGCGTCTGGGGCACGGACTACGTCGGCGACACGAAGACGCTCGACGTCCACGTGAAGCGCATCCGCTCGAAGATCGAGCCCGAGCCGGCCTCGCCGCGGTTCCTGCTCACGGTCCGCGGCCTCGGGTACAAGATCGCCGACGGCGTGGCCGCGCAGCCGTAGCCGCGCGTCCGGTGCGCCCGCGAAGGGGCGTTCCGGGACGAGGGCCACCTCGCCCGGAAACGTCTGTGCACTGTTCACCTCGCGTTCATCGGGACTCGGTGAACGCGTCACCCGCTCCTCCTACCGTCCTGAGCGTCACCGGTATTCGCCGGTGCCTCGCACAGCTTCGAACAGGATGGATCGACTCGTGAAGCTCAGCCGAATCTCCCGCGCGGGTACCGCGGTCATGGTGGGCGCTCTCGCCCTCACGCTGGCTGCCTGCAGCTCCGACGGCTCGGACGGCTCCGACACCGAGCCGGGCGGCACCGAGAGCTCTGCCGGGGGCGACCTCGAGAGCCTCAGCGGCACGCTCGCCGGTGCGGGCGCCTCCTCCCAGGAGAACGCCGTCGCGGGCTGGATCGCCGGTTTCGGGGACCTCGCTCCCGGAGTGACCGTCACTTACGACGCCGTCGGCTCCGGCGGCGGCCGTGAGCAGTTCATCGCCGGCGCGACGCAGTTCGCCGGCTCGGACGCGGCGCTGGACGAGGAGGAGCTGGCCGCGGCGCAGGAGCGCTGCTACGGCGGCGACGTCCTCGAGCTCCCGCTCTACATCAGCCCCGTCGCGGTCGTCTACAACCTGCCGGACGTGGACGCCGACAACATCAACATGTCCGCGGGGACGCTCGCCAAGGTCTTCAACGGTGACATCACCACGTGGGACGACCCCGCGATCGTCGCCGAGAACGAGGGCGTCGAGCTCCCCGCGATCGACATCATCCCCGTGCACCGCTCCGACGAGTCGGGCACGACGGAGAACTTCACCGAGTACCTCGCGGCGGCGTCGGACGGCGCCTGGCCGCACGAGGCCAGCGGTGACTGGCCGGTCGAGGGTGGCCAGTCCGGCGCCCAGACGCAGGGCCTCATCGACACGGTGACCGGCGCCGAGGGCGCGATCGGCTACGCGGACGCCTCGCGTGCCGGTGACCTCGGCACCGTCGCGCTCAAGGTCGGCGCGGAGTACGTGCCGTTCTCGCCCGAGGCTGCAGCCGCCGTCGTCGACGCGTCGCCGCGCGTCGAGGGTGCGACCGAGACCCGGCTCGTGGTCGAGCTCGACCGCACCACGACCGAGCCGGGCGCCTACCCGCTCGTGCTGATCTCGTACTCGATCGCGTGCGGCACCTACGAGGAGCAGGCCGACGTCGACAACGTCAAGGGCTACCTCGGCTACGTCGCCAGCGAGGAGGGCCAGGCCCGTGCGGCCGAGCCCGACGTCGCCGGCTCGGCCCCGATCTCGGACGACCTGCGTGCCGAGGTCGAGGCAGCGCTCGACAGCATCACGGTCCAGGGCTGACCTCCCCCGGGCGGGCGGAAGGGCGACTCGCCCCTCCGCCCGCCCGCGGTGGTCCCCCCGCACCTCCCCACCACACGACGGAGCACCAGTGAGCGTCACCAGCCCACCCCGGCGCAGCGCCGAGGCCGCGTCCCCGCAGCGCGCGAGGCCGACGGCCGGCGTCGGCGGAAAGATCTTCTCCGGCCTCGCGCACGGCGCCGGCATCATCATCCTCGTCACGCTCGCCGCCGTCGCGGCCTTCCTCGTCATCGAGGCGTGGCCGGCCCTCACGGCGAGCCCTGAGGAGCTCGCCGAGATCTCCTGGTTCTCCGGGGGGTCGCTGCTCGCGTACATCGGCCCGCTCGTCTTCGGGACCGTGCTCGCGTCGATCCTCGCGCTGCTCCTCGCGGTGCCCGTCTCCGTCGGCATCGCGCTCTTCATCTCGCACTACGCACCGCGGCGCCTCGCGCAGGGCCTGGGCTACCTCGTCGACCTGCTCGCCGCCGTGCCGTCGGTCGTCTTCGGCCTGTGGGGCGCGCTGTGGCTCGCGCCGATCCTCGACCCGTTCTTCCGCTGGCTCTCCTCGTCGCTCGGGTTCATCCCGCTGTTCGAGGGCTACCAGGCTCCGGCGCGCAACATCATGACCGCCGCCGTCGTGCTCGCGGTGATGCTGCTGCCGATCGTCACCGCCGTCTCGCGCGAGGTCTTCCTCCAGACGCCGACGCTGCACGAGGAGGCCTCGCTGGCCCTCGGCGCGACGCGCTGGGAGATGGTCCGCCAGGCCGTCCTCCCGTTCGGCCGCTCCGGCGTGATCAGCGCCGCGATGCTCGGCCTCGGTCGTGCGCTGGGCGAGACCATGGCCGTGCTCATGGTCATCTCGCCCGGGATGCTCTACTCCTTCTTCCTGCTCAAGCCGGGCCAGCACCAGACGATCGCGGCCAACATCGCGGCGCAGTTCCCCGAGGCGTCGGGGCTCTCCGTGAGCGTCCTCATCGCCACGGGCCTCGCGCTCTTCGTCATCACCTTCGCCGTCAACTTCGCCGCGCGCGCCATCGTCGCCCGCCGCAAGGACTTCTCGGGAGCCAACTGATGACCGTCGACACACCCGTCCAGCAGACGGCGCTGGAGCTGACGGCGAGCGGCACGCGCCTCCCGCGCTGGGTGCCCTGGGCGTTCGTCGGCGGGTCGCTCGTCGTCGCGTTCCTCGTGCTCCTCGTCGTCGCCGAGCCGACGCTCGGCGGCGTCGTCGGCCTGGGCGCCGTGCTCTACGCCGTCGGGCTGACGATCACGTCCCGCGCGGTCGAGGGCGGCCGCTACGCCACCGACCGCCTCGCGACGACGCTCGTGACCTTCGCGTTCCTCCTCGCGATGATCCCGCTCGTCTCGCTCGTGTGGACCGTCCTCTCGAAGGGCGTCGCGCTCTTCAGCTGGGAGTTCCTCACCACCGACATGATGGGCGTCTACGGCGCCATGACGAGCGGTGGTGTCTACCACGCGATCGTCGGGACGCTGCTCGTCACCCTCGCGTGCTCCGTCATCGCGGTCCCGCTCGGCATCCTCACGGCGATCTACCTCGTCGAGTACGGCCGCGGCGCGCTCGCCCGCGGCATCACGTTCCTCGTCGACGTCATGACCGGCATCCCGTCGATCGTCGCGGGCCTCTTCGCCTTCGCGCTCTTCACGCTGATCTTCGGCCCGGCCTACCGCGCGGGCATCATGGGCGCCGTCGCGCTCGCCGTGCTCATGACCCCGGTGGTCATCCGCTCGGTCGAGGAGATGCTGCGCCTCGTCCCGAACGAGCTGCGCGAGGCGTCCCTCGCCCTCGGCGTGCCGAAGTGGCTCACGATCGTCAAGGTCGTCCTCCCGACCGCGATGGCGGGGATCGTCACCGGCGTCATGCTCGCCGTCGCGCGCGTGATCGGCGAGACGGCCCCGCTGCTGCTGACGATCGGGCTCGTCAACTCGGTCAACTGGGACCTCTTCGACGGACGCATGGCGACCCTGCCGGTGTTCGCCTACCGCCAGTGGGCGCAGGGCGGGACGGGCGTCGACCGCGCCTGGGCCGCAGCGCTCACCCTCATCATCATCGTGATGCTGCTCAACCTCGTGGCCCGACTCGTCGGCCGCTGGTTCTCGCCCCAGAAGGGCCGATGAGCACCGCGACCCCCGCCCGCCGCGGCGGGGACCACACGACCCCTCGGCCGGCGGCGCACCGCGCCGGGACCTCGGAAGGACCGCACGACATGAGCAACCGCATCGACGTCAAGGACCTCAACATCTACTACGGCGACTTCCTCGCCGTGCAGGACGTCAGCATGGCGATCGAGCCCAAGTCCGTGACGGCGTTCATCGGCCCGTCCGGCTGCGGGAAGTCCACCTTCCTGCGCGCGCTCAACCGGATGCACGAGGTGATCCCGGGGGCGCGCGTCGAGGGCACCGTCGCGATGGAGGGCGTCGACCTGTACGGCAACGGCGTCGACCCCGTCGCCGTGCGTCGTCAGGTCGGCATGGTGTTCCAGCGCCCCAACCCGTTCCCGACGATGTCGATCAAGGAGAACGTGCTCGCGGGCGTCAAGCTCAACAACAAGCGGATCTCGCGGTCGGACGCCAACGACCTCGTCGAGGAGTCGCTGCGTGGCGCGAACCTGTGGAACGAGGTCAAGGACCGCCTCGACCGTCCGGGGTCCGGCCTCTCCGGCGGGCAGCAGCAGCGCCTGTGCATCGCCCGCGCGATCGCGGTGAAGCCGCAGGTGCTCCTCATGGACGAGCCCTGCTCGGCGCTCGACCCGATCTCGACGCTCGCGATCGAGGACCTCATCGCGGAGCTGAAGGACGAGTACACGATCGTCATCGTCACGCACAACATGCAGCAGGCGGCGCGCGTGAGCGACCGCACCGCGTTCTTCAACATCGCGGGCACCGGCAAGCCCGGCCGGCTCATCGAGATGGACGACACCGCGACGATGTTCTCCTCGCCGTCCCAGCAGGCCACGGAGGACTACATCTCCGGCCGCTTCGGCTGAGCCCCGACGCCCGGCTTCGCGGGCCCACGCACGACGGCGCCGCTCTCCACCGAGGGGAGCGGCGCCGTCGTGCTGCTCGGCGTAGCGCGGCGGGCGGCCGCGGTCGGCTCAGGGGACCAGGTGCGCGTACTCCTCGAGCGTCCCGTCGAGGACGGGCAGGGAGAGGGTCTCCTCCTCGCCCGTGCTCACGGAGACGGTCACGGGCAGGACGCTGCCCGGCGCGACGTCGACGCTGCCGAGCTGGGCGTCGAAGCCGTCCTCGGTGCCGAGGTACACGGTCGACCCGGCCTCGACGGGCACGGTCAGACCGGCGCCGCCCTCGGGAGCGAGCTCGAACTCGACGTCCTCGCCGGTGTCGTTCGCGAAGGCGCCGATGACGGCGCCCGGCTCGCCCTCGCCCGCGGTGACGATCATGAGGTTGAGCCCGCGCAGGTCGTCCGTGAGGTTCACCCGGAGGCCGTCGGACGGCGAGTAGGGCCGGTTCGTCTCGATGGGGGAGCACGCGGCGGTGGCGGCGACGGTCGCGACGACGACGGGGACGGCCCAGGCCCGCAGGGTCCGGCGTGCTCGGGTGGTCGTGGTGCGGGTCACGTGCTCTCCAGGGGCGCGAGGGGGAGGGTTTCGGGCCAAGCCTAGTGGGTCCTCGTCCGCGGGTGCTGCTCGCCGTGGCGCAGGCGTCCGTGGGCTGTTCGCGGGGCGTTCGCGAGGTGTTCGTGACGAGGCCTCGAGACGCCCCTGACCTGCATTAACACCGATGCTGGGGCCTGCGGGAGGATGCCCGGGGCTCAGATATCCGCAGAGGCCCGTGGTAAGATGGACCTCCGCGAAAGGGGACATCTGCAGATGACGTTCACAGTAGGCGAGACCGTTGTCTACCCGCACCACGGCGCCGCACTGATCGAAGAGATCAAGACGCGTACGATCCGCGGCGAGGACAAGATCTACCTCAAGCTCAAGGTCGCCCAGGGTGACCTGACCATCGAAGTCCCAGCCGAGAACGTCGACCTCGTCGGCGTGCGTGACGTCGTCGGCCAGGAAGGCCTCGACCGTGTTTTCGAGGTGCTTCGTGCACCCTACACGGAGGAGCCGACCAACTGGTCCCGCCGGTACAAGGCGAACCTCGAGAAGCTCGCGTCGGGTGACGTCATCAAGGTGGCGGAGGTCGTGCGTGACCTCTCCCGCCGGGACGCCGACCGGGGCCTGTCGGCCGGGGAGAAGCGGATGCTCTCCAAGGCTCGCCAGATCCTCGTCTCGGAGCTCGCGCTGGCCGAGCACACCGAGGAGGACAAGGCCGAGGCAATCCTCGACGAGGTCCTCGCGTCCTGACCCACCGGTCGAACCACCGGGCAGCTCGTCGAACCGCCCGCCGCTCGACACCTCGGGAGGGTGGCCGTCCACGGACGACCACCCTCCCGTCGTCGTTCCCACCTCGGGCGCACCTGACCTCACGGCGGGACGCTCGGGCCACGACCCGGGATACGGTGTGGCCGTGCCGACTCTCGCCGTCCTCACCGCCGCGGGCTCCGGGACGCGCCTCGGGATGGACGTCCCGAAGGCGCTCGTCGAGCTCGACGGCCTGCCCCTCGTCGTGCACGCCGCGCGGCGCCTGTGCTCATCCGGCGTGGTGGACGCCATCGTCGTGACGGCGCCACCGGATCTCGTCGACCACGTCGCGGCGATGCTGCGCGACGATCCCGGCGTCGACCGTCCCGTGCGCGCCGTCGCCGGGTCGGGCACCCGCCAGGCGTCCGTCGCCGCCGGGCTGCGAGCAGGCCTGGCCGCTGCGGAGCCGGTGCCCGGTGCCGGTCCGGTGGACGTCGTCCTCGTGCACGACGCCGCCCGCCCCCTCGCGCCGCCCGCTCTCGTGCGGCGCGTGGTGGAGGCGGTCCGCGCCGGGCACCTCGCCGTCGTCCCGGGGCTCCCCGTGACCGACACCGTCAAGCGCGTCGACCCCGCGGCTCCCGACGACCCTGTGCGCGCCGAGCGGGTGACCGGGACCATCGACCGGTCGGCGCTGCGCGCGGTCCAGACGCCCCAGGGCTTCGACCGCGCCCTGCTCGAGAGGGCTCACGCGGCCGCGGAGCACCGCGCGGACGACGAGTCGACGGCGGCGACCGACGACGCCGGTCTCGTCGAGGACCTCGGGCACGCGGTGCACGTCGTCCCGGGAGACCTCGCTGCGGCGAAGATCACCACGCGCCACGACCTGCGGGTCGCCGAGCTCACCCTCCAGGAGTCGCGATGACCGATCCGTCGGAGCCCGTCGTCCGGTCCTCGCCGCCGGGGGTGCCGTCAGGGCTCCCGCGCACGGGCGTCGGGGTCGACGTCCACGCGTACGCGGCCGAGGGCGAGGACCGCCCCCTGTGGCTCGGCGGCCTGCACTGGCCGAGGGAGAGAGGGCTCGCGGGCCACTCGGACGCCGACGTCGCCGCTCACGCCGCAGCGGACGCCCTGTTCTCGGCGAGCGGGCTCGGGGACCTGGGGTCGAACTTCGGCACGTCCGCGCCGGAGTGGGCCGGGGCGAGCGGCGCGAGGCTGCTCGCGGAGGCCGCGCGCCGCGTCCGGGCGGCGGGTTTCGAGATCGGCAACGTCGCGGTCCAGGTGATCGGCAACCGGCCGCGCGTCGGCTCCCGCCGGGCCGAGGCGGAGGCTGCGCTCAGCGCGGCGGCGGGTGCCCCCGTGACCCTCACGGCCACGACCACCGACGGCCTCGGCCTCACGGGGCGCGGGGAGGGCGTCGCGGCCGTCGCGACGGCGCTCGTCGTGGCGGTCAGCCCGCCGGCGTGACCTGCACGCTCGTCAGGACGGACCGTGCCTCCTCCGCCCCGGTGGCGTCCTCCACGGCGTGGGACGCGGTGAGGTACACCGTCCACGGCTCGCCGTCCTCGGCGGTCGACCCGACGAGCACCACCTCCTGGGCGACCGGCGTCCCGCCGACGTCGACCGTGCCCGAGACGCGGTAGGCGGGCGTCTCCCCGAGGGTCGTCGCGCCCTGGCCCTCGGTGTCGGGGACCCAGCCGTCGATCGCGGCGACGCGCTCCGCGGTGGCGGCGCCGGCGTCGTCGAGCGCGCCGTCCCCTGCCTCGCCCGTGACGACGACGTCGGCGCGGAACGCCGGGTCGCCGAACCCGTCGGGGGAGCGGACCGCGAACGCGCCGTCCTGCGTCAGGCGCTCCCAGCCCGCGGGAACCGTCACCGAGACGGGGACGTCGGGGACCGCGTACGTCGCCGGGCTCGCGGTCGCGCCGGGCTCGTCGGACGCCCCGCAGCCTGCCAGGGCGAGCGTGGCGGCCACGAGGACCGCGCAGAAGAGCAGGGGGCGGTGAGCAGGTCGCACGGTGCTCCGTCTCGTCAGGTGAGGTCGTCGGGGTGTTTCGTCCGACGCGCCATTCTCGCGCGCCGCGGACCCCGGGTGCCAGGGCGATCGCGGGCCCGTACGATCGTGGGAAGCCTCGCGATGTGTTTCACTTTCCCAGAGCACGACACATGGGATGAACCGCACATGAACCGTATGTCCGTCGAAGAACGCCGGGCCCAGCTCGTGGACGCCGCGATGACCATCGCGGTCCGCGAGGGGGTGGAAGCGGTGACCATCCGTGGGGTCGCCGCCGAGGCGGGTGTCTCCCTGGGCGTCGTCCACTACTGCTTCGAGGACAAGGACGAGCTCCTCCAGGCGATGGGCAACAGCCTCGCCCTCGTCGCGTCCGAGCCGGTCCGTGCGTCGCTCGACGTGAGCACCGACGTGGTCGTGCTCGCCCACGCCGCGGCGGACGCGCTGTGGGAAGGGCTCACGCCCCGCCGGCACATGCGCCTGCTGACGTTCGAGTTCGCCACCGCCGGGGTGCGCAGCCGTGCGCTGCGGTCCGTCGCGCACGCGCACCTCGAGCAGACGTGGAACATGACGCAGGGGATCCTCGAGGAGGTCGCCCGGCGCGCGGGGGTCACCTACCGGCTCGACGTGCGCTTCCTGTCGCGGCTCGTGGCGGGCTACATCGACGGCATCGAGATCGCCTGGCTGGTCGAGCAGGACGACGACGTCGCGGTCGCGAGCTTCCACGCGCTCGCCGACTACGTCCTGACGCAGGTCGTGCAGCCGGAGGACGACGGGGGCCGGGCGAGCGCCTGACGGGCTGCGGCGCGGCCGACCTACCGGCCCGGCGGCTGGCCGAGGACCGCGTCGGTGTACGGGTTCGTGAACACGCCGGCGGGGTCGGCGGCGTCGCGCACGGCGAGGAAGTCGTCGAACCGGGGGTAGAGCTCGCGGAACCTCGCGGCGTCGAGGCCGTGGAGCTTGCCCCAGTGGGGTCGGCCGTCGACCTCGGCGACGATCCTCTCGACCGCGTCGAAGTACCGCTCGTGGGACAGCCGGGCGTACTGGTGGACGGCGACGTACGCCGTCGGGCGACCGTGCGCCGTCGAGAGCCAGACGTCGTCGGGCGCCGCGAAGCGCACCTCGACCGGGAACGGGACGTGCTCACCGGAGCGCTCGAGCCAGGCGTCGACCGCCGTGAGGACGTCGACCAGCCGGTCGCGCGGCACCGCGTACTCCATCTCGCGGAACCTGACCCGACGCGACGTGACGAACACCTGGTACGACGGCGCGACGTACGTGCGCGGTGCGAGCGCGCGGGCCGCGACCGCGTTGAGGTGCGGCGTCGCGCGCGGCACGGCCTTCGCGACGCGGTTGACGAGCTCGAACGCACCGTTGGAGAGCAGCTCCTCGTCGACCCACGTGCGGGCGCGGGCGACGGCTCCCGGACCGGTGCGCAGGCGCTCGAGCTCCACCGCCTCGTCGTCGGGCGCCAGGCGGTTGTTGCGCTTGGTGAGGGCGCGCCGCGTGTGCGGGAACCAGTAGAACTCGACGTGGTCGTTGCCGCCCACCAACCCGTCGGGGTCGTCGTCCGGCGCGGCGAGCCCGTCGAGCACGCGGTCGAGGGGCCACGGTTCCTCCTGCGCCCGCAGGAGGAACGCCGGGACCACCTCGAGCGTCACCGCGGACAGCACGCCCGTCGCGCCCAGCCCGAGCCGGCTCGCCTCGAAGAGCTCGGGGTCCTGCGTCGGCGTCGCCTCGCGGACCGTCCCGTCGGCGCCGACGACCCGCACGCCGCGCACCTGGGTCGCGAGCCCGCCGAGGCGCGCGCCCGTCCCGTGCGTGCCTGTCGAGATCGCGCCGGCGACCGACTGCCGGTCGATGTCGCCGAGGTTGCGCATCGCGAGCCCCGCCGCGGCGAGGGCCTCGTTGAGCCGGTGCAGGCGGATGCCCGCGCCGACCGTCACGTGCAGGGCGTCGCCCTCGCGGGAGATGCGCTCGACGAGGCTCAGCCGGTCGAGGTCGAGCAGCAGCCCGTCGGTGACCGCCGCGGGAGTGAAGGAGTGGCCTGCCCCGACGGCCCGGACGCGCAGCCCGTCGTCCGCGGCGCGCGCCACGTGGCCGGCCAGATCGGCCTCGTCCCGCGGGGTGGCCCGACGGCGCGGGCTCGCGGTGGCCGTGCGGGCCCAGTTGGTCCAGACGAGGGCGTCGTCGCTGCTCACAGCACGTACTGTCTCACGGGCGACTCGTCCGTCGGCGTCGTCGCGGTGGCGTACGTTTCTCCCATGGGCGAGGCCACGACGGCGCGAGCGGTAGGGGGCCGCGACGCAGCGACCGACGAGCAGGACACCACGGGACCCGGGTCCGGGACGTCGCCCTCGTTGCTCGCGCGCCTCACCCGGGCGACCGAGCGCCTGGACGGCCCGCTCGCCGTCGTGGACCTCGACCGGTTCGACGCGAACGCCGACGAGCTGATCGCGCGCGCCGGAGGCACACCCGTCCGCCTCGCGTCGAAGTCGGTGCGCGTGCGGGCCCTCGCGGGCCGCGCGCTCGACCGCGGGTTCCGCGGCGTCATGGCGTTCTCGGTGCGCGAGGCGCTGTGGCTCGTCGGCCAGGGCACGCGCGACGTGCTCGTGGCGTACCCCAGCGTCGACCGGGGTGCGCTCGCCGCGCTGGCCCGGGACGAGGAGGCGCGCCGCGAGATCACGCTCATGGTCGACGACGCCGCGCACGTCGCCCTCGTCCGCCAGGCGCTCGCCGGGGGCGGCCTCGGCGCGGACGCGGCGCCGGTGCAGGTGGCCCTCGACGTCGACGCGTCCCTGCGCGTCGGTGTCGGCCCGTTCGTCGCGCACCTCGGCACGCGACGCTCGCCCGTGCGAACCCCCGGCGACGCCGCGGCCCTCGCCGCGCGCGTCGCCGCCGAGCCGGGGCTGCGGCTGCGCGGCGTCATGTTCTACGAGGCGCAGGTCGCCGGGCTCCCCGACGCAAGCCCCACCGTCCGGCTCGTCAAGCGCGCGTCGGTGGCCGACCTCGCGACCCGCCGCGGCGAGGTCGCCGCGGCGGTGCGGGGCGTCGTCGGGCACGACGTCGAGCTCGTGAACTCGGGAGGGACCGGGTCGCTCGAGACGTCGGCCGCGGACCCGGTCGTGACCGAGGTGACCGCCGGATCGGGCCTCTACGTGCCCGGACTGTTCGACGGGTACCGCGCGTTCCGGCCGCGACCCGCGGCGTTCTTCGGGCTCGACGTGGTCCGCGTCCCGGCGCCGGGCTGGGCCACGGCGTTCGGCGGCGGGTACGTCGCGTCCGGGCCCGCGGCCCGCAGCCGGCTCCCGCTCGTCGCGACGCCCGGGTGGTCGCTCACCGGGCGCGAGGGCGCGGGAGAGGTCCAGACCCCGTTGCACCGCACGAGCCGGCGGGCCGCCGACCTCGAGGTCGGCGACCGGGTGTGGTTCCGCCACGCCAAGGCCGGCGAGGTGATGGAACGCTTCGACGTCGTGCACCTCGTGCGGGGCGACGAGGTCGTGGACGTCGTGCCGACCTACCGCGGCGAGGGGCGCGCCTTCGGCTGACCGTCGCGGCGGAGTCGCAGGCCCGGCGTCGGGAGCGCGGTTCGGACCGCGACGCGCCGCCCCGGTACCCTTGCGGACGTGACCCTTCGCCTGTTCGACACCGCCACGCGGGACGTGCGCGACTTCGTGCCCCAGACCGCGGGCGAGGTCGGCATCTACCTGTGTGGCGCGACCGTCCAGGCCGCACCCCACATCGGTCACATGCGCTCCGCCGTCGCGTTCGACGTCCTCGTGCGCTGGCTGCGTCGCGCGGGGTCACGCGTCACCCTCATCCGGAACGTCACGGACATCGACGACAAGATCCTCGCCAAGTCCGCGGCCGCGGGTGAGCCCTGGTGGGCCTGGGCCGCGACGTACGAGCGCGCGTTCACCGCCGCGTACGACGCGCTCGGCGTGCAGCCGCCCACCTACGAGCCGCGCGCGACCGGGCACGTCCCCGACATGGTCGACCTCATGGAGCGGCTCGTCGAGCGCGGCCACGCGTACACCACCGGGCCGGGCGACGTCTGGTTCGACGTGCGGTCGTGGCGCGAGTACGGCTCGCTCACCAACCAGCGCCTCGAGGATCTCAACCCCGTGCCCGACGACGTCCCCGCCGACGCGCAGGAGGCCGCCGCCAAGCACGACCCGCGCGACTTCGCGCTGTGGAAGGCGCCCAAGGAGGGCGAGCCGGCGACGGCGTCGTGGGAGACGCCGTTCGGGCGCGGGCGGCCGGGCTGGCACCTCGAGTGCTCCGCGATGGCCCGGCGCTACCTCGGCGACACGTTCGACATCCACGGCGGCGGCCTCGATCTGCGCTTCCCGCACCACGAGAACGAGCAGGCGCAGTCGCGTGCCGCGGGGTACGGCTTTGCGCGGCACTGGCTGCACAGCGCGTGGGTGACGCAGGGCGGCACCAAGATGAGCAAGTCGCTCGGCAACGGGCTCCTGGTGCGCGAGGTCCTGGCGTCGACCAGCCCCGCCGTGCTGCGCTACGCGCTCGCGTCCGTCCAGTACCGCTCGATGCTCGAGTGGACGCCCGCGACCGTCACCGAGGCGCAGACCACGTGGGAGCGCCTCGCCGGGTTCGTGGAGCGCGCCACCGAGCGCGTGGGGGACGTCGGCGACGTGCGCGACGCCGAGCTGCCCACCGCCTTCACCACCGCGATGGACGACGACCTCAACGTGCCGGCGGCGCTCGCCGTCGTGCACGAGCACCTGCGGGCGGGGAACTCGGCGCTCGCCGACCGCAGCAGCGCGGCCGACGCCGTCGCGCGCCACCACCTCGTCGCGCTGCGCGCGATGCTGGAGGTGCTCGGCCTCGACCCGGGCGACCCGCAGTGGGCCGACGCGGGCGACTCACGCTATGCGGCCGCGCTCGACGCGGTCGTCGGCGCCGAGATCGCGGCCCGCGCCGACGCCCGTGCCGCACGAGACTTCGCGACCGCCGACGCGATCCGGGACCGCCTCGCGGCGGCCGGGATCGTCGTCGAGGACTCCGCCGACGGCGCGCGCTGGAGCCTCGGCTGACCGAGCATGGACCGAGGGACTCGCACGAGAACCCCGGCCTCAGCCGCCCGCGCCCCGCGCGGCGGCGCACCACGACCTGAACGACCGACGACACGACGGGCAGACCCATGGCAGGCAACTCACAACGACGCGGCGCGATGCGCAAGGCCGGGAGCAAGAAGGGCGCGACCGTCGGCTCCGGCGGTCAGCGCCGCAAGGCGCTCGAGGGTCGCGGCCCCACGCCCAAGGCCGAGGACCGCGTCTACCACCCGGCTCATCAGCGCAAGGCGGCCGCCGAGAAGAAGGCCGCGGGCCAGCGACCGGGCGGTGCGCGCAGCGGCCGCGGCGGCTCCCCGAAGGGCCGTGGTGGCGTCCAGGAGATCGTCACCGGCCGCAACTCCGTGCTCGAGGCGCTGCGCGCCGGCATCCCCGTCGATGCCGTCTACCTCTTCTCGCGCCTCGACGCCGACGACCGCACGCGCGAGATCCTCGACATCGTGTCGGGTCGCGGCTACGAGCTGCTCGAGGTCGGCAAGCCCGAGCTCGACCGGCTGACCGACGGCGCGGTCCACCAGGGCGTCGCGCTCAAGGTCCCGCCGTACGACTACAAGGACGTCGACGACCTGCTCGACGCCGCGGCCGCGTCCGACCGTGCGCCGCTCATCGTCGCGCTCGACGGCGTCACCGACCCCCGCAACCTCGGCGCGGTCCTGCGCTCCGCCGGTGCGTTCGGCGCGCACGGCGTGCTCGTCCCCGAGCGTCGGGCCGCCGGCGTCACCGCGTCGGCGTGGAAGGTGTCCGCCGGCGCCGCCGCACGCGTGCCCGTCGCGCGCGCCACGAACCTCGTGCGCGCGCTCGGCGAGCTGAAGAAGGCGGGCTGCTTCGTCGTCGGGCTCGACGCGGGCGGCACGACGTCGATCGGCGACCTCCAGCTCGCGACCGAGCCGCTCGTCGTCGTCGCCGGGTCCGAGGGCAAGGGGCTCTCGCGCCTCGTGCGCGAGGCGTGCGACGTCGTCGCGTCCATCCCCATCGGCTCCGACACCGAGTCGCTCAACGCCGCCGTCGCGACCGGCATCTCGCTGTACGAGGTCGCGCGGCTGCGCGCGGCGCAGGACTGACGTCGCACGCCCACGCCCTGTCAGCGCTGCGCCGCCCACGGGACCCGTGGAGCGCTGACAGGCGCGCACGCCCACGACCTGTCAGCGCTGCACCGTCCACCGGGCCCGTGGAGCACTGACAGGCGCGCACGGCCGCTGCACCTGGTCAGCCGTAGTACTCCGGGTCCTTCTCGCCCGGCGCGAGCCCGAGGATCGACTTCTCGTCCGGCCGGTGCTGCAGCACGTTCTCGACGTACGAGCGCGTCGCCTCCGCCATCGGCACGTCGCGGCCAGCGCGCTCCGAGATGAACCACCGGTGGTCGAGGATCTCGTGGAAGAGCTGCGCCGGCTCGAGCTTGCGCCGCAGGTTGCGGGGCACGGCCTGGATCGTCGGCTCGAACGCCCCGCTCAGCCAGTCGTGCGCGACGAACTCCTCGTCGTCGTTCTGCCGGTCCGCCGCCGCGCGGTACGAGTCGAGGTCGTTGAGCAGGCGCCGGGCCTGGTTCTCCTGGACGTCGAGACCGGTGAGGCGCAGCAGGCGCCGGGAGTGGTGGCCCGCGTCGACCACCTTGGGCTGGATCTGCACGGTCGTGCCGTCGATGTCCGTCGTGATGGCGAGCTCGCCGACGTCGAAGCCCAGGTCGTTCAGGTGCTCGATACGCGCCGCGACCCGCCACCGCTCGTCCGCGTCGAACGACTCCGACGTCGTGAGCGCCTCCCACAGCTCCTCGTAGCGCGTGACGAGAGCGTCGCCGATCGCGATCTCGTCCACGTCCTCGTCGAGCAGCTCGCCCGCCGCCAGGTCCATGAGCTCGCCGATGATGTTCGTCCGTGCGAGGTCGACGTCGTACGAGCGCTGGCCCGGCGAGAGCTCGCGGTGCAGGTCGCCCGTCTCCGCGTCCACGAGGAACGCCGCGAACGTCTCCGCGTCCCGGCGGAACAACGTGTTGGACAGCGACACGTCGCCCCAGTAGAAGCCCACGAGGTGCAGCCGCACGAGGAGCACGGCCAGCGCGTCGATGAGACGCGTCGCGGTGTCCGGCCGCAGAGACTGGCTGAACAGCGCGCGGTACGGCAGCGAGAACTGCAGGTGCTCCGTGACGAGCACCGCCTCGAGCGGCTCGCCGTCGGGGTCCTTGCGGCCAGTGATGACGCCCACGGGCACGACGCTCGGCACCTCGAGCCGGCGTAGCTGACGCAGCAGCTCGTACTCCCGGTACGCGACCGACTCGCCGATCTCCTTGATCGCGATCACCCGGCCCGAGAGGCGGACGAACCGCACGATGTGCCGGGAGATACCGCGGGGGAGGGCCGCGAGCGTCTCGGCCGGCCAGTCCTCGAGCGGGACGTCCCAGGGCAGGTCGAGCAGAGCCGGGTCGGGGGCAGACGCGGTGATCTGCAGGTTGTGCACCGTCACGCGTCCCATTGTCCATGGTCGGTGTGCTGTCTCGGGCTCGGGCTCGGGCTCGGGCTCGGTCCGCCGACGCCTGCGCGAGGGGCGGGCGGGTCTACCATCCGGACCCTCGTTCCTCGGGTCCTCCCGCCAGACCCGCCACGACCCGCCCCACCCCTGCTCCGGCGTCGGCGGGCTGAGATGCCGAACCCTGGGTTGTGGCTCAAGGCAGGACTGGAATGCGGCACAGCCCGGGGTTCGGCGGGGTGGGGTGGCGAACCCGGGGTTATGACGCAGGTGAGCGCTCACGTGGCGCACAACCCGGGGTTCGGCGGGCCGGGCGCCCGGACGACGAAGGGCGGGCCCGACCTTGAGGTCGGACCCGCCCTGTCGGCGGTGCGGAGGTCAGCTGAGGCGCTGGCCCGACGCGGCCGAGAAGACGTGCGAGTTGCCCGGGCGGATCGCCACGTAGATGCGCTCGCCCTTGGCGGGGACGTTGCGCGGGTCGACGCGGACGATGACCTGGTTGTCGCCGGCGCCCGAGTGGACGTCGGCCTGCGCCGCCAGCTCGCCCTTGAGGGTGCCGTAGACGAACGCGTCGGAGCCCAGCTCCTCGACGATGTTCACCTCGACGGGGAACGCGCTCTCGTTGGCCTGCGACACGACGTCGAGGGCCTCGGGACGGAAGCCGATGGTCACCTTGCCGTTGTCGGCCTCGGAGATCTTCGCGGCCACGTCGCGCTCGAGCGGCAGTCGGGCGGGGCCGACCTCGGCCACGCCACCGTTGATGGTGAACGTGCCGATGTTCATCGCGGGCGAGCCGATGAAGCCCGCGACGAAAACGTTCTGCGGGGTGTCGTACATCTCGCGCGGGGTGCCGACCTGCTGGAGCAGACCGTCCTTGAGGACCGCGATGCGGTCACCCATCGTGAGGGCCTCGGTCTGGTCGTGCGTGACGTAGACCGTGGTGACGCCGAGACGACGCTGGAGCGACGCGATCTGCGTACGGGTCTGGACGCGCAGCTTGGCGTCGAGGTTCGACAGCGGCTCGTCCATGAGGAACACCTGGGGCTGACGCACGATCGCGCGGCCCATGGCGACACGCTGACGCTGACCACCGGAGAGCGCCTTCGGCTTGCGGTCCAGGTACTCGGAGAGGTCGAGGATCTTCGCAGCCTCCTCGACGCGCTGGCGGATCTCCGCCTTCGGCTTGCCGGCGATCTTCAGGGCGAAGCCCATGTTGTCCGCGACGGACATGTGCGGGTACAGCGCGTAGTTCTGGAACACCATCGCGATGTCGCGGTCCTTCGGCTGGACGTCCGTGACGTCGCGGTCGCCGATGTAGATGTTGCCCGCGTTGACGTCCTCGAGGCCCGCGAGCATGCGGAGCGAGGTCGACTTGCCGCAGCCCGAGGGGCCGACGAGGACGAGGAACTCGCCGTCCTCGATGTGCAGGTTCAGCTGGTCCACCGCGGGGCGCTCGGTCCCGGGGTAGAGCCGCGTTGCGTGGTCGTAGGTGACCGTAGCCATGATCTGGTACATCCCTCCACCGGCAGGTACGTGCCGGACGATCCGTTGTGCAGTGACGTGCCACTTCGACGTAGCTGTTCGCGATGGCGGACGAGCGTGTCTTCGACGACACAAATGAAGTCGGACCCCCACAGGGACCCGACGTCATCGTGGAGCCGATACTACCCCTGGCGGCTGAGTGCTAGGTCACACCCGGGTGCCTCGAAGGTCACGATCCGGTCCCGACCTCGCCGCCCAGGGCGCGCGCCAGGAGGTCGAGAGCGGCGGCGAGCGTGTCGGCGTCGGGCACGCGCTGCGACGCGGCGGTCGCGCCCGGCCCCACCTTGATGCCCAGGTCGTCGCCGTCGAGGATCGCGAGGGCCGTCTCGTCGGTCGTGTCGTCGCCCGCGTACAGGACGCGCGTCCGGCCGGTCGTCCCGGCGTCCTGCCCGACGTCGTCGCGCAGCCGGTCCACCGCCTCGCCCTTCGACACGGTGAGGACGGCGATCTCGACGACGTCCTTGCCGTGCATCGCGTGCAGCCCGAGGTGCTCGGCCACCGCGTCGGCGGCGGCCTCGGCCGCCAGGGTGTCCTCGGCGGAGGCGAGCCGGGTGTGCAGGACGGCGGCGCTCGGCTTCTCCTGCACCCAGGCGCCGTCGCGCCCGGCGACCGCGGCGGCCAGGCCGGTCCTCAGCTCGGCGAGCGCTCGCTCCTGCGCGTCGGTGAGCACGAGGGGGACGGCGTCGACGCCGTGCTCGGTCACGCGTCCTGTCTCGGCGCCGTGGCTCCCGACGAGGAACGTCCCGACCGGGGGCTCTCCCCGCTCGGCGAGATCGGTGAGGTTGCGTCCCGACACGAGGGCGAGCCGCGTCGTCGTCCCTCGCGCCGCCGCCGCGAGGCGGTCCACGGCTGCCCGGGCCGCGGGCGTCATGCGCGCGGCGAGGGGGTCGTCGACGAGCGGCGCGAGCGTCCCGTCGAAGTCGAGGGCGACGAGGCGCGCGCGGGGCGGCCCGTCGCCGTCGCCCGCGAACGCGAGGACGGCGTCGGCGACGTCGGGCGGCAGCGCGACACCGGCGGGCAGGGCGCCGCTCATGCGTCGCGCTCCGCGGCGTCGTCCTGCTGCGCGCGGTCGATGGGCTCTGCGGGCCGGCGCGGTACCCGCGACGGCATGGCGGTCAGGACGCCGAGGAACGACTCCGACCACTTGGCGACGTCGTCCGCGAGGACGCGGCGGCGCAGGCGGCGCATGCGCTTGCGCTGCTCGCGGTGGTCCATGTGCGCGGCCGCGACGATGATGTCCTTCATCCCGTCGATGTCGTGCGGGTTGACGAGCAGCGCCCCGGACGCGAGCTCGTCGGCGGCGCCCGTGAACTCCGACAGGATGAGGACGCCGCGGTCGTCGGAGCGGGCCGCGACGTACTCCTTCGCGACGAGGTTCATGCCGTCGCGCAGGGACGTGACGAGCATGACGTCCGCCGCGAGGTACAGCGCGGCCATCTCCTCGGGCGGGTAGGAGTGGTGCAGGTAGTGGATGGCCGCGTGCCCGATCTCGGCGTACTCGCCGTTGATGCGGCCCACCGCGCCCTCGACGTGCTCGCGCAGCTCCTGGTAGGCGTCCACGTTCTCGCGGCTCGGGCTCGCGACCTGGACGAGGGTGGCGTGCTCGACGTCGAGCCGGCCGTCCTGCAGCAGCTCGCCGTACGCCTTGATGCGGTGGCGGATGCCCTTCGTGTAGTCGAGGCGGTCGACGCCGAGGATCATGACGTCGGGGTCGCCGAGGTCCGCGCGGACCTCGCGGGCGCGCTGCTGCACCTCGGGGGTGCGCGCGAGCTCGTCGAACCGCCGGGAGTCGATGGAGATGGGGAACGCGGCCGCGCGCACGTGCCGGTCGTGGCCCGCGGCCGTCGGCACCGTGATCATCGGGCCGCGCGTCGTGTACGCGCGCAGCCGGCGGACCGCGCGGATGAAGTTCGCGGCGTCGCCCGCCCGCTGGAACCCCACGAGGTCGGCGCCGAGCAGGCCGTCGAGGACCTGGCGTCGCCACGGGAGCTGCTGGAACAGCTCGAGCGGGGGGAAGGGGATGTGGTTGAAGAACCCGATCCGGATGTCGGGCCGCTGCTCGCGGACCATCTGCGGCACGAGCTGGAGCTGGTAGTCGTGCACCCACACGACGGCGCCCGGTGCGGCCTGCGCGACGGCGGCGTCGGCGAAGCGCTGGTTGACGCGGCGGTACGCGTCCCACCACGTGCGGTGGTAGGTGGGCGGCGAGATGACGTCGTGGTAGAGCGGCCAGAGGGTGTCGTTGGAGAAGCCCTCGTAGTAGCGCTCGATCTCGTCGGCGGTCAGCGTCACGGGGACGAGGCGCATGTCGTCGGCGTCGAACGGCTCGTGGGCGAGGTCGGGCGCACCGGACCAGCCGACCCACGCGCCGTCGGAGGACTTCATGACCGCCTCGAGCGCCGTGACCAGGCCGCCCGGCGATCGGTCCCACGAGACGTCACCCCTGGCGTCCACCGTGAAGTCCACGGGCAGCCGGTTGGCCACGACGACGAGATCGAACCCTTCTTTGCCTGACAACGGAATTCTCCTTGGTGCTTCGATGGAACGCGGATGGCGCGTCCCAGGGTAGACGGACGGTCGCGGACGGCGCGGGTCGACACCGACCGTCCCGGGCCGCCGGACGTCGCGTCTGCGGCTACCTTGTCACCATGGAGGAGTCCACGCAGCGCGTCGCCCCGACGGCGGGCGGCCGCGGGCCGGCACCCGGCAGCGAGGTCGGGGGCTACCTCATCGGCGCGCGCCTCGGCTCCGGCGCCATGGGGACGGTGCACAGCGCGCACGACGGCGGCGGCAACCTCGTCGCGATCAAGTTCCTCCACGCGCACGTCGACGTCGACGCCGCGGCGCAGGGCCGCGAGAGGTTGCGCCGCGAGGCGCTGGCCCTCCAGCGGCTGCGGCACCCGGCCGTCGCGCAGATCCTCGACGTCGAGCTCGACGGCCCGGACGCGTTCATCGTCACCGAGCTCGTCGACGGCCCGACGCTCGAGGACGAGATCGCCGACGGCGGGCCGCTCGACGCGTGGGACCTGTACGAGCTCGCCGACCAGCTCGCCGCGGCGCTCGAGGCCGTGCACGCGGCGGGCGTCATCCACCGCGACCTCAAGCCGAGCAACGTCCTCGTGGCGTCGCGCGGTCCCGTGCTCATCGACTTCGGCATCGCGCAGGGGCTCGAGGACGCGCGCGTCACGTCGACCGGCCTGGTCATGGGCACGCCCGGCTACCTCGCGCCCGAGCTGCTCGAGGGCGCGGCGCCGAGCGCCGACACCGACTGGTGGGGCTGGGCCGCCGTGCTCGCCTACGCGGCGACGGGCCGGGCGCCGTTCGGCGTGCGGCCGACCGACGTCGTGCTCGCCCGGGCTCGCAGCGGACGGCCCGACCTCGCCGGCCTCGGACCCGTCACCGCGCAGGCGCTCGCGGGCGCGCTGCACGCCGACCCCACCCGGCGTCTCGGCCCGACCGAGGTCGTCGCGGCGCTGCGCCGCGCCGCCGACACGGGCGACGCTCCCACCCAGCTCGTCGGCCCGCCGACCGGCCCCACCCAGGTCGTGGCACCCGCCGCCGTCGCTGCGGGTGCCGCGTGGGCCGCTGCCCCCGCGGTCGTGCCGCCGCCCCTGCCCGCGTCCCAGACGCAGGTGAACGACGGCCGGACCGTCGCCGTGCCCGCCGACGGGCTCGCCGACCCCGACCTGCTCGACGACCTCGGCGCCCCGCCCTCGGACGAGGCGGGCGAGCCGCTGTACGTGCGCCCGGTCCCCGCGTCCCGGCGCACGGCGCTCGCGCTCCTCGCGGTGCCGCTCGTGCTGCTGGGCGCGATGTTCCCCGGGCTCGCGTTCGGCGCGCTCGCGCTGTTCGTCGTGCTCGCGCGCGTCGTCGGCGTCACCACGGAGTCGTTGCACACGCGCCGTGAACGGCGTGGCGTGCAGCGCAGCGACACCGCACGCTCCGTCGCGGCGTCCCCCTGGTACGTGCTGCGCGCGCTCCTCGGCGCGCTCCCGTCGCTGCTCGTCGCGGCGTGCGCGGGCGTGCTGGTCGTCGTGGCGGGGTGGTGGCTGCTCGAGGCGGACCGCTGGGTCGTCGTCGCGGGGCCCGACGGCGGCAACTCGCCCGTCGTGACGACCGTCCTGCTCGTGGTCGCGATGCTCGCGGCGGTCGTGCTCGCGTGGGTCGGTCCGCTCACCTACCTCACGCGCTACGGGACCCGCACCGCGCTCGCCCGGGTCGCCCCCGGGCGCACCGGGACGCTCGTCCTCCTCGGCCTCGGGATCGCCCTCACCGTCGTGTGCGTGGTGCTGCTCGCGTCGGACCGCCCCGTCGAGTGGTGGCCGTTCCCGGGCCCGCCGGACCTCAGCTGACCTCCCCGGGCGGACGACCGGCGTCCGGTCGGCACCCAGGCCCGTCCCAGGCGGCGTGTGTAGTCTGGGCGCCGTGCTCCGGAGGACGGTCACGCGCGGTATGCCGCGCGGCGCGAGGCGGGCGTCCGTCATGCCCGCGACCGGGCCGTTCCTCGGCCCCGTCGTCCTCCTCCTCACGCTTGCCGCGGCCCTGCTGACGAACCTCGCGGACCGCGGGTTCGCCGTCGTGAACCAGTGCGTGACCGTCCCCGGCGCGTGGGGGATCGCGGGCATGCACCTCGCGCTCGTCCACGAGGCGCCCGACTGCCCGTCCGGGACGGCGCTCGGCGGCGACGGCGCCGCGATGGTCACGGTGCTCGGCGTGCTCGCCGTGCCTGTCCTGCTGGGCCACGCCGCGGCCGCGCTCGTGGCGTGGGGCGTCTCGGCGCGCGTGCGCCGGGCGCACGCACGGGCCCGCGAGCTCTCCGCCGGGGCGGTGCGCGTCCTGACCGCACTCCTCGCCCGCGTCCTCGGCGCCTCGCTGGGACGCACGGTCGCCGGGCCGCGCTCCGATCGGCTGCCGCGGCCCGACGTCGTCCCCGCCGCGCTGCACCACCTCGCCGACGCCGTGGTGCGCACCCGGCGCGGACCCCCCGTGGCCGCCCTCGCCTGACGGCTCCGGCATCTCGAGCCCGACGGCGGCACTCCCCGCCCTCCGTCGTCCCCGCACGACGACCGCACCGCACCCGAAGGACCCACCATGCCCAGCAACGAACCCCAGACCAAGGCCCAGCGCCGCGACGCCGCGCGCGCCGAGGCCCTCGCGCTCCGCGAGGCGCAGGCCAAGCGCGACCGCCGCAACCGGCTCATCACGATCGGCGCGCTCGTCGCCGGTCTGGCCGTCCTCATCGGCGTGTTCCTCTACTTCTTCATCCCCGCCCTGAACGACCAGAACGAGACCGTCGACGCGGTCGCGGCGGGGAACCTCAGCGAGGTCACGAACCCCGAGAACTCGACCGACGGCGGCATCCCGATGGGTGCCGACGGCGCCGCGGGGACCGACAACGGTGCGGAGGCGGTCGAGGTCGCGGTCTACGTCGACTACATGTGCCCCATCTGCGGCGACTTCGAGGAGGCCAACGGCGCCTCGCTCGACGCGCTGCGCGAGTCCGGCGACATCACCGTCGTGCTGCACCCCGTGTCGATCCTCGACCGGGCGTCGCAGGGGGCGCAGTTCTCCACCCGCGCCGCGGCCGCCGCCGGGTTCGTCGCCGACCAGGCCCCCGAGGCCATGAACGAGTTCAACGCCCTCATGTTCGCCAACCAGCCCGCCGAGGGCACCGAGGGCCTGACCGACGAGCAGATCGCGGACCTCGCCGAGCAGGCCGGCGCCCCCGCCGACGTCGCGGCGCAGATCGCCGACGGCACGGCCACCGAGCAGTTCGCCGACTGGGCCGCCACGGCGACGAACCTCGTCACGCAGGACGAGTCGCTCGCCAACCCGCAGTCGGGCGGCTTCGGCACCCCGACGATCGCGATCGACGGCGAGCGCTGGGACGGCAACTGGTCCGACCCGAGCGCGCTGCCCGCCGCGGTCGAGGCCGCGCAGCAGGGCTGACGCCGACCGGGTCGGGCCGGACGAGCGGGTATCCTGCTCTCTCGTCCGGCGCGAGCCGGTGCGCCGCCTTAGCTCAGCTGGTAGAGCACTCGCCTTGTAAGCGAAAGGTCGTCGGTTCGAACCCGACAGGCGGCTCCGCACGAGCCCCCGATCTCCACGAGGTCGGGGGCTTCGTCGTGCGCGGCGGAGCCGCACGGTCGCGTGAGATCGGCAGGTCGGCGTGAGATCGGCTCTTCAGAGGACCGATCTCGCGTGCGGGTGCCGATCTGGCGTCGAGCTGCCGATCTGAGGATCAGTCCTTCGCGAGCGGGACCGGCTCGAGCTCGGGCGCCTTCGGCAACCGCCCGTCGCCCGACGACGTCCCGGTGAGCCGGCGCTGCACCCACGGCCCGACGTGCGCGCGCACCCACTGCCCGTGCTGCCGGGCGCGGTCGAGAGCGGGCGACGGCGGCAGGGGAGTCAGCGGGTCGTCCCACGCCGCGTCGTCGGGCGCCTGGCCCAGCCCGACGAGCGCCGCCTGCGCCACGCGCCGGTGCCCCTCGGGCGTGAGGTGGATGCGGTCGTCGGACCACATGCGCCAGTCCTGCAGCGCGCGCAGCCCCCACAGGTCGACGACGTACGCGCCCTGTCGCCGCGCGATCGCCCAGATGTGCGCGTTGTACACCCCGACGCGCGAACGCGTCAGACCGACGAGCGGGGAGTGCGACGCGTCGAAGCCCGTGCCCATCAGCACGTCGCTCCCCGCGGCGCGCAGACGGGCGACCGCGTGCTCGAGGTTCCGCGCGAGGCGGTCGACGTCGGCGTTCGGGCGCAGGATGTCGTTCCCGCCGCCGATGACGCTCACGAGGTCCGGCTGCAGCGCGAGGGCCGCGGGCACCTGCTCCGTGAGGATCGACCGGAGCTTGCGTCCCCGGATCGCGAGGTTCGCGTACCGCAACGGCTCGTCGCCCGCGGCGACACGGCGCACGGCGAGATGCTGCGCGAGGAGGTCCGCCCAGCCGCGCTGGTGGTCGTCCTGGCCGGGGTACGGGTCCCACAGGCCCTCGGTGAACGAGTCACCCACCGCGACGTAGCTGCTCCAGCGCGGCGGGGAGGTCTCGGGGGCGGGCGTTCCGGAGGACGGGGAGGTCGTCGGGTTCGGCGTCGTCACCCGACCATTCTGCTCCTGTGGTTCGGGTGATCGTTGGTCGCCAGGCCGCGGTGGTTCCCCGGACGCGCGCGCGTCCCGTCCACCACCGCTCGTCCGTCGCCTCGCCCACGCCCCCGACGGGGTTCCGCCGTCACGTCCGCCGCTCGGTCGTCTCGCCACCACGTGGCACAGACCCGGCCGGTGCTCCGCCGGCGACCGCCTCAGGCGGTGGGCAGGTGCCAGTCGACGGGGGCGGCGCCCTGGGCGACGAGGAGCTCGTTGACGCGCGAGAACGGGCGGGAGCCGAAGAAGCCTCGCCGGGCGGAGAGCGGGCTCGGGTGCGCGCTCGCGACGACGGGGGTGTCGCCGAGCATCGGGCGCAGCGTCGCGGCGTCGCGGCCCCACAGGATGGCGACGAGCGGGGCGTCGCGCGCGACGAGGGCTCGGATCGCCGCCTCCGTGAAGGTCTCCCAGCCCTGGCCGCGGTGCGAGCCTGGCTCACCGGGTCGCACGGTGAGGACCCGGTTGAGGAGCATGACGCCCTGGTCGCTCCACGCGGACAGGTCGCCGGTCGCGGGGAGCGGGGCGCCGACGTCCTCGGCGAGCTCGGCGAAGATGTTCTGCAGGGACCGCGGCACGGGGCGCACGTGGGGCTGCACGGAGAAGGACAGGCCCATCGGGTGGCCCGGGGTGGGGTACGGGTCCTGCCCGACGACGAGCACGCGCACCTCGGCGAGCGGGCGCGAGAACGCGTTGAGGATGGCCGACGGCGCGGGCAGGTACTCGCGGCCCGCGGCGACCTCCGCGCGGAGGAAGTCGCCCGTCGCGTGGAGCTGGGGCTCCACGGGCGCCAGGGCCTCGGCCCAGTCGGGCGCCATGACGCTCGCGAGCGGGGGACGGGTCGTTCCGGGTGCGCTCTCCACGAGCACCGAGCGTAGCCCGCGCCCGGCGGGGACGAATGACACCGGTGTGGTTCGCTGCGTACCCTGGGGACGGTCCGGCCCTCGCGCCACGACGAGGGCGGCCTGTTTCGGTGACGAGAAACGTGCACGACGGGAGGGAACCATGAGCGAGGCGGCACACGTCCTCGAGGGACCCGACGCGACCGCGCCCGACGGGAGCGACGACGCGGCGTCGGGACTGAGCGCACGCGACCGGGAGATCCTCGACTTCGAGCGGCAGTGGTGGAAGTACGCGGGCGCCAAGGAGCAGGCGGTGCGCGAGCTGTTCGACCTGTCGGCCACCCGGTACTACCAGGTGCTCAACGCGCTCATCGACTCGCCGGCCGCGCTCGCGCACGACCCGATGCTGGTCAAGCGGCTGCGACGCATGCGTTCCACGCGCCAGCGCGCCCGGACCGCGCGCCGTCTCGAAGGCCTCTGAGGCGGGGCGAGCCGTGAAGAACCGGCGAACCGGACGTTTAGCCATCCGCCCCGACCGGGCTACCCTGTCGCCGTGACGAAGAGCCGCTACCCCTACGCGCCCGACGAGTTCGACGCTCCCGCGCCGCAGGGTGCGCCCGTCGGCGTGCACCGTTCGCCCCGCACCCGGTGGAGCAAGACCTGGCCGTTCCTCCTCGTGGCCGTGGTGTTCGCCGGGCTCGCGTACGGCGGCTTCACGCTGCTGTCGGACGGGAGCGGCGAGGCGCCGCCCCAGGCCGAGTCCACCGATCCGGCTGCGGGCTCGACCGAGACGCCGACCGACGCCGCGACCGAGACCCCCGCCGAGACGGAGGAGACGCCGGCCGAGACCGCGGAGCCGCCGGTCGAGGAGACCCCGGCCGCCCCGGACATCGACGCGCTCATGGCAGTGGCGGACCCGAGCGCGCTCGTCCGCGTGATGAACGACGGAGGGGGCGACGGTGCCGCGGGCATCGGCAAGGGCGCGCTCGACGCACGGGGCTTCACGAACACCACCGCGGAGGACTTCCCCGGCGAGTCCGGCCAGACGGGCAACGTGGTCTGGTACACCGAGAACCGCGGTGACACGGCGGCCGCCGTGGCGGCCGTCCTCGGCATCCCCGCGGAGCAGGTGACCCAGGAGACGCTGCGGTCGGGCGACGTCATGGTCGTCATCACGACCGAGCTCACGCCCGCGCCCTGACCTGGCCCGCGTTCTCCTTCCGTCGACCAGCCGTCGCCGCTAGGCTCGCCGTACCACGAGGCGGCGGTCGTCCCGTGGGTGACGACGCACGAGGAGATCTCGATGGCTCAGGGCACCGTGAAGTGGTTCAACGCCGAGAAGGGCTATGGGTTCATCACCCCGGCCAGCGGCGGTCAGGACCTGTTCGTCCACTTCAGCGCCATCCAGTCCGACGGCTACCGGTCCCTCGAGGAGGGGCAGGAGGTCGAGTTCGAGCTCGGCCAGGGCACGAAGGGACCGCAGGCCGAGCAGGTGCGGCCGCTCTGATCGTGCAGACGACCGTGCTGCCGAGGGTCTGACCGGGCGCGCGTGGTGGAGAACCTCGATGCGGTCGTCGTGGGCTCGGGTCCGAACGGTCTCGCGGCAGCGGTGACGCTCGCCCGTGCGGGGTTGTCGGTCCGTGTGCTGGAGGCGCAGCCGACGATCGGCGGCGGCGCGCGGACGCTCGACCTGGGACTGGCGGACGGGCTCGTGCACGACGTGTGCTCGGCCGTCCACCCGATGGCCTGGGCGTCGCCGTTCTTCGAGGCGTTCGACCTCGGGGCGCGCGGGGTCGACCTCGCCGTCCCGGAGGTGTCGTACGCCCAGCCGCTCGACGGCGGCCGGGCCGGCATCGCCTACCACGACCTCGACCGCACGGCCGAGCGGCTCGGCGGGCCCGACGGCGCAGCCTGGCGGGCGCTGCTCGGTCCCCTCGCGGAGGGGTGGCGCGACGTCGCCGCCGTCGCGCTGGGCGACAAGCGCTCGGTGCCGGGCCGCGTGCTGCGGCCGGAGGGCGCCGCCGTCGCGGCCCGGTTCGGCGCGGCGGTGCTCGAGCAGGGCAGCCGTGCGTGGGGCCGTCGCTTCGCGACCGAGGAGGCCGCGGCGCTGCTCACCGGCGTCGCCGCGCACGCGATCACCCCGTTGCCGTCGCTCGCAGGTGCGGGGACCGCGCTGCTCCTCGCGGCGCTGGGCCACGCCCCGGGCGGCTGGCCGCTCCCGCGCGGCGGATCCGGCGTGATCGTCGCGGCGCTCGTCGAGGACCTGCGCGCGCACGGAGGTGAGGTCGTGACCGGGCACCGCGTGACGTCCCGCGCCGACCTGCCCCGGGCCCGGGCCTACGTGTTCGACACCGCGCCACGCGTCGTCGCCGACGTCTTCGCCGACGGTCTCGCGCCGCAGGCGGCCGCTGCGCTGCGTCGGTTCCGGCACGGCGACGCCGCGGCGAAGGTCGACCTCGTGCTCTCGGGACCGGTCCCGTGGGCGGACCCCGAGGTGGGCCGGGCGGGCACGGTGCACGTCGGCGGGACGCGCGCGGAGATGGCGTTCGCCGAGTCGGAGGTCGCGGCCGGGCGCCACGCGCAACGGCCGATGCTCCTCGTCAGCGACCCGACCGTCGTCGACCCCGGGCGCGGCGCCGGCGGGCTGCGGCCGCTGTGGACCTACGCGCACGTGCCGGCCGGGTCGACGCGTGACGTCACGGAGGACGTCGTGGCCCAGATCGAACGCTTCGCGCCGGGCTTTCGCGACGTCGTCGTGGCGTCGCGCTGCGTGCCGGCCGCGGAGATGAGCCGGCACGACGAGAGCTACGTCGACGGCGACATCGCCGGCGGCGCGGTGACCATGTGGCAGATGGTGGCGCGCCCCAGCCTCCGGCTCGACCCGTACGCGGTCGGGCTGGAGGGTGTGTACCTGTGCTCCGCGTCGACGCCGCCGGGCCCGGGCGTGCACGGCCTCGGCGGCTGGTACGCCGCGCGCCGCGTGCTGCGGCGCGAGTTCGACGTCCGCGACGCCCCCGACCTCGGGCCGCGGTAGGAGCCGTCCTACCGCTCGGCGGCGTCCAGCTCGACGAGCGCGAGGACGACGAGCGCGGAGCTCCACGACAACGGTGCGACGGCCGCGGGCGACCCGTCGGCCAGCACCTTCTCCGGGATCGCGCCGGACGCCGTGCGGTGCTCGTCGACCCAGCGCAGCCACTCGCGCGCGTCGGCACGGTCGTCGGCGTCGGACGACGACGCGGCGGTGAGGGCGTAGAGCGTCGTCTGCGGCGTCCAGGAGATGCCGTCCTCACGCCACCCCGCTCCGGGGGCGAGACCCCCGGCCGGTCGCAGCATCTCCGTGACGGACGCCTGCCAGGCATCGTGCGCGCCGTCGAGCGGCTCCGGCTGGAAGGGCGGGAGGACGAACGCCGTCGAGGCGTCCCGCAGGCCGCCGGTCACGTGCCGCGGGTACCCCTGGCTGCCGAACGCGTCCTCGACGGCGGCGCGCAGGCGTTCTGCGGCCCCGGACGTCTGCACGACGCGCGTCCACGTCCCGGCCGTGGCCCCGACGTCGGACGCGACCTCGCCGGCCGCACCGGCCGCACCGGCCGCACCCGGCGCGCCCGTCGCGCCGGCCCCACGGGGTGCGCCCGGTGCGCCCGCCGCGCCTCCTGTCTGCGGAACCCTGCCGAGCCCTGCGCCGTACACCGTCGCGTGGCGCGGCCGTTCGGTCGTGGCCGCGGCCCGGTAGAAGTCGGACGCCGCCTCGAGCCCCGCGAGGAGGGGACCGGCGGTGCCGAGCGTGAGCGACGTCGGCTCGACCTCCCAGTAGTCGCTCGACGCCGGTGGCAGCGCGTCGGCCCCGGCGACGAGCGACAGCGCGTGCGCGGTCGACGCGTCGACGAGGGGACGCAGGCGGGCGACGACGTCGGCCCTGTCCGCCTCGGGGGCCTCGGCGACCACGACGGCCGCCGCCCACAGCGCCCAGCCGGTGCCGTCGGACTGGAGCCCGCGGTCGTCGGGGACGCCGGAGCCGTCCGGCAGGTACCGCGCGTGGAACGACCCGTCTTCCTCCTGCACCTGGGCCAGGAACCCGAGCACGTCGAGGGCGTCGTCGACGTGACCCGTGCGGGCGAGCGCCGCCGCGGTGAACGACGCGTCGCGCGGCCAGACGTAGCGCCACCTGGGTGAGGGGGCGGCCAGCGACGCTCCGTTGTCGAGCACGAGGGCACGTAGGTCGAGCAGCGCGTCCTCGCCCAGGTTCGCGTACGGCCCGCCGGCGCCCGGGACGGTGCCCGCGGCGAGCCAGGCGCGCGAGGAGGCGGCGGCGTCGGCTGCTGCGGACGCGTCGAGGAGCGCTGCGGCGTCGAGCGGTGCGCCCGCAACCTGGGCGAGGCGGTTCGCCTCGCCGTCGGCGGGGTCGACGCCCGCGATGAGCACGGCGGCGTCGAGGCTCGCCGGGTCGAGGACGCGGCTGCCCTCGAGATAGGTCGCGGCGGTGCCGGACGGCAGGCGCAGCAGCGCGCCGGAGGTGACGGCGACCCCGTCCTGGTAGAGGTCGATGTGCTCACCGACCGGTTCGGCGGAGGCGGTCGCCGCGCTGAGCCCCAGGCTCGGGACCAGCACGAAGCAGGCCACCGCACCGAGGCGCCACGTCGCTGTTGCGCGGATCACACCGCGCATCCTAGGGGAGCGTGGCCACGACGTGGACCGGCGCCGAGTTCCGCCTCGGGCGATACGGGGGAGAAGAGCCCTTCGCTGCCTTGCACTCGCAGGGTGCGAGTGCCAATAATGGCGTTAGCACTCTCCCCGTGAGAGTGACAGAAGTGACCAGCGCAGGCAGCCGCTCAGGCGGGTGCCGCGCAACAACACCAGGTCGACAGGTGAGGCCCGCCCCGGCGGCGTGACATGAACGCCGCCCGACGCGGGCCGTCCGTCGCGGGCGCCCGCCGACCGCCGAAAGCCACCAGCGGAGGATCATTCCCCATGGCAAAGATCATCGCCTTCAACGAGGAGGCCCGTCGCGGGATGGAGCGCGGGCTCAACGTCCTCGCCGACACCGTGAAGGTCACCCTCGGCCCCAAGGGCCGCAACGTCGTGCTCGACAAGAAGTGGGGCGCGCCGACGATCACGAACGACGGCGTCTCCATCGCCAAGGAGATCGAGCTCGAGGACCCGTACGAGAAGATCGGCGCCGAGCTCGTCAAGGAGGTCGCCAAGAAGACGGACGACGTCGCGGGTGACGGCACCACCACCGCGACCGTGCTCGCCCAGGCGCTCGTGCGCGAGGGCCTGCGCAACGTCGCCGCCGGCTCGAACCCGATCGCGCTCAAGCGAGGCATCGAGAAGGCCGTCGACGCGGTGACGGAGCAGCTGCTCATCGCCGCCAAGGACATCGAGACCAAGGAGGAGATCGCCGCCACGGCCGCCATCTCTGCCGGCGACCCCGCGATCGGCGAGCTCATCGCCGAGGCCCTCGACAAGGTGGGCAAGGAGGGCGTCATCACGGTCGAGGAGTCGAACACGTTCGGCCTCGAGCTCGAGCTCACCGAGGGCATGCGCTTCGACAAGGGCTTCCTCGCGCGCTACTTCGAGACGGACCCCGAGCGCCAGGAGGCCGTGCTCGAGGACCCGTACGTCCTCATCGTCGAGTCCAAGATCTCGAACGTGAAGGACCTTCTCCCCGTCCTCGACCAGGTCATGAAGCAGGGGCGCTCGCTCCTCATCATCGCCGAGGACGTCGAGGGCGAGGCGCTCGCGACGCTGGTGCTCAACAAGATCCGTGGCACGTTCAAGTCCGTCGCCGTCAAGGCCCCGGGCTTCGGCGACCGCCGCAAGGCCATGCTCCAGGACATCGCGATCCTCACCGGCGGCCAGGTCATCACCGAGACGGTGGGCCTCAAGCTCGAGAGCGCGACGCTGGACCTGCTCGGCCAGGCGCGCAAGGTCGTCGTCACCAAGGACGAGACCACGATCGTCGAGGGTGCGGGCGACGCCGACCTCATCGCGGGTCGCGTGAACCAGATCCGCAGCGAGATCGAGAAGTCCGACTCGGACTACGACCGCGAGAAGCTCCAGGAGCGCCTCGCGAAGCTCGCGGGCGGCGTGGCGGTCATCAAGGCCGGCGCGGCGACCGAGGTCGAGCTCAAGGAGCGCAAGCACCGCATCGAGGACGCCGTGCGCAACGCGAAGGCGGCCGTCGAGGAGGGCATCGTCGCCGGTGGTGGCGTCGCGCTCATCCAGGCCGGTGCCGTCGCGTTCGAGAAGCTCGAGCTCGAGGGTGACGAGGCGACCGGTGCCGCGATCGTGCGCGCCGCGATCGACGCCCCGCTCAAGCAGATTGCGATCAACGCGGGCCTCGAGGGCGGCGTCGTGGCGGAGAAGGTGCGCAACCTCCCGTCCGGCCACGGCCTCAACGCCGCGACCGGCGTCTACGAGGACCTCCTCGCCGCCGGCGTGAACGACCCGGTCAAGGTCACGCGCTCCGCGCTGCAGAACGCCGCCTCCATCGCGGCGCTCTTCCTCACGACGGAGGCCGTCGTGGCGGACAAGCCGGAGAAGAACGCGCCGGCGCCGGGTGGCGACGGCGGCATGGGCGGCATGGACTTCTGATCCACGCCTGACCCGCCTCCCGGTTCCGTCCGGGAGCACCGCAGGACATCGAGGGCCGTCGGCCGGGTTCGCCCGGTCGGCGGCCTTCGTCGTGCCCGGCCGTCGTCGTGCCCGGCCGTCGGCGCCGAACCCCGGGTTGTGTGCCGATCAAGGCCTCTGGATGCGCACAACCCGGAGTTCGGCGGGCTCCCCACGGGAGCGGGATGGCCTGCGTGGCCGCGGAGGCTCGATCCCGGCACGTGGACAGCGCCGCCGACAGCGCGGTACACACGCGTATAACGCGGTGTATACACGCCGGACACATGCGACGGGCAGGATCACCGCCATGCACCTGACACCTGGTGACACCGAGAAGCTGCTGCTCGCCGTCGCGGGCATGGTCGCCCGCGACCGTCGCGAGCGCGGTGTGCTCCTCAACTATCCGGAGACGGTCGCGCTCCTCACCACGTGGGTGATCGAGCGCGCGCGCGAGGGCGTGACCGTCGCCGAGCTCATGGTCTCCGGCCGCGAGGTGCTGGGCCGCGACGAGGTCATGGAGGGCGTCGCCGAGATGCTCCCCGACGTGCAGGTCGAGGCGACGTTCCCCGACGGGCGCAAGCTCGTCACCATCCACCAGCCGATCGCCTGACCGGCGACCCGCGCAGCAGCAGGACGGAGCCGACGATGGCGGGTATCAGCACGAGCGGGCCGGGCGCGATCCGGCTCAAGCAGGGGGCGGAGGACGTGCCGGTCGTCCTCAACGCGGACCGTACCGACGACGAGCGCCTCACGCTCGTGGTGACGAACACCGGCGACCGGCCCGTGCAGATCGGGTCGCACCTCCACCTGCCGGACGCCAACGCGGCGCTGGACCTCGACCGCGCCGCTGCGCACGGCTTCCGGCTCGACGTGCCGTCCGGCACGTCCCGCCGGTTCGAGCCGGGAGCCTCCGCCGAGGTCGAGGCGGTCGCGCTCCGGGGCCGACGCCGCGTGCCCGGTCTCCAGCGCGGCAAGCCCGACGGCGGCCGCCTCGACACCACGACGACCCCGGAGGACTGAGCGATGGTGGCGATCTCGCGCGAGCGCTACGTCGCGCTGTACGGGCCCACGACGGGCGACCAGGTGCGCCTGGGGGACACCGACCTGTGGATCGAGGTCGAGGAGGACCGCACGTTCGGCGGCGAGGAAGCCGTCTTCGGCGGCGGCAAGTCGATCCGCGAGTCGATGGCGCAGGGCTCGACGACCCGCGCCGAGGGCGCGCTGGACACCGTGATCACGAACGCCGTCGTGCTCGACTGGTGGGGGATCGTCAAGGCGGACGTGGGGATCCGCGACGGCAGGATCGTCGCGCTCGGCCGGGCCGGGAACCCCGACGTCGCGGACGGCGTGCACCCGGACCTGCACATCGGGCCGTCGACCGACGTCGTCTCGGGCGAGGGCAAGATCCTCACCGCGGGCGGCATCGACTCGCACGTGCACCTCATCTCGCCGTCGCAGATCCACGAGGCCCTGGCCACGGGGATCACGACCGTCGCGGGCGGCGGCACCGGCCCGAGCGAGGGCACCAAGGCCACGACCGTCACGCCGGGTGCGTGGCACCTCGAGGCGATCCACCGCTCGCTCGACCGGCTGCCCGTCAACGTGCTGCTGCTCGGCAAGGGCAACACCGTGAGCGCGGACGCGCTGCGCGAGCAGGCGATGGCCGGCGCGGGCGGCTACAAGGTGCACGAGGACTGGGGCTCGACGCCGGCCGCGATCGACGCGGCGCTGCGCGCGGCCGAGGACTGGGGCCTGCAGGTCGCGCTGCACTCCGACTCGCTCAACGAGGCCGGGTACGTCGACTCGACGCTGCGCGCGATCGGCGGCCGGTCGATCCATGCGTTCCACGCCGAGGGCGCCGGGGGAGGGCACGCGCCCGACATCCTCACGGTGGCGAGCCACCCGAACGTCATCCCGGGGTCGACCAACCCCACGCTGCCGCACACCGTGAACACCGTCGCCGAGCACCTCGACATGCTCATGGTGTGCCACCACCTCAACCCTGCCGTCCCGGAGGACCTCGCGTTCGCCGAGTCGCGGATCCGCGGCACGACCATCGCCGCCGAGGACGTGCTGCACGACCTCGGCGCCATCTCCATCACGTCGTCCGACGCGCAGGCGATGGGGCGCATCGGCGAGGTCGTGACGCGCACGTGGCAGGTCGCGCACGTCATGAAGGCCCGGCGCGGCGCCGACCCGGGCGGCGCCCGCGGGCCCGCGCTGCCGGCGGACAACCTGCGTGCCCGCCGGTACGTCGCGAAGTACACGATCAACCCGGCCGTCGCGCACGGGATCGACGGCTACGTCGGCTCCGTCGAGCCGGGCAAGGCCGCGGACCTCGTGCTGTGGGAGCCGAAGTTCTTCGGCGTGCGGCCGAGCGTCGTCATGAAGGGAGGCGCGCTGGTGTGGGGCGCGCTGGGGGACCCCAACGCCTCGATCCCGTCGCCGCAGCCCGTCCTCATGCGGCCGGCGCTCGCGGACGCGATCGGCGCGGACGTGTCGATGTCGTTCGTCTCGCCCGCCGCGCTCGACGACGGCCTCGAGGAGCGGCTCGGCCTCGCGCGCCAGCTCCTGCCCGTCGCCGACACGCGCGGCGTCGGGAAGGCGCAGATGAGGCTCAACGACTACCTGCCGCAGATCGAGATCGACCCGGAATCGTTCGCGATCGAGGTCGACGGGGAGCTCGTCGTCCCCGCGCCCGCCGACCGGCTGCCCCTCGCGCAGCTCTACTCGCTGTTCTGAGCCGTGGACGAGACCCAGGAACCGGCCCGCACGTCGAGACGTGAGCTTCTGCCCCGGATCGAGCCGGATCAGGGGCGGGAACTCGCTTCTCGGCGGGCCGTGGACGCGGCGTCGGACGCGGGTTCCGCGGGGGACGGGCGGGCCGAGCTCATGCTCGCGCTGCTCGCGGACGCGCGGCTCCCGACGGGCGGGCACACGCAGTCCGCCGGGCTCGAGCCCGCGCTGCGGGCCGGCATGGACCCCGCGCGCGTGCCCGACTACGTGCGTGCGCGCCTCGCGACCGTGACGTGCGTCGAGGCGGCGACGGCGGTCGTCGCGCGGCACGCGGTGCTCGCAGGTCTGCCCGACGACGCGGGGTCGCCACGCGGGCCCGCCTCGCCGTCGTCCGTGCCCGACGACGCGTGGTCGCCCGCAGCCGACGCCCTCGCCGACACGTGGCGCGCCTGGGCCGCTCGGACGCCGTCGCCCGCGCTGCGCGAGACGTCGCAGCGGCTGGGCCGCGGGTACCTGCGGCTCCTGCGCCGCCTCTGGGCCGGGCATCCGGGCGTCGTCGCGCTCGACCAGGCGGCGCGCCTCCTCGCGGCCGAGCAGACGGCCGTCGCGGCCGGGTCACCGCGCGAGCGCGCGGCGACCGGTTCGCCGACGCGCGAGGGCGAGCGGGCGGCGTCGGGCCGGACGCGTGCGCCGTCGCCGCCGCGGCCGCTCGTGCTGGGCGTGACGGCCGCGTGCGCGGGCCTGTCCGCGCTGCAGGTCGCGCGCCTCGTCGGGTACGAGGACGTGCAGACCGTCGCCGCGGCGACGCTCAAGCTCGCTCCGGTCGACCCGGTCGACGCGACCGGCTGGGTCGTCGCCGCCCAGCCCGCGATCGACGCGCTGGCCCACGACGTCGCCCACCTCACCGACCCCCGCGCGATCCCCGCGCACGGCGCACCGCTCGTCGAGCAGTGGGCCGAGACCCATGCCCGCACCACCGAGAGGCTGTTCAGTGCCTGACATCCTGACCGACCAGAGCACCACCCCCGCCGCGCCGTCCACGAGGTCTCTGCGCCTCGGGGTCGCCGGCCCCGTGGGGACCGGCAAGAGCTCGCTCATCGCGCTGCTGTGCCGCGAGCTGTCCGGGGTGCTGCAGCTCGGCGTCATCACCAACGACATCTACACCGACGAGGACGCGCGCTTCCTACGGTCCGCCGGCGTGCTCGACCCGGAGCGCATCCGCGCCGTCGAGACGGGCGCGTGCCCGCACACCGCGATCCGCGACGACGTGACCGCGAACCTCCTCGCCGTCGAGGACCTCGAGGAGGACTTCGCGCCGCTCGACGTCGTGCTCGTCGAGTCCGGCGGCGACAACCTCACGGCGACGTTCTCGCCGGCGCTGGTCGACGCGCAGATCTTCGTGCTCGACGTCGCGGGTGGCGGCGACGTCGCGCGCAAGGGCGGTCCCGGCATCGCCCGCGCGGACCTCCTCGTCGTCAACAAGACGGACCTCGCGCCGTACGTCGGCGTCGACGTGCCGCAGATGGTCGCCGACGCGACGGCGGCGCGCGACGGCGGTCCGGTGCTCGCGCTCTCTCGGGTCGACCGGGAGTCGATCGACGCGCTCACCGCGTGGCTCCAGGTGCTGCTCGCGGAGCACCGCGCGGGCAGCCACGTGCCGCAGGACCCGGGGCCCATGGCGCCGCACTTCCACGCGGACGAGGACGGCAACGGCTTCCTCCACACGCACGACGACGGCGACGCCGGTCACGACCACGCGCACGACGACGCGCCGACCGGCGCGCGCGGCTGACCTCGGCCGATCGGGAGGGGACCGGATGGACGGCACGACGCGGGTCGGGGTGACCCGGGCGGCAGGGCGCGTGCGCTGCGACCTGCGTCCCGGAGCGCTCAGCGCGCGCGTGCTGTCGACCGGCCCGGGCGTCGCTCGGGTCGCGCTCGTCGCCACGCGCGCGCTCCTGCTCGGCGGCGACCACGTGCGCGTCGAGGTCCACGTGGGGGACGGCGTCGAGCTCGAGCTCGTGGAGGTCTCCGGCACGGTCGCCTACACCGGGCGAGGCCGCGCGGCGTCGTGGACCGTGGACGTCGTCGTGGAGGACGACGGCCTGCTCGTCTGGGACGCGCTGCCGTTCGTCGTCGCGGAGGGGGCGGACGTCGCGCGGAGCACGGACGTGCGGCTCGGCGCGGGCGCCGTCGCGCTGCTGCGCGAGACGCTCGTGCTCGGCCGGACGGGCGAGACCGGCGGCCGGGTGCGGTCGAGCACGCGCGCCGAGCACGGGGTGCAGCCCGCGCTCGCAGCGGATCCTCAGCACGACGCCGGTGAGATCTCGCCGCCGGGCCGGTCGTACCCCGCGTGCCCCGAGCCCGCGCGCGAGCTGTTCGTCGAGGATCTCGACCTCGGCGCGGACCGATCACTGCCTGGGATCCTCGGCACGGCGCGCGTCGTCGACTCCGTGCTCCTCCTCGGCGCGCGGCCCCCGGTCGCGCACCCGGACGACGCCGTCGCCGGGCGGCACCCGTTGCGCCTCGACCTCGACGGGCCCGGCGCCGTCGCGCGTCATCTCGGTGCCAGCACGCACGACGCCGGCCTCGACGCCGTCGTCACCACGTGGGCCGCGGCGGCGCGCGCCGCCCGCGCGGCCTCGATCCACGACGGCGCCCCCGACCCCGATCCCGATCCGGACAAGAGCAGCATGCTGCAGACGACAGGAGCCTGACATGCACGTCCCCGACCACTTCCTGAACGACCCCACGTCGGCGACGACCGCCGTCGTGTCCCTCGCCGCCGTCGGGTACGCCGCGTACCGCGCGCGGGCCGACCTCACGCCGGGGCGCGTCGCCCTGACCGCCGCGACCACAGGCCTCGTGTTCGCCGTGCAGATGCTCAACTACCCGGTCGCGGCAGGCACGAGCGGGCACCTCATGGGCGGGGCGCTCGCGGCGGCGCTCGTCGGGCCGTGGCTCGGCATGCTGTCCGTCACCCTCGTGCTGCTCGTGCAGGCGCTCGTGTTCGCCGACGGCGGGCTCAGCGCCCTCGGGACGAACGTGCTGCTCATGGCCGTGGTCGGCACCCTCGTCGGCTGGGCCGTGACGCGCGGGGTCCTGCGCCTGACGCGCGGTCGCTGGTCGCCCGCCGCCGCGGGGGCGGGCGCGCTCGCGAGCGTCCCGGTGTCGGCGGCGGTGTTCGCCGGCCTCTTCGCCGTCGGCGGGACCGTGCCGGTGCCGGTCGGGGAGCTCGTCGGGCAGATGCTCTCCGTGCACGTGCTCATCGGGCTGGGCGAGGCACTCATCACCGCCGGCGTCGTCGGGCTCGTGCTGGCCGTCGCGCCGGGTGTCGCGGCGATCGAGCCGGTCGCCCGTGCCGCGCGCGGCGCCGTCGTGCCCGACGCCGCGGGGTCGGCCTCCCCGGCCCTGTCGCCGTCGGCCGTCGCGTCCGCCGTCCCTGCTGCCGGTCCGGCGGGGGGCGTCCGCCGGGCCGTCGCCGCGCTCGGTGGTGGTGCGCTGCTCGCCGCGGTCGTGCTCTCGTCGTTCGCGGCCGCCACGCCCGACGGGCTCGAGGCGACCGCGGAGGCCGTCGGGTTCGCGGGCGCCGCACGGGACCACGCGTTCGCCGGGCTGCCGCTCGCGGACTACGGCGAGGTCGGCGGGATCTTCGTCGGGGTCGCCGGGTTCGTGGGCGTCGTGCTCGCCGTCGCGGTGACCTGGGCGCTGCTCGCGGGCGCCCGCCGGGCGCTCGGTGCACGGACGGTCTCTGCACCCGCTGCCTGACACCGTCCGACGACGGCCTGCCGCACCGGGGTGGTGCGGCGGGCCGTCGTCTCTACGTCCGCGTCGTGTCTCCTGGGCGAGGGCGCCCCGCCGCGCGCTGTCAGCGGACCATGCGGATCTCGACGATGCCGCCGAAGCGGTCGTCCGTGCAGCGGGGGCCGTCGGGCTCGAACCCGTTGCGTTCGTAGAAGCGCCGCGCGCGCGGGTTCTCCTCGGCCACCCAGAGCTGCGCCGGACCGGGCGGCACGACGGCGTCGAGCAGCGCCTGCCCCACCCCGGTCCCGTGGTGCTCGGGCAGGACGTACAGCGAGTACAGCTGCACGTCTCTCGCCGGCGCGAAGCCGCCGACCTCGACCGCCGGTCCGCTGATCGCGTGCCCGACCACGACGTCGTCCACCTCCGCGACCACGAGTGCACGGTCCTCCGACGGCGGGGTGGCGAGCCAGCGCTCCCACGACGCCGTGCGCGCCGCGATGGTCGCCGTCTCCCAGAACGACGCGGGCACGAGGTCGGAGTACGTCGCGCGCCACACGAGGTGGTGGACGACGGCGCAGCGCGCTGCGTCGTCGGGGCGGGCAGGTCGGACCAGCACGTGCGCGAGCGTACTGCGGAGCCATCGCAGGGTGCTGCCCGGGCAGTGGCAGTGGCAGTGGCAGTGGCAGTGGCGCTGGCGGTGCTGTCGCCCGTCGTGCGGCGGGGACGGGCGACGACCCGGTTCAGCGCGGCAGCGCCGGGGGCCTACGCTGACGCCGTGCACGACGACGTCACTCCCCGCCGCCCCTGGTACGCCGGTGCCGCCGTCGCCGTCCTCCTCGCCCTCGGGCTCGGTGTCGCGGTAGGTCTCGGCGACGTGCTCGCCGTCGAGGCGACGCCGTCGGTCGCGGCGCCGGAGCACGCCGTCGCGGCCCCGGCCGCCGCGGCGAGGCCCGCGCCCGCGGTCACGACCGTCGTCGTGCCCGACGACTCACTGCGGCTCTCGCTCGCCGCCGACGCCGTCGTCGCCGCCCTCGCCGGGCGCGGCACCGTCGCGACGGTCCGGGTCGCCCCCGCCGCGCCCGGCCCCGCCGCGCCCGGCCCCGCCGCGCCCGGCCCCGCCGCGCCCGGCCCCGCCGCGCCCGACCCTGCGCCGGGCGAGCTGCGGGTGGCCACCGGCGCCGACCTCGGCTCGGACGACCCGGAGGCGTACCGCCTCGCGGCGCTCGGAAGCCCGGGTGCCGGCTCCTGGCGTCTCGACGCGGCCGACGCCGCCGGTGCCGCGCACGGGCTGTACGAGGTGGCGGACCGCATCCGCACCGGACGCGACGCGCTGCCCGCGGGACCGGGAGAGGCGGGGGACGGCGTCGTGCAGGAGCCCGCGCTCGGCATGCGGCTCGTCGACAAGGGCGCGACGGGCATCGAGCCCGACGCGCAGGCCTGGCGCGAGGGCGACCCGTACTCGCACAACGGCGGGTCGTTCGCCGACGCGATCCTGTCCGACGCCCCGTACGTGGACGAGGCCGAGATCGCCGACGACGCCGAGGACTTCCGCGGCTACGTCGCGTCACAGCTCGCGCAGGGGTTCACGGGCGTCGTGATCCCGGGCTTCCTCGAGTACGTGACGTTCGATGGCGTGGGTGACGGCGACGACGTGTACGCCGACGGCGACGAGCACGTCGCCCGCGCCGAGGCGATGCGTGCGAGGTTCGGCCCGATGTGGGATGACGCCGACGACGCCGGCATGGACGTCTACCTGCAGACCGACATGCTCATGCTCAGCACACCGCTGCAGGAGTACCTCGACGCGCGCGACCTCGACGTGCACGACCCCGGGCTGTGGGAGGTGTACGCGGCCGGTCTCGACGAGCTGTTCACCACCATGCCTGCTGTGGACGGCCTCATGGTCCGCATCGGCGAGGCCGGACGGATCTACGACCTGCCGGGCTGGGACTACTGGTCCGAGCTCGCGGTCACGGACGACGCCGCGGTGCAGGCGATGCTCACGGCGTTCACGCGCGTGGCGGAGGAGCACGGCAAGGACGTGATCTTCCGGTCGTGGTCGGTCGGGGTCGGCGCGGTCGGCGACATGCACACGAACCCCGAGTCCTACGAGTCCGTGCTCGCCGGCATCGACTCGCCGTCGCTCGTCGTGTCGACGAAGCACGTCGCAGGGGACTTCTACTCGTGGCTGCCGCTCAACCCGACGCTCGACGTCGGCGACCAGCGGCGCATCGTCGAGATGCAGTCGCGGCGCGAGTTCGAGGGCTTCGGGGCGCTGCCGAACGACCTCGGAGCCGCCTACTCCGGAGCGCTCGAGCACTACCTCGCGGTCAACCCCCACGTCGAGGGCGTGTGGGCGTGGGCCCAGGACGGCGGGCCGTGGAAGGCCGGGCCGATGAGCCTGTACCGCAAGTCCGGGTTCTGGCAGCTCTACGACCTCAACACGTACGCCGCGGCGCGCCTCGCCGTCGACCCGTCCGCCGACCCCGGCGAGATCACCGCCTCGTGGGCGCGCGCGACCTTCTCCGACGACCCGGCGACGGTCGCGGCGGTCGGCGAGGCGATGGCGCTCTCGCGCGACGCGGTGACCCACGGGCTGTACATCGGGGCTTTCGCCGGGAACCAGGTGAGGGCGCTCGGTCTCGAGCCGCCGCCCATGATGTGGATCTTCGAGTGGGACATCGTGTCCGGCGACGCCGCCGCGCTCGACTCGATCACCTCGATCGTGGGGGACCGGCCCGAGGACGTCGAGGCCGCCGTCGCGGAGGGGCGCGACGCCGTGCGGACCGTCGGCCGGATGCGCGACGCGATCGCGGGTACCGACCCGGCGACGTGGCGCGACCCGGCGCTGCGCCAGCAGCTGCTCGACGCGATCGACTACGAGGCGGACCTGTTCACGGTGCTCGCCGACTACCGCGAGGTCGTGCTGCAGCACGGCCGCTGGCTCGCGACCGACGACGGCGCGGCGCGCGCCGCGTGGGCGGACGCCCGGGACCGCTTCGAGCGGTCTCGCTCCGCGCACGTCGCCGCCTACGGCGACGATCTCTACCTGCCCGCCTACACGTTCACGGCGGCCGACCTCGGGCTCCAGCGCGCGGAGCGCGACCTGTCCGTCGCCTGGTCTGCACGCGTGCTCGGGGTCCTGCTCGTCCTCGCGCTGCTCCTGGGGACGGCGCCGGGACAGCGACTCCTCGCGCGGGCCGCCCGCACCCGCGCCCCGGCGGCCGCCCGCACCCGCGCCCCCGCAGCCGACGGTGCCGAGCGCCCGAGCAGGCAGGTGCCCGGCAGTCTCGCCCTGCGCGCGCTGTGGCTCGGCGCGACGCGACCCTGGTGCGCGGCCTCGATCGCCCCGGAGGCCGGTCGCGTCGACCGCGTGGCCGTGTGGGTGCTGCCCGTCGCCGCCGTCGTGCTCAGCCGCGTCGCGTACACGTGGGCGCTGTCCTGGGTGCACCTCGTCGTCGTGCTCGGGGCGTGGGCGCTGTTCGTCGGGGCGCTGCGCCTGACGGTCGGACGCGCCGGGTCGTTCGGCCTCGCGGGCGCGGTGGGCGGAGCTGCGATGCTCCGGACGGTCGTCCTGCTCGCCGCGCTCTCACCGACCGGCCCGGGCGGCTACTGGTACGGCCTGTGGGCGGAGCCCGGGGCGCGGACGGTGTACGTCGTGCTCGCCTTCGCAGGGTTCGTCTGGGTCGGCGTCGCGGCGTGGTTCGCGCTGCGGTCGCTCGGCGCGGGCGTGCTCGGCGCGACCGGCCGCGTGCTCGTCGCCGCCGCGGCCCCGCTCGTCGTGGGCGGGCTCGCCGTGGCCGCGGTCGGTCTCGAGACGACGCTCACCGCCTGGAACGACCAGATGATGGTGCTGCCGTGGGGGCTGTCGCGGATCCTCGGCCTCACGGTGCACCTCGGCGTCCCGGGCGCTCTTCCGCTCGCAGTGGTGGTGCTCGGTGCTGTGGTCGGCGCGCTCGGTGCGGCGGCGTGGTGGTCCGGGCGCGCACGGACCACGGTCGGCGCGGCTCGCTGAACCGGGAGCCGGAGCCGGAGCCGACAGCTGGCGTGACCGGATCGTGACCCTGTGACACGCAGCGTTAACACGAGGGTGAAACCGCCCGAAACACGGCCTCTCTAGCGTCGACACCAGTGGGCACGGTTGCGGACACGTCCTCGTATACGTCCGCGTACACCTGCCCGCGGCACACGGTCCTCCCGCCCCGGAGGCCGCGCCCACCCGCTGAAAGGACCTCCGGTGACACCTTCACGCGCCACGACCCGCCGCGCCCCGGCAGCCGCCCTCGTCGCCCTCACGCTCGTGCTCACCGCGTGCGGCGCGCGCACCGAGAGCGGCGACACGGCCGGCGAGACCTCCGCCGCCGAGAGCTGCGTCGACACCTCCGGCGACACCGTCAAGATCGGATTCCTCAACTCGCTGTCCGGCACCATGGCGATCTCCGAGCAGACCGTCGCCGACTCGCTCGCCCTCGCGGCCGCGGAGATCAACGCCGACGGCGGCGTGCTCGGCAAGCAGCTCGAGATCGTCCAGGAGGACGGCCAGTCAGAGCCCACCGTCTTCGCCGAGAAGGCCGAGAAGCTCATCACGAGCGACTGCGTCGCCGCCGTCTTCGGCGGCTGGACCTCCGCGTCCCGCAAGGCCATGCTGCCGGTCTTCGAGGCGCAGGACTCGCTGCTGTTCTACCCCGTCCAGTACGAGGGCCTCGAGTCGTCGCCGAACATCTTCTACACCGGCGCGACGACCAACCAGCAGATCGTCCCCGCGCTCGACTACCTCAAGGAGCAGGGCACCGAGTCGATCTTCCTCGTCGGCTCCGACTACGTCTTCCCGCGCACCGCGAACAAGATCATCAACGCCTACGCCGAGGCCAACGGCATGGAGGTGCTCGGCGAGGAGTACGCGCCCCTCGGCCACACCGACTTCTCGACCATCGTCAACAAGGTGAAGTCCGCCGGCGCCGACGCCGTGTTCAACACGCTCAACGGCGACTCCAACGTCGCGTTCTTCAAGGAGTACAAGAACGCGGGCCTCGGCCCGGACGCGATGCCCGTCGTGTCGGTGTCCATCGCGGAGGAGGAGGTCGGCGGCATCGGCGTCGAGAACGTCGAGGGCCAGCTCACCGCCTGGAACTACTACCAGACCATCGACAGCCCCGAGAACACCACGTTCGTCGAGGCGTTCCAGGCCGAGTACGGCGACGACCGCGTGACGTCCGACCCGATGGAAGCCGCCTACACGTCGCTGTACCTCTGGAAGGGCATGGTCGAGAAGGCCGAGTCGTTCGACGTTGCCGACGTCCAGGAGGCCGCCGACGGCGTCACGTTCGACGCGCCCGAGGGTTCCGTGACCGTGAACGGCGACAACCACCACATCGCCAAGACCGCCCTCATCGGCAAGATCGGCGCCGACGGTCTCATCCACACCGAGTGGAGCTCCGAGGAGCCCATCGAGCCCGACCCGTTCCTCGAGGGCTACGACTGGGCTGCTGACCTGTCCTGAGGTCCGTGGGTCGGTCCGGCGGGGACCGGGATGTGCGCGCCGGGTCGCCCCCGGCGGGGACCGGGATGTGCGCGCCGGGTCTACCATCCGCCCGCTCGTTCCTCGCGGGCTCCCGCCAGACCCACCACGACTCGGCGCGCACACCCCGGACCCCGCCTCTCCCGTCACGTCGCTTCGTCCGTCACTCCTGCACGACGGCGGTCGTCGGCTCTCCCGTCGGCTCGCCTCGCCCGATGGTCCGCCTGCACGACGGCGGCTCCCGCCTCCGCGTTCTCGGGTTGCATGGGAAGGGGACGCCCGAGGTGACGGGCGAGCGCGGCGGCCGGCGGAGAAGGGGCGGCGGGTCGTGGTGGGTCTGGCGGGAGCCGCGAGGAACGAGCGGCGGATGGTAGACCCGCCGCCCCTTCTCCAGAGGCCGCCGCCCCACCCACAGACCGCCGCCCCACCCACAGACCGCCGCCCCACCCACAGACCGCCGCCCCACCCACAGACCGCCGCCCCACCCACAGACCGCCGCCCCAACCACAAGCCGCCGCCCCAGCCACAACGCCACAGCAACTGCCCACATCGACGCACCGAACCGGAAGGCGAACCGCCCATGGATGTGCTGTTCTCGCAGCTCTTCGCGGGACTGAGCCTTGGCTCCGTCCTGCTCCTCGCCGCCCTCGGGCTGGCGCTCACGTTCGGCCAGATGGGCGTCATCAACATGGCGCACGGCGAGTTCATGATGGCGGGTGCCTACACGGCGTTCGTCGTGCAGGGGGTCGTCGGGAGCGCCGGCGTCTCGTTGCTCGTGGCGCTGCCGCTCGGGTTCCTCGTCGGCGGGCTGCTCGGTCTGCTGCTGGAGGCGACGCTGATCCACCGGATGTACAAGCGGCCCCTCGACACGCTGCTCGTCACGTGGGGCGTCGCGCTGGTGCTGCAGCAGGTCGCGCGCGACGTGTTCGGCGCGCCGAACGTCGACGTGCGCGCGCCGTCCTGGCTGAGCGGGGCGTTCGACCTCTTCGGCCTCGCGGTGCCGAAGACGCGCCTGTTCATCCTCGCGCTGGCTGTCGTCGCCGTCGTCGCTCTGGCGGTCGTCCTCAAGGCGACGCCGCTCGGGCGGCGGATCCGCGCCGTCGTGCAGAACCGCGACCTCGCCGAGGCGAGCGGTGTCTCCACGCGCGCCACCGACCGCCTGTCGTTCTTCATCGGCTCAGGCCTCGCCGGCATCGCGGGCGTCGCGCTCACGCTGCTCGGCTCCGTCGGTCCGACGCTCGGGACCAGCTACATCGTCGACGCGTTCCTCGTCGTCGTCGCCGGCGGCATCGGCCAGATCAAGGGCACCGTCATCGCGGCGTTCGCGCTCGGTCTGCTCCAGGCGACGTTCGAGTACTCGACGACGGCGAGCATCGCCAAGGTGCTCGTGTTCGTCGCCATCGTCGCCTTCCTCCAGGTGCGACCCCAGGGCCTCGTGTCGGTCCGGACGAGGAGCCTCGCATGACCGCCGTCACCGAACGGGCCCAGAGCACGTTCCGCTCGTCCCGAGCCCGCGTGATCGTCGGGTTCGCCGTCGCGGCCGTGCTGCTCTTCGCGGTCGCACCCGCCACGCTCTCGACGTTCCGCCTCGGGCTGCTCGGCAAGTTCCTGTGCCTCGCCATGGTCGCTGTCGGCATCGGCCTCGCGTGGGGTCGCGGCGGGATGCTCACGCTCGGGCAGGGCGTGTTCTTCGGCCTCGGCGCCTACATGATGGCGATGCACCTCAAGCTCGCGGACGCCGCGCAGGTCGAGGGGTCGGGCGGCGTGCCCGACTTCATGATGCTCTACGGCTCCGGCGTCGTGCCGGGGTGGTGGGAGCCGTTCCGGTCGCCGGTCGTGACGATCCTCGCGATCCTCGTCGTCCCGGCCGGCGTCGCCGCGCTGCTCGGCTGGGCCGTCTTCACGCGGCGCGTCCGCGGCGCGTACTTCGCGATCCTGTCCCAGGCGCTCGCCGCCGCGTTCGCGATCCTGCTCATCGGGCAGCAGGCGACGACGGGCGGCACCAACGGCCTCAACGGCTTCCGGTCGTTCTTCGGCTACGACCTCGCCGACCCGGTGAACAAGCGCATGCTCTTCTTCATCGCCGCCGGGGCGCTGCTCGTCATGGTCGCGATCGCGCGCCAGCTCATGGTCTCCCGCTTCGGCGAGCTGCTCGTCGCCGTGCGGGACCAGGAGAACCGCGTGCGGTTCCTCGGATACGACCCGGCGAAGGTCAAGGTCGTCGCCTACGCGGTCGCGGCGCTCATGGCGTCCGTCGGCGGGGCGCTGTTCGTGCCGATCGTCGGCATCGTCTCGCCCGCCGACGTCGGCGTCGTCCCCTCGATCGGGTTCCTCATCGGCGTGGCGATCGGGGGCCGCGCGACGCTCCTCGGGCCGGTGCTCGGGTCGATCGCCGTGAGCTGGGCGCAGACCAGCCTGTCCGAGCAGTTCCCGTCCGGGTGGATCTACGCCCAGGGCGCGCTGTTCATCGTGGTCGTCGCGTTCCTGCCCGGAGGCCTCGCGGAGCTGTTCACCCGGTGGCGTCGCTCGCGCGGTGCACACGGTCCCGACGCCGGTCCCGCCCCGGGCGGCGACGTCACCTCGGGCGCCGGTCCCGACGAGACCGAGCGCACCGCCGTCGACGCACCCTCGGGGAGGGCCTCATGACCGAGCAGCACACCGCACCCGAGGCCCTCGAGGCAGGTGTCGCGGGAGACGGCCTCGACCTGGAGGCGGCCCAGGCCGTCCTCGGCGTCGACGACTCCCGGTTCCGACACGACTATCTCGAGATCCGTGGTTTGCGCGTCGAGTTCGACGGTTTCGTCGCGGTCCAGGGCGTCGACCTCACGGTGACGGCGGGCGACCTGCGCTTCCTCATCGGGCCGAACGGTGCCGGGAAGACGACGATCGTCGACGCGATCACCGGACTCGCGAAGGCGTCGGGGTCCGTCCAGTTCGGCGGCGTCGAGCTGCTGGGGAAGAAGACGCACCGGGTCGCCCGCGCGGGAGTCGGGCGCACGTTCCAGACCGCGAGCGTGTTCGAGGAGCTCAGCGTCCTGCAGAACCTCGACATCGCCGCGGGTTCCGGGCGCGGGCCGCTCACGCTCCTGCGCCGGCGCGGACAGGTGCCCGAGTCCGTCGAGCAGGCGCTGGAGACCGTCGGACTGACGCACCTGCGAGACACCCAGGCCGGGATCCTCGCGCACGGGCAGAAGCAGTGGCTCGAGATCGGCATGCTCCTCGTCCAGGACGCGCGCCTGCTCCTGCTCGACGAGCCCGTCGCGGGCATGAGCCAGGCCGAGCGCGAGCAGACGGGCGAGCTCCTGCAGCGCATCGGCGCCCAGCGGACGGTCGTCGTCGTCGAGCACGACATGGAGTTCCTGCGGGCCTTCGCCTCGTCGGTGACGGTGCTCCACCTCGGGCAGGTCCTCGCCGAGGGCACGTACGCCGAGGTCCAGGCCGACCCGCGCGTGCAGGAGGTCTACCTCGGCAGCGCGGGGGCGACCCGGGGCGCGCGACGACCCGGGCGAGGCGCGCCGGAGGGCGAGCCCGCGGCGTCGGGCACGGGTTCGACCGTGGGGCCGCAGGGCTCCGCGGCCCACGAGGAGGAGGCGTGATGCTCGAGCTCACGGGACTGCACGCCGGCTACGGCCGGACCATGGTGCTGCACGGCGTGGACGTCACGGTGCCCACGGGGGGCGTGGCCGCCGTGCTCGGCCACAACGGCGCCGGGAAGACGACGCTCCTGCGGACGGCCCTGGGCCTGCTCAAGCCGCGCTCGGGCACGGTCGTGCTCGACGGCGAGGACGTCACCCGGCTGCCGACGTTCCAGCGGGTGCGGCGCGGGCTCGCGTACGTGCCGCAGGGGCAGCAGTCGTTCGGCGACCTCACCGCGCGCGAGAACCTCCAGCTCGTCGCGGACATGTCGCGCGAGGGGCCGCGCCGGCTCGACGAGGCGCTCGACCTGTTCCCGGCGCTGCGCGGTCTGCTCGGCCGTCGCGCGGGACTGCTCTCGGGCGGGCAGCGCCAGCAGCTCGCGATCGCCCGGGCGCTCATCACGGGGCCGCGCGTGCTCGTGCTCGACGAGCCGACCGAGGGCATCCAGCCGTCGGTCGTCACCGAGATCGAGGACGCGATCCTCACGCTGACGGACGCGGGCGGCCTGTCGGTGCTGCTCGTCGAGCAGCACGTCGGGTTCGCGCTCGGCGCGGCGAGCGACTACGTCGTCCTGCAGTCGGGGCGGGTCGCCAGCCGCGGGTCCGGGGGAGAGGACGCCGAGGCCGGTGTTCGCGCGGCGATGGCGGTGTAACCCCGGCGGCCGTGTCGCCGGGGCGCGGTGCGGGAAGATGATGGCAGGGCAGGACCACGCACGGGCCGGACGACCAGGAGACCCCGCATGGACATCGTGACCGCGCCGGAGCCGGCGACCTCGTTGCGCGACGCCGTCTACACGCGGCTGCGCGCCGAGATCCTCAACGGCCGCGTCGACCCGCGCGAACGGCTCACCGAACCCAAGCTGAGCAAGCGGTTCGAGGTGTCGCGCACCCCGGTGCGCGAGGCGCTGTCCCGCCTGCTCTCCGACGGGCTCATCGAGCGGACCGACTTCGGGTACGCCGTCGTCGTGCCGAGCCTCGCCGCGCTGCGCGACCTCTACGAGCTGCGCGTCACGCTCGAGCTGCGCGGCGTCGAGCGGATCATCGAGAACCCCGAGCTGCGCTACGACACCGAGGCGCTGTCCGCCGAGCTCGACTACTGGCTCGGGCTGCGCGCCGACGTGCCCGAGCCGGACCCGAGCTTCGTCATGCTCGACGAGCGCTTCCACACCGTGCTGTCGCGCGCGGCGGGCAACGAGCGCCTCACCGAGGCCCTCGTCGAGGTCAACGAGAAGGTCCGCGCCGTGCGCATGTACGACTTCGTGGAGCCCGAGCGCATCCGCATCACCATCGACGAGCACGTCGAGATCCTCGAGCTCGCCCTCGCGGACCGCCTGCCGGAGGCCCGCACGGCCCTGCACAAGCATGTCGGGGAGTCGCTCGCCGTCGTCATGGAGCGTGCGGCCCGGGCGCTGTCGCGCATGGCGCTCGCCGTCTGAGACCCCGCGTCCGACGGTAGCTCGCCGGGCCTACAGTGTCGTCGTTCGACCCGACGGCGAGGCGCGCTCTCGTCCGCCCGCACGGCACCCGGGAGGGCGATGACCGCCACGCTGCTCGTCGCGAACCGCGGCGAGATCGCCTGTCGCATCCTGCGCAGCGCGCGCGATCTCGGCCTGCGCACCGTGGCGGTGCACTCCGACGCCGACCGGGGCGCCCGGCACGTGCGTCTCGCGGACAGCGCGGTGCGGCTCGGTCCGGCGCCTGTCGCCGAGTCGTACGACGACGGCAGGCGGCTCCTCGACGCCGCGCTCGCCACGGGGGCCGACGTGCTGCACCCCGGGTACGGGTTCCGCTCGGAGGACGCCGGGTTCGCCGCGACGATCGAGGTGGCGGGTGTCGCGTTCGCCGGCCCGACCCCCGGGCAGCTGCGCGTGCTCGGCGACAAGGCGCGTGCTCGTGCGCTCGCGGAGGAGTGCGGGCTGCGGGTGCTGCCCGGGTCGCCGGTGCTCGCCGGGCTGGCGGACGCGAACGGCTGGGCGCGCGAGATCGGCTACCCGCTCGTGCTCAAGGACGCGGGCGGCGGGGGTGGCACGGGGGTCCACGTGTGCCGCGACCCCGGCGAGCTCGCGGCGGCGTGGCGCCGCGAGTCGTCGCGACCGGGGTCGTCGGGGCGCCTGTTCGTCGAGCGGCACGTCGAGCGCGCGCGGCACCTGGAGGTGCAGCTCTTCGGGGACGGGTCGGGCCGCGTCGTCACGCTCGGCGACCGCGACTGCTCGCTCCAGCGACGTCACCAGAAGGTGCTCGAGGTCGCTCCCGCACCACACCTCGACCCGGCCTCGCGGACCGCGCTGCACGACGGCGCGCGCCGCCTTGCGGAGTCCGTCGCCCTCCGCTCGGCCGCGACCCTGGAGGTGCTCCTCGACGCCGGCTCCGGCGACGTGACGTTCCTCGAGGTGAACCCCCGCATCCAGGTCGAGCACACCGTGACCGAGGAGGTCACCGGCGTCGACCTCGTCGCGTGGATGCTGCGCCTCGCGCTCGGGGACACGTCGATGCTCGAGGGGGTCCCGCCGTCGGGCCCGGCCGTGCGCGGTGCGGCCGCGCAGGCCCGCGTCTACGCGGAGGACGTGCGGCACGGGCGACCGGTCGCCGGCACGCTCGCCCGGCTGGACCTGCCGTCCGGTCACGACCGGGCGCACGAGGGCGGCGAGCGCCGGGTCCCGGACGGGTCGGCGGACCGCACCGGAACCGGGCGGGCGAGGACGGCCGTCCGCGTCGAGACGGGCGCGAGCGTCGGCGACGAGCTCGGCCCGCACGCGGACCCGCTGCTCGCCAAGGTCGTCGTCCGCGCCTCGACCCACGCCGACGCCGTCGCGGACCTGCGGACGGTGCTCGGGGAGATGCGTGTCGACGGGGTGCCGACGAACGTCTTGCTGCTGCGTGCCGCGCTCGACGAACCCGACGTCGCGGCGGGAACGGCGACGACCACCACGCTCGGCCGGGTCCACGACCCGTCGCCGTGGATCGAGGTGCTCGACGCGGGCGTCCTCACGACGGTCCAGGACTGGCCCGGGCGCACCGGGTACTGGGGGGTCGGGGTGCCGCCGTCGGGGCCGATGGACGACCTCTCGTTCCGCGCGGGCAACCGCGCGCTGGGCAACCGCGAGGGCTTGCCCGGGCTGGAGTGCACGCTCACCGGTCCGACGCTGCGGTTCTCCCACGCCGCGACGGTGTGCGTCACCGGGGCGCCCGCGCCGGTCGTGGTGGACGGCGAACCGGTGCCGCAGTGGGAGCCCGTCGAGGTCCCGTCCGGGGGTGTGCTCGCGGTCGGGCCGCCGCATGCCGTCGGGCTCCGCACCTACGTGCTCGTGCGGGGCGGGCTCGACGTCCCGACGTACCTCGGGTCGTCCGCGACGTTCCTCCTCGGGGGCATCGGCGGCTACGCCGGCAGGGCCCTCGCCATGGGCGACGTGCTGCACCCGCGCAGCTCCCCGGGCGTCGATGCCGAAGCGGATGCCGATGCCGATGCCCTGGGCGTGGGCGTGGGTATGGGTATGGGCGAGGAGGACCCGACGCCACGGCCCGTGCCCTCCGACGAGCGCCCGCGCATGGGCCACTCCTGGGAGATCGCCGTGGCGAGCGGGCCGCAGCCCGTGCACCTCACGGCGGCGGCGCTGCGCCGGCTGCGCACCGCGTGGTGGCGCGTCCTGCCGCACGCCGACCGCACCGGGATACGGCTCTCGGGGCCGCCCCTCACGTGGGTACGAGCCGACGGCGGCGACGCCGGGCTGCACCCCTCGAACGTGCACGACAACCCGTACTCCGTGGGCGCGCTCAACGTCAGCGGCGACACCCCGATCCTGCTCGGCCCGGACGGTCCGAGCCTGGGCGGGTTCGTGTGCCCGCTGACCGTCGTCGCCGGTGCGCGCTGGAAGCTCGGACAGCTCCGGCCGGGCGACGTCGTGCGGTTCGTCGTCGTGGACGACGACGAGGCGCGGATCCTGCGAGCACGCGGCGCGGCCCGGGCCGCCGCTCGCGTCCCCGCCTCGCGGCGCACGGCCCTGGACGACGGCGTCCTCGCGCGCCGCGACGGGAGCGTGCCCGCCGGCCGGCCGGCGGTGCGGTACCTGCGCGGCGCCGAGGACAACGTGCTCGTCGAGTACGGGGCTGACGGCGGCGGATCGGCACAGGACGAGGGCCCGGAGGGCGTCGCTGTCGGTGACCCGTTGCTCCTGCGGCTGCGGGTGCACGCCCTGGCGCAGGCGCTCGCGGCGCAGTCCCCGCGGGGCGTCGTCGACATGACGCCGGGTGTCCGGACCCTGCACGTCCACGTCGACCCGGACGAGCTGCCCGCGCGACGTCTCGTCGGGCTCCTCGAGGAGATCGAGGGCGACCTCCCGCCGTCCGCGGAGATCGAGGTCCCGAGCCGCGTGCTCCGCCTTCCGCTGAGCTGGGACGACCCCGCGATCCACGAGGCCGTCGAGCGGTACGCGGCGGCCGTCCGGGAGGACGCCCCGTGGCTCCCGTCCAACGCGGACTTCGTGCGGCGCGTCAACGGGCTCGGCTCCGTGGACGACGTGCGCCGCACCGTGCTCGACGCGGAGTACCTCGTGCTCGGTCTGGGCGACGTCTATCTCGGCGCGCCGCTCGCCCTGCCGGTCGACCCGCGGCACCGCCTCCTCACGACGAAGTACACGCCCGCGCGGACCTGGACACCGGCCGACGCCGTGGGGCTCGGCGGGACGTACCTGTGCGTCTACGGGATGGACAGCCCGGGCGGGTACCAGCTCGTCGGCCGCACGGTGCCGATCTGGGCACCCCACGCTCAGCGCGGCCCGTTCGAGCCCGGCGTCCCGTGGCTGTTCCGCGCCTTCGACCGCATCGTGTGGGAGCCGGTCGACGTGGCGGAGCTCGTCGAACGGCGGGCCGCCGCCCGGGCAGGTGTGCTCGACGTGCCGACGGTCCCGGGGACCTTCTCCGGGCGCGCCCACCTCGACCTGCTTGCGGAGCACGCCGACGAGATCGCGGCCGTCGCCCGGTCCCGCCGCGCCGCGTTCGACCGCGAGCTCGAGGCGTGGAAGGGCGCGGGCGAGCTCGTCGGCGCCCCCGGGCGTCGCGGGCGCCGGTCGCGCGGCGAGACCACGGTGCAGCCCGTGCCCGGACGGACGGTGCTGCGGGCCCCCCTCGGCGGCGTCGTCTGGCGGGTCGAGGCGCAGCCGGGCGACGAGGTGCGCGCGGGAGGCACCGTCGTCGTGCTCGAGGCGATGAAGCTCGAGCTGCCGGTGACGACGACCGTGCTGGGACGCGTCATCGAGGTCCTGGTCCGCCCCGGCGACCACGTCGCACCCGGGGACGTGCTCGCCGTCGTCGGCACCGACGCCTGAGCTGCGGCTGCCACCGCCGGCGCAGTCCTCGCCCGACCGCCTGCTGCCCGTCAGCGGGCGACGAACAGGCGCGACGCCTGGGCCTCGGCGTCCGCGTACGTCTGCGCGGCCGAGCCGAGCGCGGCGGTGATCGCGTCGAGCGCCGCCTCGACCTGGACCTGGGTGCCCTGCCACTGCACCATGACTCCCGTGAAGGCGTCGGCGGCTCCGCCGCGCCACGACGCCTGCAGGTCCGTGAGATGCCGCATCATCGCCGCGACCTCCGAGCGGATCGCCGTCACCGACCCGTTCACGGCCGTGCTGGCCTGCGCGACGCGCGCGCTGTCGACCTCGTACCTGCTCATCGTCGTCCTCCGTCGTGTCCGGCGACCGTGCGGGCCGCGCGGCCCGGTCGTCTGCCGGGCTCGTCGAGGACGCTAGGGGAGCGGGCGGTGGCCTGGTTCGGGGTAGCGGCGCACCTGTGGACGACCGCTCAGGCGATGGGGGTTGTGGACGGCGTGGATCGTTGCGCGAGCTTGATCTGCTCCTTACGCAGGCGCTGGAGCTCGGCGTCGAGGTTCTGTCGAGCGGGTTCCTCCCAGGCCGTGCCGAGCGGGCTGGAGAACAGCGACCGCCGCTCGAGCAGCTTGGTGAGGATGGCCATGCGCGCCCTGACGTAGTCCTCGGGCGGGATGTGCGCGTACTCGTCGCGCACGTCCTTGAGGTACTCCTTGTAGCGCTGCGGCTCGGCGGCGAGCATCGCCAGGTCGGCGTCGCACAGCACGGCGCAGTCGAAGTCCGTGGGGTCGGGCGCGTGCCGCACGAGGGCGTTCACGAGGTGGGCGACACGGCGCGCCGAGTCCTCGGGGACGCCAAGCTCCGTCAGCTCGGCCAGCGCGAGCGCCGCGCTCGCCGTCTCGTCCTCGCCGCCCTTGTTCGCGTACGTCGCGCGGCCCTTCGCGTCGAAGACCGCGCCGTGGTACCAGGCGGCGAGCCGCACGAGGTCGGGGTCGTGGGTCTCCTGCGAGAGCTCGTCCACGCGACCGAGCACGTCGGCGAGGTGACGCAGGTTGTGGAAGTTGCGACCCGGGGTGTCCCAGCGGTCGAGGAGCCCTTGCCCGACGGCGCGGATCGCGTCGTCCGACGCGGTCGCCCCGGCGCCCCGGGCGCTGCGGACGAACGAGGAGAGGAACCACTGCGGTGCGTCGATGCTCGTGACGCCCATGGAGATCAGCCTTCTTCGACGACGAGGGAGGAGCGGCACCGGCCGGGGGAACCGACCGGTAGGCCCGGCGTCGTCAGCGTCCCTGCCGGGCCTTCGATCTCAGCCTAGGTCGATCCACTGACGACGACGCGCCATCGTAGCCCTGCTCGGCGGTGTGGTGTCAGGACGACAGGTCACCCACGTGACCTGTGAGCCTGACAGGAGGCGACGTCGCGCCGTCTGTCAGGGTCACAGGGCACCCGCGTGACCGGTAACCCTGACACGACGTCGTCAGGGGGCGAGCGGGAGCTCCACGCGGACGGTCAGCCCGCCGTCGTCGTCGGTCGTGCGCACCGAGACGTGGCCCCGGTGGGCGGCGACGATCGCCGCCACGATCGCGAGCCCGAGGCCCGAGCCGCCGGACGCGCGGTTGCGGGACGAGTCCGCCCGGTAGAAGCGCTCGAACACCCGGTCCTCCTGCCCGGCGGGCACGCCGGGGCCGTGGTCGCGGACCTCGAGCACCGCCGTCGCGCCGGGCCGGGCGCCGTGCTCGGCGTCCCCGGCAGCGGTCCTGGTCGCGGGCGGCGGGGGTGCCGCGACGACACCGAGGGCGATCTGCGCGGCCGTGCCGCGCGGCGTGTGCCGTGCGACGTTGCCCACCAGGTTGGCCAGCACCTGCCGCAACCGGTCCTCGTCTCCGACGACGCGCAGCGGGTCCGGCGCGACCGACCCCGCCGCGAGCCCGACGACCTGCACGTCTCGCGACGGGTCGAGCGCGTGCAGGTCCTGCGCGGAATCCTTGGCGAGCGCGGCGAGGTCGACGGGCTCGTGGCGCAGCGGCCGGCCCTCGTCGAGGCGCGCGAGCGCGAGCAGGTCGTTGACCAGCGTGCCCATGCGGGTCGCCGAGTCCTCGATGCGGCCCATCGTGTCGTCGACCTTCTCGGGCGTGTCGAGCGCCCCCATCCGGTACAGCTCGCCGTACCCGCGGATCGTCGCGAGCGGCGTGCGCAGCTCGTGGCTCGCGTCGGACACGAACGTCCGCATGCGCGCCTCCGAGGCCTCCTGCACGGCGAACGCCTCCTCGATCTGCGACAGCATCGCGTTGAGCGACGCCGCGAGCGAACCCACCTCGGTCGTGGGCGGAGCGGGTCGCACCCTGCGCGCGAGGTCACCTGCGGCGATGCCCGCTGCGGTCTCCTCGATCTCGCGCAGCGGCCGCAGCGCGCGGTGCACCGCGAGGTACGCGACCGCCCCGCCGACGAGCGCGATCCCCAGCGCGGACAGCGCGAGCGTGCGGCCGAGGACCTTGACGGTCTCGTGGATCCCCGTGAGCGGGAGCGCGACGAAGGCGGTCCCGACGACCTGGTCGTCGAACCGCACGAACCGCGAGACGACGCGCCACTGCGCCGGGTCCGACCCGCCGGACGACGACACCGTGAACGGGTCGCCGTTCAGCTGTTCGATCTCCTGGTCCGAGAGTGCGGGGATGTCCGGCTCGCCGTACAGGCTCACCGTGGCGGGCCAGCTCAGGGGTACCTCGCCGCCCTGGAGGTCACGGGCGAGCACGTAGTAGTCGCTGGGCAGCCGGCTGCGCTGCGTGTCCTGCGTGATCGTGGACCAGGCGACCGTGCTCGCCGAGCGCCGGAGCTGGTCGTCGACCTGGTCGACGAGGTACTGCGACACGACGGTCGTCGTCAGGAGCGCGGCGATCCCCTGTCCGGCGACGAGCAGCAGCACGATGATCGCGACGAGCCGGGCGCGCAGGGGCACGCGCGCGAACCAGCTCCAGTCCCCGGTGGGGACGGGCCGGCCGTAGGGGCGCTGCGCCGTCGGGCCCGGGACACCCGGTTCCCCGGCCGCCGCGGCCGAGCCGCCGGACGTGCCCGACGCCGGGTCACCGGCCGGGCGCGCGGCGTCGCCGGGCGGAGGGGGCGGCACGGCGCGCGCGTCGGTCGCCGTGCCGTCGGACGTCGCCGTGCCGTCGGACCCTGCGGTCATGAGGCCGACGGCGCGCCCGGCGGCTGCCGCAGCAGGTACCCGACGCCGCGCTTGGTGTGGATGAGCGGCGGCAGGGCCACGGGCGCGCCGTCGGGGCCGGGCACGGTGAGGTTGTCGATCTTGCGCCGCAGGTAGGAGATGTAGGACTCGACGATGTTCGCGTCGCCGCCCCAGTCGTACTGCCACACGTGGTCGAGGATCTGCGCCTTCGAGAGCACGCGGCCGGCGTTGAGCATGAGGTAGCGCAGGAGCTTGAACTCGGTGGGGGACAGGTCGACGTCGATCCCGGCGCGGCGGACCTCGTGCGAGTCCTCGTCCATCTCGAGGTCGGCGAAGCGCAGCACGGCGTCGTCGACGGGCTCGGAGTGGGTCCGGCGCAGCACGGCGCGGATGCGGGCGACGACCTCCTCGAGGCTGAACGGCTTCGTCACGTAGTCGTCCCCGCCGACGGTCAGGCCGGTCACCTTGTCGCGCGTGTCGTCCTTCGCGGTGAGGAACACGACGGGCGTGCGCTGGCCCTTCTCGCGCATGCGGCGCGTGACGGTGAACCCGTCCATGTCGGGGAGCATGACGTCGAGCACCACGAGATCGGGCTCGACGTCGCGCACGAGCTTGAGCGCGCTCTGACCGTCCGCGGCGGCGTGCACCTCGAACCCGGCGAAGCGCAGGGAGGTGGCCAGGAGCTCGCGGATGTTCGGCTCGTCGTCCACGACGACGAGGCGTGCCTCGGGAGTGCTCATGGATCCAGTGTGCGCGCGTCCTCTGGGAGCTGCCTGGGAAGGTGCTCCACCGGTGCCGACACGCGTCGTGCCGCCGAGAAGTGAGTTTGCGCCCCGGATCTGGCCGATTCCGGGGCGCGAACTCACTTCTCGGCGGCTCGGCGGCTCGGCGGCTCGGCGGCTCGGCGGCTCGGCGGCGCGGTCGTGGGTGGCGTGGGTGGCGTCCGGCAGGATGGCGGCGTGCGCATCACCGTGGAGCAGCGTCGTCGTCTGCTCGTGGCCCGTCAGCTCGCGCTCGGCGTCGACCACCCCGGCCTTCCCGCTGCGACGTCGGTCGAGGACGTCGTGGAGCGCGTCCTCGCGCTGCACGCGACCGACGCGCCGAGCGTGTACCTGTCGGTCCTCGCGCGCGCGCCCGGCCTCGCGCTCTCCGACGTCCGCGACGCGTTGTTCGGGCGGCGCACGCTCGTCAAGGTGCTCGCGATGCGTCGGACGATGTTCGTGGTGCGGCGCGAGCTGGTGCCGGTCGTGCACGGCGCCGCGGGCGCGGCGGTCGGGCGCCGGCTGCGGACCCGCCTTCTCAAAGAGCTCGCGACCCTCCCGACCGACCCGCCGATCGAGGACGCCGAGTCGTTCCTCGCCGAGACCGAGCGGCAGGTGCACGCCGCGCTCGCGGAGCAGGGCCCGCTCGACGGCGCGAGCCTGTCCCGCGCCGTGCCGGCACTGCGTACCGCGTTCCTGCCGACCACCACGAAGTCGTGGGACGTGCGCCGGACCGCGACGACCCAGCTCCTGTCGATGCTCTCGGCCGAGGGCGTCGTCGTGCGCGGGGAGCCGCGCGGCTCGTGGTCGTCGAACCGGCACGTGTGGGCGCCGATGGAGGACTGGTTCCCGGGCGGGATCCCGGACGTCGACGAGCCGACGGCGCGCATCGAGCTCGCGCGGGCGTGGCTCGCGGTGTTCGGCCCCGCGACAGGGAAGGACCTGCAGTGGTGGACGGGCTGGAACCTGCGCGACACGCGCGCGGCGCTCGGCGCGCTGGACGTGCGCGAGGTCGACCTCGAGGTGGGCGCGCCCGGCGGGGCGGGGACGAGCGCGGCGGCGCCCGGCGTCGTGCTCGCGGCCGCGCTCGACGACGGGTCGCTCGACCTGCCGGCGGACACGCTGGACGGTGTCGTCTCGCTCGTGCCCGCGCTGGACCCGACCACGATGGGCTGGGCCGCGCGCGACTGGTACCTGGGCTCGCACCGCGAGCGGCTCTTCGACACGATCGGCAACGCCGGCGCGACGATCTGGTGGGAGGGGCGGATCGTCGGCGCGTGGACCGTGCGCCGCGGCGGGGAGCCCGCATACCGCCTGCTCGAGGACGTCGGCGCGGACGCGGAGGCCGCCGTCGAGGCGGAGGCAGCGCGCATCGCCGGCCTGCTCGACGGGGACGGCACGACGGCGTCGTTCCCCACCCCGCTGTACCGCGAGCTGCACGTCTGAGCGCGCAGCCCGCGGCACGCGTCAGAGGTAGCGCAGCGGGTCGAAGTCGGCGAGGGGGATGATCCGCACGCGCGGGAGCATCGTCGTGAAGGCCCCGGCGTGGTCCTCGAGGTCGAACACCTCGAGACCGCGCGCGGTGAGCTCCGAGAGGCGCACGTTGACGAACTCGCGGAACGCCAGCACGCCCACGCGCCGGTCCGGGTCCTCCAGGAGCGTCTCGACCTGCGGCAGGAAGTCGCCGTCGTGGCTCGCGAGGAGGACGTCGCCCGGTCGGTCGCGCAGCGCGTCCAGGGTGCGCTGGATACCGATGTCCACGACCTTCTCGCTGCCCGTCCCCGCGAGCGGGATGGGTCGGTAGCCCATCGCGAGCAGGGCCTGCACGAACGACATGGGCATCTGCCCGGACGACGCGTTGAGGAAGAACAGAGGCGTGACGTCCTGACCCCACGCCTGACGCGCGAAGTCGACGATCCGATCCCAGCGCGGACGCTCCTCGGGTGCCGGGCGATGCCCGAGGACGTTCATGCCGAGCGTCGCGTCGATGTTCTCGCCGTCCACGACGAGGTACGTGCGGCGCGGCTGCTCGACGACGGGCGGGGGCGCGACGATCTGGGGGTCAGACATGTCGACCACCCTAGCCGCGAGAGGGCTCACCGGTCCGCGAGGCGGGCGAACACGACGGTGTTGTCCGTGTAGTGGCCCGTCGCGGGGTCGACGCCACCGCTGCACGTGATGAGCCGCAGCTCAGGCGCGGCCGTGTTGCCGTAGACCGCGAGGGTCGGGAACGCGTCCTTCGGGTGCTGCTGCACGTCCTCCACGACGAACGTGACCGTCGACCCGTCCGCGCGGTCCACCACGACCTCGTCGCCGGGAACGACACGGGCCAGCTGGTGGAAGACGGACGGGCCGCCCTCGCTGTCGACGTGCCCCTCGATCACCGCAGGCCCCGTCGCGCCCGGCCGGGGCGAGCCGTCGAACCAGGCCGCGCGGTCGACGTCGGGCCCCTCGGGGACGGCGATCGTGCCGTCGTCGGCGAGACCGAGGGTGATGAGGTCGGACTCGACGCCGATCGACGGGATGCGCACGGTCGTCGGAAGCGGCTGCTCCTCGACCGCCTCCGCCGCCTCCTTCGTCTCCTCGGTCGGGACGGCAGCCGGCGGCGCCGGCGGGCCGGACGGGCTCGCGGTGGGGGCGGGCAGACCGTCCGCCGCGGGCACGGACCGCTCTTGGACGGCCGGCGGGTCGGGCTGCTGTCCGGCGACACCGACGGCCACCGCCGCGCCCCCTCCGAGGAGGAGGGCGGCGGCGGCCACGACGACGCCGCGGCGCACCCGGGCGTCGCCCGTCATCAGCGCTCCGCGCGAGCCGTGCGACGGGCGCGGACCAGCAGGACGCCGCCCGCGAGCAGCGCGGCCACGCCGCCCGCCATCAGTCCGGCGTTCTCGACGCCGGCGGTCGAGCCGCTCCCGGTCTGCACGCCACCCTGCGGCATCTCGGACATCTGCGACACCGTCATGACCCCGCACAGCGCGGGGTCGGTCGCCTCGGCGGGCAGCGCCGGGTCGAGGTCGGACATGGTGTCCCCGCCGTAGGCGCCGTCGCCGTCGTGGTCGACGCCGTGGATCACGACGGCGGCCTCGCCGCCCGAGATCGCGTCGGCGACCTCCTGCGACACCTCGATCTCGCCGCGCTGGTACGTGATGTCGCCGCCTTCGGCCGTGTCGAAGTGGGCGACGTCGAGCGCGTGGTCGGGCGACGTGTCGCCGCTGGTCGTGAGCGAGACCTGGACGGCGCCGTACGCCGGGACCCCCTCCGACGTGGTGAGCGTGCCGCTGCCGTCGGCGTCGTCGCTCGCGGCGGGGCACTCGTGGCGCGCGTCGGGCGCGAAGTGGATGTGCGCCGCGTGCGGGCTGCCCGGCAGCAACCCGGTGGCCTCGACCTCGACGTTCAGCGTGGTGCCGTCGACCCAGACCATGGCCGTGCCGCTCCCTTCCACGCCGTTGAGGGCGACGGGCGAGAGGTCGCCCTGGGTGGTGTCGGCGGCCGCCGCGGGACCCGCGACGGCGAGGGCTGCGGCCAGGGACAGTGCCGGGACCGCCAGGGCGGTGCGTGTGCGCGTCCTCATGGTGGTGCTCCCTTCGACGGGTCGCGGCTCTCGCGACCACGGGAAGGGTTCGGTGCAGGCGGGAAGGCGGATGGGTCGGATCTCGATCGGTCGTCGTGGTCGCGGCGACGGCGGGGTGCCGGGCCACCGGCGACCCTCCCACGGTCCGTGACGTGGAAGTTTGTGCGCAGCGGGGGGCTACTGGGTACGGTCGTGCCCCGTGACCACGTTCGACAACCCGTCAGGCCCTGCGCACCCGACCGTGCGCCTCACGGTCGTCCAGAGCTCTCCGGACGTCACGCTCGACACGTACGCCGACCACCTCGACGCGGACGTCCACGTCGTGCGTGCGTACGACGGCGAGCCCGTCCCCACGGTGGGGGAGGTCGCCGACGGGCTCGTCGTGCTCGGCGGCCACATGTCCGCCCACGACGACGCCCGGGCACCCTGGCTGCCCGCCGTCCGGGAGCTGCTGCTCGCGGCCGCGACGTCCGGCGTCCCGGCGCTCGGCATCTGCCTCGGCGCGCAGCTCCTCGCCGTCGCGGGCGGGGGCCGGGTCGAGGTGGCCGCGCCGCCCGGGCGCGAGGTCGGCGCGACGCAGGTGTTCTGGCGGCACGACGCCACGATCGACCCGGTGCTCGGGGCCCTCGCGGCCGGCGACGACCCGGTCCGCTGGGTGGCGAGCGCGCACGGCGACGCCGTCGTGGACCTGCCTGCAGGTGCTGTGTGGCTCGCGTCGTCGGACATGTACCCGTACCAGGCGTTCCGCCTCGGCTCGGCGCTCGCCGTCCAGTTCCACCCCGAGGTCTCGTGGGCGAGCCTCGCCGGGTGGTGCGACCGCTACGACGACGTCGACACCCCCGCGGTGCTCGCAGGGTTCGACGAGCACGCCACCGAGATCGCCGACGGCGGCCGCCGCCTCGCCGCCGCGTTCGTCGCCGAGGTGGGTGCCGCCGTCGGGCAGCGATTCGTCACCGCCTGAGGTCCGGGGCGGTCGCAGCTCCGAGGCCGGGTCCGCGGTCGACGGCTCCACGAGGAAGGGGCCGGGTCTACCATCCGCCCGCTCGTTCCTCGCGGGCTCCCGCCAGACCCGCCACGACCCGGCCCCTTCCTCGTTCCGCCGTCGACCGCTCGGCGACGCGTCTCACCTCCGATCACATGACGACCCGTCCGCCGTCGACCGCATGGTGACCCGCCCGGCGTCGACCGCTCGGCCCCGCGTCGAGGTGACGCGAGGCACGAGCGGTGGGGGCGGCGTCGGATGCGAAGGGCGTCAGAGCCGCGCTCCTCAAACTGACGGCTGACAGACCGAGGCGACGGCGCGGCAGCCCGAGCACCGACGCCGCCCCCACCGCGGGCGCCCCCACCGCGGGCGCACCCACCGCCGCGGACCCGACCGAGCGTCCAGGGCCCCGCGTCACCAGCCGGACGTCGGCGCGTCCTGGGTGCTCGTGCCGGACCCGATCTCCGGGGTGACCTGCGTGGGCGCGACCTGGGGCGCCGTCGACGCCGACCCGCCCTTGAGCGCGGCGAGGCGCGCCTCGATCTCGATCGTCTCGCCGGAGGTCTCGAGCTCGGCGAACTGCGCGTCGAGGCTCGACGCCGCGACCTCGGCCTGGCCCATCGCCATCGCCTCCTCGCGCCGCACCATGTCCTCGTAGCGGGAGATCTCGCTCGTGGGGTCAAGGACGTTGATCGAGCTGATGGCACCCTGCACGGTCTGCTGCGCCTGCGCGCTCTTCTGGCGGGCGACGAGCGAGTCGCGCTTCGAGCGCAGCTCGCCGAGCTTGTCCTTCATGAGCGCGAGGCCGGACTTGAGCTTCTCGACGGTGTCGCGCTGCGACGCGATGAGCGGTTCCGCCTGGCGCACCTCGCCCTCGGCGGCGATCTGCTTGCCCAGCGCGAGCTTGGCGAGGTTGTCGAACTTGTCCGCGTTCGCGGTGTCGCCGGCCTGGCGGTAGCGGTCGGCCTGCGCGGACGCGGCGAGGGCCTTCTGGCCCCACTCCTGCACCGCCGCGACGTCCTCGTTGTAGTCCTGCTCGGCGAGGCGCAGGTTCCCGATGGTCTGCGCGACCGCCTGCTCGGCCTCGGCGATGTTGTTCGTGTAGTCCCGCACGAGCTGGTCCAGCATCTTCTGCGGGTCCTCGGCGCCGTCGATCAGCGCGTTGATGTTGGCCCTCGTGAGCTGAGCGATGCGCCCGAAGATGCTCTGCTTCTCCGCCATGGTGCCTCTCCTGTCGTTGCGTCCTGCCCTGACCGGGTCGTGCTGCCTGCCGTCTGGTGCCGTGCCGTCTGGTGCCGGGCCGCGGGTGCGGTGGCCCAGGAGCCTGAGGGGTTCGGCTCGTCAGAACCGCCCGCCGCGTCCCGAGCGGCCGCCCGACGACCTGCCGCCGGACCGTCCGCCCGAGCGCCCGCCGCCGAACCCGCCGCCCCCGAACCCGCCGCCGAAGCCGCCTCCGCCGAAGCCTCCGCTGCGGCCGCCCCGCCCGCCGCCTCCGCGCAGGATCGAGTCGAGCAGGATGCCGCCGAGCACCATGCCGCCGACGTTGCTCCCTCCGCCCGAGCCGTAGCCACCGCCGAAGCCGCCGAGCCCGCCGCCCTGCGAGGAGTCCCACCGGGACGCGTCCTGCTGGGCCAGCTGCGCGGCGGCCTGCGCCTGCGCGTCGGCCTGCTGCGCGCGCTGCAGGGCCGTCACCGGGTCCGTGGGCTGGAGGGAGCGAGCCTCGCCGAGCAGGCGGATCGCCTCCGAGAGGCGGGTCCGCGCCTCGGGCCCGACGGCGCCGCGCCGGGTCTCGATGAAGTCGTTCGTCGCGCGCACCTGGGAGTCCACGCGCAGCAACGTCTCGCGCAGCAGGGCGTTCGCACGGGCCGCCTGCTCCGCGCGCTCGCGGAACGGGGCGAGCGTGGTGTCGAGCGCGGCCTCGGCGTCGGTGAGGCGCCGCAGGGCGGCGAGGGGGTCGCCGCCGTCGTGCACCGTGGAGGCGGCCTCGGCCGCGGCCTGTGCCTCGGCGAGGGCGGGCGCCACCGCGGCGTCCTGCGGCGCGAGCCGGCCGGCGTCGGCCAGGTCCGCCCGGATCGAGGCGAGCCCCTTGTCCAGACGGACGCCCGCCTGCGCGAGGTCCGTCCCCGCGCGCTCGACCGCGTCGAGGAGCGTGACCGCCTGGCCGACGGCGTTCTGCGCCGCACGGGCCAGGGCCACCGCCGCCGCCCGGTCCTTGCGGGTCAGCGCTTCGCGGCCCCGGGCAACCGACTCCTGCGCCCCCGCGACGAGCGCCTCCGCCTGGTCCGGGTTCTGCGCGACCGACGCGAGCGCCGTCGCGGGATAGGTGCGGGCGAGGGTGCCGAGCGTCGTGCGGGCCGTCGGGACTCGGGTCAGCACCTCGGCGGCGCGCTGGTCCGTCTCGTCGAGCACCTGCGGCGCGCGGGCCTGGAGATCGCGCAGCTCGTCGAACGTCGCGGACTGCGCGTCGAGGGCGTCCGCGACGTCGTCGCACAGCGTGATGATCCGCGCCATCAGCGCGCGGGCCTGCGGCTCCGACTCGGGGGCGGAGTCGTCGAGCTGCCGCCGCAGCGCGAACGCCTCGGTCACCCGCTGCTTGCCCGCAGCCAGCGCCGCGGAGAACTGCTGCGTCGCCTCGATCCCGAACTGCGCCTGCGCGAAGCCGAGCTCCTGCTCCGACGTCTTCAGGGCGTCGTCGATCGCGACCAGCGCGGCGCTCGCACGACGGTCCAGCTCGTCGGTCGGCAGCGACTCCAGGCTGCCGGGTGCCGGACCGCCCGTGGCGGTACCGCGCTCGGCGCGACGTCGGCGGTTCGCGACGGCGCGCACCACGAGCACCACGACGAGCACGAGCAGCCCGCCCACCGCGAGCACGAGGAACCAGCTCACCCCGCCGCCGTCGCCGCCGGTCGCCGACTCCCGCGCGGTGTCCGCCGCGGCGATCGCCGCGCCCGCCCAGTCGTCCTCGCGCAGGTGGTCCTCGACGGTGGACGAGATCCGGTCGATGTCGGCGTCGCTCAGCGCGATGTTGGTGTCGTACGACAGCCCGTACCGGCGGTCCTGCGTCCCGACCGCGAGCAGCAGGTCGTCGACCCCGAGCCCCGACATGTTCGCCGTCGCGTTCGCCCAGTCGATGCCGTCCATGCCGTCGAGGTCGGGCACGTACACGACGAAGAGCTGCAGGTCGGTGTCCGCGGCGAGCCGGTCGAGGGCCTCTTCGACCTCGCCCGTGCGGTCGCCGAGCACGCCCTCGGGGTCCGTGATCTCGCCCTCGACGGCTGTCGGGGGCGCGGCGTGCGCCGTCCCCGACGGCACGAGGAGCGCGGCCACCGCCACGACGACCGCAAGGGCGGCGACCAGGGCGAGCGCCGCCAAGGATCCACGTCGCGCGGTGTCGCGGGCACGCGGGAAGGACCAGTGGTCGGGCAGGCTCACGCCGCGATCCTGTCCCACCGGGCAGTGGCCTGCAAGGCGGCAGCGGCGACGGGGGCGGCGCGACCGGGCCCGAGACGGCCGGCCGGCGACGATCGGGCGTCGTCCGGTGCGAGCACGGCAGGAGCCCGCCTCGAGGACGAGGCGGGCTCCCGGTCGTGCTCCGCGCGTGTCAGCCGCAGGTGCGGGCGTCGTACGCCGCCGCGACCTCGCTCGTCACCGGACCGGACCCGAGGTCCCCGACCGCGGAGACGGTCGCTTCCCCGCCGTCGACGGCGCCCGCACGCACCGCGAACGACTGGTACGCGTCGGCGCCCGGCGCGACGTCCTGGACCGTGCGCGAGCCGTAGGGCGTGGTGAGGGTGACGTCCACGGGGACGTCCGCGTCGTTCGTCGCGCGGACCGCGACGAACGCCCTGCCGGCGAGGCACCGCGCCGACGCCTGGACGTCGACGGCGGGCCCGTCGGGCAGGTCCGTGGGGTACGCCACGACCTGCGGCGACGCGAACGACCCGACGGCGGGGTAGCCCGTGTCGTTGATGACGTGGTTGATGCCACCGGACCCGTTGAGGAACACGCTCGTCATCGAGCGGAACGTGACGCCCGCGCGGACGGGCGTCTGGATGCCGCTCTCGACGCGCACGTCGACGCCCTGGTTGAAGAACGAGTACACCCCGAGGCCGACCGCGTCGTGCGTCCGCACGTCGTCGCCGACCCGGTACGACGCATAGCCCTTGCGGTCGCCGTCCATGAAGGCCGCCTGGCTCGGCGGGTCGTACGGGATCTCGCTCTGGTAGAAGATCGTGCGGCCGCGCTCGCCGTTCCAGATCGTCTGGTTCTTCTGGTAGTGCTCGACGAACAGGCCGGTGGCGATCACGTCGTCGCCGTTGACGACCAGGCCGTGGTCGCCCGTGTTCTGGTCCCAGCCGATGCCGTTGCCGTGGTCTCCGCGCCACGCCCAGATGTGGTCGAGCAGGACGTGGTCGCTGTTGACCTCGATGCTCGTGGTCGCCTTGCCGACCCAGGGGCCGCCGATGCGCACGAACACGTCGGTGAGGGTCGTCGGGTCGCTCGCGTCCGACTCCTGCGCGTCCGCCGGACCGACGCGCAGCAGGACGTCGGAGCTCACGGGACCGGCGTCGACGGTGATGCCGGCGATCTTCACCCCGGCGACGTCGCCGACCTCGAGCGCGGCGTCGCCGGTCTGCGGGGCGAGCGACGCGTAGCCGAGGCCCAGCACGACGGTGCCGGGGTTGTCGACGTGGATCGCCTCGTCGAGCCGGTACACGCCCGGGGTGAGGAGGAGGTTCTTGCCGGTCGCCAGCGCGGCGTTGATCTGCGCCGCGGTGTCGCCCTCGTGGGCGATGTAGAACTCGTCGAGCCCGAGCGTCGTGCCCGCCGCGTCGTCCGTGGACCAGTCGGTGCCGCGCGTGTCGGTGCGCGCGTTCGGCACGAACACGGCGAGGTCCTCGCCGTCGCGGAACAGGAACGGGGCCTCGCGGCTGACGGGGGTCGTGTCGAGCGTCGTCTTGACGCCCACGGCGTTGTTCGGCAGTGGGTCGCCGAAGTCCGTCGCGGGAGCGCCCTCGACGCCGGAGAACACCATGTTCCACACGCCGCCGTCCCAGGTGCCCACCTCGGAGTTGCGCGTGAACCACTGCTGCTGGGAGCCGGTGACGAGCGTCCCCGTGATGCGCGAGTTGGCGAGGTAGCCGCCGGACGCGTACTCGCCGTACGCGCCGAAGACGGTGAGGTCGCCGCGGATGTCGACGCGCCGCATCGGCGCGGCCTGCGAGACCGCGAAGCGCATCTGGTGGGGCGCGGTCGAGCCGGCGGGGAACGGACGCGTGGCGTCCTCGTCCACCGGCCGCTGGATGGGGTTGATCGCGACGTTGCTGAGCGAGCGCCAGAAGCGCGTGAGCGAGCCCGGGTCCTGGCACGACCACGGGTTGTTCGGGCACGTGACGACGGGCTGGACGCTCAGGGCGCCGTTGATGAGCACGTCGCCCGGCTGGGCGCCCAGTCCTGCGATCGTGGTGTAGTAGCCGACCTCCTGGTTGACCATGCCGGTGGCCGTGGCGGGGTTGTCCTGCCCGGCGGCCGAGCCGTAGACGCCCGGCTCGAAGAACACGGCGTGCCGGTTCTGGCTGAACTCCGCCTCGTCGTTGATGGACGCGAGATAGGTGTTGATCTCGTCGACCGACCAGGTCTCGTCGATGAAGGTGACGTTCGGCCCGAGGTCGGGGTCGGCGGCGGCCGCGGGGGCGGCCAGCGCGATTCCGGCGAACGTGCCGGTCAGGGCGACCGCGGCGGCGCTGACCGCGGCGGTCGCGGCCCGGGCGCCTCGCGCGCGGACGTGGAGGCGTCCCGCACGGGTGCGGGACGAGTCTCTGAACGAGAGGGTCACGGGGTGTTCTCCTTCGAACCTGGACCCGGCGCTCGTCGCGCCGGCGCCGGAGCGTCGTCGCACCGGTTGTCGGGAGCATAGGCCAGGGCTGACTTGCTTGTCAGTAAGGAGTTGGTAGCGCTCCCAGGCGCCGCGCCCGCGGCCGCACCGGAGGGCGCGTGCACGACGGCGGGAGCGCCGTCGTGCGTCGCACGTCCGCCCCGGCACCGCAACGATCACGCCGCGCCGGGGCCCGCTCTCCGCCGGACTCCGGTCAGGCGTCGACGCCGAGGTCCTCGGCGTCCACGATGCGATACGCGTAGCCCTGCTCGGCGAGGAACCGCTGGCGGTGCGCGGCGAAGTCCTGGTCGACGGTGTCGCGCGCGACGACGGCGTAGAAGTGCGCCGTGCGGCCGTCCGCCTTGGGGCGCATGACGCGGCCGAGGCGCTGCGCCTCCTCCTGGCGCGAGCCGAACGAGCCCGACACCTGGATCGCGACCGACGCCTCCGGGAGGTCGATGGAGAAGTTCGCGACCTTCGACACCACGAGCCGCGAGATCTCGCCCGATCGGAACGCCTCGAACAGGCGCTGGCGCTCGCGGACCGTCGTCGCGCCGGTGATGAGCGGGGCGTCGAGGTGGTTGCTCAGCTCCTCGAGCTGGTCGAGGTACTGGCCGATGACGAGCACCTGGTCGTCCGGGTGCTGCGCGACGATCTGCTCGACCACGCGGTTCTTGCCCGTCGCCGTGGCCGCGAGCCGGTACTTGTCCTCGGGCTCGGCCACGGCGTACGTCATGCGGTCGGACTCGGGCAGCGTGAGGCGCACCTCGACGCAGTCGGCGGGCGCGATGTAGCCCTGCGCCTCGATGTCCTTCCACGGCGCGTCGTAGCGCTTCGGCCCGATGAGCGAGAACACCTCGTCCTCGCGACCGTCCTCGCGCACGAGCGTCGCCGTCAGGCCGAGCCGGCGCCGCGCCTGCAGGTCCGCGGTCATGCGGAAGATCGGCGCGGGCAGCAGGTGCACCTCGTCGTAGACGACGAGGCCCCAGTCGCGGGCGTCGAGCAGCTCGAGGTGCGTGTAGACGCCCTTCCGCTTCGTCGTGAGCACCTGGTACGTCGCGATCGTGACCGGCTTGATCTCCTTGCGGGCACCCGAGTACTCGCCGATCTCGTCCTCGGTGAGCGTCGTGCGCCGCACGAGCTCGTCGCGCCACTGGCGCGCGCTCACAGTGTTCGTCACGAGGATGAGCGTCGTGGTCCCGGACCTCGCCATGGCGCCCGCGCCGACGATCGTCTTCCCGGCGCCGCACGGCAGCACGACGACGCCGCTCCCGCCGTGCCAGAACCCGTCCACGGCCTGGGCCTGGTAGGGCCGCATCTCCCAGGGCTTCGGCGCGTCGCCCGCGGTGCGCGGCGGCGTCGTGGGGCTGAGCGCGATCTCGTGCTTCTCGCCGTCCACGTAGCCCGCGAGGTCCTCGGCGGGCCAGCCGAGCTTGACGAGCACCTGCTTGAGGTGACCGCGCTCGGAGGGGTGCACGACGACGGTCGTCTCGTCGATCCGCTCGCCCACGAGGCCCGCCGTGCGCTTCGACTTGAGCACCTCCGCGAGCACGGCGCGGTCCGTCGCCTCGAGCACGAGCCCGTGCACCGGGTGCTGCGCGAGCGTGAGCCGCCCGTAGCGCGACATCGTCTCGGCGATGTCGATGAGCAGCGCGTGCGGCACCGGGTAGCGCGAGTACTCGATGAGCGTGTTCACGACCTGCTCGGCGTCGTGGCCCGCGGCGCGCGCGTTCCACAGCCCGAGCGGGGTCAGCCGGTACGTGTGCACGTGCTCGGGGGCGCGCTCGAGCTCGGCGAACGGCGCGATGGCGCGCCGCGCCTCGTCGCCGCGCGGGTGGTCGACCTCGAGCAGCAGCGACTTGTCGCTCTGGACGATGAGGGGGCCGTCGGTCATGCGTCTCCTTGCCGAGGTAGTGCCGTGGTGTGCGAGGTAGAGCCGTGGTCGGCGAGATGGAGCGGTGGTCGTCGGTACCAGGGCTCTACCTCGGCGACCACGGTTCTATCTCGCCCCGTCGTGGTCGCTCGACCGCGCCGGGGCGACGGAGGCGATGCGGTGCACCGCGACGGTGAGCTCCGCGTCGCGCGCGGGATCCTGCGCACGCAGCCGCCCGGCGTCGAGCGTGAGCGGTCGCACGAGCCGCCGGGTCGGGGTCCCGACGGACCCCACGACCTCGAGCCACACCGACGAGCCGTCCGCGATCGCCTCGCGCAGGAGACCCAACGCGGCCGCCGGGTCCGTTGTTCCATCGTCCCCGGCGCGTCGGCCCGCACCGCGCACCGCTGATCCGTCCGCGAGCGCCACGTCTGGGTCCGGGTCCGGGTCCGCCGAGCGTCCGGTCGTCGAGCCCGCCGCGGCCGTGCCCGTGCCCGACGACGCCCGCCCGCCCCCGCGACCCGTCGCACCTCCCGGGGCGCCGGGCAGGGCGGAGCCGTTCTGCCGTCGGGACGACGAGGCGTCGGCACGGCCCGACGGTCCGCCGTCGTCGTGCCCTTGACCTTGACCCTGAGCCGCCGCGTCGGCCGCGTCGGCCGCGCGCAGTCGCGCGACGAGCGCCGCGTACCTCTCGCCGGCCGGACCGGAGCGCCCGTCGCCGGGTCGCGGTCCGTCGTCGTCGGCGCCCGGACCGAAGCCCGCCGCCGCCGCGCGGGCACGTCGTCGGCCGACCACCAGACGACCGCCACCGGGCGGACCGGGGCGCCGGCCGCCGTCGGCCACCAGCACCCGCCCGTCCGGCCCCTCGACCGCCGAGACCACGCCGCGGGCGCGCAGCGCCGCCTGGAGCTCGCCCGCCGGGACGGCCGCGACGAGGACGGTGGGTGCGATCCGCACGAGCCCGAGGTGCCGCAGCGCGGTCGCCTCGACCAGGCCCGCGAGCAGCGCCGGGTCCTCGGCCCGGACGTAGCTCGACGCGGAGCCGACGCGCACGCGCCCGTGCCGTCGCGCGGCGTCCCGCACGAGGTACTCGAGCGCCTGGGGGACCGGCGTGCGCGAGTGCGCCGCGAGCTCGGCGAGCAGGTCGTCCGCCGTGCGCCCGTGGTCGAGCGAGCGCACGACCGACTCGGCGGAGAACCGGACCGTCGTCGCGGCGCCGCGCGACTCGACGTCGGCCGCGATCTCCACGAGCCGGCTCAGCGGGCCCGACGGACGCCCCGGCACGATCCCCGTGAGGTCGCCCTGCAGCAGGAGCTCGTCGACCTCGGGCGGCAGGACGGCCTCGAACGCGGCGGGGAGCGCCGGAGCGGGCTCGTCGGCCTGGCCGAGCAGCGCGCGCCCCGGCGCCGAGAGTGCCCCCGCGCCCGTGACGCCCAGCAGCGCGGCCTCGCGCAGCAGGCCGGCGACCGCCTGCTCCGGCGGCACCGCGCGCGGCGTGCGCCAGCGCAGGACCTCGACGACCTCGGGTGCCGCGGGTCCGCGTCCGGGGAGGGCCGCGAGCACGTCGAGCACCGTGCTCCGCAGCCGCGGCACCCACGGACGCCACAGCTCCGGGTCGAGCGCGCCGCGCAGGGCCCCCTTCTCGTCGCGGCTGCCCACGAGCCACGGGGTGCGGCGTGAGCGCCACCAGCCGCGCGCGAGCGTCGCCCAGCGGTCGCCGAGGTCGTCGTCGAGCCAGTCCTCGGCCGCCGCGGTCGCGGTGAACGACGGCGGGTCGTCGCCGTCGTCCGCGACCAGCCCCGCCGCGGCGGCGAGCTCGACGACCGCTGCCGCCGTCGCGTCCTCGACCTCCAGCGTCGCGGCGGCGCGGCGCAGCTCCCGCACGCCGAGCCCGCCGGAGCGCAGCACGCCCGGCGGTTCCTCCTGCCAGGCCGTGACGAGCCGCGCCACGAGCCGCACGGCCTCGATCCCGGCGCTCGCGGACTCCGCGTCGACGGTCGCCCCAGGGACCTCCCGGACGTCAGGCACCGGTGCCGTCGTGCGCACGTCACGGTGCGTGCGGCCGCCGCGCAGCGCGAGCCCGACCTCGCGGGGCAGGACGACGTGCCGGTCCTCGGTGGTGCGCAGGTACCCGCGGTCGACGAGCCACCCCACGGCACGCCGGGCTCCCGGGTCGGTGCGGGGTGCCACGCCGACCGGTGGGCCCCACGTGAGCGCGTCGAGGATGGCCGACGCACCGGGCGGGGCGTCGGCCGGGAGCGGGATCGCCGGGACGTCGTCGGGCGCGACGCCTGCCGCGGGGCCGAGCCCGGCGGGGTAGGGCCCGAGGATCTCGGCGAGGCCGGGAGCGGGACGACGGCTCGCGGGACGCCCGGGGTCGGGGGACCAGACGAGTGCCGCCTCGGAGAGGTGCGCCAAGGTCTCCGTGGTCGCCCGGACGCCTGCCGTGCCGCGGATACCGAGCGCGGCCGCGATCTCGCGGGGCGTCGTCGGACCGGTCACCGGGTCGAGGAGCAGCACCGACTCGAGCACGTGGAGCTCGAAGGCGCTGAGGCCCGCCAGCACGCGCTCCAGGCTCGTGCGGCTCGACGCGCGGGCGGCGAGCGACAGCAGCGTCGACGGCGAGGGCGTGGCCAGGTCGGGGCGTCGCGTCAGGAGCGCGACGAGTCGCGCGTCGTCGCTCGAGCGCAGGGTGTCGCTGAACGTCGCGGACCGTCCGGAGGTGGAGGTGGCCATCCGTTCGATGCTACGCGGACGGAGCGCCCGCGCGGGCACGGGCCGGGCGTCGTCGTACCTCGCGAGATCGGCAGGCCGGCGCGAGATCGGTCCTTGCGAGGACCGATCTCGAGACGAGCTGCCGATCTGGCGCCGAACTGCCGATCTGGCGCCGACGAGCCGCTAGCGTCTGCGGGGAGGAAACCGAGGGAGCGGCGGCGGCAACAAGCGGTCCGGGCGCAACGACCGGACGACCTCGGGCGGCAGCACTGCCAGGACGCGGTGCTCGACGGATGCCGCCGAGTCGGACGCCATGAAGCGCAGCATCCGCCACCGGGCGCGCTCGGCCGCCTCCTGACGCCGCTTCTCCTGGACGAGGACGCGACCCGGGTCGTCCCGCGGAGCGAGACCGTCGCCGGAGGTCCGGTACTTGACCAGCCCGTCGAACTCGAGCAGCAGCCGCCACTCCTCCCAGCCGGCGTCAGCGCGGACGCGGCCGATCGACGTGCGGATCTCGAGCTGCGTCGTCGGGCGCGGCAGGCCGAGGCGCAGCACGACGTACCGCAGCCATGACTCCCACGCGGACTCGGCGCCGGGGTCGGCGAGCGCGAGGACGTGCCTCGCCCGGCGGACGCCGCGCGCTCCGGGCACCTGGCGGTCCAGCACCGCGTTGACGGCCTCGCGGGAGACGCCGGACGCCATGGCGGAGTCGGCGACGACGAGACCGTCGAGCGGGGGCGACGTGCGCAGGCAGTCCGCCACCGTACGAGCGGGGGAGGTGACCGGCAGGCCGCCGACGATCACGCGCTCGCCCGGGTCGAGCGGGATCCGGTGCCGGGTGACGTCGTCCGCCGAGACGCTCGACGCGTTGTACGTCTGAACGACGTGCGTCGTCCTCGGCGCGGACCACAGCCGGAAGCCGTGGAGCAGCGCGGCCGTCGCGTGACTCAGCGTGTGGTCCGCGGCGAGCTGGAGGTGCAGCGCACGGGCGCGGTCGGCAGCCAGCTCGCGCTCCGCGGCGTACCGCGAGGCGTGCGGCGGGGTCTGCGGGCGATACGCGCCGCGGCGCACGCGTTCCCACGCGCCGTCGTGCACGGCCTGCGCCGCCGTGCCGGGCGGGTGCTCGCGGGCCAGGAAGATCGGGCGGTCGAGGTCCGGACTCATGGAGGGAGCGTGTCGCGGGTTCTCCCCGCGGCGTCTCGAGCGGGCCGCGGCCTGTGGACGGGAATCACAGGCGCCGGTCCTCTGGACGGCCAGAAACCCTGCGGTCACGCCGAACAACCGATCTCGGCGCCGGATCCTCGTCCGCGTCTCCGTCCGCCGGAGCGTCTCAGGCGCGCGCGGTGCGGCGGCAGACCTCGTCCCACGGGGTCGGCTCGATGCCGAACCGGGCGCGAGCCGCCGAGTCGTCGAGGACGTAGGGGCGCTCCCACTGGTAGACGATCTCGCGCAGCTCGCGCATGAGCGGAGAGAAGAGGCCCACGGCCGCGAGTCCGGCCCCGCGCAGCGACCGCACGCGGACGGGCGGCAGGCCCGCGCTCGCGAGCACGTCCGTGAGCGCCTGCTCCTGGCTGCGGGGCGCGTTGCTCGGCGTGTGCCACGTGCGGCCGTGCGCGCCGGGGTCCTCGGCGGCCGCGACGAGCGTGCGCGCGGTGTCCTGCACGTCGGTGAAGGTGTGCAGCAGGTCCGTGCGACCGATCATCGTCACCGCCTTCCCGCGCGACGCCGCCGGGAGGACGCGCGACACGTGGCCGTTGGCACCGACGCCCGGACCCATAAAGTCCGCGCTGCGCACCTCGACGACGCGGACCTTCCCGGCGTCGTGCGCGGCGAGCGCGTCGGCCCAGAGCCGGGCGCGCAGCACGCCCTTGTGGTCGGTCGCGGTGTCGGGCAGGTCCTCGCTCAGGGGTCCCTCGACGGGTCCGTACGGGTAGAGGTTGCCGGTGATCGCGTAGACGGCTCCGCTCCGCTCGGCGGCCGTGAGCATCGACGCGGCGAGCGGCGGCCACACGCGCTCCCACTGCGTGTAGTCGCCCGGGTTGGCGCAGTTGTGGAGCACGTCGGCGCCGTCGGCCAGGCGGCTGAGCGCGTCGGTGTCGGCCGCGTCGAGCGCGACGTGCCGGACCCCGGGGATCCCCGTGTCGCGACCGCTGCGCGTGACGACGGTGACGGACGACCCCCGCGCGGCGAGCAGGTCGGCGACGTGGCGTCCGACCGGGCCGGCGCCGACGACGACGTGGCGGTCGAGAGGGGTGCTGGTCATGGCGGTCTCCATTTCCGAGAGCGGTGCTCTCACTGTGAGGAGCGTGGCACGGGCGCAGCGCGAAAGCAAGAGCACTGCTCTCATTGGCGTGCAGTGCTCTCCTCTGCCACCCTGGACCGCATGGCAGCACCCCGGAACGCCCGCGCCCTGGCCCGAGAGACCCTGACGCGCGAGATCCTCGACGCCGCGCGCGCCCGGCTCGCGACCGACGGCCCGAGCGCCCTCTCCCTCCGGGCGGTCGCGCGCGACGTCGGCATGGTGTCGTCGGCCGTGTACCGGTACTTCCCGAGCCGCGACGCGCTCCTCACGGCGCTGCTCGTCGAGTGCTACGACGAGCTCGGCGCCGCCGTCGAGGGCGCGGAGGCCGCCGTCGCGCGCGAAGACCTCGAGGGTCGCTGGGTCGCCGCGTGCCGCGCGCTGCGGTCGTGGTGCGTCGCGCGGCCGGGGGACTTCGCGCTGCTCTACGGCACGCCGGTCCCGGGCTACGCCGCGCCGCGCGACACCGTCGAGCCCGCGACGCGGGTCGTGCGGGTCCTCGTCCGGATCGTCGGCGACGCGTGGGCGGCCGGGCGGGAACCCGTCCCGGCGCCGGTGGGCGCCGCCGACGCCACCGCGCTCGTCGCCGACGCCCGCGCCTACGTCGCGGCGCGCGGGCTCGTCGGTCCGGACGCGCCGACGGAGAGCGTCGTGCGGACCCTCGTCGCCTGGACGACCCTGTTCGGCACGGTCTCGTTCGAGCTGTTCGGGCACCTGGAGCGCACGGTCGGCGACCGCGCGTCGTGGTTCGACGCCGTGGCCCTGCGGGTCGGGGCGGACCTCGGCGTCGTCGGGCGCGCCGCCGACCCGGGGAGCGCTGCGCCCTGAGCTGCCGTCCGGCGGGCGGTATCGATGCGGCGGCTGCCCGACGAGGCCGGTAGCCTGAGGGTTCTGATCCCTACGAGCACGAACGAGGTCCACGTGCCCACCGGCAAGGTCAAGTGGTTCGACACCGAGCGCGGCTTCGGCTTCATCGCCGACGACGACGGCGGCGAGGTCTTCCTGCACGCCTCCGCGCTCCCCGCGGGCGCGCCCGCCCCCAAGCCCGGAGCGCGCGTCGACTTCGGCGTCGCCGACGGCCGTCGTGGCCCGCAGGCGCTCGCCGTCAAGCTCCTCGACCCCGCGCCGTCGGTCGTGAAGGCCAAGCGCCGCTCGGCCGACGAGATGGCCGTGATCGTCGAGGACCTCATCAAGGAGCTCGACGGGATCGGCAACGGCCTGCGCCGCGGCCGGTACCCGGAGAAGGACAAGACGACGAAGGTCGCCGCCGTGCTGCGCGCGGTCGCGGACGAGATCGAGGCCTGAGCATGAGTGCCGTGGCAGCCGCCGAGCAGCGCGCGCGTGGGGTGTCCGCGCGTGCCGCGCGCGACGCCGTCCTGACGGGCGCCGTCGACATCGCCCGCGCCGCGGCCGAGGAGGTCGCGGAGAACCCGCAGGACGTCGGCGAGCACCTCGGCACCGTCGCGGAGGCCGACCGGCTCATCTCCCACCGGTTCGCGTGCACGATGCGCGGCTACGCCGGCTGGCACTGGACCGTGACCCTCGCGCGCGTGCCCCGCGGGCGCGTCGCGACGGTGTGCGAGGTCGAGCTCCTGCCCGGTGACGGCGCGCTGCTCGCGCCCGCCTGGCTGCCGTGGTCCGAGCGCCTGCAGCCGGGCGACGTGGGTCCTGGCGACGTGCTGCCGTTCCGCGCCGACGACCCGCGCCTCGAGCCCGGTTACGTCCCGACAGGTGACGAGCAGGAGGACGCCGTCGCGATCGAGGAGCTCGCGCTCGCTCGCGCCCGCGTGCTCTCGCCGGAGGGTCGGGACGAGGCCGCGGAGCGCTGGTACCGCGGCTCGCGCGGCCCGACGACGCGCGGCGCCGTCGCGTCGGCGGCCGAGTGCGGGTCCTGCGGCTTCCTCGTGCCGCTCCAGGGCGCGCTCGGCCAGGTGTTCGGCGTGTGCGCGAACGCGTGGTCGCCCGACGACGGCAAGGTCGTGAGCCTCGACCACGGGTGCGGCGCGCACTCCGAGACGGACGTCGACCCCCAGCCGAGCGACTGGCCCGAGGCCGCGCCGCTCATCGACGAGATGCACGTCGAGCTCGTCTCGATGCTCGAGGCAGCGGCTCCGGCCGAGCCTCCTGCGGCGACGATCGACGTCGTGGCCGGGACCGATGTCGTGAGTGGGACCGACGCCGTGAGCGAACCCGACGCCGTGAGCGAACCCGACGCCGCGGACGGCACCGAGCCGGCGGAGCCGTCGCGAACGGCCGAGGACGAGCCCGGGGCGTGAGCCACGACCCCCTCGGGACCGCGGCGCTGCGTCGCGCCGTCCTCGAGGCCTGGCGGTCGTCGCCGACCCGGTTGCGCGAGGACGCCAACACCGAGGAGGACCACGCCCACGGCTCCTACCGCGACCGCGTGGTCGTCGAGCTCGCGCAGAACGCCGCCGACGCCGCCGCTCGCGCCGGGGTGCCCGGCCGTCTGCTCCTGACGCTGCGGCCGTCGGGCCGTCGCTCCACCGGCGACGCGACCGGCAGCACGACCGGCGCGACCGGCGCGACCGGTGCCGACGGCGCCGACGGCGCCTGGGTGCTGCGCGCCGCGAACACCGGGGCGCCGCTGGACGCCGCGGGCGTGGCCTCGCTCGCCGCGATGCGGGCGTCCGCCACCGGGGAGCGTGGCACCGGGGCGACCGTCGGCCGGTTCGGTGTCGGGTTCGCCGCGCTGCGCTCGGTCTCCGACGAGATCCGCATCGGTGCCGGGGACCGCGCGGTCGGCTTCTCGCTGGACCGTGCCCGCGTCGCGCTCGAGGACGTGGTGCGCGACGACGCCGCTCTCGCGGCCGAGGCCGCCCGGCGCGGCGACCGGCTCCCTGTCCTGAGGCTCCCGTTCCCTACGGCCGTCGAGGTCCCGACGGGCTACGACACCGCCGTCGAGGTCGTGCTGCGCGACGCGGCCGCGAGCGCCGCGGTGCGCGCGGAGCTGGCGGCCGTCGGCGACCCGCTGCTCCTCGCGCTGCCGGCTCTCGCGGAGGTCGTCGTCGACGACGGCGACGGCCCGCCCCGACGGGTCGCGGGCGTCGAGGACCGCTGGACCATCCTGCGCCGCGGCGGCGACCTCGACGAGGAGCTGCTCGCCGGCCGACCCGTCGAGGAGCGGTCGCGCGCCCGGTGGTCGGTCACGTGGGCGCTGCCGCGCGAACCGGGCCCGGCGGCCGGTCCCGAGCTCCCGCGCGTCGTGCACGCGCCGACCCCGACCGACGAGCCGGCGACCTTCCCGGCCTTGCTGCTCGCGTCGTTCCCGCTCGACCCGTCGCGCCGGCACGTGTCCTCGGGAGCCCTGACCGAGCACGTGGCGCGCCGGGCGGGCGAGGCGTACGCGGAGCTGCTCGGGGCGGAGGCGCTGCGCCGCGGGGCCGACGTCCTCGCCCTCGTGCCGACGGGGCTTCCCGCGGGCGCCGTCGACGCCCTCGTGCGCGACGCGGCCACCGACGTCCTGCGGCGCACGCCGCTCCTCCCCGTGGCGGGCTCACCGCACCTGGTCCGCCCCGCCGACGCGCGGGTGCTGACCGGGGACCTCGGCGCCGACGCGGCCGTGCTCGACGTGCTCGGCGTGCCGGACCTGGTCTCAGTGCCGCGGCACCTCCTCCCGGTCGCCCGCTCGCTCGGGGTGGAGGTGCTCGACCTCGCGGACGTCGTCGACGATCTCCGGGCCCCCGCCGGCCCCGGCGGCTGGCGCGCCCTCTACGACGCGCTCGCGCCGCACGCCGCGGACCCGGCCGTGCGGGAGGCGCTCGGCGCCGTCCCCGTGCCCCTCGCCGGCGGCCGCACGGCCCGCGGGGCGCGCGGGCTCGTCCTGCTCGACGCCGACGAGCCGCTCACCCTCACCGCGCACGACGCCGCGGACCTGGGCCTGCGCGTCGTCGACCCGGACGCGGCGCACCCGCTCCTCGAGCGTCTCGGCGCGCGTCGGACCTCGGTCCGCGACCTCGTCGCCGACGACGCGGTCCGCGCGCGCGTCCTCGCCGCAGCAGCCGCGTCCGACGACGGCGAGGACGTCACGGCGGCGGTCGAGCCCTTGCTCGCCCTCGTCGCGTCAGCGGTGGCGACGGGTCTCGACACCACGCCCTTCTGGTGGGGAGAGCTTCCGCTCGCGACCGGGGACGGCGAGACCGCGGCGGCCCGCTCGCTGGTCCTGCCGGGGTCGTGGGCGAGCCGTGTCCTCGACCTCGACGTGGTGGACCAGGACGTGGTCGAACGCTGGGGCGAGGCCGTGCTGCGCGCGGTGGGGGTCGTCGTCGGGCCGACGGTGCACCGGGTGCATGACGCCCTGACCCCCTCGCCGGGAGAGGAGCCGGTCCTCGCGCCGCACGGCGCGGAGGGCTGGTTGCCGGACTGGTCGGGGTACCTGGAGCACGTGGCGGCCGCGCTCGGAGCCGGGGTCTTCGTGGGCGACGTCGCGGCCGTCGCCGACCTCGACGCGGTGACCGACGACGCGTGGCCCGAGGTCCTCGCCGCGATCGCCGCGGACCCCGCCGCGCGGGCCGCGCTGCTCGAGCCGGTGCGCGCGCCGGACGGGCGGGAGGCGCCGTCGTACACGGCGTGGTGGCTGCGCGAGGAGCTCGGCGGGCCCTTCGCCCTGGGCGACGTCTCCTTCCTGCGCCCGGCCCCGCCCGAGCTGGCCGGGCTCGAGCCGACCGGGTCCGACGGCGCGGCGCTCGACGAGGCGGTCCTCGTCGCGCTCGGCGGTGTGCGAGACCTCGACGGGCTCGCGCCGGACGAGTGGGTCGGGCTCCTGGACGGGCTGCCCGACGTCGGGACGGGGCTCGCCGCCGACGACGCCGTCACCGTGTGGCGAGCGCTCGCGGGCCTCGCCGCCCGCGGGGAGGAGCTCGACCCGGCGCCGGACCGGCTGCCCGCGCTCGGCCCGCGGGGTGTCGAGGTCGCGGACGCGGCGGAGGTCGTGGTCGCGGCGGACCCGATGTGGTCGCCGCTGCGCCCGGTGCTCCCTGCTCCCGCGGCCCTGGTGGGCGCCGTCGCCGACCTGCTCGACGTCGCCGTCGCGCCGCCCGCCCCGCCACCCGACGCCGCGGGCACGGCGCGGGAGGTCCCCGAGCCGGTGCGCCGGGTCCTGGGGGACGCGCCCGGGACGTGGACCGAGCACGCGGACCTGCGGGTGCAGGGGGTGCGGGTGCCGTGGTGGGTCGTGGGTACGGGGTCTGCGGCGGCGGTGCACGGGGACGGTTCGGGGGCCCTCGCGGCGGCGCTGGTCGCGGCGGCAGGGAGGTTCGCGCTGCGGCACCTGGTCGAGGAGGTGCTGCGCGACCCCGAGCGCGCCGAGCGGGCCGTGGCGTCGTCGTTCTGGGACGACGCAGGCTGAGCGGCGCGTTCCGCGTTCCGCCGATGTCAGTCGGTCGTGCGGCCCCGGTGGTCGTCGCGCGGGACGACCGGGAGCTCGGCGGTGCCCGCACGGTAGCTCTCGCGGTGCCCGCGTTCCCACCACAGGCCGACGCCCCCGAGGAGGAGGCCGACGACGCACGTCGCGACACCGCGGGCGGTGGGCATGCCCGTCGCGAGGAGCACGACGCACACCAGCAGGGCCGCCGCCCACAGCGCGACGCCCCACAGGATCACGGCGCGCAGGTCCACGCGCAGAGGCGCCGGCTCGGGTCGGCGGCGGTCGGGGTGGAGCAGGAGCGTGACGAACGTGGGCACGTCGTCATCGTACCGGCGGGCCAATTCACCCGGTGATCCACGTCACAGCGGGCCGTCCGCGTCGTCTTACCTGGTGTGATGATCACCAGCGTCGCCCGACGGCCCGCCGCGACGGCGCGGCAGAGCTGGGCGGCCCGGGTCGCCACTCGTCGGCCGACCGGCGACCAGAACGCCCGAACTGGACGATTGTCCAAACTCTTTCACTCGTTCCCCGACGTTGCAGGAATCGTTGGAATCCTGCGCTCCGCAGGACCTGACGGATCGTGTCGGGCAGTCCTCTTCTCACCCGGGTGAAAGCCCGTCGGAATTCACTGCCGAGAACTTCTACGAACTTAGGATGAGTCGCCATGCAGGGGTATCAGGAGCCAGGAGGTGGACGCGTGTCCCACGACGTCGAGCACGACGTACGACGCGGACTGCGCTCCCTCCTCGTCACCTCGCCCGCAGCACGCGTCCGCCGCGCGCGGGCAGCCTTCACCGACAGCCACTGGCAGGTGGCCTACCGCCACCGGCTCCTCGTCACGGACACGGCCGCCGTCGCGGTCGGCGTGCTCGTCGCGTACTTCCTGCGCTGGGACCAGTTCGTCGAGCAGCCGGTCCGCAGCAACCTGCACGTGCCGTACGTCGCCCTCAGCCTGCTCATCGGGGTCGCCTGGTCCGTCTCGCTCGTCGCGACACGGACGCGCGACCCCCGGGTGCTCGGGAGCGGACCCACCGAGTACCACCGCGTGTTCGACGCGTCGTGGCGGCTCTTCGCGGTCTTCGCCGTCCTGGCGTTCCTCCTGCGGTTCCAGGAGGCGCGGGGCTACCTGGCCTTCGCGTTCCCCATCGGTCTCGGCGGCCTCCTGCTCGGGCGCTACCTGTGGCGCCAGTGGCTCCACCGGCAGCGCGCCCACGGGCTGGCACGCTCCGCGGTCCTGGCCATCGGCCACCGCGAGCAGGCGGAGCGGCTCATCCGTGACCTCAACGGTCGCAGCGAGTCCGGCTACCGCGTCGTCGGGGTGTGCGTCCCGTCGGGCCGCATCGAGGAGGGCGAGACGGTCGACGGCATCCCCGTCCTGGGCTCCCTGCGCGACGCCGGCGAGGTCGCCGCGCGGGTCGAGGCGGACATCGTCGCGGTCTCCGGCTCCGACTCCATCACGGCCGAGGTGGTCCGACGGCTCGGCTGGGAGCTCGAGCCGTACGGCGTCGACCTCATGCTGACGGCGGAGCTCGTCGACGTCGCGGGGCCGCGCATCACCATCACCCCGGCCGAGAGCGTGGCGCTCCTGCACGTCGACGCCCCGCGCTTCACGGGGCCCCGGTTCATGGTGAAGACCGCGACCGACTGGTTCGGTGCCGCGCTCATCACGCTCGTGCTGCTGCCCGTCCTCGTGGCCGTGGCGCTCGCGGTGCGGTGCACGAGCCGCGGACCGGTCTTCTACCGCCAGGAGCGCGTGGGCCGCAACGGGCAGGTGTTCCCGATGTTCAAGTTCCGGTCCATGCGGACCGGCGCGGACCGCGAGGTCGGCGCCCTCGTCGAGCAGAACGACGGCGCTGGTCCCCTGTTCAAGCTGCGCGACGACCCCCGGGTGACCCGGGTGGGCCGCGTGCTGCGCCGGTACTCGCTCGACGAGCTCCCGCAGCTGCTCAACGTGCTGCGTGGTGACATGAGCCTCGTGGGCCCGCGGCCGCCGCTGCAGAGCGAGGTCCAGAAGTACGAGATGAAGGTGCGCCGTCGTCTGCTCGTCAAGCCCGGGCTCACCGGGCTGTGGCAGGTGGGCGGGCGCTCGGACCTGTCGTGGGAGGAGAGCGTCCGTCTCGACGTCTACTACGTCGAGAACTGGACCCTCTTCGGCGACTTCCTCATCCTCGCCCGCACGGCACGCGCCGTGTTCGGCGGGCACGGCGCCTACTGAGGCGGGGGTGGTCCGCCATGAGGGTCTCCGTCGTCGGGTGCGGTCGCCGCGGTGCGGTCCAGGCGGCGTGCCTCGCCGCAGCGGGCCACGACGTCGTCGCCCTGGAGGCGGACCCGTCCGTCCGGCGGCGGCTGCGCGCCGGGCTGCCCACGACCGCCGAGCCGCGGCTGCGGCGGCTCCTCGCCCTCGCGCTGCTCAGCGGGAGGCTGCGGCTCACCGGTGACCGGACGGCGGTCGCCGGCGCCCGGGTGCACGTCCTGGCCGTAGGGACCGGTGTGGTCCCGGGAGGTCTGGCCGCCGGGGACGACGAGCTGCGCGCCGGTGCCCGGACCGCGATGCTGCGCGACGTCGTCGAGCAGCTCGCGCCCCACCTCGGGCCGGGGGACCTCGTCGTCGGCCGTGCGAGCGTCCTGCCGGGTACCGCCGCATGGCTCTCGGCGTCGCTCGCGGCCGACGGCGTGCGCGCGGACGTCGTGTGGGTGCCGGACGAGCACCGGCCCGGCCACGCCGTCCTCGACACGCTGCGCCCGAGCCGTCTCCTCTACGGGGTGCCGGCTGGTGGGCCGGGGGAGCGGGCGGTGGCGATCCTCGACGCGCTCCATGCCCTCCAGCTCGCCGCGGGGACACCCCGCGAGACGACCGGCCTCGAGCACGCGGAACTGGTGGGAGCACCTGTCCCGGCTGCGCTCGGCGCCGCGTGAGGCGCGCCACGGCGGGGCACCCTATCCCGGTTACGCCCCCGTAACCCGCGTCTGGCAGCATTCTCCCCATGTCTTCCCCCACCTCCGTCCGTGAGGACGAGCAGGCACCCCCGCCTGCCAACAGCGCGATCGACCGCTTCTTCAAGATCACCGAGCGCGGCTCGACCATCGGCACGGAGGTCCGCGGAGGCCTCGTGACGTTCTTCGCGATGGCGTACATCGTCGTGCTCAACCCGCTCATCATCGGGACCGTGCAGGACGGCACGGGCCAGTTCCTCGGCGGCGGCGACGCTCCCGACTTCGGCAAGGTCGCCGCGGCGACGGCGCTCGTCGCGGGCATCATGACCATCGCGATGGGCGTCTTCGCCAACTTCCCGCTGGGCCTGGCCGCGGGCCTCGGCCTCAACGCCGTCGTCGCCTACTCGATCGCGTCCCTGCCGGGCGTGACGTGGGCCGACGCCATGGGCCTCGTGGTGATCGAGGGCCTCATCATCCTGCTGCTCGTGCTCACCGGGTTCCGCGAGGCCGTGTTCCGCGCCGTGCCCGTCGAGCTCAAGACGGCGATCAGCGTCGGCATCGGCCTGTTCATCGCGCTCATCGGCCTCGTCAACGCAGGCTTCGTCACCGCGGGCAGCGGCACGCTCCTCGCGTTGGGCAACCTCGGCACGTGGCCGATCCTCGTGTTCGTCGTGGGCCTCGTGCTGACGATCGTGCTGTGGGTGCGCAAGATCAAGGGCGCGCTGCTCATCGCGATCCTCACGGCCACCGCCCTCGCGGTCGTGCTCGAGAACACCCTGAACATCGGGGCGAAGGCGCCCGACGGCTCGAACCCGGACGGCTTCAACCTCAACGCCCCGACGTTCGACGGCGTCGTCGACGTCCCCGACTTCGGCCTCCTCGGGCAGTTCTCCCTGCTGGGCTCGTTCGAGAACATCGCGACGGTCACCGTCATCCTGCTGGTCTTCTCGCTGCTCCTCGCGGACTTCTTCGACACGATGGGCACGATGGTCGCGGTCGGCGCGGAGGCGAAGCTCCTCGACGCGGACGGCACCCCGCCGCGCACGCGCGCGATCCTCGTCGTCGACTCGATCGCCGCGGCGGCCGGCGGTGCCGGGTCGGTCTCGTCGAACACGAGCTACGTCGAGTCGACGACCGGTGTGGGCGAGGGGGCCCGGACGGGCCTGGCGTCGGTCGTCACGGGCGTCGCGTTCCTGCTCGCGACGTTCCTGTCGCCGCTCGTCGCGCTCGTCCCCTACGAGGCCGCGGCGCCCGCGCTCGTCTTCGTCGGGTTCCTCATGATGACGCAGATCGCCGGCATCTCCTGGAAGGACGTCGAGATCGCGATCCCGGCGTTCCTCACGATCATCATCATGCCGTTCACGTACTCGATCGCCGACGGCATCGGCGCGGGCTTCCTCGCCTTCGTGCTCATCAAGCTCGCGCTCGGCAAGGTCCGCGCGATCCACCCGCTCATGTGGGTCTCGTCCGCGATGTTCGTCGTGTACTTCCTGCTCGGCCCGATCCGCGAGGCGCTCGGCCTGTAGGGCCGGCACCGTGACGCGGGCCCGGGAGCCGGGCCCGCGTCGTCGGGCACGCGCCCAGGTCCTGTGGATAGAAAGCATCCACGACGAAGGGGTCCCTGTATGGCTTTTATCCATGGGGACAACTCTGCGGTCGCCTGCCGGCGACCTTCACGACGAAGACGGCACGCGCGCTCGGCGTCCACCCCCGCGACCTGTACCGGTGGCGTGACGACGGCGACATCATCGAGCTCTCGCGCGCCGTGTACCGAAGAGCAGACGCGCCACAGGCGACCTACCCGGACCTGCTGGCCGTCGCCTACCGGGCGCCGCGGGCGATCGCGTGCTGCGTGACCGCCGCCGCGGTCCACGACCTGACAGACGAGCTGGAGACGACGGTGCAGATCGCCGTCTCTGCCGCGCACAACGCGGTGCGCATCGCGTTCCCTCCGACGACGGTGTTCCGCTTCGACCCGGACACGTTCGAGCTCGGGCTCGGCGAGGTCGAGGCGGCACCGGGGGAGAGCGTCCGGATCTACGACAAGGGCCGAACCGTCGTCGACCTGATGCGCCTGCGCGGTCGGATCGGCGAACCGGTCGCCCACGCGGCGCTCAACCGCTACCTCTCTTCTCCAGGCGCGCGGCCAGCGCTCCTGCTCGAGTACGCCAAGGCTCTGGACGTGTTCGGGCCCGTGCGAACCGCCCTCGACGTGGTGAGCGCGCGATGAGCCGCCCGCGCCGCGACTCGGCATCCGGTCGGGCCTACCCGGACCTGCAGAACCGAGCCCGCCGCGAGGGCCGACGCACGCAAGACCTGCTGACCATGTACGTCGTCGAGCGGTGGTTGGCCCGGCTCGCGCGCTCCTCGTACGCCGAGGACTTCGTGCTCAAGGGCGGCATGCTGCTCGCTGCGTTCGGCACGCTCGACGCGACGGCAGAGAGTTCGGTTGACGATGGCCTCTGGATCGCGGCAGAACGGCGCTGGGAGCGCCGAGCACGCCCTCTGGGAGGTTTCATTATCGTTGCTTTTCAAGCGATTGTCACCGACCATGGTAGTTGTGGAGCAGATCCGAGCTGAAGAACAGGTGGGTATGCGAGTGCGCTCAGCGAGGCTCGCACGCGCGTTGGACCAGCGGGATCTGGCCGAGCGGGCGGGGGTGTCGTTGAGTGCCTTGCGGCGGCTCGAGGCGGGCGAGGGCAGCACACTCAAGACGGTGATCGCTGTGACCAACGCCCTTGATCAGCCGCTGGTCATGACTGACTCATCTGTCAGGGCCACGCGCCGCCGTGCTCCGCGCGTCACGCAGACCCGTCCTCGGCTGGAGCGGCGTGAGGAACGCGTCTCCCTCGAGCTTCACCGGGCCGTCGTGCGCCACCTGCGCGCTGATGACCGTCGGGTGCGCGACGTCGCTCGTGCGAACCTGCCCCTGCTGCGCCGTACCGTGCACGGAGACCAGGCTCGCCGCTGGCTCGACGAGTGGGAGCGGGCGCTCGCCGGGACGACCGCCGACATGGTCGCGCTCTGCCTGCGCGAGGACGAGCACGGGATCGACATGCGTCAGGTCTCACCGTTCGCGGGCGTCCTCGCCGATGACGAGCGTGTCGCGGCAATCCGCAAGGCACGGTCCTGGTGAGGCGGGAACAGCTCGAGCACGCGATCCGTGCCGCGACGCAGATCCTTGAGCAGGACCGGGTCATCGTCATCGGGTCCCAGGCTGTGCTCGGATCCTGGGAAGAGGAGCAGCTGCCCAATCAGGCCACCATGTCTGTCGAGGTGGACATCTGCCCGCTACGCGATGACGACGCCGAGACGCTCGCTGATCGTCTTGACGGCGCAGTCGGGGAACTGTCCACCTTCCACATGACGCATGGCTTCTACATCCAGGGTGTCGGTCGGCAAACGGCGATCCTTCCGTCGGACTGGAGCGACCGTCTGGTTGAGGTCTCGTCCGACGCGACCGGCGGGGGAACGGGACTCTGCCTCGAACCGCACGACCTGTGCGCGGCAAAGCTGCTAGCCAACCGGGAGAAGGATCACGTGTTCGTGACGGCGCTCGTGCAGGCGGAGCTCGTCGACCCCAACATCATCTGGGAGAGGGTTTCCGCGACAGAGACGGAGCCTGAGAGGATCTCCGCGGCCCGGAGATTCCTGCGACCTCACTGCGACCGGTGGGCCGCCCTGGGCCTCGCCCCGCAGGCCGCATCTCGTGCGCGTCAGCGGGATCGTCGAGCGTGATCTGACGCCGCGGAGCCAGCCTGGACGGGTTCCGGCCTATCACCGGGACGGCGGTACCATGTCCGCGGTCGGTGCGCATGTGCAACGGCCGCGGATCGAGCGAGACGGTGACAGTGACGGCACGAGGGGGCTCACGCCTCGATGAGGCGCGCAAGGCCCTCTGGCATTTTCGCCGCGGTGGTTTGTCCCAGTTGCGGACGTATCTGCGTCGACGCGGCATCGCGAGGCCGGCGGGTGCGCAGGGCGCGATCCGCACCGACAGCGGTGTGACGTTCGAGCCGTGGGTACCGTCTGAGCGCCCTGTGACCCGCCCGGCGTTGCGCGTCGGCGTGATCCTCGACGACTTCTCCCGCCTCGCGTTCGGGTTCGAGTGGGACCAGGTGGCCGTGACGCCGCAGTCGTGGCGGGCCGAGCTTGACACGCCGCGCGACGGTGGCCGCCCGGGTCTCGACCTGCTCTTCGTCGAGTCGGCGTGGAACGGCAACGCGGGCGCGTGGCAGTACCACCTGACGGGTCCGACGGCGCCCCGTCCGGCGCTCGTGGAGCTCCTGGCCGCGTGCCGTGAGCGCGGCGTGCCGACGGTCTTCTGGAACAAGGAGGACCCGGCGCACTTCGAGGACTTCCTCGACACCGCGGCGCTGTTCGACCACCTGTACACGACCGACGTCGGGCGCGTGGACGCGTACCGCGAGCGGCTCGGGCACGACCGCGTGGGCGTGCTCGCCTTCGGCGCGCAGCCGGCGATACACAACCCGGTGCGCGCGCACGGGGACGGGCCGAGCGGCGACGTCGCGTTCGGCGGCATGTACTTCGCGCACAAGTACCCGGAGCGCCGCGCGCAGATGGACCTGCTGCTCGGTGCGGCGGTCGACGTCTCGCCACGCATGGAGCACGGCCTCGAGATCTTCTCGCGCTTCCAGGGCGGCGACGAGCGCTACCAGTTCCCTGCGCCGCTCGGGGCGCACGTGGTCGGCTCGCTCGACTACGACCGGATGCTCACCGCGTACCGCGAGTACAAGGTGTTCCTCAACGTGAACTCGGTGGTCGACTCGCCGAGCATGTGCGCGCGCCGGGTCTTCGAGATCACGGCCTGCGGCACGCCGGTGGTGACGACGCCGAGCGCGGCCATCGGCGAGTTCTTCCCGCCCGACGAGGTGTTCGTCGTGGGCGAGCGGGCCGAGGCCGCGCACACGATCCGCGCGCTCGTGCGCTCGCGCGAGCTGCGTGACCGTGCGACGCACCGAGGGCAACGGCGCATCTGGCGGGAGCACACGTACGGCGCCCGCGTGCAGCGCGTGCTGCACGACGTCGGGCTGGCTGAGTCCCCGACGGTGCGTCGCCTCGGCGTGAGCGCACTCGTGTCGACGAACCGGCCCGGTCAGCTCGACCACGTCCTGCGGACGGTCGGCGGGCAGCGCGACGTGGACGTGCAGCTCGCGTTGCTCGCGCACGGGTTTGACGTGGACGAGGCGGACGTGCGCGTGCGGGCGAAGGAGGCCGGGGTCGAGGACCTCGTGCTCCTCCGTGCGGGAACGGACGTGTCGCTGGGGGAGTGTCTCAACCGGCTCGTCGCGGCGTCCGACGGGGACGTCGTCGCGAAGATGGACGACGACGACCTCTACGGCGCGCACTACCTCTCCGATCAGCTCGACGCTATGGCGTACGCCAGTGCCGAGGTGGTCGGCAAGCAGGCCCACTACATGCATGTGGCGTCGCTCGACGCGACCGTGCTGCGGTTCGCGGAGCGTGAGCACCGGTACACAGATTTCGTGATGGGCCCGACGATCGTGGCCGACCGCACGCTCGTCGAGCGGGTGAAATTCGCCCATATGGCACGGGGTGAGGACACCGGCTTCCTACGATCAGCGGTGGACGCCGGGGCACGCGTGTTCTCCGCCGACCGCTTCAACTTCGTCCAGGTGCGCTCCGGCGGGGCGCACACCTGGGACGTCACCGACGCCGAGCTGCTCGCGAGCGGTGAGGTCCAGTTCTACGGACGTGCAGACGCGCACGTCCTCGTCTGAGGGGAATCATGACCAGCACCACTGTGTGCGTCGTCGGGCTCGGCTACATCGGGCTCCCGACGGCGGCGATCCTCGCGTCGAACGGCGTGAACGTCATCGGCGTGGACATCAACGAGCGCACGGTGGAGGCCGTGAACCGGGGTGACGTGCCCTTCGTCGAGCCCGACCTGGCGACGTACGTCGCGGGCTCCGTGACGCAGGGGACTCTGCGGGCGACGACGAAGCCCGAGCCGGCCGACGCGTTCATCGTCGCCGTACCGACGCCGTTCACGGAGGGGCACAAGCCCGACCTTTCGTACATCCAGGCCGCGGCCGAGGCCATCGCGCCGCACCTGTCGGCAGACGCGCTGGTGATCCTCGAGTCGACCTCGCCGCCGCAGGCCACGCAGCAGATGGCGGACTGGATCCTCGCCGCCCGCCCGGACCTGTCCCTCGACGGTTCTGAGGGCCGCGCGGTCATCCACGTGGCGCACTGCCCCGAGCGCGTGCTTCCTGGCCGCGTGATGATCGAGCTCGTGACGAACGACCGGATCGTCGGTGGGCTCACCACGGCGGCCGCGGAGCACGCCAAGGAGCTCTACCAGGTCTTCTGCCAGGGCGAGATCCTCCTCACCGACGCGGTGACTGCCGAGATGGCGAAGCTCGTCGAGAACTCCTACCGCGACGTCAACATCGCGTTCGCGAACGAGCTGTCCCTCATCTCGGCAGATCTCGGCATCGACGTGTGGGAGCTCATCCGCCTCGCGAACCACCACCCGCGCGTCAACATCCTGCAGCCGGGACCGGGCGTGGGCGGTCATTGCATCGCCGTCGACCCGTGGTTCATCGTGGATGCGGCGCCGGAGCGGGCGCAACTGATCCGGACCGCCCGCGAGGTCAACGACGCCAAGCCCGAATACGTGATCTCGCGGGTCAAGGCACACGCGGACCGGTTCAAGGCGCCCCGCATCGCCGTGCTCGGCCTCGCCTTCAAGCCGGACATCGACGACCTGCGCGAGTCTCCTGCACTGGCCATCGCCGCTCGACTGGCTGCGGAGGTCGACGACGCGGTGGTGCTCGCAGTGGAGCCGCACATCGACGAGCTGCCGCGTTCTCTCGCAGGGCGGACGAACGTCGAGCTCCGCGACCTCGGCAGCGCCGTCGCCGAGGCGGACATCGTCCTGGTGCTCGTCGACCACACCGACTTCAAGCAGGCAGACCGCAAGCCGCTGCGGCTCCGCGAGAAGATCGTCATCGACACGAAGGGCGTCTGGCGGTGACGAAGCCTTCGCTGGTTGCCAGAGCGCGCCGACGCATCGCCGGGCCCGTCCCGAAGGCGACTCTTGCGGGTCGCGAGCTCGACAGCTACATCGCCGAGGCCAAGGAACGCTGGGCCCAGGGTCGCCGGGACGCGGCGCTCGAGTCCATCAGGCGCGCGACCCTCCTCGGACCGCGCCGCGCGGATCTCTGGTATCTCTACGGGCAGTGGGCGATCGATGCCAAGCGTTCGGACGTCGCCTACGAGGCGATCCGTAGCGCGCTGGACGTCCGGCCGTGGCACCTCGGCGCGTACGAGCTTCTCATCGAGCTGGTGAGGAGCAAGGACAAGTCGCCGTCGATCCTCACCGACGCGCTCAGTGCTCTCGTCGCAGAACTCCCCGCGCACCCTGAGGCTCATCGCGCGGCGCTCGACTTCCTCATCCCGCAGAAGAGCCTCGACGGCATTCGTACCGTCGCCAGCGGTCTTGACCCGGTCGCGGGGTACGCCGCTCGCCTCTTCTTGGAACGAGACGCAGAGACGTCCACCCCTTCGACGAGTTCGTTGACCGACGACCAGCGCCACCAGGCTGAGCTTGTCTATGCGCTTGCCATCGGTCGCACCGGTACGTCCGTCGCTCTGCTGAAGTCGTTGCCCCCCGAGCATGTCCCGATCGACGCGCTGCGACGGGCCATCCGGCGCAGCCTCGCTCGTGAGCAGGACAAGCGCAGTGTGAAGCTTCTTCGCGAGTACGCACGCGTCCGCCCGACCGACGGCTGGGCACGCACGACGCTGAAGACGATCGAGCGTCGGCAGGAGCTGGAAGAGAAGGCGACGCCGTCCGGTGCGCCGACGAACTACCAGCTCGCGAAGCGTGGTTTCCCGTTCGGCAAGCGCAAGGACACGCCCGCCTACGAGCCCGATCCGCGCAGCACGTTCTACCTGCTCCACAACTCGCTCCCGTACAGCTCTGCGGGGTACGCGACGCGCTCCCACGGTCTTCTACGGCAGCTCAGCACCGAGTGGAACACCCGTGCGGTGACCCGTCTGGGCTTCCCGTTCGACACCCCGGGGCACGACGAGCTCCAGTCGATCGCCGACGTCGACGTGATCGACGGTGTCACGTACTCCCGCTTGAGCACGGAGACGGGCAGGTGGCAGAAGAACCCGATCACCGACTACGTCACTCAGTACTCCGACGCGCTCGCTGCTCTCGCCGCGGAGCACAAGCCGTTCGTCATCCATGCTGCGTCGAACCACTGGAACGGCCTCACTGCGGTCGAGACCGCCCGTCGTCTGGGCATTCGCTCCGTCTACGAGGTTCGCGGGCTCTGGGAGGTCACCCGTGCTTCCCGCAACCCGGAGTGGCACGACTCGGGGATGTACCGGTACGTCAAGCGGATGGAGGCAGACGCAGCGTCTGCAGCTGACCGCGTGATCACCATCACCCGCGGTCTGCGCGACGAGATGATCGACCGGGGCGTGGACCCGGCGAAGATCGCGGTGGTACCGAATGGCGTCGACACCGAGAGATTCACGCCGATTCCTCGTGACCTCGAGCTGCAGCGGCAGCTCGGGCTCGAGGGAAAGACGATCATCGGGTATGTCGGATCGGTCCTCGACTACGAAGGCCTCGACCTCCTCATTCGCGCCGCGAGCCGGCTGGCAGGCGAGCGAGAGGACTTCCACGTCCTGATCGTCGGTGACGGCGCGGAGAAGGAGACGTTCGAGACCTTGGCCGAAGAGCTCGGTGTACTCGGAACCTTCGTCACCTTCACCGGGCGCGTGCCGCACGCAGACGTCGAGCGCTACTACTCGCTGATCGACATCGCCCCCTTCCCGCGTGCTCCCATGCCCGTGTGCGAGCTGGTCTCTCCGCTCAAGCCGTTCGAGGCCATGGCGATGGGCAAGGCGGTGGTCTCGTCGGACGTCCGGGCTCTCGCCGAGATCGTCACGGACGGTGAGAACGGTCTGCTGCACACGAAGGGCGACGTGGTATCGCTGGAGAGCGTGCTGCGTCGACTCCTGGACGACGACGAGCTGCGCAACCGGCTCGGAGCCCAGGCGCGCGACTGGGTCGTCCGCGAGCGGGACTGGCGCAACTTGGCGACACGCGTCTCGGAAATCTATGAAGGTCTCAGTTCCGGGGCCGCGTTGCGTTCGGGGACGTGACATGGGACCGACGATTGCGAACGCCCGCGAGGTGGCACTGCGTCAGGCCTTCGGGGTCGGGTTTGAGGCAACCGCTGACGACCGGTCGTCAGCCAGGGATGCACAAGCAAGAACGCTGAGGCTTCCCCCGCACCCTGCATATACTTTCCCCTCCCGGATCGACTGGCGTGCCGATCCATTTACCCAGCGCAATTGGCGGGCGCAGCTTCATATGCTCCGTTGGATCGATCCTCTGCGCCGGCAGGCGCGAATCGGTCGCGTCAGCGAGTTCCAAACGTGGGAAGAGATTGTCCACGACTGGATCAATGCGAACAGTGATCCGAAGCGCACGATCGTCTGGGCGTGGAAGGATATGGTCGACGCGATCCGCGCCGAGGTCATACTGTATGGACTTCCGTACGCCCGTGATGTCGAAACGGTCATGGACGCGCTTGCGCTGCATCGCGACTGGCTGATGGACGCGGAGAACCTTGGGCACTCGAATCACGCTCTCCATCAGCATTCCGCCCTCTTCCAGTTGGGAAGTGCGTTGGGGGACGTGACCGCGACCCGCAAGTCGCTCGCACGGCTGCGCGACTACTTCGCCTCAAACTACGATACGCAAGGCCTGAATGCTGAAGGAGCACCTGGATACTGGGAACTCAATCTCCGGTGGGGGCGTGAGGTACTCGATCGGCTTCGCCGTGAGGGCCAGGACGCTGACTTTATCGCTGAGTCGCTCAAGCTTGCGGCAGAGTCAATCGCCCATGCGACTCGTCCTGACGGCCGAATCGAGGCGCTCGGCGACACGGTTGCGGGGCGGCCGCGCGCCGGTCAGGATGACGTCATCGAGTATGCCCGTTCGCAAGGCGAGGGCGGAGTCCCACCGCCTTCGATGTCCAAGGTGTACATGGGTGGGTATGCTTTCGGACGGTCCGGCTGGGGCGAGACGAGGCGGGGCGTCGGCGAAGAGAGCTTCTACTCTCTTGTATTCGGTAGCGCGAGCAAGGTGCATGGGCACGTAGATGCGGGGAGTTTCACGTTCTTCGCCGGCGGCTCGCCGATCGTCGTCGATGCCGGGAAGTACTCGTACACCAACACTGCCGAGAGGGCGCACTTTGTGTCGCGCAATGCGCACAACGTGGTGGTGATAGAAGGGGCCGAGTATGACAGGACCAGTGTGGTGTCTCTGGTCCGGCACGAATCGAACGACGTGTACGACTACTTCAAGCTCGAAGACACTGGCTACGCCGGTGTCGTGCTTAGACGAGATGTCCTCTACCTACGCCCCGCTGACGCGCTTCTCATCATCGACACGGTGATCGCGGACCGACAGGTTGAAGCCGAGCTCAGGATTCTCGTCGATCCGCGTCGCGTAGTGGAGCGGCGTGCTGGTCACCTGCTCGTCGGGGACGGGGGAATCGCTTTTGGCGGAACGCTACCTGATATCGGAGTCATCAAGGCCGCCCCCGGACGCTTGGATGGATGGGTTTCCGAGCGGTGGAACGAGATGACACCGTCTCATCTCGTGACGGCGCGGAAGGTCGGGCGCCGATTCCGGATTGTCACCGCCGTGTGCGGGCAGCGCCCGACAGGCCGTCTCCGCTCGGTTGAGCTCGACGACGGAGCGCGGGCATTTCGCATCGACTCATCATCGGGACCGTACGACGTCGTGATCGACGACGCGGGCGTCCGGGTGGAGCGTGCGGACGGTTCCAGTGCGGCCCTGCCGCCGCCGCTGGAGGCCGTTGGGACGGCGACCGTCGCGGAGGTTGAGTCGGCGGTAACTGGTGCCCGTCGGCTGCTCGCCGGAGGGCAAGCAACATCGCTGGACGGGGCCATGGACGCGGATCTGCGTCGGCTTCGCGAGCACATCGGTCGCGGGCACGACTACGGCGGACTCGTCACGATTCGAGATCTCCGTGAAGCCGGGGTCGCCGCCGGCCTTCTCGAACCGGACCATGCCAGGGATGCGATCCGCTCTGCCTATCCCTACGACCGAGCCGCGTCTCCAGGAGTGAAGGATGTAGTGGTGCACGGTGACACCGTGGTGGCGGGACTGGTCGGCGCGGCACCGGCGACCCACGTGATCGACGTCGGTGCGCTCGCACTCCCCATCCGTGTCGAACCATGTGGCACCACAACCATGCTCGTCGGGTTCTCGGGTGCTCTCGAACGGACACGTGACAGGCTCCCACGCTTCGAGAGAGCCACAAGCCTGTCGCGATTCGGACGGACGACGGCCGTAGTGTCAGACCCGACGCTTGATCTGCGATCGGACTTGGGGCTCGCTTGGTATCTGGGAACGCTCACGCGGAACCTCCATGCCGACATCGCCGACGCCCTCAGATTACTCTCCGTCGCCGTCGGGGCCTCGAGAATACTGCTGGTAGGAAGCTCCGGGGGCGGTTTCGCCGCACTGCAAGTCGGAAGCTATCTCACCGACAGTCATGTGGTCGCGATCAATCCGCAGACAGATGTGCGTCGATATCACGCACGCTTCTCGCAGAAGGCGCTCGCGCTTGTATCCGGAGACCCGTCGGGTAGTCCGATCGATGTTCAGCGGATCTCCGCGGTCGAGCGCCTGCGCGCCGGGCACTCGGCCCTGAGCGTCACACTGGTGGGGAACCGTGGCGACGGCCATCATATGGCGAGTCACATCGGCCCTTATGTATCGGTCGCAGAGGAGGTCGGCGTCCGTGTCCAACTGGTAGAAGTTGACTGGGGGCGCGGGCACGTGGGACCAACGCGCGACGCCTTTTCGACCATCGTCACGAGCGCCCTCACCAAGCTCGAAGAATTTGAGAGTTGACGAGTAGGCCGCGGCAGCGAAATGGCCGGGCCGGGGACCGGTGTATCGCGGGAATGGTCATCCGCGGCGATGCGCTAGCCGCGACTGGCTACTGGGTGCGTCTCAGCATACGCGTTTCATCTCGAGACTTTCTCAGACGGCGAGTACACGGCCGTGCGTTTGCTGCCGTACTTGTGAAAGACGCGGAATCGGTAAGTCTCGGGTTCGAGGCCTTTTACCTGAAACTGCGGAGACTGCTGGTACGGCAACTTTTGTACGATCCCCAATGAGTTTGTAACGTACAGAGCGAACTCGTTGGCCCAGGTCGGCGACGCATGGATGAGAAACCCGTTGCGCGCAAGCCGCTCCACGCGAGGAAACGGAGGTGGGAAACTGCTTTCGGCATCGAATGCCACGCCGTGGAGTTCGACTGCGAGCTGGTGGTTACTCGCGACCGAGTATCGGAAGGGTGATGGCACTCCGGAGTTCTTGAGCGCGGTCATCACCTGATCTCGTCCGACGACGATGAGTCCAGGGAGAGCCTTCAGCGCGGACTCGACGTAGTACGGCGCGATAGCCGCGTGCGTCACCGTTGTGACACCCGCGTATGGCGGCGTCGGGGATCCGTCTTCGAAAGTTGCGGCCCACGGTGGGGCGATCAGCACCGTCCGCTCTGCGAATCCCGCGGCGTCAAGCGACTCAGCCCACATCCTGGTCGCGCTCGTCCAGAGCTCGAAGTGTTCATCCGTCCCGAAGGGCAGGTGTCGCGCGTTTCTCGTGAGAATGGCGTCGATTCCTGACGCGACCACCTCCGGTGTCCTGGTGACGAATCTGCCGCGGTGCTCGAATACTCCTAGGACCTCGTCCGCAAGGTCCCAGACGAGGATATCCGAGACGGCGCGGTGTTGCTCGAACCTCTCGACGAGGTCACCCGCGAGGGTTCCTGCGAGTGCCCGGCGCTGGATGCGGGACTCGAGCCGCGAGATGTCGACGCCTCGCCCGAGATCGGGGATCGTGCCGTGGACCGAGATGAGGGATTGCCGCGAGGTGTGGTGCGATACCTCGAAGCCATGCCCGTTGAGCGTCGCGAGCACATCTCGCGAGACGGAACCCCCTTGTACGAAGGTCCGTATCATGCCGGCTCCTGTCGGCCACTGACGCCAAGCGAGCGAGCGAGCACTTCGAGAGAGCGGATGGCGCTCGTGCCGTCGCCGTAGGGGTTGTTCGCGCCGGACATCGCAGAGTAGGCGGTGCTGTCGGTCAAGAGCCGTGACACCTCGACGACGATCCGCTCCTCGTCCGTCCCGATGAGCTTGACGGTCCCGGCGGCCACGGCCTCTGGACGTTCAGTGTTGTCCCGCATCACGAGCACCGGCTTGCCGAGGCTCGGTGCTTCTTCCTGCACCCCGCCCGAGTCCGAGAGGATCACCGTGCTGAGCGACATCATCCGGGCGAACTCGCCGTAGGGGAGCGGCTCCGTCACGGTCACGTTGTCGACGCCGACGAGCTGCGGTAGCACCGCGTCGCGCACGATGGGGTTCCGGTGCGCGGGCAGCACGATCTCGAGGTCAGGGAACTGCCGCGCGATCCGGGCGAGCGCACGCCCCACGCCCTCCATCGCACCGCCCCAGTTCTCGCGGCGGTGCGTCGTCACGAGCAGGATGCGCCGTCCGGAGGCGGCGAGCTCCTCGAGACGAGGATCGGTGAACGGCACCTCCTTGCCCACCGTGGTGAGGAGTGCGTCGATCACCGTGTTGCCGGTGACCGCGATCGTGGCGTCGTCCACGCCCTCCGCGAGCAGGTTCGCCCGGCTGGTCTCCGTCGGAGCGAGGTGCAGCGTCGCGATCTGCGTCGTGAGCTTGCGGTTCGCCTCCTCGGGGAACGGGGAGTTGATGTTCCCCGAGCGAAGCCCGGCCTCGACGTGGACCACGGGGATCTGCCGGTAGAACGCTGCGAGCGCAGCGGCGGTCGAGGTCGACGTGTCGCCCTGGACGATGACCGCGGCCGGCTTCTCCTTCTCGAGGATCGGGTCGAGCCCCTCCAGCACGCGCGCGAAGATCTGCGCGAGCGTCTGCCCGTGGCTCATGATGTTGATGTCATGGTCGGGCACGATCCCGAACAGCTCGTTCACCTGGTCGAGCATCTCGCGGTGCTGGCCGGTCACCACGGTCACCGACTCGAAGTCGGGGCTCTCCTCGAGCGCCTTGATGACGGGCGCGACCTTGATCGCCTCGGGCCTCGTGCCGTACACGGTCATGATGCGGGTGGTCATGCTTCTCATTCCTCGTTCGTGGTCGGGATGCGACCAGCTGCGCGCACGTGCCGTGGTCGATAGCCGCGTCCGGGCGGCTCCTCGATCTGCACGTGCGTCTCCGTCTTCTCCGCGAGCGCGTCCTCGATGATCTTCTTCGCGTCGTCGGGCTTCTCCTTGGCGATGGCCCACGCCCACTTGCGGTAGCGCAGCGCGACGTCTTCTGCCGGCCCGTCGAGCACGAGCCGGCCGTAGTTCAGCCAGATCGCGCGCGTGCACGTCTCCTCGATCGTCTTCGCCGCGTGGCTCACGAGGAACACGGTGCCCGCGTTCTCCCGCAGGCGGTTCATGCGCGCCTCGCTCCGTTCGCGGAAGGCCGCATCGCCGGTCGCGAGTGCTTCGTCGATGAGCATGATGTGCGGGTTGGCGGCGGTCGCGATGGCGAACCGCAGGCGCGCGCCCATGCCGGAGGAGTACGTCTTCATCGGCAGGTAGATCGACTTGCCCAGGCCGGCGAGCTCCACGACGTCGGGGATCGCCTTCTCGGTCTGCTCCGGCGTGAGGCCCATCGCCAAGCACCCGAGCCGCACGTTCTGCTCTCCGGACAGGTCCGGCACCAGCGCGGCGTTCACCCCGATCAGCACGGGCGTGCTCTCGGACAGCACCCGCCCGCGCGCCGGCCGCTCGAGCCCCGCGATGATCCGCAGGAGCGTGCTCTTCCCGGAGCCGTTCTGGCCGACGAGGCCGATCTGCTCCCCGGAGCGCGCGACGAACGAGATGCCGGACAGCGCGCGCACGAGAACCATCGGCTGCTGTCCCAGCACCGACTTCGCCGCACGGACGATCCGGTTGGACCGACGGCGCTCCGCGGCGTCGGTCGAGGGCACCCGGTACCGCACGTGCACGTCCTGCACCGCGACCGTCGCCGCGGCGAACGGGTCAAGCTCGCCCATACGACTCCTCCCCGCGGTAGAAGAAGAGGAAGCCCACGACGAGCGTCCCGACCGCCCAGGCGCTGAGTCCCAGCCACGAGGACAGTGCCGGCGTGACCCCGTAGAGCACGCAGTTCCGGACCATGTCGAGCACCATGAACATCGGGTTGAGCTCCATGACCGCGAGGAGCGTCGGATGGCTGATGAACTTCTCGTAGGAGAAGAACACGGCCGACCCGTACAACCACAGCCGCGTCGCGAACCCGATGAGCTGGTTGATGTCCGGCACGACTGCGGCACACCGCGCGAGAAGCAGCGAGAGCCCGGTCACGAACAGGACCTGCAGGGCGAGGACGGCGGGCACGAGGGCGACGCGCCAGGTGAACTCCTCGCCGGGCGGCAGCACGATGATGATGGCCGCCATCGCGCCGAGCACCGGCACCATGTTGAGCATCTCGCGCAGCACGACGGCGATCGGCAACGAGGCCCGGGGGAACGCGAACGCCCTGATGAGGTTCCGGCCGGCGGCGATCGACTTTGCCCCGCCCGTGACGCAGCGGGTCGTGAAGGAGAAGAGGAAGACGCCGATGACGAGGTAGCCGAGGAAGTTGTCGATCCCGCGGTCCGACTGCAGCAGCAGCCCGAAGATGAGGAAGTACGTCAGCCCGTCGAGAACCGGCTTGAGCACGAGCCACACGGTGCCCAGCAGGTTCTCGCGCGTCCCGCTCGTCACCTTGGCGCGCGCCTCGGCCCACAGGAAGTGCCGTCGGTTCCAGAGCTGGCTCAGGTACACGCCGAGCGGCGGCCGGGCCCCGACGCGGGTGAGCCGACCGCCCGAGACGACCTCCGTCGTCGACGGCGGGCCGGCGAACAGCATCGAGTAGAGGTCGCCGCTCGTCGGCTCCTCCTGCTCGGTGTTCGTGTTCCCGGTCATCTGCGGCATCCTAGGACGCCCCCGTCGGCGCGTACTCCGTGCCGTACGTCGCGACGTACGCGTCGAGCGTGTCCGTCCGCACCGCCTCGCCGAGCGCCGCAGTCTGCGCGGCGTCGACGAGGTTCACCGACGCACCCCCGCGGTTCCCGAACCCGGTGACGGGCACCATGAGCCCCACGACGTCCTCGCGCTCGAGCTCGGCGGCGAGCGGGACGAGCGCGAGGGCGTCGTCCACGTCGAGATCGCCGGTGATCTTCACGTTCTGCACGAGCATCGGGACGAGCTCGGCCAGCACGGCGGGCTCGTCCGCGCGCTCCGCGATCCGGTCGAGCATCCCGACGAGCGCAGCGCGTTGCCGCTCCGTGCGGTCGAGGTCGCCGAGCGGCAGCCGCTTGCGCTCGCGCACGTAGATGAGGCCGTCGGTCCCGGACAGCGTGATGCGGCCCTCCGGGAAGTCGACCACCCGACCCGTGCTGTTCACGGTGACGGTGCTCGCGTGCCGGTTGTCCACGGAGAACCCGTCGAGCGCACGGGTCAGCGCGATGAAGCCCGCAAAGTTCGACTGCACCACGTAGTCGATCTCGACACCTCCCAGCACCTGGGAGACGGTCTGCGCGAGCGTGTCCGTGCCCCCGCGCGCGAACGCCGCATTGATCTTGCCCTCGCCGAGCCCGGGGATGTCGACCCACATGTCGCGCGTGAACGACACGAGGTACAGGTTCTCCCGGTCCGCCGGCACGTGGACGAGCAGGATCGTGTCGGCGTTGCCGGTGAGGTCCGCCGGGTCACGCGAGTCCGACCCGACGAGCAGCGCGTTCACCGGCCCTTCGGGCAGCGGGTCCGCCGGACCGGTCGGCGGGGGCGAAGGCGCGGCGGTCCGCGGCACCGACGGCGCCGCGGACGACGGTGAGGAAGGCACAGCGGTGCCCGACGGCGCGGCGTCCGGCGGCGTGGCCGTGCACCCGGCCAGCACGAGCAGGGCGGCCGCGACCACGCCCGCGAGAGCACGGCGCAGGAGGGCGGATGTCATCGTGCCCCTCCAGCCAGTGCTCGTGCGTACACCTCGCGGTACCGGGCCGTGTTCGCGGCCCACGTCCTGGTGGCCGCGAGCCCGCGACCGCGGGAAAGCATCGCACGACGCGCCGCGGCGTCGTGGAGCACGTCCGCCACGGCAGCGGTCCACGCGGAAACTTCACCCGGCGCGACGAGCACGCCGGCGTCCCCGACCGCCTCGCGCAGCGCGGGCAGGTCGCTCGCGACGACGGGCCGGCCGACGGCCATCGCCTCGACCGGCTTGAGCGGTGTGACCAGCCGGGTCACGCGGTCGTCGCGCCGCGGGACGAGCACGACGTCGAGCGCCGCGAGGTACGTCGTGGCGAGGTCGCGCGGGACCCGGCCGGGCAGGATCGCGTGCTCGCCCAGCCCCAGCTCGTCGGCGAGGCGGAGCAGGCCGGGGCGCGCGACGCCGTCGCCCACGACGAGCGCCGTCGCGTCCACGCCGCCCGCACGCAGGGCGGCGACGACGCGCAGCACGGTGTCGAGGCCCTCGTAGCCGACGAGGCTGCTCACCGTCCCGACCACCGGTCCCGGCACGTCGACGCCGAGCCGCGCGCGCGCCTCCGCGGGGGACGGGTGCGCCGTCTCGAGCAGCGACTCCGGCACCGCGTTCGGCACGACGGTGACACGCCCTTCCGGCACACCTCGGGTCACGAGCTCGGCGCGCATGGTCTCGCTGAGCGTCACCACGTGGTCCGCGGCGAGCGCGAGCTCGGTCTCCTTCGCGCGGATCAGCGCGTACCGGCCGGATGCCTCGGCCGCGCGCCGCGCGTCCGGCGACCGGTGCGACGCCGCCCACGTCTCCTCCGGCAGCCCGCGCACTTCGTACACCCACGGCACGCCCAGGCGCCGCGCGGCCTCGCGCGCGGCGGTTCCGGTCGTGTGCGGAGTGGTCGCGTGCACGACGTCGGGCGCGAACCGCTCCCCGGCCCGCACCAGCAGGTCGACCTCCGCCCGGGCGCGCGCCTCCGGGTCGGCGCGCTGGACCCACGGCAGCAGCCGCGCGTACCGCACGCCGTCGACCACGTCCGCGCCCCGGGCACCGAGGACCCCGATCGTCACCGGGTACGCCGCACGCGTCGTCGCGGAGACGGTCAGCCCGGCCTCGCGCTGCGCGCGCAGGATCGCGTGGCTGCGCAGCGTGTACCCGCTCTGCGTGTGCGGCAGCGAGTTCGTCAGGTGGTGCAGCACGCGCGGGTGCCCGACGTCGGCGCTCGCCCTCGACGCGGAGCGTGTCCCGGCGTCGTGGGCGGCGGGCGAGGGAGCCAGCGCCCGCACCTGGGCGCGGATCGCCCGCAGCGTGCGGCGCTCCGCCCGGCCCGACGCCGTCGCGCGCCCCAGGGCCTCCACGTCACCCGCGTGCCACAGCGCGCGCAGACGCGCGGGGCCGGGGTGGGGGACGCCGTCGAGCAGGTCCGGGCTCCCGACGGCCACGGCGACCTCCGCGGCGACCCGGTGCGCCAGCCCCCGACGGCGCGGTGCGGCGAGCAGGGCGGCCGCCGACGCGGCGGCGGCCTCCGGGGCGCCGTCGAGGTAGAGGCCGAGCGCGCGCCGGGCCGAGGGCTCGCCCGCGGACAGCAGCAGGCGCACGACTCCGGCCCGGACGCGTGCGGGCGCGCGGCGAGCCGCCTGGATCGCGAGCCACACCGGGTCGTCGAGCAGGGCGCGCACGCCGAAGGATGCGGCGAGGGTCAGGGCGCGCGCGAGGTCGCGCGCAGGAGACGGCGTCACCGGCGCAGCCCGTCCAGGAGCTCGACGTACCGGGCGGCGAGCGCGTCGTCGTCGGCGTTGAGGGCCACCCACTCCTGCGCCGCCGGACCGATCGACGGGACCGCGCCGTCGCGCACGAAGCCCGACCACAGCGCGACCAGGGCCGCCACGTCGCCCGGCGGCACGACGTCGCCCGCCTCCAGGGACAGCACGAGCTCCGCGGCCTCGCCCGCGAGGCACGCGGTGACGTGCCGGCGCGTGGCCATCGTCTCGTACAGCTTGGACGGGACCGTCCACTGGAACGGCTCCCAGTCGCGCAGCGACACGAGCACCGTGTCCGCCCACGCGTACAGCGCGGGGACGTCCGTGTGCGGAACGCGTCCGAGGAACGTCACCGGCGCTCCGAGCGTCGATGCGAGGGCGGTGAGATGGGGGACGTCCGCGCCGGTCCCGGCGATCCGGACCTCGACCGGGACGCCGCTCGCGGTGAGCGCCGCCGCGGCGTGGATCGCGACCTCGAGTCCCTGGGACCGTCCGATCGTCCCCACGTACACGACGCGCAAGGGCCGGTGGGGCCCGAGGCGTGCGGAGTCCTCGGGCAGCGCCTCGACCTCCTCGTCCACCTCGTCCGCGAGCCGGTCGGCGCCGAAGGCCGTGCCGTTGCGGACCACGCCCACGCGCGGGGCGCCACGGCCCGCGACCACCTCGGCGAACGTCTCGGTCGTCGTGACGACGAGGTCGCTGCGGGCCTGCAGCCGGATGATGGCGCGGTGCGCGACGGCGACGACGGCTGCGCGCGCCCGCTGACCCGGGCCGTCGGCGACGACGCCGGCCGGCCGGATGAGGTCGGGCCAGGCGTCGCGCATCTCGACGACGAACCGCGCGCGGAAGAGGCGCGCGAGAGCCCACGCCGCGAACATGCTCGGGATCCCGGGGACGGTCCCCACCACGACGGTCGGCCGGTGCGCCCGCGCGCGCAGGAGCCGCCAGCCGAGGACGACGGAATGAGCGGCCGCGACGACGTGGTCGGCCGTGCGGGACACGAGCGAGGTCGTGTGCTCGCGGTAGCGGACCCGGAGGATGCGCTCACCGTGGCGGCCGCGCTGGACCCGGCCGGGACGGATGTCGGCGTGGGTCGGGTCGAGCACGCCCGCCGGGTAGTGCGGCGGCGGCGCGAGGACGCTCACACGGATGCCCGCGTCGACGAGCCGGGGGACGAGCGCGCCCCAGCGGCGCTGCGGGGCGCCGGTCTCCGGCTCGTAGTGGTGCGTGACGAGGAGAAGGTGGTCGCCGGGCCGTCGTCCGGATCTCGCCAGGGGCAACCGTCGTCGAGCATGCCTCGCGGCGGTGCTGGACATGTCGCCCCCTGGGCTCTCGTCGTCCTCAGGGCATGGACCGACGAGGAACTTCGTGCTCTTTACGGCACGATCGTACCGCCCGCAAACCGGGGGAAGTCGTGAATCGGCGGGGGACCGCGGGTGAAGAGGCCCTGTGCCGAGCCGATCCCGGCCATCCGACCTGGGCGCGGACCGTAGGATTCGCCCGTGGCCGACACCCTCTTCCCGCCTTCCCCCACGCCCCAGCCGCCCGGCGAGCGGCGTCACGCGCGACGTCGTCGCGGCACCCGCACCACGCTCGTGGTGCTCGGGTCGCTGCTCGTGGTGCTCGTGCTCGGCGGGGTCGGGGGAGCGCTGTGGTTCCAGAACCGGCTCGACGACAACATCGAGAAGCTGGCCGACCCGTTCGAGGGCCTCGAGAACCGGCCCGACCCCGCGCCATCGCCGACGGAGGAGGGTGTCACCACCGAGGCGGTGAACTTCCTCGTGCTCGGCTCCGACAGCCGCATCTCCGCGGGCGACCCGTCGCAGTGGGAGGCCGGCGCCCAGCGCACCGACGCGATCATGCTCGTCCACCTCCCGGCGGACCGCGAGACCGCACAGGTGATCTCCTTCCCGCGCGACGCATGGGTCCCGATCCCCGGCCACGGCGAGGGCAAGATCAACGCCGCGTTCTCCTACGGCGGGCCGTCCCTCATGATCCAGACGGTCGAGCAGCTCACCGGCGTGCGGATCGACCACTTCGCCGTCACGGACTTCGAGTCGTTCACGGCACTCACCGACGCGCTCGGCGGCGTGCAGATCCGCATCCCCGAGGACATCGGCGACGGCAAGAAGGTCTTCTTCGAGGCCGGCGTGCACCAGATGAGCGGCGAGGAGGCGTTGTCCTACACGCGGCAGCGGTACGGGCTCGCCAACGGCGACTTCGGCCGCGTCCAGCGCCAGCAGAACTGGATGCGCGCCATGCTCGGCAAGATCAACAACAACCGCAACGACGTCGCGATGATGACGCGGTTCTTCACCGCCGTGAGCGAGTCCGTCGCCGCCGACGAGGGCCTGACCATCGACGAGATGCGCACCCTCTACATGAGCGCGCGCGGCCTGAGCACCAACGACGTCACGTTCATGACGGCGCCCAACTCCGGCACCGGACGCAGCCCCGACGGACAGTCGATCGTCGTGCTCGACCGCGCCGCGCTCGACCCGTTGACGGCGTCGATGGCGACCGACACCGTCGCCGACTACCTCGCCCAGAACGCCGCGGCGCTCGAGGTCCTGCCCCCGACGGTGAAGTGACCTCGGGGTCGGGCGACGGGACGCGGAGCGTCCTGATCCACGGGAGCTGCGTCACGCGCGACGCGTTCGCGCTGCCGGAGGCCCGGTTCCGCCTCGAGGACTACCACGCGCGCAGCTCGCTGGCCTCGGCGTTCGCGCCGCGCGGCGTGGAGGGCGTGGACCTCGCGCGCGTCGAGTCGCCGTTCCAGCGGCGCATGGTCGCGCGCGACCAGGGCAAGTCCTTCCGGCGGCAGCTCGCGACGACCGGCGCCGACGTCGTGGTCGTCGACCTCGTCGACGAGCAGTACGACCTCGTCGTGTCCGCGGACGGCGGGGTCGCCACCCGATCCCTGGAGTTCCTGCACGCCGGCGGTGACGCGACGGCGGGGGCTCGCGTGGAGTCCGGGTCCCCGGACTTCCTCGTCCGCTGGGAGGCCGGCTGGGCCGCGTTCGTCGAGACGGCGACGGCGCACGGCCGCCTGGGCCGCGTCGTCGTGCACGAGGCGCGCTGGGCCCACGCGAGCGCCGACGGGACGCGCTTCGACCACGCGCGCGTGGAGGCGGCGAACCGCACCCTCACCTACCTGTACGCGCGGATGCGCAAGGACCTACCGGAGCGACGGTTCCTGCGCGTGCCGGACCGCTACCTCCTGGGCGACCCCGGACACCGCTGGGGCGCCTCACCCGTCCACTACGTCGAGGACTACTACCGCGCGTTCCTCGACCGGCTCGACGACGCGACGTCGGGCCGGGGCTGACGGCGGGCCCTGCCGGCAGACGTCAGGCAACGCCGTCGATGACGACGATGCCGTCCTTGAACGCCACGTCGGTGATGCGCACCCCGGGGTCGGTCCGCTGGACGAGGCGCTGCACGTCGAGCGCGATCCGCGCGTCGGGCAGGACGCGGACCGAGCCTTCGGGCAGGCCCTTGGCCGCGACGACGGACTCGATGCGGCTCGCGGCGAGACCGAGCAGCTTGTGCGCGGGGAGGCCGCCGGCACTGGCGTCCACCGCGATCGTCGCGACACCGTCCGCGAAGCGCTCGACGCGGAGCCGGGCGCGCGCCGTCGGGGCCACGCGTGTCGCGAGCTTGAGCGGCGCCGGCAGGCGCTTGACCTGACGCGGGTCCACGACGAGGTCGAGCTCGTCGCCGCGCCCGGACACCGAGGTGATGAACGAGGGCAGCTTCTTGCCCAGGAGCCCGAGCGCGTGGAGGGTCTCGGCGAGCGTCAGTTCGTGGTGCACGGCGCACACCATAGCGGACGACCGGGACGTGTCGGGCGGGCGCCCACCGGCCGTCCCGGCGTATCCGCAGTTTCATTACCCGAGGTAATGAGTTAGGGTAATGATCATGCCTGCTGCGGACCCCACTGCCCCCACTCGGAGCCAGTGCCGGCCCGCGACCCTCGGCGGCGAGCTCCGTGTGGCGCTCACGCGCATCTCCCGCCGGCTGCGCTCGCAGCGCGGCGAGGCCGACCTCCCCGAGGGGCAGTTCGGCGTCCTCACCGTGCTGCACAAGCACGGCGCCATGTCGCCCGGCGCGCTCGCCGAGCACGAGCGCGTCCGCCCGCCGTCCATGACGCGGGCCGTCAACCGGCTCGTCGAGCTCGGGCTCGTCGAGAAGGTCGAGCACGAGACCGACCGGCGCCAGGTCGTCGTCCGCCTGACCGACGTCGGCGAGCACGAGGTCAAGGAGACCCGGCGCCGACGCGACGCGTGGCTCACGCAGCAGCTGACCACCCTCACCCCCGACGAGAGAGAGACCTTGGCCCGCGCCAGTGAGCTGTTGATCAGGATCGCCGCCCGATGAGCGCGACGTTCTCCTCCCTGAAGTACTTCAACTACCGCGTCTGGTTCGGCGCCGCGCTCGTCGCCAACATCGGCACGTGGATGCAGCGCGTCGCGCAGGACTGGCTCGTCCTCACCGACCTCACCGACGAGTCCGGCATCGCCGTCGGCGTCGTCACCGCGCTGCAGTTCGCCCCCGTCCTCGCGCTGTCCGCGTGGGCGGGCGTCCTCGCCGACCGGCTCCCGCGCCGTCGGCTCCTCATGGCCACCCAGAGCGCGATGGGACTCCTCGCCCTCGGCCTCGGCGCGCTCGTGCTCTCCGGCCACGTCCAGCTCTGGCACGTCTACGTGTTCGCGACGCTGCTGGGCGTCGTGTCCGCGTTCGACAACCCCGTGCGACAGACGTTCGTCGCCGAGATGGTCCCCGCCGACAAGCTGTCCAACGCCGTCGGGCTCAACAGCGCGTCGTTCAACGCCGCGCGCCTCGTGGGCCCCGGCGTGGCAGGCCTCCTCATCGCCGTCGTGGGATCCGGCTGGATCTTCGTCATCAACGGCGTCACCTTCGCCGCGACGATCCTCGCTCTCGGCTACATGCGGACGCGCGAGCTCCACCCCATGCCGAGCGCCTCCCGGCAGAAGGGCCAGATCCGCGAGGGCATCCGGTACGTGCGCGGCCGGAGCGACATCATCGTCATCATGGTCGTCGTCGGCGTCGTGTCGACGTTCGGCCTCAACTTCCAGCTCACGTCCGCGATGATGGCCAAGGTCGAGTTCGGCATGGGCCCGGGGGAGTACGGCATCCTCGGGTCGATCCTCGCGATCGGCTCCCTCACCGGCGCGCTCCTCGCCGCGCGGCGCGAACGACCACGCGTGCGCCTCGTCATCGGCTCCGCGTTCGGGTTCGCCGTCGCGACCGGTGTCATGGCGCTCATGCCGACCTACCCGAGCTTCGCCGTCGCGTGCATCCCCGTCGGGCTCGCGTCGCTCACCATGATGACCGCGGCGAACTCGACCATCCAGATGTCCGTCGACCCCGTCATGCGCGGGCGCGTCATGTCGCTCTACATGATCGTGTTCCTCGGCGCGACGCCGGTCGGGTCGCCCCTGATCGGCTGGGTCGCCGAAGCCTGGGGTCCGCGCTGGGCCATCGGCATCGGCTCCATCACCGCCGCGCTCGTCGCCGTCGGCGCGGCCGTCTGGGCCGTGCGCAACTGGCACCTCGAGGTCCGGTACCGCGTGCTGCAGCGTCCGCACCTGCTCGTGCGCTACCTCGACGCGGGCACCCCGGTGGAGACCGGCGCCCGGGCCGAGACGCGGCGTCGGCTCGAGACCGAGGACGCGCAAGAGGCTGCGCGCGCGGCCTGAGCCTTCTGCCACGTGTGGTCGGCCTGGGTGGCGGTCGGGGGCGCTCGCGCCGGGTCTACCATCCGCGGCGCTCGTTCCTCGCGCCGCTCCCGCCAGACCCGCCACGACCCGGCGCAAGCGCCCCCGACCGCCCTCGCCAGGTCGCCTCGTGCACGTGTCACGTGCTCGAGGTGACCCGGCCGCGTGCGACGAGTCGGGCGTGGCGAGACGACGGGCGAGCGGGTGGGGCGGCGTCGGATGCGAAGGGCGTGGAGCCGCGCGCGGAGACGCACGGCCGAACGCCCGAGGTGACGGCGCGGCAGCCCGAGCACCGACGTCGCCCCGCCCGCGGTGGTGACGAGCACCGACGCGCCGGGAGGGTTCAGGACAGGCGGTCGACGACGTGGTCGACGCACGCGGTGAGGGCGCGGACGTCGTCGGGGTCGATGGCGGGGAACATCGCGACGCGGAGCTGGTTGCGGCCCAGCTTGCGGTAGGGGAAGACGTCGAGGATGCCGTTCGCGCGGAGCGTCGCGACGACTGCCTTGGCGTCGATCGTGTCGTCGAGGTCGATCGTGCCGACGACGGTCGAGCGCTCGGCGGGGTCGGTGACGAAGGGCGTGGCCCACTCGCGGGCCTCGGCCCAGCCGTAGAGGTGGGCGGCCGACTCGGCGGAGCGTGCGGCGGCCCAGGCGAGGCCGCCCTGGGCGAGGAGCCACTCGACCTGCTCGGCGAGCATGACGAGCGTCGCGACGGCCGGGGTGTTGAGCGTCTGGTCCTGGCGCGAGTTCGCCGCGGCGGTGCGCAGCGACAACGACTCCGGCACCCAGCGCGTCCCGCTAGCCTCGACCTCGTCCGCGCGCGCGAGCGCGTCGGGGGAGCACAGCGCGAGCCACAGGCCGCCGTCGGACCCGAAGACCTTCTGCGGCGCGAAGTAGTACACGTCGGTCTCCGACACGTCCACGGGCAGGGCGCCCGCTCCCGACGTCGCGTCGACGAGCGTCAGTGCGCCGCGCTCGCGCGACCCGGGGACGCGGCGCACCGGCGCCATGGCCCCGGTCGACGTCTCGTTGTGGGGCCAGGCGTGCACGTCGACGTCGTCCGCGGGCGCCGGGTGCGCGACCGTGCCCGGGGCGGCCGTGATCACCTGGGACGGGTCGAGGAAGGGCGCCGCCGTCGTGGCCGCCGCGAACTTCGCGCCGAACTCGCCGAACGCCGCGTGCTGCGCCTTGCGGCGCACGAGGCAGGCCGTCGCGACGTCCCAGAACGTCGTGGAGCCGCCGTTGCCCAGGACGACCTCGTACCCCTCGGGGAGGTCGAACAGCTCGGCGAGCCCCTCGCGCGTGCGCCGCACGAGCGACTTCACGGGGGCCTGGCGGTGGGACGTGCCGAGGAGCGAGGCGCCGGCGTCGGACACGGCACGCACCTGGGCGGCGCGCACCTTGCTGGGCCCGGACCCGAACCGGCCGTCGGCCGGGAGCAGGTCCGCGGGGATCGTGATCGGGGAGGTGGCGTCGGCGGGGATCGCGTGCTCGGTCACAGCGTCACCCTACGCGCGCGCGGTGCGTGAGAACGGCGTCGTCCACCGTGCCACCGGGCGCCCGACGGCGGGGTCGTGCGACGGCGTGCGTTCGCCCGGATTTTCCCCGGAACGCGTCAGGGGATCGCCATAGACTGTCCTCACCGGTCCGCCGGCGCGGGCGGGGGTGCCCTGCGAGGCGGAGCAGCAGACGGCCCGGGCCGAAGGACGACAGGAGCGCGACGTGACCGATCTGATCGATACCACCGAGATGTATCTCAAGACGATCTACGAGCTCGTCGAGGAGGGCATCACACCCCTCCGGGCGCGCATCGCGGAGCGCCTCGGGCACTCGGGCCCCACGGTGTCGCAGACGGTCGCGCGCATGGAGCGCGACGGACTCGTCGTCGTCACGGGGGACCGGCACCTCGAGCTGACGCCGGCGGGCAACGACAAGGCGACGCGCGTGATGCGCAAGCACCGCCTCGCGGAGCGGCTGCTCACCGACGTCATCAAGCTCGACTGGGAGCACGTGCACACGGAGGCGTGCCGCTGGGAGCACGTCATGAGCGAGCTCGTCGAGGAGCGGCTCATCGGGCTCCTCGACCACCCGCACTTCGACCCCTACGGGAACCCCATCCCGGGGCTCGCCGAGCTGGGCGAGCAGTTCGAGGGCGTGGAGTTCCTCGACGGCGTCGTGCCGCTGCCTGCGTACGTCGCGCAGCGCCGCGCGGCGGGTGACGAGGAGATCGAGGTCGTCCTCCAGCGCATCGCCGAGCCGATCCAGGTCGACGTCGAGCTGCTCGCGCGGTTCGCGGAGGCCGGAGTGCTCCCGCGCCGGACGCTCGTGGTGCGCCCGGCGATCGGCGGCCTCGTCGTCCAGGGCAAGGGTTCCGAGCTCGTCCTGGACCTGCCCGAGGAGATCGCGCGTCACCTGTTCGTCGCCCAGGCCTGACCCGAGCCGCCCATCGGGGTAGCGCTCCCACGGAGCGCTGACCAGCATGGACACGCTCTCGTCGGCGGCTGCTCCCGAGCGTCGTGATGGGAACGTGACATTTGGCAGGGTGTCCTGTACGGTCGGTGCTGCTCCATCGGAAGACCTGTCCGGCGGAGTCCTCGAGCGGAACGCCTAACCCTGTCGCTGCCCGAGGTTCACGACAACCCGACGACAGGGACGGGGGACCCAAATCCGGGCGCTGGAGACAGCGTCCTTGGGGTGAAGCCCGACGGACCTCGGTCCGTCAGGCCGGGTGTTTCTCCCACCCGAACCCGACAGCTGACCTCGCAGGCGTCCAGGAGAGGCAACACGTGACCGTGAGCACGACTCGCGCCCGCCACCGCGCGGCGCGGCGTCCTATGACGCCACTCAGCACCATCGCCCAGGCAGCCTCGGACCAGATGTCGACCGTCGGGCGCCGCACAGCCGTCGTCGCCGCGTCCTCCGGTCTCATCGTCTCGATGATCGGCGCCGCCGCCCCCGCGACCGCTGCCCCCGTCGACTCGGAGCCGAAGCTCAACTCGGTCGACCTCAGCGCCCTGACCGCGCAGGCGCGGCAGGCCCTCGAGGCCGCACCGGCCGTGACGGTCGCCGCGGACGCCGCGTTCTCGATCGAGGCCGCACCGGTGACGGTGACCCCGGCCCCCGAGCCGGAGCCGGAGCCGGAGCCCGAGCCCGTCGTCGAGCGGACCCAGAGCACCAGCCGCACGCAGGAGCGTCAGTCGACGCAGACCGAGGCCGAGGCGCCTGCCCAGGAGGAGGCCGCGGTCTCCGTCCCGGCGTCGGCCTACGGCAGCTCGATCGTCTCGATCGCGGCGCGCTACGTCGGCGTCCCGTACGTCTACGGCGGCACCACGCCCGACGGCTTCGACTGCTCCGGCTTCACGAGCTATGTCTACGCGCAGGTCGGCATCAGCCTTCCCCGCACGTCGGGCGCGCAGGGCTCCGTCGGCACCAAGGTCCCGCGCTCCGAGGCGCAGCCGGGCGACCTGATCTGGACGCCGGGCCACATCTCGATCTACGCCGGCGACAACATGCAGATCGACGCTCCGCGTCCGGGCAAGACCATCCAGTTCCGTCAGATCTGGCAGTCGAACCCGACGTTCATCCGCGTCGCCTGATCGCAGGCACAGCACAGCACGTCACACGAGCCCCGTCCCTCCGCGAGTCGTCGCGTAGGGGCGGGGTTCGTGGCATTCTTGACTCGTTCGTGACCTGTGGTGGAGGCTCTGCCCAGGGCGCCTCGGCGACGTCGGTCGCCGGACGGCACGCGGCCGTCGAGAGGAGAGTCACTGATGACCCGCACGGAAACCGTCCTGGTCGGCGTCGACGGGTCGGCACCCAGCCTGCACGCCCTCGACTGGGCCGCCGCGTACGCCCTGCGCGTCGGTTGGTCGCTCCACGTGGTCTGCACCTACTCGCTGCCGTCGTTCACCGCCGCGTCGCTCGACGGCGGGTACGCAGCCCTCGACGACAGCGCCATCCAGGAGGGTGCCCGCGCGGTGCTCGAGGAAGCGCGGGCGCGCGCCGACGCCGCAGGGGTGCGCGTCACCGCGACGGTCACGACGGGCGACGCCGCGGGCGTGCTCGTCGAGATGTCCCGCGAGCACTCGCTCGTCGTCGTCGGCACCCGCGGCCGCGGCGGCTTCACCGAGCGGCTGCTCGGCACCGTGTCCTCAGCGCTCCCGGCGCACGCGCACTGCCCGACGGTCGTCGTCCCGTTCCGCGCGCGGACCAAGGGCGACGACGTGACGACCGAGGAGCTCCCGGTGGTCACCCCGCTGCGCCGCATCGTCGTGGGCGTGGACGGGTCGCCGTCGGCAGAGATCGCCCTGCGGCACGCGATCCGCCAGGCCCGCGCGTGGGACGCGGAGCTCGTCGCGGTCGCCGGGGTGCCCGTCGGTGCGGGTGCCGGTCTGCTGGCGTGGCTCCCCGCGTCCATCGACCACGAGCAGGTGCTCGCCGACGTCACGGAGGGCCTCAACGTCATCATCGCCCGGCACGAGGCCGAGAACCCCGGGCTGACCATCAAGCGGATCGTGCTCGACGGGACCGGCGCCGAGCTGCTCACCGAGTTCTCCACGGCGTCCGACCTGATCATCGTCGGGTCCCGCGGGCGCGGGGGCTTCCGCGGCCTGCTGCTGGGCTCGACGAGCCAGGCCGTGCTGCACCACTCGGCGTGCCCCGTCATGGTCGTGACGAAGAAGTGCGACGACGCGGTCGAGCCTGCCGAGAAGTGAGTTCCCGCCCTCAGATCTGCCGATTCGGGGGCAGGAACTCACTTCTCGCGGGAGGCGGGCCGAGGCTCAGCTGCGGTTGCGGTACAGGCGCATCGTGATCGGGGCGAGGACCGCGGTGAGCACGACCGACGCGACGAGCACCCACATGATGCCGTCGAGGTCGGGCTCGCCCGCCATGAGGCTGCGGACCGCCGTGACGAGGTGCGTCACCGGGTTGATCTCCACGAAGCGCTGCAGGACCACCGGCATGGTCGACGGATCGACGAAGATGTTCGACGCGAACGTCAGCGGCATGAGCACGAGCATCGACGTCCCCATGACCGCGTTCGGGGAGCGCAGCACGAGGCCGAGCGCCGTGAAGACCCAGCTCAGCGCGAACGAGAACACGAGCAGCAGCAGGATCCCGAGCACGACCCCGACGACCCCGCCCGGCGGGCGGAACCCGAGCACGAGCCCGAGCGCGAGCGTGACCACCGACGCGATCGTGTAGCGCACGGTGTCGCCGAGCAGGGCGCCGACGATCGGCGCCGGTCGCCACACGGGCAGCGAGCGGAACCGGTCGAAGACACCCTTCGAGATGTCGGTGTTCATCGTGTAGCCCGTGTAGATCGTCGTGAACAGCACGGCCTGCACGAGGATCCCGGGGAGCAGGAACTGCAGGTAGCTCTGCACGTCGCCGGCGAGCGCGCCGCCGAACAGGTACGTGAACATGAGCGTGAAGATGATCGGCGACACGGTGACGTCGAACAGCTGCTCGGGCACGTGCTTGATCTTGAGCAGCGCACGCCACGTGTAGGTGAGCGTCGCGGACACGGGCGACGGTCGGCTCGGGCGGTGCTCGAGCGCGACGGCCTCGCGCAGGGCGCTCGCCTCCGGGGCGCGCAGCTCCGCGGCAGTGGTGGGTTCGGTCGCCATCAGGCCACCTCCTCGATCTGCTCATCGGTCGGCAGGGGTTCGTCGACCGGCTGACCGGTCAGGGCGAGGAACACCTCGTCGAGGCTCGGCTGGCCGAGCGTGAACTCGGGCACCGCGATGCCCGCGTCGCCCAGCGCGGGCAGGAGGTCCGCGACCGAGGTGGCACCGTCGTCGGGCACGCGGGCCGAGAAGGCGTAGGGGTCGTTGGCGAGGGAGACCTCGGTACCCAGCACGGCGCCCACGATCTCCGCCGCGCGGGCGCGCTGCGCGGAGTCCGCGAGCCGCACGTGCACCGCGCCCTCGCCCACCGAGCGCTTGAGCTCCGTCGCGGTGCCCTCCGCGATGACCTTCCCGTGGTCGATGACCGCGATCTTGTCCGCGAGCTGGTCGGCCTCCTCGAGGTACTGCGTCGTGAGGAGGACGGTCGCGCCGTCGGCCACGAGCACCCGCACGATGTCCCACACCTGGTTGCGGCTGCGCGGGTCGAGCCCCGTCGTCGGCTCGTCGAGGAACAGCACACGCGGGCTCATCACGAGGCTCGCGGCGAGGTCGATGCGGCGACGCATGCCGCCCGAGTACGTCTTGACCTGGCGGTCGCCCGCGTCGCCGAGGCCGAACGCCTCGAGCAGGTCCGCCGAGCGGCGGCGAGCCGTCCCGCCGAGGAAGCCGTACAGCCGCGCGAGCATCACGAGGTTCTCGGTGCCCGTGAGGTCCTCGTCCACCGAGGCGTACTGCCCCGTGAGCCCGACGACGGAGCGCACCTTGTCGGCGTCGCGCACCACGTCGTGGCCCAGGACGGTGGCCGTCCCGGCGTCGGGCTGGAGCAGCGTCGCGAGCATCCGCACGGCCGTCGTCTTGCCTGCGCCGTTCGGGCCGAGGACTGCCAGGACGGTGCCCTCGGGGACCGTCAGGTCGACGCCGTCGACCGCCTTGGTCACCGACTTCCCGGACGTGAAGTGCTTGACGAGACCCCTCGCCTCGACGGCGAGGTCACCGGTCGACGAGCTCATGTCCCTCCTCAGGTCGCACGTGGAGGCACCCGGGCGGTCCCACCACCCACGCTCCGACCGGGCCGACCGGCGGAACTCATCGGTGCACCCACCCATCGTGCGCCGAGGGTCCGACAGGGTCCAGTGAGATACGTCAGGAGCGGAACGCGGCCCTCGGTCGCGAGATAGAACCGCCGGTCGCGAGATAGAGCTCGCGGGGTTCTATCTCGCGACCGGCGGTTCTACCTCAGCGATCCGGCGGACTGCTCCGCGGCGGCGAGCAGGACGCACGTCGCGACGCCGTCCATCGCGACGCGGACCTCTTCGAGCGGGGGCAGCGACGGCGCGAGGCGCAGCACCGTGTCCTGCGGGTCCTTGCCGTACGGGTAGGCGGCACCGGCCGGCGTGAGCGCGATGCCCGCCGCCTTCGCGAGCTCGACGACGCGCGACGCCGTCCCGGGCCGCACCTCGAGGCTCACGAAGTAGCCGCCCTTCGGCTCGGTCCACGCCGCGACGCCCCACGACCCGAGCCGCCCGGCGAGGATGCCGGTCACGGCCTCGAACTTCGGCGCGAGGATGTCGCGGTGCTTGCGCATGTGCTCGCGCACGCCCTCGGCGTCGCCGAAGAACAGCGCGTGGCGGAGCTGGTTGACCTTGTCCGGGCCGATGGACCGCGCCGACAGGTTCTTGCGGAACCACGCGACGTCGGCCGGCGACGACGCGAGGAACGCGACGCCCGCGCCCGCGAACGTGATCTTCGACGTCGACGCGAACAGCACCACACGGTCCGGGTTGCCCGCCTCCGCGGCGAGACCGATCGCGTCGGCGGTCGTCACCTCGTCCTGCGTGAGGTGGTGCAGCGCGTACGCGTTGTCCCACAGGATGCGGAAGTCGGGCGCGGCCGTCGGCATCGACACGAGCCGGCGCGCGACCTCCTCCGTCACGACCGACCCGTCGGGGTTCGCGTACGTCGGCACGACCCACATGCCCTTGATGCTCGGGTCGTCGGCGACGAGCGCGGCGACGGCCTCGGCGTCCGGACCGTCCGCCGTCATGGGGACGGTGACCATCTCGATCCCGAGCGCCTCGCACACCGTGAAGTGGCGGTCGTAGCCGGGCACCGGGCAGATCCAGCGCACTCGCTCCTCACGGCTCCACGGTCGCTCGGACCCGGGCACGCCGAACAGCATGGCGTCGGCGAGCGTGTCGTACATCATCGTGAGGCTCGAGCTGCCGCCCGCGAGGAGCTGGTCCACCGGGACCCCGAGGAGCTCGGCGAAGATGCGCCGCAGCTGCGGGAGCCCGTCGAGACCTCCGTAGTTGCGCACGTCCGTGCCGGCATCGTCCGTGTGCACGCCCTCGCCGGGCAGGGCGAGCAGCTCCTCGGACAGATCGAGCTGCTCGGCGGACGGCTTGCCGCGCGTGAGGTCGAGCTTCAGCCCGAGCGCCTGCAGGTCCGCGTAGGCGCGGCGCAGGTCGTCGAGGGACGCGGCGAGGGCGGAGGGGTCCGGGTGCACGGTGGTCACGCTCCGGACTCTACCGATCGTCGGCCAGCTCCGTCAGGGCATTCTCGAGGGCGGACATCCCCGTCTCGAGGTCGTCGGCGGAGATGGTCAGCGGGGGCGCGAGCCGGATGGTCGACCCGTGCGTGTCCTTCGCCAGCACTCCGTGCGCGAGCAGCGCCTCGCACAGGTCGCGACCGGTCCCGCGCGCCGGGTCCAGGTCGAGCCCGGCCCACAGCCCGACGCCGCGCACGCCGTCGAGCAGGCCGACCTCCACGAGCCCGGCGAGGCGCGCGTGGAACGCCGACCCGAGCGACCGGGCCGCCGCCTGCGGCTCGCCGGAGCGCAGCAGGTCGACGACGGCGATCCCGACGGCGCACGCGAGCGGGTTGCCGCCGAACGTCGACCCGTGCGTCCCGGGCGTGAGGACGTCGAGCACGTCGCGGCGCCCCACGACCGCGGACACCGGCAGGATGCCGCCGCCCAGCGCCTTGCCGAGCGTCACGAGGTCGGGCCGCACCCCCCATAGCTCGCACGCGAGCGTCGTCCCGGTGCGCCCGAGGCCGGACTGGATCTCGTCGGCCACGAGCAGCACGTCGCGCTCGGCGGTCAGCGCGCGCAGCGCCGGCCAGAAGCCGTCGGGCGGCACCACCACCCCTGACTCGCCCTGGATCGGCTCCATGAGCACGGCGACCGTCGTCTCGTCGATCGCGTCCGCGACCGCGTCGACGTCGCCGAACGGTACGACGCGGAACCCCGGCGTGTACGGGCCGAACCCGTCGCGCGCGTCGGGGTCGTCGGAGAACGACACGACCGTCGTCGTTCGGCCGTGGAAGTTGCCCGACGCCACGACGATCGTCGCCTCGCCCGGAGCGACCCCGCGGACGTCGTAGCCCCACTTGCGGGCGGTCTTGATCGCCGTCTCGACGGCCTCCGCGCCGGTGTTCATGGGCAGCACGGCCGTGCCCGGTCCGGCGTCCGCGCCGCCCGTCGGAGCGCCACCCGTGGTGAGCGGCCCGACGAGCGCGGCGAGCGCGTCGGCGAACGGCTCGAGCAGGTCGTGGTCGAACGCGCGCGACGTCAGGGTGACGCGCCCGAGCTGGCGCGTCGCGGCGTCGACCAGCGCCGGGTGCCGGTGGCCGAAGTTCAGGGCGGAGTACCCGGCGAGCAGGTCGAGGTAGCGGCGGCCGCCCGTGTCCGTGACCCACGACCCCTCGGCGGTCGCGATCGTCACGGGGAGCGGGTGGTAGTTGTGCGCGAGCGTCTGCGTGGTGGGGCGCGGGTCGGCCGGGCGCACGTCCTGCGCGGTCACGCGGCACCTCCGGCGCGGAGCCCGCGGATCTCGAGCGTGCAGCACTTGGCGCCGCCGCCGCCGCGCAGCAGCTCGGACGTGTCCACGCCGATCGGCGCGTAGCCGCGCTCGCGCAGCGCTCCCGCGAGGTGCTCGGCGCGCGGGTTGTGCACCACGTGCTTCCCGTCGCTCACCGCGTTGAGCCCCAGCACGACGGCGTCCTCCTCGGTGGCGAGCAGTGCGTCGGGGAAGCGCTCGCGCAGGGTCTCCTGCGCGGCGGGGGAGAAGGCGTCGGGGTAGTAGGTGAGGTCCACGGGGGGCGCGCCGACGAGTGCGGGGTGAGCCCCGCCGTCGGGCACGGGACCGCCCTGGTTGCCGCGCAGGACCGTGAGGGCGGTGTCCAGGTGGTAGAAGCGCGGGTCGACGAGCTCGAGCGTCACGACCTCGCGCCCCCACAGCGCGGCGGCCTCGGCGTGCGCGGCACGTTCGGTGCGGAATCCGGTGCCCGCGAGCACGACGTCGCCCGCGACGAGCAGGTCGCCCTCGCCCTCGTTGACGTGCTCGGCGAGGTGCGTGACGTACCCGTGGTCGGCGAACCACTTGAGGTAGGCGGGGCCCTCGGCCGCGCGCTCGGGGTGGAGGAACCGGGCCGAGTAGACGAGGCCGTCCACGACGGTCGCGCCGTTCGCCGCGTAGACCATGTCGGGCAGACCGGGGACCGGGTCGATCGTCTCGACGGTGTGCCCGAGGTCGCGGTACGTGTCGCGCAGGCGCTCCCACTGGGCGACGGCGAGCGGCGTGTCGACCGGTCGGCTGCGGTCCATCCAGGGGTTGATCTCGTAGCTGACCGTGAAGTACGTCGGCCGGCACATGAGGTACCGCCGGGGGTGGTCTGCGTGCATCGCCGCCTCCTCGCTGAGACCGGGCCGCGGGGTGAGGGCCCGGGGTGACCCGGCCGTGGGTGTCCGGCCGGGTGACGTGCTGGCTGCCAGCGTACGTCCGCGCGCGGCCGGTGGCCCGGCACCGCGCGCGTCTGACAAGGCGTTGACAGCGATATTCTAGCGATATATCGTTAGCGTATCGCTGAGCCACTCGATGCGACTCGCGACACCGCCCGAGGCGACGAGACGTCGCCGGGCACCCGCAGTGACCGGCCCGCCGCACACGCCCCGGGCCCACCAGACACCCTCACCCAGGAGAACCTCCATGAGCTACGCACACCACCACCGGGGTCGTCACCCCGAGACGTCCCAGCCCTCCGGCGAGCAGCGCGGTCCGCGCCGCCGTCGCCGCGACGGCTTCCCGCCCGTGCCTGACGACGCGGCCTGGTTCCGCGGCGACGTCCCCTCCGGCCGTGGCCGGGGCGGCGCCCGTCGCGGACCCGGCGGCTTCGGCGGCCCGGCCGACGGTCCGCGCGGTCCCGAGGGCCGCGGCTTCGGCGGCCCCGAGGGCCGTGGCCCGGGCTTCGGTCCCGGGTTCGGACCGGGCTTCGGCCCCGGTTTCGGGCCCGGCGGGCACCGGGGCGGTCATCGCGGCCGTGGGCCGCGCCGCGCGGGGCGCGGCGACGTCCGTGCCGCGATCCTGCTCCTCCTCGCCGACCAGCCGATGCACGGCTACCAGCTGATCCAGGAGATCGGTGACCGCAGCGAGGGCCAGTGGCGCCCGAGCCCGGGAGCCGTCTACCCCGCGCTCAACCTGCTGCAGGACGAGGGGCTCGTCGAGCTCTCGGCCGAGGGCGGGCGCCGGCTCGCCTCGCTCACCGAGGCCGGACGCGCCGTCGTCACCGAGCAGGCCGGCCAGCTCGGCGACCCTTTCGCCGACGCTGCGGGCCGGGGCGGACGCTCGCGCCACGCGCTGCGCGCCGGCGTCGAGGCGGTCGCGGCCGCCGTGCACCAGGTCGCCCGCACGGGCACCGACGAGCAGGCGAAGGCCGCGGCCGAGCTGCTCGAGCGCGCGCGGCGCGACCTCTACCTGATCCTCGCCGGGCCGACGCCGTCGGACGCCCCCGCCGACGTGGAGGATCACCCCGCGGACGTGCAGGACGCGCCCATGGCGGACGACGCGCCGTCGGGCACGGACGACGACGCGCCGTCGGGCACGAGCGACGAGCCCACCGCCTGACGTGATCTGACCGCCCGACCTGCCGAACCCCGGGTTGTCCCTCGATCAGACCGCTGATCGGGGGACAACCCGGGGTTCGGCGTCGGCGTCTACGTTGGTGTCGGCGCCGGGCTGCGCGGACGGACCGACGGTCTGGCGAGAGGGCCACGTCAGCCGCGTGCGGTGAGGCGCGTCTCCAGCCGGCGCAGCGACGCGTGCAGCATCCAGCGCAGCACCAGGCCGACGAGCGGGCCCGTGACGGACCGCGGGAGCGGACCGGCGAGGTAGGCGTCCTCCCACCACACGACACGGCAGCGCCCGGCCCCCAGCGGCTCGACGTCGAAGCCTGCGTCTCCGAGCAGCACGGGCCCTTCCTTGCGCACGCTCGTGCGCCCGGTCCGACCGGCGCCTGTCGACGGCCGCTCCAGCGACGTGACGACCATCCGGTCGACCACGCCGCGCGCGCCGCGACCGACGAACGGCCCGCTCACCATCGCGAACCGGTCGCCGACCTCCGGACCGCGCCCGGCCGGCGTCGCCATCCGCGTGAGCGGGATGAAGCGGGGGTGCGTGCGCGGGTCGGCGACCCAGGCGAACGCGACGGTCGCGTCGACGGGCAGCTCACGCCCGACCGCGACCCGGTGGGTCGTCACCCGGCGTCTCGCGTCGGGTCCTGGCGACGACGACGCCCCGGCAGGAGCCGCCGTCGACCCCGGGTGGGAGCGGCGTCCTCCGGGACGGGGACCAGCGTCGGCCGCGCGTCCTCGGTCGGCGCCTCGACGACCTCGAGGATCCGCCCGAACGTCGACGGCGGCGGGCCGAACGCCCGCCGCGACTGCGCGACGACGCCGTGCCCGAGCGCCCGCGCCCCGGCGACCCCGACGACCGCGCCGATGCCGAACGGCACGAGGCGGCCGAGCGCGAGGCCGGACTGCTTGGCCAGCTGCGTGCGCAGGAAGCGGTTGCCCAGCGCCTTGTTGACCTTGACGAGCGTCCCGGCGGGCATCCGGGTCAGCAGCACCTTGCCCCAGGCGAGGCCCGACCCCTGGGCGGCCTTCTCGACGTCGCGCGCGCCCTTCTCCCCGAGGACCGAGGCGAGCAGGAGCGCGCGGCGGCGGGCGACGTCGTCGACGGCGATGCCGTGCACGTCCGCCACGGCGAGCGAGAACGCCGCCGACGACGCGAAGAACGTCGCGATGTCGCTGGACGTGAGGACGATCCCCACGCCGGTGCCCACCGCCGGGATGCCCGCTGCGGCCCCGACGGCGCCCCCGGCGGCCTGGATGACGAGCAGGTACTCCCGTTCGAGGATGCGGATGACCTCGGCCGGGCCCGCCTCCGGGTTCCGGCGGCGCACGGAGTCGACGTGCGCGCGGATCACCTGCGACGGGATCGTCACCGACTTGTCCAGCGCGGCGTCGAGCAGCGGCGTCGGCCGGTACGCGGCCCACTCGACGGCGTCCTGCGTCGCTGCGGCGTCCCGCGTCGCGACGTCGTCCGGTGCGCCCTCGCGGGGCGGCGTCCCGTAGTCCGGGGTGCCGCCGTACGTCGCGGGGGTCCTCGAGGGGTCCTGCCTGTGCGCCATCGCGCCTCCCGTCATCGTGCGGTCCGGTCGTCCGGTCGTCCGGTCGTCCCGGTCAGCCGCTGCGGTCTGGTCAGGCCTGGGTCTCGACCTCGCGGCCCGCGCCCTCCGGCTGGAACAGGTACTCGACCTCGGCCCCTGCCTTGACCGTCCGTCCTACGGTGCACGCCTTGTCGATCGCTCGCTCGGCGACGGTGACGAGACGGTCGCGCGCGTCGTCGTCGAGCGACGTCAGGTCGATGTCGAACGTGCCCGTGATCTTCGGGTAGCGGTCCTCCTCGACGAGCTTGGCGCCCTCGACGTGGATCGTCACCTGGTAGTCGTCGCCGAGCCGCCGCGCGAACGTGCGGTCCGTGCTCATGCCCGCGCACGCGGCGAGCGCGATCTTCAACAGCTCACCGGGCGTGAACACCGCGCCCTCGCTCGCCGGGCCGATCGAGACCTGCGCGCCGCGCGCCGAGTGCCCCGTGTACGTGCGGTTCCCGGTGCGCTCCACCCACAGGGGGTCGGCCGGCGCGGGGGACGCCGCGGGGACGTCGCGCTCAGCCTCGTCGGCGGGGTTCAGGGTGCTCTCGGCAGGCTGGGTCGTCATGCGTCGATCCTCGCACTCCTCGGGTCGTGGCAGCCGGACGGTCCGCCGTCGGAGGAACGCGCGTGTTGCGTCGGCGATTCCCTCTGTGCGGCACCGTCGTGGACCAGCATGAGGGCATGCAGTTTCACGAGATGGAGGCCCAGGCTCGCGCAGTGCGAGCGAAGTACGCCGCGGTCGAGGCTGAACGCTACGGCCGATCCTGGACCCCCGAAGAGATCATGCTGGGGTTCCTCGGCGATGTCGGCGACCTCGCCAAGCTCGTTCAGGGCAAGGCAGGCATCCGTCCGCGAGGCGACCTGGACGCCGCGCTGGCCCATGAGCTCGCCGATTGCCTCTGGGCCGTGCTGACCATCGCCGACACCTACGGCGTCGACCTCGAAACGGCCTTCAGCCACACCATGCAGGACCTGACGAGCCACCTCGAAGACTGGGGAGAAGCGCGCTAGGTGTCGTCGGCTTCCGGGGGGTGCACGGGCTCGCCGTCAGGCCCGAGCGGGGCCACGAGGACGAGGTCCTCGGCCTCCGGATCGACCCAGCGCTGGTAGCCCGGCCCGGTCTGCGCGGTCTCGAAGCGCACGGCGACGCGCCCGTCGTCGCCGACGCGCACGACCCAGCCACGGCCGTCGGACGCGGTCTCGACGTCCAGCCCGGGTGCGACGTCGGCGGCCACCGCCCGTGCCGGTCCGGCCGGGCCTGGTGCGGCCGGGTCCTGCCCGGCCGGGACCGGTGCCGGTGGCGGCGCAGCGGCGCTCGCTGCCGGAGGCTCGACCTCGTCCTCCAGGGGCAGCATGAGCTGCGCGTGCTCCGACAGGGCGTGGAACGACGTGCCGAGCAGCCGCACGGGCTCGGTGACGTCCGCGAGCGCCAGCGCGCGGTGCGCCGCGGACCGCAGTGCGCCCTCGTCTGACGTCGGGCGCGGCAGCGTGACCGACCGGGTCAGCGTCGTGAACGACGAGAGGCGGACCTTGACCACGACGGTGCGCGCCGCGACGGCGTGCCGCTCGAGGCGGGCGAGCGCGGAGTCGACGACGCGGTCCAGCTCCCGGGAGATCGCCGCCCGGCCGTGCAGGTCGGTGTCGAACGTGTGCTCGGCACCGGCGGACTTGCGCTCGCGCACGGTCGTCACGGGCCTGTCGTCCCAGCCGCGCGCGATCCGGTACAGGTTCGTGCCGCCCGCTTCTCCGGCGACCATCAGCAACGTGTCCAGCGGTTGGCGGCGCAGGTCCGCCACGGTGCTCACCCCGAGCTCGTCGAGGCGCGCCGCGGACACCGGGCCGACACCCGCGAGCGCCCGCACCGGCAGCGCCAGCAGGAAGTCGTCCTCGTCGTCCGGGTCCACGACGAGCACCCCGCCGGGCTTGGCGTCCTCCGAGGCGAGCTTCGCGACGAGCTTCGAGCGGCCGAGCCCGATCGAGACCGACAGCCCGCTGAGCTCGCGTGCGCGCTCCCGGATCCTCAGCGCGAGATCCTCGAGATCCGTCCCCGGTCCGGCCGCTGCGTCGAGGTCGGCGAACGCCTCGTCGATGCTCACCGGCTCCACCAGGTCGGTGACCTCGCGCAGCGCCGCCATGATCCGGTCGGAGTAGGCGGCGTACGCCGCGAAGCGCGGCACGACGACCACCGTGGACGAGGGGCAGAGCCGGCGCGCGAGCTCCATCGGCATCGCCGAGCGCGCACCGAACCGGCGCGCCTCGTACGACGCCGTCGCGACGACGCTGCGCGGGCCGAGCCCGCCGACGAGCACGGGGCGTCCGCGCAGGGACGGGCGCTGGTGCTGCTCGACGCTCGCGAAGAACGCATCGGCGTCCAGGTGCGCGACCGTCGCCCGGGCGCGCAGCACCGGGGCGAGCGGCACGCGGGCGAGGTTCACCGCACCACTGTGCCGTGTCCCTCCGACACCGCGCGCTGCCCGGGGAACGACCGCGGGCCCGGCGCCGTCCGAGGACGGCACCAGGCCCGCAGGGTCGTGAGAGGTCAGGCGTGGCTGCGCTTGGTGAGCGCGCCGTACACGCCGAGCGTGATGAGCGACCCGAGGATGGCGAGGAGCCAGGTCCGGAAGTCGCCGAGGTCGCCGAGGCTCGTGCCGAAGAGCACGGAGCCGAGCCATCCGCCGAGGAGGGCGCCGAGGATCCCCAGGAGGATCGTGATGATCAGCGAGCTGGTCTGCTTGCCAGGAAGGACGAAGCGCGCGATGAGTCCGGCGATGAGCCCGAGCACGATGTAGGCGAGCCAACCCATGGTAAATCTCCGTTTCGTCGGAACTGTGAGGTATTCCCCCTACGACCGTGAACACTGGCAGAGGTGAAGGAAGCTCGCACGTCGAAACGGCCTCGCGCCTACACTGGCGACCGTGGAACTCGACGCAGCCGACGCCCGGACCGCACCTGCGCACGGGGCGGAGCCCGCGCCGTCGGGCACGGTCCCGACGCCCTACGAGGACCTCCTGCGCGACGTCGTGGAGAACGGGACGCCCAAGGGTGACCGGACCGGGACGGGCACGCGCAGCGTGTTCGGCCGGCAGATCCGCTTCGACCTGTCGCAGGGCTTCCCGCTGATCACCACGAAGCGCGTGCACCTCAAGTCGATCGCGTACGAGCTGCTGTGGTTCCTCCGCGGGGAGTCGAACGTGCGTTGGCTGCAGGAGCAGGGCGTGACGATCTGGGACGAGTGGGCCGACGCCGACGGCGAGCTCGGCCCCGTCTACGGCGTCCAGTGGCGCTCGTGGCCGACGCCGGACGGCCGCCACGTCGACCAGGTCGCCCAGGTGATCGAGCAGATCCGCACCAACCCCGACTCGCGGCGCCACATCGTCTCGGCGTGGAACGTCTCCGAGCTCGACCAGATGGCCTTGCCGCCCTGTCACACGATGTTCCAGTTCTACGTCGCCGACGGCCGGATCTCGTGCCAGCTCTACCAGCGCTCCGCCGACCTCTTCCTGGGGGTGCCGTTCAACATCGCGTCGTACGCGCTGCTCGTGCACATGGTCGCGGCGCAGACGGGCCTCGAGGTCGGCGACTTCGTGTGGACCGGCGGCGACGTGCACATCTACGACAACCACGTCGAGCAGGTGCGCGAGCAGCTCACGCGCGCGCCGTACCCGTACCCGACGCTGCGCCTCGCGCCCCGCGACTCGATCGACGCGTACGAGTACGAGGACATCGAGGTCGTCGGGTACCAGCACCACCCGACGATCAAGGCACCGATCGCGGTATGACGGGCGCGGCCCTCTGATGCTCGGACTGATCTGGGCCCAGGCTCGCGACGCCGCCGGTCGTCCCGTCATCGGCGCGGGCGGCACGATGCCGTGGCACCTGCCCGAAGACCTCGCGCACTTCCGGCGCGTCACGTCAGGGCATCCCGTCGTCATGGGGCGGCGCACGTGGGAGTCGCTCCCACCCCGGTTCCGGCCGCTGCCCGGCCGCGCGAACGTCGTCGTCACGCGCCGGGACGGCTGGGCTCCGGACGGCGCGGTGGCCGACGGCGCACGCGCGCCCGGGGAGGTCGGTGCGCCCGTGCGCGTGGCCGGGTCGGTGGACGACGCCCTCGCGGCGGCGCGCGCTGCCGCGGGCGTGGACGGCGAGGTGTGGGTCATGGGCGGCGCGCAGCTCTACGCGGCGACGATCGATCGGGCGGACCGGTGCGTCGTCACCGAGATCGACGCGGTCGTCGAGGGCGACACGTTCGCGCCGGGCGTCCCCGCCGGGTGGCGGGCTGACGCGGGGGAGTGGGCGACGTCGTCCACCGGCCTGCGCTACCGCGTCGTCACGTTCGTGCGCCCCGCCGACCGCTCCGTCGACCAGGTCATCGCGGCTCGTCGGTAGGTCAGGACGGGCCACCGTCTCCTGGTCGGCCGTCACCGTCTCCTGGTCGGCGCGGTCAGAGCCCCGTCGGCTCGATCGGCTCGAGGCGCGGCGGCGGGACGGGGTGCGGCTCCTCAAGCGTCTCGACGTGGGCGTCCTGCGGCGCGGTGAGGCGCTCGACCGCGCCGTCGAGGTTCGCCGTGATCGCGGCGACGAGGCCGTCGGCGTCACGCGCCTCGAGCCGCTCGACGATGTCCGCGTGCGACGCCGCGGAGTCGCGGCGCACCGCGTACTCGTCGCTCACCGTGAAGCTCGCGACACGGACCTCGACGATGAGCGTCGTCATCCACCGCAGGAGCCACGGGTTGCCCGCGGCTGCGACGAGCGTCCAGTGCAGCGTGAGATCCGCGTCGCCGATGCGCCGCGCGTCCTCGGAGCGGCCCGCCTCGACGAGCGCCTCGTACGCGCCACGCACCGCCGCGACCTCGGGGTCCGACGCGCGGGCGACGGCCAGGCGCGCGGCCGTCGTCTCGACCGTCGCTCGCGCCGCGTAGAGGGCAGGGATGCGCTCGCGCCCGATGGTCACCACGCTCAGGCCGCGACCCGGCGTCGCGGTGAGCAGGCCCTCCTGCACGAGGCGCTGGGCGGCCTCGCGGAACGGGCCGCGACTCACGCCGAGCTGGCTCGCGATCTCGACCTCGCGGATGGGGGTGCCGACGCGCAGGGCGCCGGAGTAGATGGCGTCGCGGAGCTCACGGACGATGAGGTCGACCGTCGACGGGCGCGTCACCGGTGAGAGGAACGGCGCGTTGCCGAGGGGCGCGCGCGAGGCGGGACTCATCGGCTCTCCTTCTCTGAGGTCGTGCAGTGGTGGGCCCGCCGGGCCGGGTGTGCGTGCGGGACGGTCGAGGTCACGATCCGGTATCACATCATCCCCTGTCGGAGGCCGGAGCGCGGCCTGCGGTCGAGCCGCCGTGCAGTTCGCGACGCGGCGGTCACACGACGAGCGTCGGTGCAGGTCAGCGGGTGTCTCCTACGGCTCTGGAGCGAGCGGTGGTGACGCCCTCCGGGACAGTGAACACCTGACACTGTCTGATTGTAGACAATCGGATAGTAGGACGAGCGGATTGTCGAATGGTCGACATCGCGTTAGCGTGTTCGATCGTCCAGCTACCCACGACCGTCCGCCGCGTCACGCGTCGACGGGCACGAAGGGAACCATGACTTCCACGCGATCCACCGCGACCCGACGCCGCGCGCTCCTCGCCGCGAGCGCCGTCGGCCTCCTTGCCGTCACCACCGCCTGCTCGAGCGTCGACTCCGGAGGCGGGAACGGCACCGACGGCGAGACGACCGGGGGCGGCAGCGGCACCCTCGCGGAGCTCCAGGAGAGCGGGACCATCACGGTCGGCTTCGCCGGCGAGGAGCCCTACAGCTTCCAGGACGACGGCGGCGAGCTCACCGGTGCGGCCGTCGCGCTGAACGAGGCGATCTACTCCGAGCTGGGCATCGACACCGTCGAGGGCACGCTCACCGAGTGGAACTCCCTGATCCCCGGTCTGAACGCCGATCGCTTCGACTCGATCAGCGCCGGCATGTCGATCCTGCCGGACCGTTGCGAGCAGGCCGCGTTCAGCGAGCCCGAGATCATGTACACGACCGCGTTCCTCGTGCCCGAGGGCAACCCCGACGGCCTCGACGACTGGCAGTCGGCGGTCGACGCCGGCGTCACCCTCGCGGTGATGGGCGGTGCCATCGAGGCGGGCTACGCCGAGGACACCGGCGTGGAGACGATCCAGGTCGGCAGCCCGCAGGACGGCCTGGACGCCGTCGTGTCCGGGCGCGCGGACGCGTTCGCCCTCACCGGGATCTCGCTGCGAGCGCTCGCGGAGCGGTCGGACGCCGCGGTCGAGGCCACCGAGGCGTTCGTCGCCGTGATCGACGGCGTGCCGCAGATCGGCGCGGGCGCCACGGTGTTCCGCCAGGCCGACACCGAGCTGCTCGACGCCTACAACGAGAAGCTCGAGGAGATCGTCTCCGACCCGCAGAAGTACGAGGACGTCCTCGGCCCGTTCGGGTTCACCGAGGCGGAGCGTCCCGTCGAGGGGCTGACGGCGGAGATGCTCTGCGAGGGCGACCTCGAGGCGATCGCCGGCGAGCTCGGCCCGGAGCTGGGTCTGGACTCCTGACCCGATGTCCGACGACATCCAGACACTTCTCGGCAGGCTCCCGCAGCTCGGTGAGAGTGTCCTCGTCACCCTGCAGCTGACGGTCGGCGGCGCGGTCCTCGCGATGGTCGTCGCCCTGCTGCTCGGGTTCGGCTCGCGCACCCGCTCCCTGTGGGTGCGCGGGCCCTCCCGGGTGGTCGTGGAGTTCTTCCGCGGCACGTCCCTCGTGGTCCAGTTCTTCTGGCTCTTCTTCGTGCTGCCCGTCTTCGGGTTCAAGATGGAGTCGCTGGCCGTGGGGATCGTCGCGCTCGGCCTCAACTACGGCGCGTACGGCGCCGAGGTGGTCCGGGGCTCGATCAACTCCGTCGCGGTGGGGCAGTGGGAGGCTTCCACGGCGCTCAACCTGGGACCGTTCCACCGCGTGCGCCGCGTGATCTTCCCGCAGGCGTGGGCCCTGATGATCCCGATGCTCACCAACCTGCTGATCCAGCTCCTCAAGGGCTCGGCGCTGGCGACCTACATCTTCCTCCACGACGTGAACTTCTTCACCGACCAGCTGCGCCGCACCACGCAGGACACCGTGTTCTCCTACTCGGTCGGCCTGCTCGTGTACTTCGCGATCGCCTACCTGCTGACGCTCGGGATGAACGCGCTCGAGGTGCGCGCGAAGAACCGGCTCGGCGCCGGCCCGAGCCTGCGCGAGGTGCTCCGGCTCGCGCCGGTCCCCACGACGGCGAAGGCAGGTGCGGCATGAACGACATCTGGAGCTGGGAGCGCGCCTGGGAGGTGCTGCCCGCACTCCTCGAGGGCTTCAAGATCACGCTGGTGGCGACGGTCGTCGGGATGGCGATCGCCTCCGTGCTCGGTCTGCTCGTCGCGCTCGTGCGGCGGTCCGGTTCGCGCTGGGTCACCGTGCCCGTCGGCGTCGTCGTCGAGTTCATCCGGTCGACGCCGCTGCTCGTGCAGCTCGTGTTCGCCGCGCTGCTGCTGCCTACGGTCCCGACGCTCGCCATCGGGTGCGCGGTCTTGGGCGTGCACTACGCCACCTACATGTCCGAGGTCTACCGCGCCGGCATCGACGCGGTGCCGCGCGGTCAGTGGGAGGCGGCCACGGCCCTCAACCTCCCGCGCGGGCGGACGTGGCGCGCCGTCGTGCTGCCGCAGGCGATCCGCAAGACCCTGCCGGGTCTCGGCAACTACGCGATCTCCATGTTCAAGGAGACGCCGTTCCTGTTCGCCATCTACGTGGTCGAGATGTTCGCGGCCGCGCAGAACTACGGCGCGAACACGTTCTCCTACATCGAGCCGCTCACCCTGGTCGGCCTGATCTTCCTGGCGGCGAGCTACCCGACGTCGCTCCTCGTACGACGGATGGAGAGACGCCTTGCCTGACGTGATCGACTCCCTGACCGACTCAGCGACCGGCTGTGCGACCGGCCCAGCGACATCCCCGGAGGACAGCGTGTCGACCACCCAGGGCACCACCCCCGCGATCGAGTTCACCGACGTCGTCAAGCGGTTCGGCGACAACGTCGTGCTCGACGGGCTGAGCTTCAGCGTCGCCAAGGGCGACCGCGTGACGCTCATCGGCCCGTCGGGATCCGGCAAGACGACGATCCTGCGGCTGCTCATGACGCTCGAGGAGGCGGACGGCGGACTCATCCTCATCGACGGCGACCCGTACACGCACGAGTACCGCGGCGAGAAGCGGGTCGAGGTGCCCGAGAAGCGGCGGCGCGTCGTGCGCAACCGCGTCGGGATGGTGTTCCAGCAGTTCAACCTGTTCCCGAACATGACCGTGCTCGAGAACATCATCGAGGCGCCGGTGCACGTGCTCAAGCAGTCGAAGGGCGAGGCCGTCGCCCGCGCGGAGCAGCTGCTCGAGCAGGTCGGGATGTCGGACAAGCGCGACTTCCGGACCAACCAGCTCTCGGGCGGCCAGCAGCAGCGCGTCGCCATCGCACGGGCGCTCGCGATGGACCCGGAGATCCTCCTGCTCGACGAGGTCACGTCCGCGCTCGACCCCGAGATCGTCGCCGACGTGCTCGGCGTCCTCCGCGAGATCGCCGAGACGACGGACATCACGATGCTGCTCGTGACGCACGAGATGCAGTTCGCGCGCGACGTGTCGAACCGCGTGCTGATGTTCGACCACGGGCACATCATCGAGGAGGCGCACCCGGAGACGATGTTCACGAATCCGACCCACGAGCGCACGCAGGAGTTCCTCAAGGCCGTGCTGGGCTGAGTCGGCGGTGTGTCGGTGGTCGGGTCCGCGGCCGACGGTTCCGCGAGGGGCGGGGCGGGTCTACCATCCGCCGCCCGGCACGGCGCTCCCGGCTGTTCAGTCATCGCCCGCCACGACCCGCCCCACCCCTCGCTCCACCGTCGACCGCTCGGTGCATCGTCGACACCACCATGTGGCCCGTCCGGTTCTCCGGACGGGCCACGGGCATGCTCGCCGTCAGGTCGGGTCGCCGATGCGGCGCAGTGCGTCGATGACCTGGGTCCAGAAGCGGTCGTGGTCGAGCGTGACGGCGACCTGGGTGCGGCACTCGGCCGGCTCGTCACCGCGCAGGTCGACGACGGTCATGCCGGTCGTGAGGGTGCCGGTGAGCTCGACGTCGACGGGCGCGCGGCGCGTCGTCATGACCGACGGGTCGGCCACGTAGGCGACGGCGCACGGGTCGTGGACCGGTGGGTGCGGGAAGGACTGGGTCGCGCTGTAGGTGCCGCCGTAGAAGTCGAGCAGCTCGCCGACGAAGCGTGCCGGCGCGGTGCCGAGGCCGGCGATGCGGTCGCGGACGTCGGAGGTCGCGACGGCCTGGTGGGTGAGGTCGAGGCCGACCATCGTCACCGGCCACGCCTCGTTGAGCACGACGTGCGCGGCCTCCGGGTCGGCGAGGACGTTGAACTCTGCCGTGGGAGTGCGGTTCCCGCCGTGGAACGCGCCGCCCATCATCACGACCTCACGGACGCGCGGCACGATGCGCGGCTCCTTGCGCGCCGCCGTCGCGATGTTGGTCAGCGGACCCACGGGCACGAGCGTGATCTCGCCGGGCTCCGCCGCGAGGACCGTCTCGATGATCAGGTCCACGGCGTGCCGCGGGTCGACGGCGCGGCGCGGGGCGGGCAGGACCGGCCCGTCCATGCCCGAGTCGCCGTGGATGTCCGGCGCGACGATCCGCGGCCGGACGAGCGGGCGGTCGCAGCCCGCGGCGATCGGCACGTGGATCCCCGCGGCCTCTGCGACGGACAGCGCGTTGCGCGTCACCTTCTCGAGCGTCTGGTTGCCCGCGACGGTCGTCACGGCGACGAGGTCGATCGCGGGGGAGCCGTGGGCGAGGAGCATCGCCACGGCGTCGTCGTGGCCCGGGTCGCAGTCGAGGACGATCTTCCGCGGGTGCATGGGCTCGGGGGTCACGCGCCCATCCTCGCGCGGTGCTGCACGCGCGGCACGTGGCGGACGTCGCGGTGCGCTCTGCCCGGCTCGTGCCCGACGTCGCGTGGTGCGCTTCGCGTCGGACGGGCCCGGGCGGCTAGGCTGTGCTGCGGCCCCGCCCCCCGGGGCTTCGCGCCTGTAGCTCAGGGGATAGAGCACCGCTCTCCTAAAGCGGGTGTCGCCAGTTCGAATCTGGCCAGGCGCACAGCGTGGATCTCTCCACGGTAGTGCTCGTCCCAGGTGTGTCGGTGGCGAGGCGCAGGAGGCGGCGAGGCGTCGTCCTCCTGGTGAGCGTGCGGTCGGCAGGCCGACTCGCGCGGCGGTTCGTCCGTCGCGTGACGTGAGAAGACTGCGGTAGAGCCCGCCGTCACGGCCCGGTCGAGGGGCGACCCTCGCTGCCGGTGTGCGGCTGCGTGCCTGCGGGGTACCCGTTGGCGGGAGCCTGGAGGCGGCTCCTGGCGCCACGGCGCTCGACCTGCCCGCCGGGCGGGTCGCGACCCGGCCTGCTGCGTCACGGTCGGTGTGAGAATGGAACGAAGGAGGAGATGTGGCTCGAGCAGGCCAGCGGCGGACCGGTCGCGCGCGCCCTGACCCCGGCGCCCAGCGCCGCCGCGCCCCACGACCCTCCGAGAAGGGGATCATCCCGGTGCTCGCGGGCATCGCCCGTGAGCTCGACGGCGCGGTCCGGCGGCCGCCGACGCGTCCGGCGGTGCGCACGAAGTTCCAGGTCGTGGCGCTGCTCGTGCGCGAGGAGCGCGCCCGGGTGATGGCCGACGGCTCTCTGACCGCGGGCAAGCGGGACCAGGAGCTCAAGCGGCTCGACGGCGTCGCGACGCTGCTCGCCAAGATCGCCGTCCGGGACACCACGCTGCTGACCCTGCTCGGCGAGGACGCCCGGGTCTCCGACGCGGCACGCGAGTACAAGGCGACGGTGATGCGCGCCGGCGGGCTGGAGCCGCCCGAGGAGCCCGCACCGAACACGTCCGCCGCGCCGGGTTCGCCGGGGGCGGCGTCGTCGGCCTCGCCGACCTCTCCGGCTGCGCCCGCACCCGCCGAGAAGCGGGTCGTGCCCCGGTCGGTGATCTCGCGCCAGCTGGCCAACCCGTTCCTCGCCCCGGACTTCGAGGCCGCCGCCGAGCGGACGGCTGCTCGTGCGCGCCGGCTCGCCGGCTGGGAGCTGCTCGAGCCGCTCTTCCGGTCCTTCGAGCAGGCCGGCCCCGGCGCTCCTGCGTGCATGGCGCTGCCCGAGGCCCGCTCGACGTCCGCGTCCTTCGGCCGTGAGCTCATGCCGCACCAGGCCCAGGTCGTCGCGGCGACCGCCCGCGGCCACCGCACCTTCCTCCTGGCCGACGAGCCCGGGCTCGGCAAGACCGCCCAGGCGCTGCTCGCCGCCCAGGCGGCGGACGCGTTCCCGCTGCTCGTCGTGGTTCCCAACGTCGTCAAGACGAACTGGGCGCACGAGGTCGGGATGTGGACGCCGCTGCGCAACGCCACGGTCGTCCACGGCGACGGCGACAAGGTCGACGCGTTCGCGGACGTCGTCATCGTGAACTACGAGCTCCTGGACCGGCACGTCGGCTGGCTCGGCGACCTCGGCTTCCGCGGCATGGTCGTCGACGAGGCGCACTTCATCAAGAACAAGGGATCGCAACGGTCCCAGCACGTCCTCGCGCTTTCCGAGCGGATCCGGACCCGCACCGCGCGGCCGCTCCTCATGGCGCTCACCGGCACCCCGCTCATCAACGACATCGAGGATTTCCGGGCGATCTGGCAGTTCCTCGGCTGGATCGACGACACGAAGCCGGTCGGCAAGCTGATGACCGCCCTGGAGGACACCGGCCTGACCCCCGCGGACCGGGGCTTCTACGCCGCCGCCCGGGCCGCCGTGATCGACCGGGGCATCGTGCGACGCCGCAAGGCCGACGTGGTGGCCGACATCCCAGCCCGCCGGGTGGCGGACCTGCCGGTGGAGCTCGACGGCGCGGCCGGCCGCTCGATCCGCGCCGCCGAGACGGCGCTCGCGCGCCGGCTGGCCGACCGCTACCGCTCCGCCGAGGCGGCGCGCGCCGGCTCCGACGCCGCAGTCACGGTGGGTGGCGAGGTCGATCTCGACCTCGCGCGCCGGGTGGCGGCCGCGGAGCTCAAGGACTCGAGCTCGAAGGCCCGCGGCGAGAACGTGTTCACGATGGTCCGCCGGATCGGCCAGGCCAAGGCCGGGCCGGCCGCCGACTACGCCGCGCAGCTCGCGCGCAACGTCGGCAAGGTCGTGTTCTTCGCCAAGCACGTCGACGTCATGGACGAGGCCGAGCAGACCTTCGCCCAGCGAGGCATCCGCTACGCCTCGATCCGCGGCGACCAGACGCCGAAGGTGCGCGAGAAGAACATCGACGCGTTCGTGAACGATCCCGACGTGTCGATCGTGGTGTGCTCCCTGACGGCCGCCGGTGTGGGGCTGAACCTCCAGGTCGCCTCCAACCTCGTGCTGGCCGAGCTGTCCTGGACCGACGCCGAGCAGACCCAGGCCATCGACCGCGTCCACCGGATCGGCCAGGACGAGCCCGTCACGGCCTGGCGGATCATCGCGGCCCAGACCATCGACGCCAGCATCGCCGAGCTCATCGACAGCAAGTCGGGGCTGGCCGCCCGGGCGCTGGACGGGGCGTCGGACGACGACTCCACGTCGGCCAAGGACGTGCAGCTCGAGGCGCTGGTCGGGCTGCTCACCGACGCGCTCGGCGCCGACAGCGTGGTGTGAGCCACCAGTCGTTTCCCGCTGGACCATAGAGGCACGGTTGCTCCTGGGGACTCGACCGTCTCCTGTATTGACTCCACTTGGCGGCCACAGCGTTGCCCCTTCGATGCGATGATCCGTACATGCAACCGGTGACGCTGCGGTTTCTGGCGGTCAACGCGGAGTTCTACTCTGAGCCTTCGGAGACGATGGGCCCGACACCTCTCGCCGTGACATGCACTCTCGAAGAATCCTTCTCCGTTGTGGTCAAACGAGCAGGAATCAACGCGGCGGAGAGCCGGCTGTGGACCCAGTACATGAGCTCAAGCGACATGTCGTTGTGGGTCCTGCCCAGCGACCACGCGCGCTATGCGAGCCGCCTGCGCACGGATTCTGTAGGCACCTGCCTCCTGCATCCGGATCTCAAGGTGAGCGATGTCGTCGCCTACTTTGGCACCCGCGCGACCGATCAAACAGATATCGCCGTCTATCCCGCCGCGGGCGTTGGAGGCGGCCCGCTCGGCGTTTTCGTCGAACTCGGTGGGGTCGCGCACGAGTACTTCAGCGAGCGAACTGCATGGGCCGTCGCCAATGACCTGCTGACGCTCTATGGCGGCGCTGGCATTCTGCTCGGCATCCAGCGCCGGCTCGTCAGGAGACGGCTTCGACGGCTTCATCGCGACGGTCGTGCATGGCTCCACCAGGGGCAGGTTACTAGGCGGGTCTCGCGGTTGATAGCGAGCAAGGGCGCCTGGAAGTGCAATGACCTTGCAAGACTGCTTGGTCTCGATCATCTCTCGACAGGTCGACTTCTCGAACGGCGCGGCTATGTGCTGAGTGGCGATGACCTCACAACTTGGACCCGGTGACGGACTGGCCGTCGACGACGTCCCTGTCGCCACCGGCCATTGCGCCGAAGCGTCAACTGGGCGCTACGTCGATGTGCCCACCGTACAAGGTGTGGATCGGCGCTCGGCCCCATGCGTTTCGGCCGGGGCGCGGCCTTCGACACTTGCTGAACCGATTGATCCGACGTCGGCCTCCGCGTGCCCACCGATCCTGGCCTACGCTCGCATGACGACCGCGAGAGGAGCGAACCATGGGATTCCTGAACAAGGTGATGAAGAGCGGTGTCGCGCTCAAGGCGGCGCAGGTCGCTCAGCGGGAGATGGCGAAGCCGGAGAACCAGCGCAAGGCCCGGGAGATGCTGGCGAAGGTGACGAAGCGCGGCGATTCCAGCGGGCCGTCACGTCGGCCCTGAGGCCACGGCCGGTCCGTCGGTGGTCCGTCGTATCGTGAGGCACGTCACGACGTCGAGACGAAGGACGTGCCATGACCGACCCCTCCTGGGAACCGCCGCTCGCCGGCACCGACGTCGAGCACCTGGTCGGGACCCTCGAACGGCTCCGTGCCACGTTCCGCTGGAAGGCCGACGGGCTCGACGTGGAACAGCTCCGAGCCCGCGCGGTCCCGACGTCCGAGCTGACGGTCGGCGGCCTGCTCAAGCACCTCGCCGTGTGCGAGGACGACGTGTTCTGCTGGCGGATGTCGGGCCGGCCGCCCGTCACGTTCCTGTCGGTACCCGAGGAGGACGTCGCACGCTGGCAGTTCACCGTCGACCCCGACGAGACGGCCGAGCAGGTGTACGGGCTGTGGGAGGCCGCCGTCGGGCGCTCGCGCGTCCGGCTGCGCGAGCTCGTGGCCGACGGCGGGCTGGACCAGCCGGGGCATCTCGAGTTCGGCGACGCCCGTCCCACGGTGCGGCGCCACCTGCACGACATGATCGAGGAGTACGGGCGGCACACCGGTCACATGGATCTGCTCCGCGAGGCGATCGACGGCCGCGTCGGCGAGGACCCGCCGCCCGGCTGGCCGATGCTCCCTCCCGACGATCGCGAGACGTGAGCCGGAGCCGCTGTCGTCAGCCGACGACCCGCACTGCGACCACATTGCACTGCACGGGGAACGACTCCGCGCAACCGTCGCCGACCCACACCTCGACCTCGTCTCCCGACGCGAGACCGGCGGACTCGAGCGGACAAGGGGGGAGACGCGTCGTCGGGTCATGAGGACATGCTCCTCGACGCCGAAAGTCCGCGGAAGGGCTACACGCCGGGCGTTCCCGGCGTCGACGACGGCACCGGGGCAGGCTCAGCCGAGTCGCCACCGGCACCCGTGCCCGTCTCGCCGGAGCCGGTGCCCTCGCCATCCGTCCCTCCCGTCTCGCCGGTCTCACCGCCGGGCGTGACCGGCTCCGTGGGTTCCGGCGTCGGGGTGGTCGGGTCGGTCGGCTCGACCGACGGGGTGTCCGTCGGCCCTTCGGTGGGCTCCGGGGTCGGCGCCTCGGTGGTGGTGTCGTCGGTGGGCGCGGCCGGGTCGGGGGTCGGCGTCGTGGTGCCGCCGTCGGGCAGCTCCTGCGACGGCGTGACGTTGCCCGTCCCTGTGCCGTCGTCCTCCGTGGTGGTCGTGCGGCTGATCGACGTCCCCGACCCCTCCTGCCCGCGCACCGCGTCGGAGATCGGCTTGCCGATCACGAGCTCGGCGACGAGCACGACGCCCATGACGACGACGAACAGCGCCGCGGCGGAGACCACGAGCACCTTGCCCGTCCCGTAGCGGTCGATGAGGCGGAACCACGGGCCGGGGCGCGCGGCGTCGTCGGCCGGCACCGCGTCGTCCGCGGTGAGGGGCAGCGCGCCCGTCGCCCCGGTGACCGGGGCGGTCCCGCCGTCGTCGGCCGGGACGCTCCCGCGCGGCACGGCGGTCGCCGCCGTGTCGTCCGCGTCGGTCCACGGCCGGGGGAGCGGCTGCGTGTCGTCGCCGCGCGGGACCGCAGGCAGCCTCGCCGTCCCACCACGGGCCCGGGGCGCGAGGTGGCTCACGACGGGCTTGAGCTGCTGGCCGGTCCTCTGGATCGAGCGCGTGTACGCGTAGTTCGCCACGACGGTGAGCACGCTCGCCGCACCGGCTCCGATGATCGTCCCCGCGATGCCGAAGTACGAGAGCAGCACCGTCGAGCTCACGGCGGCGAGCGCGCTCGCGATCACCTGCGTGAGCGAGAGCTTCGGCGCCTCGGGAGCCTTCTCGTCGGGCGCCGCGGGCGCACCGTCGGGCACGCCCGGCGAGGAGCGGGTGCTGGGGGAGGTCGTCACGTCGTCTGTCGTCCGCGTCTTTCGAGTCGGGTAGCTGGTCCCGCCCGCTCTCCTCCGGCCGGCGCGTGCGCCGGGCGCTCCGCGGTCCGGCGTCGGATGCGGGCGTCCTTCCACCCTAGTCAGGTGGTGTGGGCACGCCTGCGGGCGGAGGTGACCGCGACGTGACGGAAGGGGGAGATCGTGTGACGGCGGCCTGTGACCAACGTCCCTAAACCTAGACGCTTGTTCAGGTTTATGGTGGAGGAGCCGGGCGGTCCCCGAATCGTCCCCTCGGTGGGCCGCCCGGCGACAGCAGCACAGCCAGTGGAGAGGAGTGGCCATGAAGGCCGTCCAGTACCGAGAGATCGGCGCGCGACCCGAGGTCGTGGAGATCGACACCCCCGAGCCGAAGCCGGGGGAGGTGCTGCTCAAGGTCTCCGCCGCAGGCCTGTGCCACTCCGACGTCTTCGTCATGGAGCAGCCCGCGGACCAGTACGCCTACGGGCTGCCGCTGACGCTGGGGCACGAAGGCGTCGGCGTCGTCGAGGCGGTCGGCGCGGGCGTCGACCCGGGCCTCGTCGGGACCGCGGCCGCGGTCTACGGGCCGTGGGGCTGCGGCGTCTGCCAGCGGTGCGCCGCCGGCCAGGAGAACTACTGCCTGCGCGCCGCCGAGCTCGGCATCGCCCCGCCCGGACTCGGTGCCCCGGGCGCGATGGCGGAGTACATGATCGTCGACTCGCCCCGCCACCTCGTGCCGATCGGCGACCTCGACCCCGTCCAGGCCGCACCGCTCACCGATGCGGGCCTCACGCCCTACCACGCGATCAAGCGCTCGCTGCCGAAGCTCACCGCCGGCACGACGGCGGTCGTGCTCGGCGTCGGCGGCCTCGGCCACGTCGGGGTGCAGATCCTCAAGGCGCTCAGCGGCGCCCAGGTCGTGGCGCTCGACGTGAACGACGAGAAGCTCGCCCTCGCGCGCGAGGTCGGCGCCGACCACGCCCTGCTGTCGGACGACGCGGCAATCGAGGCCGTTCAGGACCTCACGGGCGGCCGCGGCGCCGACCTCGTCGTCGACTTCGCCGGCGTCCAGCCGACGATCGACCTCGGCCAGAAGCTGCTCGGCGTGGGCGGGGACTTCACGCTCGTCGGGATCGGGCACGGTTCCCCGGCGGCGAAGGTGGGGTTCTTCCAGTCCCCGTACGAGGCGTCGTTCCTGGTGCCGTACTGGGGCTACCGGCGGGAGCTCTTCGAGGTCCTGCAGCTTGCCCAGCAGGGACGTCTCACCGTCCACACGGAGGTCTTCGACGTCGACGACGCCCCGGCGGCGTACGGCCGGCTGTGGGACGGAACGCTGCGCGGACGTGCCGTCGTGCGGTTCTGACCGGGGCTTTAGGGCGCCGGACATGGACGGTCGTCCAGATGTCTTCTGAGCCATACGGGGTGATTCGCGGCGCAGCCCGAGACCTCACCCGGGGGCGAGTTGACGCGCTCGCATGAAGCGTGCAAACTAGTGCCCGACGGAGCGCATCGCCTGCCCCCTGCGCGGTGCGCTCCGTTTTCTACGTCCCGGCCTCCGAGCCGGAGGGCAGAGCCCCGGACCGATGGTCCGGGGCTCTTTGCATTTCCTCGAGAGAACACCGTCCTCGCCATTTCCCAGCACTTCTCCAGGAAGTCGCCCGGACAACCGTCCTGGTCCACGCGGGGCGGTCATTCGTCCTCGTCGCGGTGCCGCGACCGGTGGCGCTGCGCGCCGAGGCCGCGCGCCCGGAGGAACCTTCTCCGGCGTGCCTCGACCGGGCGCCGCGTCGGCACGGTTAGCGTCAGAGGGTGAATGCCGCAGCCCGCACCAGCTCAGCCGCCCGGAGCGTGGCCGATCCTGCTCGGCTGCCCACCGACCCCGACGGCACGCCGCCGGACGTTGACGACGAGGCGACGCCACCGCGGCCGGTCCTCGTGCGCCCGCCCACCACCGCCGACCTCGTCGACGAGGCCGTCGCGCGATGGCGGGCCGGCCTCGTCGAGCTCGCCGGGGGGTCCTCGCTCGCCGACATCTCGCTCCTCGGCGACGCCGTCGTCGACCTCACCGCCGCCCACCCGTCCGGCGTCGCGCAGCTCTTCGCCGGCCGACCGACCCGGCTGTCCAACCTCTTCCGGGAGGGCGGCTCGCTCCCCGCGGCGCGCCGTCGCGCCCGCGCCGTCGTGGTCCGCGCCGCCGAGCACGCCCAGCGCTACGGCGTCGCACCCACGTACCTCGCGATCGGCGTCGCCACCTGGACCGAGAGCGAGCCGTCGCCCTCCCGGCCCGCCGACGACGTCGGCGCGCTCGCGCGCGTCGCCGGGCGCGCGTCGAGGCCTGCCGCGGCGACCATCGAGGTCGCGCCGCCCCCGGGGCACGTGACCGACACCTCGACCGACACCGCGCCCGGGGACGGGATCGACCCCGGCGACCCGACCGTCAGCGCGCCCGACGACGTCGACGTCACCGTGACCGCCGACGCGTCCGACGACGGGCCCCCCTCTGTCCAGGCGCAGGGCGAGGACCCGGACGCGGAGCGGGCAGCGGACGGGGCGACGGGTCCGGACGCGTCGACCGAGGACCCCGCCGACGCGGGGGTGCGCACCGTGCGGGCACCCGTGCTCCTGCGCCCGCTGACCGTCACGCCGCGCGGCGACGGCGAGACGGACTACGAGCTCACGCTCGAGCCGACCGCCGAGATCAACCCGCTCCTCGCCCGCACTCTGCGCGCGCACGGAGCACTGCTCGACCCGGTGACGCTCGCACGCAGCACCTTCACCGGCGCCGGGTTCGACCCCGGCGACGCGACGGACCGCATCGCGGCGCTCGGCCGCGCCGTCCTGGGCGACTTCGGCCTCACGCACCGGGTGCTCGCCGGCACGTTCGTGCACCCCGGCCAGGTCCTCGTCGACGACCTCGACGAGCTCGTGGCCGGCCTCGAACGGCACGAGATCGTCGCCGCGCTCGCGGGGGACGAGGACGTCGCCGCGACCGTGCGGCGCGAGCTGCCCCGCCCGCGCGTCGGCGACGCGGACCCCGAGCTCGAGCGCGGGGTGGGCGACCTCGACCCGTCCCAGCGCCACGTCGTCGACGCGCTCGCGAGCGGGTCCCACCTGTTCGTCGACGCGCCCGCCGGGTCCGACGTCGCCGGGACGCTCGCCGCCGTCGTCGCCGAGGCCGCGGCGAGCGGCCGCCAGGTCCTGTACGTCCCGGGGCACCGGCGTGCCGCGGACGCGCTCGTCGCGCGCCTCGAGAGCCTCGGGCTTGGCGGGCTCGTGCTCGACGTCGCGCCCGACCCCACGTGGCGCGCCACGGTCTCGCACCGCCTGCTGTCCGCGATGGCGACCGAGCCGGAGCCCGCGGACGACGACGCGGTCGAGCGCACGCGCGACGCCCTGCTCGGCTCCCGCGCCCGGCTCGCCGGGTACATCGAGGCGCTGCACCTCGTCCGCGAGCCGTGGAACGTCTCGGCCTACGACGCGCTGCAGGCCCTCGCGCGCATCGTCGCGGAGCGGCCCGCCCCCGACACGAGGGTGCGCCTGGCCCCCGAGGTCGTGCTCGCCGTCGGGCCGCAGCGCGACCAGCTCGCCGACGACCTGCGCGACGCCGCCGAGCTGGGGGCGTTCACGACGCGCGCGACGTCGACCCCTTGGTACGGGGCGAACCTCACGACCCGGCAGGAGGCGCAGGACGTCCTCGTGCGCGTCGAGCGCGTGCGGACCCACACGCTCCCGCAGCTGCGTGCGCAGGCTGAGCGGGTCGCCGAGGTCACCGGCCTCACGCCCGCCACGACGCTGCGCCAGTGGGGCGACCAGCTCCGCATGCTGGGCGGCATGCGCGGCACGCTCGACGTCTTCCAGCCGATGATCTTCGAGCGCACCGCGCAGGACATGGTCGAGGCGACCGCGACCCGGCAGTGGCGCGACGCGCACGGCGTCGACATGGGGTGGTTCGCGCGCCGCCGGCTGCGTCGTCAGGCACGCGACATGGTCCGGCCCGGCGTGCGGGTCCCGGACCTGCACGCGGCCCTCGTCGAGGTCCAGGCGCAGCGTGCGGTCTGGCAGACGCAGGCACCAGGCGGCGGGTGGCCGCGGCTCCCGGAGGGCCTCGCGGCGATCGAGGACACGCACGAGGCCGTGCGCATCGACGTCGAGGAGATCGAGCCGATCCTCGCGGGCACCCCGCAGGGTGCCGGGCTGCTCGACCTGCCGCTCGTCGACCTCGCCGCGCGCCTCGACACGCTCGCCGAGGACACGGAGTCGCTCGACCGCCTCCCCGCCCGCACGGCCGTGCTGCGCCGGCTCTCCGCGGCCGGACTGGACGACCTCCTCGCCGATCTCGCCGAGCGCCGCGTCGAGACCGACCTCGTCGGTCCGGAGCTCGAGCTCGCATGGTGGAGCTCGGTGTTCGAGCAGGTCCTCGCGCAGGACCACGCGCTCGCCGGTCAGGACGGCGCCGGTCTCGACGCGCTCGCGCGGCGCTTCCGGGAGCTCGACCGGGCACACGTCGCGTCGCTCGCCGCCCCCGTGCGCGCCGCCGTGCGCGAGCACCTCGCCACGGCGATGCGCGAGCACCGCGACGAGGCCGAGGACCTCTTCACCGAGCTGCTCGAAGGGCGGCTCGTCAGCCTGCGCGAGACGGCCGAGAAGCACCCCGACGTGCTGCGCCGCCTGCGGCCCGTCGCCGTCGCGACGCCCACGCTCGTGCCGCACCTGCTGCCGCCCACCCGCACCGTCGACCTCGTCGTGCTCGACGCGATCGAGCACGCGCCCGTCGAGCTCGTCCTCTCGGCGCTCGCGCGCGGGCGTCAGGTCGTCGCCGTCGGCGACCCGCGGGCCTCCTCGGCGTCGACCGTCCGCGACCTCGCCGACCTGTTGCCGACCGTCACCCTCCTCGCCGACGGCTCGCGGCGGGACCCGTACGTCACGACGTTCCTCGCCGAGCACGGCTACGCCGGCGTCCTGCGCCCCGCGCCGCTGCCCCGCGCCGAGGCCCTCGTCCAGCTCGACGTCGTGGACGGTGCCGGGATGCCCGACCCGACGTCGGGAGCGGTCGAGAGCACGCAGGTCGAGGTGGACCGGGTCGTCGAGGTCGCGATCGAGCACGCGCTGACCCGCCCCGACGAATCGCTCGCGATCGTCACCGTCACGCCGCTGCACGCCGACCGCATCCGCGAGGCCCTGCTCGTCGAGGTGCGGCAGAACCCGGCGCTCGCCGGCTTCTTCGCCGCCTCGCGGCCCGAGCCCGTCGTGGTCGCCGACGTCTCGGGCGTCGCCGGGCTCGTGCGCGACACGATCGTCCTGTCCGTCGGGTTCGGGCGGACGCCGCACGGCCGCGTGCTGCACCGATTCGGCATCCTCAACACGCCTGGCAGCGAGGCGATGCTGCTCGACACCGTCGGGGCGTCGCGCCGGCGCCTCCACGTCGTGTCCTGCTTCGCCGCAGCCGACCTCGACCCGGAGCGCCTCCGCGGCGGCGGCGCGAAGCTGCTCGCCGAGGTGCTCGACCTCGCGGAGCAGCGCAGCGGCGTGGCCGACCAGGTCACGCTCGGCAACGGGGTCGACATGGGTGGCACCCCCGACCGGCTCGTGCTCGACCTCGCCGAGCGCCTCTGGCGCGCGGGGCTCGTCGTCGAGACCGACTACGGCGTCGGCGACGGCGACCGGATCCCGCTGGTCGTCGGGCACCCGGACCTGCCCGGGGAGCTGCTCGTCGCGGTCCTCACCGACGACACCGCGTACGTCGCCGAGCGCAGCGTCCGTGTGCGCGACCGCCAGACCGCCGAGCGTCTCGAACGGATCGGCTGGACCGTCGCGCAGGTGTGGTCGGCCGCTGCGTTCCTCGACCCCGCGAAGGAGGCCGAGCGCATCCGCCGCGTCGTGCAGGGCGTGCGCGACGCGCGGCTGCCGGAGACCGGGGGCGTGGCCCAGACGGGCGGTGGCGACCGGATCGTCGTCGTCCCGGTGCTCGACGACGACGCCGACCACGGCGACGACGACCTCTGACGCCCCTCGCCCGTGTCAGGGCCGGGGGTCACCGGGGTGATCTGTGTCCCTGACACGGCGCAGCATCCGCGCGGGTGTCAGGGCGAGGGGACACGGGGGTGATCTGTGTCCCTGACACGTGGGTGGCCCCGGCAGCACGTTGGTGGCGCCGGCGGACTCGGTGCGACGATGGACCCGTGACCTCCGCCCCGCACGACGACACCGCCCGGGAGCCGACGTCGGGACGTCCCGGCGCACGGCGGCCTCGCCGCGCGGTACGCCGCGGCACGGAGACGACGGCGGTCCCCGGCGTGAGCGACGACGAGCGCCCGAGCGGCTGGGGGGAGGCGGCGACGACCGGCGAGGGCGGCGGGCAGAACGACGACCGCCTGCTGCAGGACGTGCCGCCGCACTACGGGAAGCACTGACCGGGCGCTCGGCCCTGGTGGTCAGAGCCGGTCGGTGGGCCCGCCGTACGGCCCGGTCGTCGGGCCGGCGCCGGGAGCACCCGGCCCGCCCTGGCCCGGCGTCGCGGCCTGGGCGACGAGCAGGTCGCGGATCTCCTGGAGGACGCGGACGTCCTCCGCGGGGGCCTTCGGCTCGGGCTCGTCGTCGCGCTTGCGGCGTGCGGCGAGGTGGTTCATCGGCAGGACGATGACGAAGTAGATGGCGACCGCCACGAGGAGGAACTGCAGGATCGCGTTGAGGATGAGGCCCATGTTGATCGTCGCCTCGTTGACCGGGCCGATCATCCACATCTCGGAGATGTCCGGCTTGCCGAAGATCATCGCGATGAGCGGGCTGATGAGCCCGTCGACGATCGCGGTGACGATCGAGGTGAACGCCGCGCCGATGACCACGCCGACCGCCAGGTCGATCGCGTTCCCGCGCAGCACGAACTCTTTGAAACCGTTGAGCACACTCATGTGGATGGTTCCCATCATGTCGGCGGACCGCGTGGCAGCGGCGCCACGACACGTGAGGGACGATCTTCGCAACGGGCCGGACGGGAGGCAAACAGCGGTCTCGGGTTGCGGACGCTTCCGTGCTGACCTGGGACGGCGCGCTCAGGGGACGAGGACCGCCGTCACCTGGCCCCAGCCCGCGACGGCCGCGAGTCGCTCCGCCTCCTCCGGGAGCACTGCGACGAGCGTGGTCTGCTCGCCGGTCGCGGCCGGGGAGCCCAGCAGCCCGCCCGTGGCCTGCTCCTGGGTCCGACCGGGAACCACGACGGCGCCGCGCGCGAGGTAGGGGTCGGCCGATTCAGTCGGGCCGGGCTCACCGGCCACGCCGGTCAGCCCCGACGCGGAGGACGCGAGGAGCAGGTCGACGCGGTCCCCGGGCGCGAGCAGCCCGCTCACGCCCGGATCGAGCCGCACGGGCGCGACGACCGTCCCCGAGGGGGCAGCGGCGACGAGGTCGCCCGCCGCCACGAGCGACTCCTGCAGCGCGGTCCCGGGCGCGATGCGCACCGACGCCGACCGACCGACGGCGTCGTCCGGCGACCGCAGGGCCTCGGGGGCGAGGTCCACGGGCACGTCGACGACCCGGACGTCCCCCGCGGCGAGCTCGTCGCCGGCGGAGACCTCGCGCACGGTCACGACGACGGGGACGGTGGGCGGCGGCTCGGGGCGCAGCGCCGAGACGGTCGCGGTCGCGGCGACGCCGCAGCACACCGCGGCGACGACGAACCGCAGGCGCCACCACAGCACCCCGGCACGACGGCGCGCCGACCGGGCACGGGCGCGAGCGTCGTCGGGCACGGGAGCACCGCGGCGAGGGGTCGAGGACATGGCCGCGACGGTAGCGAGGACCGCGCACGACCGCCGTCGTCCCTGTGGACGACGGCGGGTGGCCGCACGGGTGGCCGAGGCGCCGGGTGCCCCGGCACGTGCCTGTGGTCGACCGTGCGCGGCAGCCTGCCGCTCGGCGGACCGGGGAGGGTCAGGAGGCGGGCGTGCTCGCGGCAGAGCTCGTCGACGACGAGGAGGAACTCGACGAGGAGGAGCCCGACGAGGAACCGTTCGAGGAGGACCCCGACGTGCTCGGGCTGCTCGCGCTGCCGCTCGACGAGCTCTTGGCGCTCGTGGACGCCGGGGCGGACTTCGCGCCCGAGCGCGAGTCGGTCCGGTAGAAGCCGGACCCCTTGAAGGTCACGCCGACCGACGAGAACACCTTGCGCAGGCGACCGGAGCACTCCGGGCAGACCGTGAGGGCGTCGTCCGTGAAGGACTGGTGGATGTCGAAGGCGTGACCGCAGGCGGTGCAGGTGTACGCGTAGGTGGGCACGGGTTCTCCTCGTTCACATGACGGCGACCCGACGGGGGCCGAGCCTCTGCCGCCAGGTCAACACTCGCTGGCACTCGAATCTTCCGAGTGCCAATCATACGCGGGTGGGCGCGGACCACGGCCGGGGTAGTCTCGCACCGTGTCTGCGCACGAACCCGTCGAGAAGCCTGCCGGTGACGACCCTGAGACCCTGACCGGCACGCGCCCGGCGCGGCGCACCGGCCGGCGGGTGCTCGTCGCCGTCGCCGCCCTGCTCGTCGTCGTGCTCGTGGCGGTGACGGTGCTCGTCGTCACGACGGTGCGACGGCCGCTCCCGCAGGCGGACGGGGAGATCACGCTCCCCGGCCTGGGCGCGGAGGTCACCGTCCTTCGCGACGCGCAGGGCGTCCCGCAGATCTACGCCGACACCCCCGAGGACCTCTTCCGCGCCCAGGGTTTCGTCCAGGCGCAGGACCGCTTCTTCGAGATGGACTACCGCCGGCACGTCACGTCCGGACGGCTCACGGAGCTCGTCGGCGACAACCCGGACGCGCTCGCGGCCGACAAGGTCACGCGGACGTTCGGGTGGCGCCAGGTCGCCGAGCAGGAGTGGGAGATCATCGCCCCGGAGACGAAGGCGTACCTCCAGGCCTACGCCGAGGGCGTCAACGCCTACCTCGAGAACCGCAGCCCGGGTGAGATCGCGCTCGAGTACACGGTGCTCGGCCTGCAGGTCGACGTCGCGGACCCCGAGCCGTGGGACCCGATCGACTCGCTCGCGTGGCTCAAGGCCATGGCGTGGGACCTGCGCGGCAACTACGACGACGAGCTCGACCGGGCCCTCGCGTACGGGACCCTGCAGGACCCTGCGCGCGTCGCCGAGCTCTTTCCGGCGTACCCGTCGGACGTCAACGCGCCGATCCTCCAGCCGGGCGAGCTCGAGAACCCGCAGCGCGTCTCCGCCGAGCTCTCGCCGGAGGCCGGGCAGACGTACTCGTCCGAGGGCCTGCAGGCCGCCGTCGCGTCGGCCGACCGCGCGCTCGCGGCCGTCCCCGTGCTCATCGGGCGCGGCGAGGGGACGGGGTCGAACTCGTGGGTGGTCTCCGGCGACCACACGGAGAGCGGGCAGCCGATCCTCGCGAACGACCCGCACCTCGGCCTCGCCGCACCCGGCATCTGGGCCCAGGTGGGCCTGCACTGCACGACGGTCGGGCCCGACTGCGCGTTCGACGTCGCGGGCTTCTCCTTCGCCGGCTTCCCGGGCGTGGTCATCGGGCACAACGCCCAGCTCGCCTGGGGGCTGACCAACATGGGCGCCGACGTCACGGACTTCTTCGTCGAGCGCGTGCGCGACGACACGTACCTGCGCGGCGACACGTGGGAGCCGCTCGACGTCCGCACCGAGACCCTCGAGGTGGCGGGCGGGGACGACGTCGAGCTCGAGATCCGCTCGACGGTCCACGGCCCGATCGTCTCGACCGTGATCCCCGCGACGGCGTCGGCGGAGGACACCCCCGCGCCCGACACGCAGCTGGGCGAGTACGCCGTCTCGCTCCAGTGGACCGCGCTCGAGCCCGGCCGCACCGCCGACGCGGTGTTCGCCTTCAACCTCGCCGCGAACGCCGAGGACATGCAGGCCGCCGCGGCCCTGTTCGAGGTGCCCGCGCAGAACATCGTCTTCGCCACCGCGGACGGCCACATCGGCTACCAGGCACCCGGGAAGATCCCGGTCCGGCAGGTCGTCCCGGACTCCGCGGTGCCGTCCGACGGCACCTGGCCCCGCGACGGGTCCGACGCGCGCTACGACTGGCAGGGCTACGTCCCGAGCGACCAGATGCCGCGCGTCGTCGACCCCGCAGAGGGCTTCGTCGTGGCCGCCAACCAGGCCGTGCTGCCCGCCGGCCTCGAACCGTTCCTCGCGACGGACTGGGACTACGGGTATCGCTCGCAGCGCATCCGCCAGCTCCTCGAGCAGGAGATCGCGGCCGGGCGGGCGTTCGACGTCGACACCATGAACGAGATCCAGGTCGACGACCGCAGCCCCTACGCCGAGGCGCTCGTCCCCATCCTGCTCGACCAGGACATCGACGACGACTTCGCCGCCCAGGGCCAGGAGCTCCTCGCCGACTGGGACTACCGGACCGACACCGACTCCGCCGCCGCGGCGTACTTCGCCGCCGTGTGGCGCAACCTGCTCGAGCTGACGTTCTGGGACGAGCTGCCCGAGTCCGCGCGACCGTCCGGTGGCAGCCGGTGGCTCGCCGTCGTGCAGCGGCTCGTCGAGAACCCCACGGACGCGTTCTGGGACGACCGGCAGACCGTGAGCGTCGTCGAGACCCGCGACGAGGTGCTCACGCAGGCCCTGATCTCGGCCCGGCTCGACCTCACCGTCGAGCAGAGCAAGCAGCCCACCGACTGGGCCTGGGGCAAGCTGCACCAGCTCGAGCTCGAGCACCCCGTCCTCGGCGGCCCGTCGATCCCGGCGCCCGTGCGCGACTACGTCAACCCCGACCCGGTGGGCATGCCGGGCGGGTCGTCCATCGTCAACGCGACGGCCTGGGACGCGGCGTCGGGCTCCTTCGAGGTGACCGCCGGGCCGTCCATGCGCATGGTCGTCGACCTCGACGACCTCGACCGCTCCACCTGGGTCACCGTGACGGGCACGTCCGGCCACCCGGCGTCGAAGCACTACGACGACCAGCTCGGCACCTGGGCTCGTGGCGAGACCTTCGCGTGGCCCTTCACCGTCGAGGCCGTCGCCGACGCCGGGAGCGACGAGCTCGTCCTCGTCCCGTAGCGCTCGCGTCCTCAGGTTGCGCCCCCTGGGGTCGCGTCCCTCGGGTCGCGTCCGCGGCGGGGTCGAGGTGTGCGCTCGGGCTGGCGCGCCGTCACCTCGACCCACCGGGTCGCCTTCTCTCGCGCGCTTCTACGCCCTTCGCACACACCTCCACCCCGCCGCTCGTCCTGCCCCTCACCGTCCGACGGCGCGGCGCCGGTCGGGTGTCATCGTCCGACGGCGCGGCGGGGATTGGTCGTGCCCGTCACCCTCCCGCGACCCGTCCGCGGCGGTTCGTGCGCGGCCCTCGTCCGACGACGGGGCCGGATCGGGTGGCGTCCCGGGGGTCGCGCGAGGTAGCACCCCGGTTCGGCGAGACAGCACCCACCGGCCCGCCGAGGTAGAACGTCCGGTCGGGGGGGGGGGGGAGAACGGGG
>NZ_JBZGBZ010000012.1:0-171580 GCF_059159985.1 Cellulosimicrobium sp. BMG9.23
TCGTCGATCGCGGCGCCGATCTCGCCGGTGGGCTCGCCGCCGCCCTCGGGGGAGAGGTTGGTCCAGAAGGCGGAGTGGTTGACGTGGCCGCCGAGGTTGAACGCGAGGTTCTTCTCGTGGAGGTTGATCGCGGCGAAGTCGCCGGTCTCGCGGGCCTCGGCGAGCTTCTCGAGGGCGGTGTTGGCGCCGGTGACGTAGGCCTGGTGGTGCTTGGAGTGGTGCAGCTCCATGATGCGCCCGGAGATGTGCGGCTCCAGCGCACCGTAGTCGTAGGACAGCTCGGGCAGCGTGTAGACAGGCATGGTTCCTCAGGTTCCTTCCGTCGGTGTCCTGCCACGCTAGGACCTCGACCACGGTTGAGGTCAAGCGGGACACGGTGTGATCTCGCAGGTCGGGCGCCGTGCGAGCCTTCCGCGCTCGACGCGCGGACCGGCGGACGGCGCGCGAGCATGGACGGATGGGGACCGTCACCGACTACCTGGCCGACCTCGCCGCCCCGGAGCGCGGAGCCCTCGCGCACGTCGTCGCCGTCGCCCGCGAGGTCGCGCCCGACGCCCAGGAGGGCACCGGGTACGGCATGCCCGCCCTGACCTACCGCGGCAGGCCGCTGCTCAGCGCGGTGCGCGCGGCGAAGCACCTCGCGGTGTACCCGTTCAGCCCGGCCGCCGTGGCCGCCGTCGTCCCGCGGCTCGAGGGCTGGTCGCACGCCAAGGGCACGATCCGGTTCAGCGCGGACCATCCGCTCCCGGACGACGTCGTGCGCGACCTCGTCGCAGCGCGCGTCGCCGAGATCGACGAGGCGCTCGGTCCGCCGTCGAGCTGATCCGTGGCGGACGGAACCTCACGGCCCCCCGCTGCGTCTACGTCGTCATGAGAGCCAGAGCCGGGGCGCCCGGGTGAGCGGCGACGGGCCAGAGGTGGTCGTCGTCGCAGGTGGCGGACGCGCGACGTACCGCGGCGAGTTCACGGCGTTCGTCCGCGAGCACTCCGCCACCCTCTACCGCGTCGCCTACGTGCTCTGCGGGGACCCGCACCGGGCGCAGGACCTCGTGCAGCAGACGTTCGAGCGGACCTACCGCTCGTGGGGCAGGGTGCGCGACGGCTCGCCGCTCGCGTACTCGCGCACCGTCCTGGTGAACCTGCGCGTCGACACGTGGCGGCGGACCCGTCGTGAGCGCGCGGTCGACCCGCAGGACCTCGTGAGCCTCACCGACGCCGGCCATCCCACGCCCTCCTCCGCACGTGTCGCGCCTGCTCCCGATGCGCAGGCCGGGGAGCGCGACCGGGTCGTCCGGGCGCTCGCGGAGCTCCCGGTGAAGCAGCGGCGCGTCGTGGTGCTGCGCTTCCTCCTCGATCTCGGGGAGGCCGAGACCGCGCAGACCCTGGGAGTTCCGGTGGGGACCGTCAAGTCCCAGGCGTCGCGCGGGCTCGCCCGGCTGCGGGTCCTGCTCGGGGAGCCGGACGGCGGCTCGGGAGGCCGGGACGGTCAGGGCGACCGGGGCGCCGTCGATCCGCGCGCAGCCTCGCCCACGTCCACCGCGTCGACCGCAGGTGTGCCCGCCACCGAGAGGGGATCGTCATGACCCGCACCGACCCGTTCCTCGACCGTCTGCACGACGTCGTCGAGACGGTCGACGTGCCGGAGCTCGACCCGGACGCGATGGCCCGCCGTGCCGTGCGGATCGTGCGTTCACGCCGCCTGGCGGCCGGTGGGGCGATCGCGGCCGTCGTCGTCGCGGCCGTCGTGCTCGTGCCCTCGGTCACCGACCGGCTCGACGGTGCGCCGCTCCCCGGGCCGGCGGCCACCCCGACCGCGACGTCGCTCGCCCCGACACCCTCGGGGGAAGTCCTCACCGGCGGTCTGCCGCGCGTGGAGGGTGTCGTGCCCGGCATCCCGGACGGCTGGGAGCCGCAGGAGCTCGCCGGGCTGACGTACGCGATGCCGCCGTCGTGGACGCCGGACCCGGATCCCGCGCGGAGCGGCCCGAGGTACCAGAGATGGGTCGGCGGGGAGGAGGACGCACTCGGCGTGGTCGAGCCCGCGATGCTCGAGGTGTCCTTCGCCACCGGGTACACCACGTGGGAGGTCCCCGACGTTGCCTACGTGGACGAGGCGGCGAGGACCTGGGACGCGACCGTCGAGACGGTCGACGTCGCCGGCGCGGACTACGTCCTCGTCGAGCGCCAGCCCTTCTCCTCAGACGGCGCGCAGGCCGTCCAGGTCCAGGTCGCGCTGCGCGAGGAGGGCGGCCCCGGTTACAACCTCCTCTTCTGGGTGCCGGACTCCCCGCGTGGGGAGGCGCTCGCGCAGGGGTTCCTCGGGTCGCTGGGCTTCACCTGACAGATCGGGATCCCCCTGTCGGACGGTGGGCTCCGGCGGCGCAGGAGCCCGGGCCCGGCATGATGGTCCCGTGCCCGACGACGCCCGCCCCGGTCTGCGCGTGACGTCCGCCCTGGTCGTCCCGGAGGCGGAGCTGTCGTGGCGCTTCTCCCGCTCGTCGGGTCCGGGCGGGCAGGGCGTCAACACCGCGGACTCGCGCGTCGAGCTGTCGTGGGACGTCGCGGGCTCGGCGGTGCTCTCCGCCGCGCAGCGCGCGCGGATCGAGGAGCGCCTCGGGCGCCGGATGGCCGGGGGAGTGCTCACCGTGGCGGCGTCGGAGCATCGCGCCCAGCTGCGGAACCGGGACGCTGCCCGCGTCCGGCTCGCCGCGCTCGTCGCCGACGCGCTCGCGCCGTCCGGGCCGCGCCGTCGCGCGACGCGACCGACCCGCGGATCGGTCGAACGACGCATCGACGCGAAGAAGCGCCGTTCGGGCGTGAAGCGGATGCGGCGGCCTCCGGCCGACTGAGCCTCGATCGCGGACTGAGCATTGACCGCGGATTGAGCCTTGTTCGCGGACTGTGCCGTGATCGCGGACTGCGCCTCGACCGTCGACCGGCCGCGGCTCAGAGTCTCCGCGCGAGCTGCGGGTAGTCGACGACGATCCCGTCGGCGTCGACCGTGAGGTCGGCCGTGAAGTCACGGGTGGCGCTCGTGTAGGTCACGACCCCGCGGCCGGACGCCGGGTCGAGCGGGGAGCGCGCGACGTAGAGCTGGTCGCTGCGCAGCACCTGGAGCGACGGGACGTCGACCCATGCCATGACGAAGGGGGTCTCGCGCGGCGGGGCGTCGTCCCCGAGGAGCCCGAGCCGCAGGATCGGCATCGTGTTCGTCACCGGGCACAGCGCGATGTCGCAGTCGACGGCGCCGTCGAGCGCGCCCGGTTCCGCGATCCCCGGTGAGGCGAGGCCGTCGGGGGCGCTACCGGATGCCTGCACGTCTGCCTGCCACGCACCGTCGGGCGACCGGGTCAGGGCCAGGTGGCGCGACCACCCGACCCCGTGCACCGAGATCTCCAGCCGCTGGGTGACCCAGCCGGGACCGGTGGTCAGGGCCCACGCCGTGACGTGGCCCGTGGCGCGCGACGTGCCGAGCGCGTCGAGCCGGTTCTCGTGCAACGTGAGGGTCGCCGCCTCGAGCCGGTCCGGGTCGTCGTCCCAGCCGGTCCAGGCGACGTGCCGCGTGGTCGTGGTCATGAGGCCTCCGTCCGCTCCTCTGCCGCTGTCCGCTCCGCTGCCAGTCTGCGCCGAGGGCCGGGCCGTCGCCGGTCGTGGGTCGACGGAGCACGCTCGGGTCGACCGTCGGCGTCGAACGCGACCTGGCGCGCGGTCGAGCACGACCTGGCGCGCGGTCGAGCACGATCTGACGGACGTTGTGCGCGGGTAGACGACCTTCAGGGCGTGTTCGGCGCCGGGTGGCGCGGGCGCGGCGCGCGGTCAGGCCCCAGAAAGGGGGCTCGTCGGTCAGGTGAGGGCGGCGCGCGCAGCCCGGGCGATCGCTGCGGCGAGACGGTCGAGCGAGGACGAGTGCAGCCGCCACTGCTGCCAGTGCTGCGGCACGTGAACGGCGCTCGCGTCGTCGAACCCGACGAGCCGCCCGGCGTGCTCGCCCGCCGCGCTCTGCACGTCCGGGAGCATGCCCCAGCCCATGCCGTGCTCGATCGCGCGCAGGAACTCGTGCGACGCGGGGACGTAGTGGCGCGGCGGGCCGGCCGCGCCGTCGCCGAGCCGGGCCCGCAGGTAGCGCTCCTGCAGGTCGTCCTTGCGGTCGAACGCGAGCACGGGCGCGACGGCGAGCGCCTCGCGCGTGGCGTCGTCGGGGAACCAGCGCGCGACGAACCGTGGGCTCGCCATCGGGCGGTACCGCATGCGGCCGAGCAGCGTCGAGCGGCACCCCGGGACGGCCTCGGCGACCGACGACACCGCGGCGACGGCCGTGCCGTCGCGCAGGAGCCCGATCGAGTGCTCCTCGTCCTCGCGGAGCACCTCGAGCCGGGCCCACGCGGACGCCTCGACGAGCGCCGGGAGGGCCCAGGTGGTGAGCGCGTCGCCCGAGACGACGAGGGTGATCTCCGGGAGCGGGTCCGGGATGTCGCCGTCGGGCGCGGCGGGCCAGGTGCCTGCGGGTCCGGCGATCCCCAGCTCGGCCAGGACGTCCGCCTGTTGGAGCGCGAGGTGCCGCGCGTGCCGCACGAGCACCTGCCCCGGTGGCGTGAGCTCGGCCGGGCGACCTCGACGCACGAGCACCTGCCCGACCGCCGACTCGAGCGCCCGCATGCGCTGGCTCACCGCGGAGGGCGTGACGCCGAGCTCGCGCGCGGCGGCGTCGAACGTGCCCGTCGCGGCGATCGCCTCGAGCGCGCGGAGCTGGTCCGGCTGGAGGTCGACCATGAGCAGATCTTACGGAGTGACAGAATCTTTCGCTGTACTGAACGAGATTCACGCACCTACCGTCGGTGTCGTGACCGTCCTCGCAATCGCCCCTCCGCTCGTCGCCGGACTCGGCACCGGGCTCTCGCTCATCGTCGCGATCGGCGCGCAGAACGCGTTCGTGCTGCGCCAGGGCCTGCGCCGCGAGCACGTCCTGCCCGTGGTGGCGGTGTGCGCGATCTCCGACCTCGTGCTCATCGCTGCCGGGACAGCCGGCCTCGGCGCGGTCGTCACCGGTGCGCCCGCGCTGCTCACCGGCGTGCGCTGGGCGGGTGGCCTCTTCCTCCTCACGCTCGCGGCGCTCGCGGCCCGACGCGCGCTGCGGCCGGGTGGGCTCGACCCCGCGTCGGAGGGTGGGGCGACGACGGCGCGGTCCGCGGTCGGCACGTCGCTCGCCCTCACGTGGCTCAACCCGCACGTCTACCTCGACACCGTGCTCCTGCTCGGCACGCTCGCGGCGGGCTACGCGGCCGCGCACTCCGGGGGTGGAGAGACTCTGGGGCCCGACGCCGTCCGCTGGGTCTTCGGCGCGGGCGCCGCCGTCGCGAGCCTCGTCTGGTTCACGGCGCTCGGGTTCGGGGCGCGGCTGCTCGCCCCGGTCTTCGCGCGGCCCATGGCGTGGCGCGTGCTCGACGGCGGGATCGCCGTCGTCATGGCGACGATCGGGATCACGCTCCTCGTGGGGTCGTGACGCGGCTGCTGACTCGCGGGGTCGTGACGCGGCCACGCGAGACGGCACCGACCCCCCGGCAGTCCGACCGTCAGGTGAGGTGGTCGAAGTCGCCGCGCACCCAGGCCGCGTGGCGCTCGGCCGAGCGCAGCACGACCTCGCGCGCGTCCGCCGGGACGACCCCGTCGAAGTTGTTGTAGAGCCGCTCGAAGGGTCGGCGTGCGACGTGCTCGGCGACCCGCTTGGCGACGGCTCCCGACAGCGGGATGCGGTTGGGGTAGGACCGCATGAAGCTCACCGACACGCGGTCGGGGTTCGCCATGACCGTGTCCCCGCTCAGCAGGACGCCGCGCCCGTCGGCGCCGTCGGCCCAGTGCACGACGGCGCTCCCGGGGAAGTGGCCGCCCGGCTGCGACAGCACGACGCCCGGCAGCACCTCGCGCTCGCCGGACCACGTCTCGATCACGGGGTCCGGGCGGGCGACCCAGCCGGCGTCGGCCTCGGCGACGAGCACCGGGACGCCGCCGAGCCGGCGGCTCCACTCGACCTGGACGCCATACATGTGCGGGTGGCTCGCGGCGATCGCGACGACCGGGCCGAGCGCGAGGACCGCGGCCGCCGTGTCGTCGTCCACGAAGCCGAGCGGGTCCCACAGGAGGTTGCCCGCGGGGGTCTGCACGAGCTTGGACTGCTGGCCGATCCCCACCGGGGGCCGGTTCGACAGGCCCAGGAGGCCGGGCTCGAGCTCGGCGATCTCGACCTGCTCGCCCTCGGCGGCGAGCTCCGCGAGGGTGGTCCATGCCTGCCCCGTCGCGGGCATCCACTGACGCTCGTCCGCGCAGATCGCGCAGACATCGGGGCGGGTTGCGTGCTCGACCGCACACGTGCGGCAGATCCACCAGCCGCCCCCGGCCGTGTCGTCGGAGGTGCGAGCAGTCTGGCTCCGGTCAGGCGTCGTCGGCATGGGTCGTTCCTACCCCCGTCCACCCACAGGCTGCCACCCGGACGCCCGTGTGGTTGGCTCGCCCCGTGAGCCTCGGCCACGACCCCGACTTCCTCGTCGTCCGCGTGCCCCTGCCCCGGGCCGTCCGCCCGCTGCGCGAGCTGCCCTCCACGCACTTCACCGTGCAGCTCGACCCCGCGCGCCGCCTCGCGGCGGCCACGGTGGTCGACGTCGACGGCGCCCGGCTGCTCGACCTTCCGCGCGACGACGACTGGCACCTCGACCCGCGCGTGCCCGCGTCCGAGCAGGCAGGGCCGGAGCTCTACGCGGACAACGACCTCGACCGCGGCCACCTCGTGCGACGCCGCGACCCCGTGTGGGGCGACGAGGACGTGGCGCGGCGCGCGAACGCCGAGACGTTCGCCTACCCCAACGCGGCGCCGCAGGCCGCGCAGTTCAACCAGTCGAAGGAGCTGTGGAACGGGCTCGAGGACCACGTGCTCGACCACGCGGAGGCTCTGCGGCAGCGGCTCGTCGTGCTCACCGGCCCCGTCCTCGCCGCGGAGGACCCGGTCTACCGCGGCATCGCGATCCCGCGGTTGTTCTGGAAGATCGCGGCGTGGGCGGACGGCCCGGCGGACACGCCGATCCTCGCAGCGGCGGCCTTCGTGCTCGACCAGACGCCGCAGCTCGGCGAGATCGACCTGCGCGCCGCCGACGCGCGGGCGCTCGCGGCCGGTGACGTCCCGCCCCTCGGCCCGTTCCGGACCTTCCAGGTGCCGGTCGCCGACGTCGAGGTGCTCACCGGCCTGGACCTCGGCCCGCTCGCCGCCGCGGACGTGCTCGCCCCGCCCGTCCTCGCGCCGGCCGGGCCCTCGGCCCTCGACCGCGAGCGGTGGACGGAGCTGCACGACCCGGGCGACGTCGTCGTGAGCTGACTCCCCGCCGCGCGCGCACCGGAACCCGCCCAGCGTGGGAACGCTTCCACGACTGCCCGGTAAGCGTTAGCGTGGTCCTGCGGGTGCCGCCCGTCACTGCCGACCGGGCCGAGGAGTCCCCTATGTCGACGTCGCAGACGACCCTCGAGGACGTCGCCGCCGCCGCGCGCGTGTCCCGCTCGACGGCGTCCCGTGTCCTGCGCGGCAACGGTCCCGTCTCCGGCCGGGCCCGCCAGGCCGTGCTCGACGCCGTCGAGCGGCTCAAGTACGTCCCGCACCCGGGTGCGCGCTCGCTCGCGAGCGGTCAGGGCGAGCGTGTCGTCGTCGCCGTCGGGTCGCCGTCGTCGGAGCTGCTCGCCGACCCGTACGTCGCGCGCGTCGTCGCGGCCGCGAGCCGTACCGCGGACACCGAGGGCGTCGGCGTCGCGCTGCGCTGGCTCGGCCGCGACCCCCGGGCCGAGCTCGAGCGCCTCGCCCGCGACCCGGGCGTCGGCGGCGTGCTGCTCGTCGACTACTCGGCCGACGTGCTGGCGGTCGTCCCGGCGGAGCTCGTGCCGCGTGTCGCCGCGATCGGCCCGGCGGACGGCCGCGTGCCGTCCTACGACGTCGACGCGGCCGCCGGGATCGCCGCGCTCGTCGAGCACGTCGTCGCGAGCGGCCGTCGCGACGTCCTCATGCTCTCCGGCCCGCGCTGGCTCCCCGGCACCCGCCGCGCCGTCGCCGCGTACGCGGCCACGATGGACGACGCAGGGCTGCCCCGGCGGGTCGTCGCGGCCGACCTCACGGCGTCCGCCGGCGCGGGAGCCGTGCGCCGGGCACGTCTGCGCTGGCCCACGACGGACGCCGTCGTCGCCATGAGCGACCTGCTCGCGTTCGGCGCCGTGCGGGCGCTCGCGGAGGACGGCGTCCGGGTGCCCGACGACGTAGCCGTCACCGGGTTCGACGACTACCCGCTCGCCCGCGAGCTCGGCGTCGCGCTCACGACCGCGACGCATCCCGTCGAGCAGATCGCCGCTGCCGCGACGGCCGACCTCCTCGGGCGGCGGCGCGATGGCCGGACCTTCCCGTCCGTCGTCGTCGTGCGCGCGACGGCGTAGCGAGACGGCGACCGGCCGCGGGTCACGGCGCGGGCGACACCCCGTCGAACGGGGTGATCAGCGACCAGCCCTCGCCCTCGTCCGGGAGCTGGTGGTCGTCCGTGAGGTAGAGGCGGACCGGCCGGTCGACGTCGAGCGGGTTGCCGTCGGGGTAGGCGTCGTCGCCGCTGCACGTCTGCGGTGTGGACGCGACCGTCAGCCGGTCGCCGGGGCTCGCCGTTCCCGCAGGGTCCTGGACGACGTCGACGACCTCGACCTCCCACACGTGCGCGTCCACGCCGAGCATCCCGCGCGTCCCGTCGCGTCCGAGCACGTCCGCGTCGACGACGAGGCCCGACGCCTCGAGCCGGGCCGCCTCGTCGGAGAGGTCGACCCACGAGACGCACGTCTCGTTGACCACTGGGAGGCACGCCGCGAGCGCCGGGACGAGCGCCGCAGCGGTGAGCAGGCGGGCTGCAGGTCGGACGCCCGGCCTGCCGATCGCCGGCAGCGTGGCATCCGGATGTTGCTCGGCAGTCATACCTGTCGAATGTCGTGGTGCGCCGGATCCTTGCGGTGCCGCCAGCAGGCCGTCGTGGAGCCTGCGACCGGCCACCATGCGTCGACCTCGTCGACGAAGGCTGCGAACGCCCGGTCGGCACGGGCCGGACGGTGGCGGTCCTTACGCGGTCGGGGCGGTGCGGCGCTGGTCGGGGGTCGCGTCAGCGCGTCTGGCCGACGTCGAGGCACGCTCGACGAGCCGGACGTCGATGCGTTCGACCGTGCCTCGTTCGCGCCCGGCGGGTTCGCCGGCGTCGTGCTCCCTGCTGGGACGTGCGCCATCGACACGTTCGTCCCCCGGGCGCTCACGACCGTTCGACGCGCCGGCGCGGGGACGCTCGCCGTCGATCACGGCGAGCAGGAGGTCGGCCGCGGTCCGTCCCTTGCGGACCGTGTCCTGCGCGATCGTCGTGAGCGCCGGGTCGACGTACCGCGCGATCTCGGCGTCGTCGAAGCCGACGACGGACACGTCGTCGGGCACGCGGACCCCCGCCCCGGCGAGGCCGCGCGCGATCCCTGCGGCGAGGACGTCGGCCGTCGCGAAGACCGCGGTCGCCCCAGGGAGCTCGGCCGCGATCCGATTCCCGGCCGCGAGGCCGTCGTCGTACGTGGTGTTGGCCGGCACGAGGTCAAGGGTCACGCGGTCCGCGGGGCGCGCGCCGTCGTCGTCCGACCCCACCCCGAGCGCCGCCCGGAAGCCCGCGACGCGCTCGCGCACGACCTGGCTGGCCGACGCGACCGGGCCGCACAGCACGACGTGCCGGTGCCCGAGCGCGCGCAGGTGCTCGCCCGCGAGCCGGCCGCCCTCGAAGTCGTCGGCCCGAACGGTCGCGGCTCCCGGCGCGTCGACGTACGTGTCCACGACGACCGCTGGCGTGCCCGCCGGCAGGTCGAGCGTCGCGAGCTCGTCGTCGGTGAAACCCATGACGACGATCCCGTCGAGCGCCCACCGGCGCACGGAGTCGAGGACGTCGCGGTGGTCGGCGACGCCGCGGAGCATGAGGTGGTGGTCGCGCTCGCGCAGGCGGGCCTCCACCGCGCCGGCGACCGCGACGTCGTGCGGGCTGCCGAGCAGCGACCCGCCGTCCGACCGGTCGGGCAGCAGCAGGCCGACGAGGCGGGTCCGCCGGGCGGCGAGGCTCTGGGCAGCGCCGTTGGGCACGTACCCGCGCTCGGCGACGATCCGCTCGACCTCGCGCGCCGTGGCGGGCGACACGCGGCCGAGGTTGCCGTTGACGACGTTCGAGACCGTCATGACGGAGACGCCGGCCTCGCGCGCGATGTCCTTGAGCGTGACGCGTGCCATGAGGTTCGGGGGACTCCTTCGTCGGGCGTGCTGGTGGTCGGCGACCTCGCGGATCGTAGCGAGCGGGCGCCGCGCGTGACCGGTGGCATGCCGTGACCAACTCGTGATGATCGACTGCTTGACGTCGATGCTACGGGGCTTTAACGTTAAACGTATAGCGCTAAACCCCCTGGGGACGACCGTCGGGCACCGTTGCTCCGGAGAGGTCGAGGGGCGGCGCGTCCACCGCACAGCACCCCGCGGGCCATCATGGTCCGCGGGTAGTCCTCAGCGAGGAGAGACGATGAAGTCAGCAACCACGGCGAGTGCGTTCGCACTCACCGGTGCCCTGGTCCTCACCCTGGCCGCGTGCAGCTCCGGAGGGTCGGGCGACGACGCGACCAGCGACGGCAGCGTCGCGATCGAGGTCTCGATCGACGCCGGCCTCGACGACGCCGCGCGCGCCAAGTTCGACGAGCGCGTCGAGCAGTTCGAGGCCGACCACCCCGACATCACCGTCGAGGCGCGCGAGTACACGTGGGAGGGCACGACGTTCGCGACGGAGCTCGCCGGCGGCACGCTGCCCGACGTGTTCACGCTGCCGTTCACGGACGGTCGCGGCCTCATCGAGCGCGAGCAGATCGCGGACATCAGCGCGCTCGTCGAGGAGCTGCCGTACGCCGCGGAGTTCAACCCGAACGTCGCGCAGGCCGGCCAGGACGCCGACGGGAACATGTGGGCGATCCCCATCTCCGCCTACAGCCAGGGGCTGCACTACAACCGCACGCTCTTCGAGCAGGCCGGGCTCGACCCCGACCAGCCGCCGACCACGTGGGACGAGGTCCGCGAGGCCGCGAAGACCATCGCCGACGCCACGGGCGTCGCGGGCTACGCGACGATGACGTCGGGCAACACCGGCGGCTGGATCCTCACGACGCTCACCAACGCGTTCGGCGGCTCGATCCAGGAGTTCGACGGCGAGACCGCGACCGCGACGATCGACACCCCCGAGGTCGCCGAGGTGCTCGACCTCCTCCACGCGATGCGGTGGGAGGACAACTCGATGGGTGCGAACTTCCTCTACGACTGGGGCACGATCAACCAGGACTTCGCCTCCGGCCAGGTCGGCATGTACGTCTCGGGCGGCGGCAACTACGGCAACCTCTTCACGCAGAACGCGATGAACCCCGACGACTACGGCCTCACGGTCGTCCCGCTCGTCGACGACGGCGGCGTCCTCGGCGGCGGCACCCTCGCCGCGGTGAACGCGAAGGCGACCGCCGAGGAGCAGGCCGCCGCGGTCGAGTGGATCGACTACTTCTACATGGAGAAGCTCACGAACGAGGAGGTCGCGCGCCTCGACGCCGAGACGGCCGTCGCGAACGACCAGCCCGTCGGAGCGCCGGAGCTGCCGGTGTTCGACCAGGCGACGTACGAGGAGTCGCGGTCCTGGGTCGAGGAGTACGTCAACATCCCGGTCGACCAGATGAGCTCGTACACCGACAACATCTTCGAGCAGCCGGTCGTGCCGGAGCCCGCACGCTCGACGCAGGAGGTCTACGCGCTGCTCGACCCCGTCGTGCAGGCCGTCCTCACGGACGAGAACGCCGACATCGACGCCCTGCTCGCCGACGCCCAGACCCAGGCCCAGGCGCTCCTCGACGCGAACGGCTGACCTCGCGCGACACCCGCACCGCCGAACACGGGATCCCGCACCGTCGAGCACGGGATCTGCCACCGGATGCGCCCTGATCCGGTGGCAGATCCCGTGTTCGCGGGCTCCCGCACCCTCTTCCGTCCCGCGATCGAAGGAGATCGTCGTGCGCCGTTCCGCTTGCTCTGCACCACACCCCGCCCGCACATCTGCCCAGAACACCGTCCTGGTCGCCGCGCTGGTCGCCGGCTCCTTCCTCGGGAGCCTGGTCGCCGTTCCTGCGTCGGCGGCACCGGGCGCCGGTGGGCTCCCGATCGAGCTCGAGGCCGAGGACGCCGTCCTCGCCGGCGGGGCCGGTGTCAACGACAACCACCTCGGGCACTCGGGGACCGGGTTTGTCGACGGCTTCGTCATCGACCACACCGGCACCGCGAGCGTGACGTTCACGCTCGACGTGCCCGAGGCGGGGGAGTACGGCCTCAACCTGCGGTACGCGAACGGCCTCGGCTCGGACATGACGTTGTCCCAGGTCACGCAGGTCACCCAGGTCACGGCCGGGACCGTGCCCGACGACGGCCCCGCGGTCGAGGACCGACAGGTCACCCTGCCGTCGGCGGTCGGCGCGTCGTGGAGCACGTGGTTCGTGCACCAGGAGGTCGTGTCGCTCGCCGCGGGCGAGCAGGAGGTCACGTACCGGTTCGACGCCGACGACACGGGCAACGTCAACCTCGACGCGATCGCCCTGACCACCGTCGGCGACCTCACGACACCCGGCGGGGGACCGACCCCGCCGGGCGAGGAGCCCGGCGCCGGCCCGGACACCCGGTACGACGACGTCGCGACCGTCCTGCGCCCGACGACGCCCCGCGCGGGCGAGCGGTACGAGGCCGAGGACGCGTTCACGGCGAACGGCGCGGTCGTCGTCGGGGACGCGACGCAGGCGTCCGGCGCCGACGCGCCAGGCGTGGTCGGTGCCGGAGCCGTCGAGGGAGCCGTCGGCGCCGTGGATCTCGCCGCGCCGCGCGCGCGGCTCTCCGTCGCGGTGGCCGCGACACGCGCGGGCGACCAGGCCGTCACCGTGCGCTACCGCAACACGACCGGCGAGGCGCAGGACGTCGTCGTGCTGGTCGACGGGCTCCCGCAGGGCCGCCTCGCGCTCGTCCCGGGCGCACGCTGGACCGACGTCGCCGTGACCCTCCCGCTGCGCGCAGGCCTCGGCAGCGTCGAGCTGCGCCGCACGGTGCCGGAGGACGGGCAGACCGACGCCGCAGCCGGAACCACCGGCGGAGCCACGCCCGACGACGCGGCGGACGGCGCGCCGTCGGGCCTGGAGGTCGACCGCGTGATGCTGCAGCGCGGCGCTGCGATGGCGGCTCGCGGCGCGACGTCGCCCCTCACGGCGTACGAGGCCGAGCACGCCCGCACGTCGGGTGAAGTGCTCGCCCCGAGCCGCGAGTTCCGCACGGTCGCGGCGGAGGCGTCGGGGCGCCAGGCCGTGACGCTCGACGCGCGCGGTGAGGACGTCGCGTGGACGCTCGAGCGTCCGGCGAACGCGCTCGTCGTCCGGGCGTCGATCCCGGACACCGCGGACGGCGCCGGCCAGCAGGGCTCGCTCGGCGTGTACGCCGGGAGGGAGAAGGTCGCGGACGTGGAGCTGTCGAGCGTCTACTCCCACGTGTACGGCGGCTACCCGTACGGCAACGACCCGGCCCAGGGCGGCAAGCAGCGGTTCTTCGACGACGCGCGCGTCCTCCTGCCGCGCGAGCTGCCCGCGGGCACGACGCTGCGCCTCGTGCGCGACGCGGCCTCCGCGGACCTCCCGTACACGGTCGACCTCGTGGAGACCGAGGTCGCGCCGGAGCCCTATGCCGCGCCCGCCGGGTACGTCGACGTGCGCGACCACGGCGCGACCGTCGACACCTCGGACGCGGCCGGCTCGGCGGGCGGGACCGACGACACCGCGGCCTTCGCCTCGGCCGTCGCCGCGGCGCGCGAGGCCGGTACGGGCGTGTGGGTGCCGCCGGGCCGCTTCACGCTGACCGACCGCGTGCGCGTGCACGACGTGAGCATCCGCGGTGCCGGGCCCTGGCACTCGGTGGTCGCGGGCCGCGCCGGCAAGGGTGGGTTCTACGCGCAGGGCTCGGGCGTGACGATCGCCGACCTCATGGTCGACGGCGATGTGCGCCACCGCGACGACGCCGCGTTCGACGCCGCGCTCGAGGGCAGCTTCGGCCAGGGCTCGCTCCTGCAGAACGTGTGGGCGAGCCACACCAAGGTGGGGCTGTGGGCCGACGCCGGCACGGACGGTCTGTACGCCCTCGGCCTGCGCGTGCGCGACACGTTCGCCGACGGCATCCACCTGCACGGCCGGGTGTCCGACACGCGCGTCGAGCACGCGCTCGTGCGCAACACCGGCGACGACGCGATGGCCATGTGGTCCGCGGGCGGCGCGGTGACGCGGTCGTCGTTCGTGCGCAGCACGGTCGAGGTGCCGCTGCTGGGCAACGGCGCGGCCGTCTACGGCGGCGACTCCAACCGCGTCTCGGGCCTGCTGGTCCGCGACACCCTCACCGCCGCGGCGGGCGTCGCCGTGAGCACGCGGTTCAACCCGGTCCCGTTCTCGGGGACCACGACGGTCGAGGACTCGACGCTGATCCGCACGGGCGGCTGGGAGCCCAACTGGAACACGTCGTTCGGCGGGGTGTGGGTGTTCGCCGACACGAGCCGCATCACCACGCCCGTGGTGCTGCGCGACGTCGACGTCCTCGACCCGACCTACGAGGGCGTGCTCGTCAGCGGCGGGCACCCGGTCGACGACCTGCGGCTCGACGACGTGACGGTCGAGCGCACGGGGTCGTACGCGATCGCGGTGCGCGTCGGTGGCCAGGTGCGCCTGCACGACGTCCGGGCCTCGGGGGTCGCCGCTCAGCCCGACGGTCCGACCCAGTTCTGGGGGACCGTGGTCGACGAGGGCGGCAACCACGGCGTCCTCGCCGCCGCACCGCAGGTGTGCGCCGCGCAGGTCCGCACCGTGACGCTCGGCACCACGACGCTCACGACCGTCCGGCTCACGAACACGGGCGACGCACCGCTCGCCCTCGGCGGTGCAGGTGCTGCCGACGGCGCGGAAGGCCTCGCCTGGTACGCGCGACCCGGCGACGCGGCGTCGGGCGGGATCGGGGCGACGGTCGCCCAGGACGGCACGCGCGTCGCCGTGACCCCGTGGTCGACGCCGGGTCCCGAGCAGACGCTGCCCTCCGGGCGCAGCACCACGATCGTGGTGCTCGGCACGACCCACGAGGCCTGGTCCCGCGTCGCGGCCCCCGAGCTCGTGACCGTGCACGGGAGGGCCTGCTCGGTGTCGTAGCGCCCACAGCCGCTGCCGAACCCCGGGTTGCGTGGTGCTCACGCCCCTGAATGCCGCGTAACCCAGGGTTCGGCAGCTGACGGAACCACCAGAACCACCCGACCGGAACCATGCGAACAGGAACCACACCGATGACGACCGCCCCCGGCTTCCCGCCCCGCATCCCGACGAGCCCCGTGGCCCGGCCCGCCGCCGTCGTGCAGGGGGACGGCTACCGGATCACGGTGCTCGCCGACGGCCTCGTGCGGCTGGAGCGCGCCGAGGACGGGGTGTTCGAGGACCGCGCGTCGGCCTTCGCGCTGCACCGCGACCAGCCCGTCCCGGACTTCCGGGTCTCGGAGACGGAGAACGGCATCGAGCTCGTCACCGACCGGCTCCGCCTGCACTACGACGGCGGCCCGTTCACGGCGAGCGGCCTGAGCGTCGAGGTGCGCGGCGCGCACTCGGCGTACCACGGGGTGTGGCGCTACGGGCGGCGTGGCATCGGGGTGGGCGAGGGCCCGCAGGACACGGTGGGCAACGGCCCGGGCAACCTCGGCGGGACGGCCCGCACGCTCGACGAGGCCGACGGCGCGGTGCCCCTCGACCCGGGCGTCGTGTCGCGCGACGGCTGGGCGGTGATCGACGACTCGGCGAGCCTCGTCCTCGACGACGACGGCTGGGTCGCCCCGCGCGACGGCTCGCGCCAGGACCTGTACGTGTTCGCGTACGGGCACGACTACCGTGCCGCGCTGCGCGCGTTCTACGCCGTGTCCGGACCGCAGCCGCTCCTGCCGCGCTACGCGCTCGGCACGTGGTGGAGCCGCTTCCACCGCTACTCCGCCGACTCCTACGCCGAGCTGCTGCACCGCTTCCGGCGCGAGGGCGTCCCGCTGTCCGTCGCGGTGCTCGACATGGACTGGCACCTCACCGACGTCGACCCGCGCCACGGCAGCGGCTGGACCGGGTACTCGTGGAACCGCGACCTGTTCCCCGACCCGGCCGCGTTCCTGCGGTCCCTGCACGACGACGGCCTGCGCGTCACGCTCAACGTGCACCCCGCGGACGGCGTGCGCGCGTTCGAGGACGCCTACCCCGCGATGGCGGCGGCGCTCGGCCGGGACGTCGAGCAGGGCGACCCGGTCGCGTTCGACGCGACCGACCGCGACTTCCTGCGCGCGTACACCGAGATCCTGCACCGCGGGCTCGAGCGCGACGGCGTCGACTTCTGGTGGGTCGACTGGCAGCAGGGCGGCGTCTCGCGCGTCCCGGGCGTCGACCCGCTGTGGGTGCTCAACCACGTGCACTACCTCGACAACGCGTCACCGGCCGCGCGCGCGGCCGCTGGCAGGGCCACCCGGCCCCTGACGTTCTCCCGGTACGCCGGGCCGGGCAGCCACCGCTACCCCGTCGGCTTCTCGGGCGACTCGGTCATCTCGTGGAAGTCGCTCGACTTCCAGCCGTGGTTCACCGCGACGGCGAGCAACATCGGGTACGGCTGGTGGAGCCACGACGTCGGCGGCCACATGCACGGTGTCAAGGACGACGAGCTCGCGACGCGCTGGGTCCAGCACGGCGTCTTCTCCCCGATCCTGCGCCTGCACTCCGCGGGCAACCCGTTCACGCGCAAGGAACCGTGGACGTTCGGCGCCGAGGCGCGCGACGCCCAGGTCGCCGCGCTACGCCTGCGGCACCGGCTGCTGCCCTACCTGCACACGATGAACCACCGCGCCGCACGCGACGGCGTCCCGCTCGTGCAGCCGCTCTACCACGAGTGGCCCGAGCAGCCCGAGGCCTACGACGCGCGCAACCAGTACCTCTTCGGGTCGCAGCTCGTCGTCGCGCCGATCACGTCGCCCGCCGACCGCGAGGCCGGGGTCGGCCGCGTGCGCGCCTGGCTCCCCGAGGGGACGTGGGTCGACGTCCTGGACGGCCTCGTCTACGACGGTGGCCGGGAGACCTGGCTGCACCGCGACCTGTCGGCCATCCCCGTCCTCGCGCGGTCCGGGTCGCTCGTGCCGCTCGACGGCGCCGCGGTCCCCGGCAACGGCGTCGCGCTGCCCGAGCACGTCGAGGTGCTCGTCGTCGTCGGCGCGGACGGGTCGTTCGAGCTCGTCGAGGACGACGAGTCGGCGCTCGCGGTACCGTCACCGCTTCGCGGAGGCGAGGCACAGGGCGCGTACGCGGGCGAGGTGCCCGGTGCGCCCGACGGCGGGAGCGGCCTCGTGACCGACGGCGGGAGCGACGTCGTGCCCGAGGCGCGGACCCCGATCCTGCTGGAGCAGGGAGAGGGGCGCGTCGTCGTCGGGCCCGTGGCAGGGGACGCGCGGGTGGTGCCCGCGGCGCGGTGCTGGACCCTGACGTTCCTTGCGGTGGACGGGGACCAGGTCCCGGTCGTCACGGTCGACGACGCGCCGGTCGAGGCGTCGGTCGTCCGCGACGAGCGCGGGCTGAGCGTCACGGTCGAGGGCGTGGCGCCGACGTCGCGGCTCGCGGTCGAGGTCGGGCCCGATCCGCGCCTCGCGCCGAACGACGTCCCGGGTCGCGTGTTCGCCGCGCTCGACCGCGCGCGCATCGCCTACGACGACAAGGAGCGCGCCCACCGGGTGCTCACGACGGACCGCCCGCTCACGGTGCGGCTGTCGCACCTCCAGGCGCTCGGGCTGCCGTCGGTGCTCGAGTCGGCACTCACCGAGATCCTCCTGGCGCACGTGCCAGGGACAGACCTCTCGCGAGGGGAGGCCCCCGCAGACGTGTCGGAAGCCGTCCGAACGGTCTGAGGGGAGCACGGGTGCCGCGCCGTTCGTGCTGGGGCGGCGCGGCACCCGGGTGGAGGCTACTGCGTGAGCGTGGGCGCAGGAACGGGCCGCTCGCGGACCAGCAGGACCGCGGCGACGAGGGTCGCGAGTGCGGTCGCTGCGGGCCCCCAGGTCGTCAGCGGGTCGCCGGCGAGCGCGCCGATCACGGCGTCGAGCGCCTGGACCACGGTCATCGCGAGCGTCACGACGACGAGCGCGCGTTGCGAGCGCAGGAACCCGATCCCGACGGCGGCGAGCAGCAGCGCGATGCTGCGGCTCGCGGCGTACATCGCGAGCTCGTCCGGCGCGCCGGAGGGGCCGGTGCCCGCGGTCTCGACGAGGGCCGCGACGGAGAATCCGGTGCTCACTGCCGCGCTCACGATCGTGAGCAGCCACGTGACGGCGAACAGGCGGTGGCGCCCTTGCGCCGGCTCGGCGGTCTCAAGATCGTTCTGGTTCTGAATCATTCTGCAAGCGTAAGATGCGAGGATGTCGTCGTCCAGCGCTGCCCCTCGCGAGCCGGTTCGGGACCTGCCGCCCACCGGGTACCTGCTGACCAAGGTGGGACAGGCGACCGCCGCGCGGTTCGCGGACGCGATCGCCGACCTGGGCATCCGCCCCCGCCACTACGCGCTTCTCGCCGCGTCCGCCGCCTCGCCCGGACGCACCCAGCAGCAGCTCAGCCACCTGCTCGGCGTCGCACCGAGCGCCGTCGTCGCAGCCGTCGACGACCTCGAGCGGCTCGGCGCCGTCGATCGTGTCTCGGACCCGTCGGACCGGCGACGCTTCGGCATCCGCCTCACGCCAGCCGGCGCCGAGGTGTACGCCGAAGCGACCCGGCGCGGCGCCGCCGTCGACGAGGAGATGCTCGCCGCGCTGTCCGCCACGCGCCGTCGGGCACTGGCGGAGGCGCTCGCAGCGGTGGCGACGTCGCTCGGCCTGCTCCCGCATCCACAGGACTGACCTGACCCCTTGACAGCCCAGAGCAGCGACGCCCTACGTTCGGGCGCGACGCCCGTGGCGGGCGTCGCGGATCGAGGGGGATGGGCGATGACGTCACTGCAGGGCGAGTCCGAGCCGAACGGGTACCACGAGCTGCTGGCCGACCTCAAGTCACGGGTGCGCAACACTCAGTTCCGTGCGGCGCGCGCGGCCAACACCGAGGTGCTGCGGCTGTACTGGTCGATCGGTCGGGACATCCTCGACCGGCAGCGGAGAGCGGGATGGGGCAGCAAGGTCGTGACGCGGCTCGCGGCCGACCTGCAGCGCGCGTTCCCCGATCAGCGCGGTTGGTCGCGGTCGAATCTGCTGTACATGCGCAGGGCGGCGGAGACCTAGCCGACCGTGGACGAATTCGTCCAGCACGTTGCTGGACGATTGCCGTGGACCCATGTCCATGTGCTGCTCGACCGGCTCACGACGCGTGAGGAGCGCGACTGGTACGCCGCGGTGTGCGCGGAGAACGGATGGACTCGCAAGGTCCTCGAGTTCCAGATCAGCGCCGGCTACCGCAGGGCTCTGGGGGCGGCTCCGAGCAACTTCGCCGAGTCGCTCGACCCGGCTGACTCCGAGCTCGCCCAGGCGCTGGTCAAGGACCCGTACGTCTTCGAGCATCTGGGCCTCGTGACGACGCGCGCCGAGCGCGACGTCGAGCAGGCGCTCATGGACCGGCTCCAGGACACGATGCTCGAGCTCGGCCGAGGCATGACGTTCGTCGGTCGCCAGGTGCGCCTCACCGTCCCGGACGACGCGAGCGACGCGGTCGACGAGTTCTACGTCGACCTCATGTTCTTCCACGTCGAGCAGCTGCGTTACGTGGTCGTCGAGCTCAAGATGGGGAAGTTCGAGCCCGCGCACATGGGTCAGCTCGGCACGTACGTCGCGATCGTCGACGACCTGTACCGCAAGCCTGCGATCCACGCCCCGACCGTCGGGATCCTGCTGTGCACGGGGCGGAGCGGTCCGGTGGTGCGCTACTCGCTGGGCAGCACCAACGCACCCGTCGCTGTCGCGGACCTCCAGGGCCTGCCCGGCGACACTCGGGCGGCGCTGCCGAGCGTCGCGGAGCTCGAGGCCGTCATCGAGGACGAGCTCGAGCAGCGTCCCTGAGCCGTCAGGCCCGGCCCGTGCGCTCCAGCACGCCCCGGACGTAGGCGGCCTGACCGGCGTGCTCGAGCGCGTCGACGGCGACGCTCACGAGCCGGACGCCGAGCGTCACCGGGGGGTCCCACGCGTCGTCGACGACGCGGTCGAGGTCGCCGTCGGCGAGGGACGCGAGCACGTCGTGCGACTCGACCTGGACGGCGTGCACGTACCCGAGCAGCTGATCGCCGTCCGCGCGGACCTGCCCGACCTCCTCGGCAGACTGCCCGTAGCCCGAGGCGTCGTCGTCGAACGGGAGGTCGAACCGCCGGGCCCAGCCGTCGCGCGTCCACACCTCGTCGCGCCCGACGGCGGCCGCGACCTGGGAGTCCTGCCCACGCGCGAGGTGCCACGCGAGCCACGCGATCGTGTTGGCCTCGGGGTCGAGGCGCGCCGTGAGGGCGTCGTCGTCGAGCCCGTCCACGGCGCGGGTCGCCGTCGGTCCGATGCGTCCGTACAGGTCTTCCAGGAGTGCACGTGCGTCCACGGGTCCGCCTCTCGTCGGTCGGTTCGGCTGTCCCCGCAGCCTCTCCGCCCCGGCGCGCTCGCGCGACCCGAACCGTTCGGCTCCTTCCCCTCCGCTCCCTCCGCTCCCTCCGGTCCGCTCCTGCCGCCCGGTCGGCTGCGCCGTGGGCCCGCCAGCTCGCCGAACCCCGGGTTACGCGGCAGAACTCGCTCCGATCGCCGCACAACCCGGGGTTCGGCACGATGCGGTGACGCACAACCCGGGGTTCGGCACGATGCGGTGACGCACAATCCGGGGTTCGGCGCGGCGGGGGTGGGGCGGCCGGGTGTGGCACGAGAGGGGGCGGCGCGGCGAAGGTTCACCTGCGGTCAGTCGATCAGGACGACGACGGTCCCCGCCTTGTGCTCGTCCTCGACGTGCCGGTGCGCGTCGGCGATCTTGTCCAGCGGGTACGCCGCGTCGACGACGGGCCGCAGGGCCCCGGCCCGGCCGAGCTCGAGCGCCGTGCGCAACGTCTCGAGCTGCTGCTCGACTGACCGCAGGCCGGTGAACGCGACGACGCCGCGGCGCCCGCGCGTCCGCCGTCCTGTCCACAGGTTTCTCCACAGGATCGGGAGGGACGGGACGGTGGTGAGGTATACGCCGTCGGACGTGAGCAGTTGCCGGCAGCGCCGGTACGAGCTCGCGCCCGCGGCGTCGAGGACGACGTCGTAGCGCTCGCCGGACGACGGGAGGTCCTGGACCGTGCGGTCCACCACCTCGGCGGCGCCCAGCTCGCGCACCAGGTCGAGACCGCGCGGTCCGCACACGGCCGTGACGCGGGCACCGGCATGCACCGCGCACTGGACCGCCGCCGTCCCGACGCAGCCCGAGGCCCCGATCACGAGCACCGACTGCCCGGCCCGCACCCGGGCGTGCACGGTGAGGAAGGGCAGCGCGGTCAGGGGCCCGGCGGCCAGGACGGCGGCGTCGACCTCGGTCAGGCCGTCCGGGATCGGCCTTACCGCGCCGCGCTCGCGCAGGAGGACCAGCTCGGCGTGCGCCCTCGCGCCCATCGGCGTGAGCCCGACGACGCGGTCCCCGACCGCGAACCGGCTCACCCCGGGCCCGACCCCCACGACGTCCCCGGCGACCTCGCCGCCGAGCACGGGGTAGCGCGGACGGCGCAGGCCGAACGCCAGCCGGGCGAACCACGGCGTGCCGGACCGTGCGGCGACGAGCGCCGCCGCGACCGTGCTGGCCCGGTTGCGGACGAGGATCTCGCCGGGTCCTGGCTCGGGGTCGGGGAGCTCGCCGACCTGCACGACCTCGGGCGGGCCGTAGGCGGTGGAGACTGCTGCGCGCATGGTGCTGTCCTCTCAGGGGACGGCGGCGTCAGGCGTCGTCGTCGGGGGTGTCTTCGGGGAAGCCGAAGACCTCGTCCAGGGGTGCCCGCAGCGCGCGGGCGATGAGGAACGCCGTCTCGAGCGACGGCGAGTAGCGACCCTGCTCGATCGCGATGACGGTCTGGCGCGTGACGCCGACGCGCTCCGCGAGCTCGGCCTGCGTCATCTCGCCGCGCGCGAACCGCAGCGCCCGGATGGTGTTCGTGACGCGCGTCGGCTTGCCTCCCACGTCACGCCCCCCGGCGGTACGCGACGATCGTGGTCACGGACGACAGGACCGCCGAGAGCACGAAGCCGAGGTAGACGGCGTTCGCGATCCAGAAGTGGTCGGCCTCGACGAGCGCCAGGGCGAGGGCTGCGAGCGACCCGGCGACCACGCCCCACCACCCCACCTCGACGCCTCGGCGCGCGAGCTCGCGATCGCGCTCGTCGCTGCGGTAGCTCTCGCTCGGCCGCACGATCTCGACCGCGATCCGTACGACGATCCCCGCGACGATCGCAGCCCCGATGGACCACAGCAGCGGGGCGACGTACGCGACGTCGGCGACCGGGCCGCCGTCGGCCCGGGTCAGGATCACGCCGACGTACGCCGCGTAGACCACGACGCTCACGACGAGGTAGACCCACGTGCCTTTCTCCTCGTACGACATCTCGCGCTCCTAGCTGTCGGTAATGTCAAGAATCTCTGACATGAGCCAACGTAAAGTGCAGCAGACACGATGTCAAGAGTTCTTGACTTGCCAACGCGCGCCCGCGGAGGCCGCCGCGGCCGCGATCGACGCGGCCGGTCAGCGCACGAGACCCGACTCGTAGGCCGCGACGACGAGCTGCACGCGGTCCCGGCACCCGGTCTTGCGCAGCGCCTCGGACACGTGCGACTTCACGGTCTGCTCGGTGATGAACAGCTCGGCACCGATCTCGGCGTTCGACAGACCGCGGGCGACGCAGAGCAGCACCTCGTGCTCGCGGGGCGTGAGGGCGTCGAGACCCGGGTGCGGGCGCGGCTCCGCGACACGCGTCGCGAAGTCGCCGACGAGCCGCCGCGTGACGTTCGGGCCGAGCAGCATCGAGCCGTCGGCGACCAGGCGCATGCCCTCCACGAGCCGCGGGGCGGGGACGTCCTTGAGCAGGAAGCCGCTGGCGCCGGCCCGCAGGGCGTCGTAGACGTACTCGTCGAGGTCGAACGTCGTGAGCACGAGCACGCGCGTGCCGGGGTGGTCCGCGACGATCCGGCGCGTCGCCGCGATGCCGTCGAGCACGGGCATCCGCACGTCGACCACCGCCACGTCGGGGGAGCGCTCCGCGACGACGTCGAGCAGCTCGCGCCCGTCACCCGCCGAGCCCACGACCTCGAGCCCGTCCGCGGCGTCGAGGATCGCGGCGAACCCGCGCCGCACGACGGGCTGGTCGTCCGCGACGACCAGGCGCGTCACCGGGCTCACGCGTCACCGTCCGCGACGTCGTGGGGGACAGCGCCCCCGAGGGCACCGACGTCGCTCCTCGACCGCGCTCCTGCGCGCGGTACGGAGAAGGGGAGCCGGGCCTCGACGACGAACGTGACGCCGTCGCCGCTCGTCCCCGTGCTCAGCGTGCCGCCGAGCGCCTCGTCACGTTCGCGCATCCCGGTGAGTCCCCGGCCCGGCTCGCCGGGTCCCGTCCTGTCCGCGAGGGGGTTCGCGACGCGCAGCACGACCGTGCCGCCCGTGCTGACCGTGCCACCCGTGCCGCCTGTGCCGCTCGTCCCCTCGGTCGCGTCCGGATCCGCGCCGTCGACCTCGACGTCGACGCGTGTCGGGGTGGCCGGTGCGTGCCGGCGCGCGTTCGTCAGCGCCTCCTGCGCCGCGCGGTACACCGCGTAGCCGACCGTGGCCGGCACGCGCGCGAGGACGTCCGGCTCGGTGGTGAGCGTGACGTCCTGACCTGCGGCCCGCGCAGCGTCCACGAGCCCGACGACGTCGCTCGCCCCCGGCTGCGGCGCCAGGTCAGGCGCGGCGTCCTCGCTGCGCTGCAGCACGGCGAGTACGTGCCGCAGCTCGCCGAGCGCGGCGCGCGCGTCGGCGGCGATCTCGGCGAGCACGCCGCGGGCGGTGTCGTCCAGGTCCGGGTGGACGTACGGCGCGGACTCCGCGCGCACCGCGACGAGGGACACGTGGTGCGCGACGACGTCGTGCAGGTCGTGCGCGACACGCGCCCTCTCGGCCGTCGCCACCTGGTCGAGGGTCGCCCGGTGCGCCTCCGCACGGGCGAGCCGGGTCGCGGCGCGAGACCGTCCGAACGACGCGAGGGCGGCGGAGGTCGCGACGGCCGCGAGCACCCAGAACACGTACGCCAGGGTCTTCGTCGTGCGCTCGGCGATCTCGGGCGTTCGGGCGACCGACCCGTCCTCGAGGGGCATGTCCGTCGAGACGGCCCACACCGGGCCGACCGGGAGGAACGCGACCATGCCCGTCCAGACGTACGTCGCCGCCAGCGCGACGGCGAGCAGTCCGGGGAGGAGGGCCCGGCGCCACCCGTCCGTCGCCGCGAGCACCGCGACGCACAGCAGGCCGAGCAACCAGCCCCACACGAACGCGCCGGTGACGAGCGTCGTGAGGAAGGGCCAGGCGGTCAGCACGGTCCCCCAGACGGGCGAGCGCCGGGCGACGACGACGCCGACGACGGCGCTCGCGTTGAGGACGTGCAGGACGATCCCCGGACCCAGCAGGAAGTCACCGTCCGACCATGCGGTCCCTTGCCAGAGCCCTCGCCCCATCGAGTAGCCCCAGGTCGGCGTGAGAAGGAGGAAGAGACCGACGACCAACGCGAGGAAGCCGGGCAGCGCCCACGGCCGGAGGCGGGTCCACAGGTCCGGGTGAGCGGCGCCGTCGGGCACCGCACGACCTGCCGAACCCCGGGTTGTCGCTCCATCAGGCGCTCGATCGGGGGACAACCCGGGGTTCGGCAGGTCGCGGCGGTGCGTCGTGTCCATGCGGCCGATCCTCCCGCGTGCCCAGCCGCCGGGACCACCACCCTGCGGGGGAGCCGTTGACCGCCCGGAGCGCGACCGGGAGCGCGACCGGCGGGTGGGTCGGACCGGTCACGTCTGACCGGGGCCGTCCGGGCGCCGTCGGGGAGCGTGCTCGGTAGGTTGGACGCGGCGTGTCCAGCGGACCTGACCGCCGCACACCTTGCACGGAGGTACGGATGGACTTCCCGTTCCAGCTCACCGAGGACCAGATCCTCGGGCTCATCGCGATCGGGGCGTCCGTCGTGGTCGCGATCGTCGCGGTGAACGTGCTCGCGCCGAAGGCCGGGGTGGCGGCGCCGCTCGTGCTGGTGCTCGTCGGGATCGGCATCAGCTTCGTGCCCGCGGTCCCGGCGATCGAGGTCGAGCCGGAGTGGATCCTCGCGGGCGTGCTCCCGCCGTTGCTCTACTCGTCGGCGGTGAGCCTGCCGACGATGGACTTCCGGCGCGACTTCACGGCCATCGGTGGGCTCTCGGTCGCCCTCGTCGTCGTGAGCTCGGTCGCGCTCGGCTTCCTGTTCACCGCGCTCGTCCCGGGCATCCCGCTGTCCGTGGGGATCGCGCTCGGCGCGGTCGTCAGCCCGACGGACGCCGTCGCGACGTCGATCGTCAAGCGCCTCGGCGCGTCCCCGCGCGTCGTGACGGTCCTCGAGGGCGAGAGCCTGCTCAACGACGCGTCCGCCCTGGTGCTGCTGCGTTCGGCGATCGCCGCGACGGCCGCGAGCGTGTCGCTGTGGTCGGTCGCGGGGGACTTCGTGCTCGCGGTGGTGATCGCCGTCGCGGTGGGCTTCGTCGTGGGGCACGTCGGGCTGTTCGTCCGGGCCAAGCTGGGGCGGCCCGCGCTGAGCGTCGCGGTGTCGTTCGTCGTGCCGTTCGTCGCGTACCTGCCGGCGGAGCTGCTGGGAGCCTCGGGCCTCGTCGCCGTCGTGACGGCCGGTCTCGTCACCGGCAACGGGGCCGCGAAGTACCTGCGGCCCCAGGACCGGATCTCCGAGGAGTCGAACTGGCGCACCATCGAGCTGCTGCTCGAGGGCGGTGTCTTCCTGCTCATGGGGCTCGAGCTGTTCGGGCTCGTCGAAGACGTCGTCGACACGCACGGCAACCTCTGGCAGGCCGTCGGGATCGCCGCGCTGACGATCGTCGCGGTGCTCCTCGTGCGCGCGGTGTACGTGCTGCCGCTCGTGCACGGCGCCGGGCGCCGGGCGAGACGCGCGGAGAAGGTGCGCGGCGTCATCGTGGGGATGCAGGAGACGCTCGACGCGAAGTTCGCGCCCGACGGGACGCCGCTCCACCCGGGCGCGCCGGGCGCCGCCGAGTCGGTGACCGGCGTGACCGCGCAGTTCGAGGCGATCCGGGGCCCGCACCTCAACCCGCCGCACGTCCCGCACGGGCCTCACAGGTCGCACGGGTCGGACGCCGCGCACCAGCCGGGCGACCCGACGCGCGGGGGCCGCTCGGACGACGACGCCCGCCGGGGCCGTTCGGGCGGGCCCGCCGCCGGGACCCCGGAGCGGGTCGGCCGCGTCCGCAAAACGCTGCGACGTCGAGCGGCGGACATCGACTACCTGCGCGCGCAGCCGCTCGGGGCGCGCGAGGGCGTGCTTCTCGTCTGGGCCGGGATGCGCGGCGTCGTGACCGTAGCGGCGGCGCAGACGCTCCCTCTCGACACGCCGCACCGGTCGTTCCTCGTCCTCGTCGCGTTCGGGGTCGCGGTCGGGAGCCTTCTCCTCCAGGGCAGCACCCTCCCGTGGGTCGTGAAGAGGCTCGGCCTCACCGGGGGACCGTCACCGGCGGACAACGACCGCGGCGCGGTCCGGGCCGAGCTCGACGCCGCGGCCGCCGCGGCGATCGACGCCTCGGACCTGCGCCGTGCCGACGGGCGCCCGTTCGACCCGGGGGTCGTGGCGCGCGTCCGCCGCGACGTCGTCCGCGAGCTCGAGACCCGTGACGTGGACGCCGCGACCTCGGCCGACGTGTTCGCGCAGTACAAGGAGCTGCGCCTGCGGGCGATCGCGGCGCAGCGCAGCGCACTCCTCGCCGCGCGGTCGTCGGGCGCCTACAGCTCGCAGGCCCTGCGGCACGCGCTCGACCTGCTCGACGCCGAGCAGATCGACCTCGAGCTGCGCCGCGGCCCGGTCGTCGACGACGACTGATCCGGCGCGGCGGGTTCGCGCGAGCCGGAGCCGCTGGCGCGAGATAGAACGTCCGGTCGCGAGATAGAGCTCCGCGGGCTCTACTTCGCGACCGGAGGATCTACGTCGCGGGACGGCGCGCCCTCACGTGACGGTCGTGACGTCCGCCGCCGCCAGCGGCCGGTCGAGGCCCGCGACGCCGAGCTCGAGGCGCGAGATGCCGTCGACCGGGACGGCCGACGACGCCCCGAGGCCGTCCGAGCGCCCCGCGTCGGTCGCCGACCACGTCGCCACGACCTCCCGCGTCCCGGCGTCGTCGACGAGGACGAGCTCGTACGTCGCACCGCGCTCGGCCGCGCCCGTCGGGTAGGAGCACGACCAGTCGAGCCGCGTGCCCCACGCCGCCGGCGTCAGCACGAGCTCCGCGCGCACGTCGGCGCCGTCCACGGGGAGCAGCTCGACGGTCGTCGTCACCGGGGTCGTCTGAGGGTTCGATGGTCGGGGGGCCGGCGCCGGGGTCGTCGGCCGTGGGTCCGACGGCGCGCTCGACGGCTGTGTCGTCGTCGGTGCCGCGACGGGCGGGGCCTCGCGCGCCGGGCCGGTCAGCGCGACGCCCGCCGCCCCGCCCGCGACGACCAGGGCGACGCCGGCCGCGACGAGCAGCCCGCGGCGTCGGGCACGGCGGCGCCGCGCCCCCGCGGCGAGCGTCCTGATCGGCACCACGTCCGGCCCGCGGCCCGGCGCCGCATCCCTCGACGCTGGGTGACCCGCCCTCGGCGCGTGGCCCACCCCCGGCACCGCGATGGCGCCACCGACCGAGCCGTCGTTCACCGAGCCGTCGTTCACCGAGCCATCGTCGACCGTGCCGTCGACGAGCGCCGCCGCGTGCTCGGGCGTGAGCATGCCGAGGAGGCCCGGCATGCCGGCGAGCTCGGTGACCGCACCGCGGCACGCGTCGCACGTCGTGAGGTGTCGCTCGAACTCGCGGCGGTCGCGCGGCCCGAGCGCGCCGAGGACGTAGGCGGCGTCCCACTCACGGTACGGGTCCGCACCGGCGGCGCTCGGCGCACCGGGGAGACCGGTCATGAGGTCACTCCCTTCTCCTGCAGCGCGAGCCGCAGCGCGCGCAGCGCGTAGTGCATACGGGACTTCACGGTCCCGGGTGGCACCCCCTGCTCGTCCGCCATCTCGGCGACCGACCGACCGCGGTAGTACGCGCCCACGACGACGGCCCGGTGCTCCGGCGAGAGCGCGACGAGCGCGTCCGCCACCAGCCACGCGTCGAGCACGGACTGCGTCGCGTCGGCCTCGCCGTGGTCGGGCAGGTGGGCGCTCGCCAGCTCGCGCCGGTGGTGCGCGCGTCGCAGGTCGTCGACGACGAGGTTGCGGGCCACCGTGAACAGCCACGCCCGGACCGAGCCCTCCGGCCGTTCGAGCACCTCCGGATGGCTCCACGCGCGCAGGAGCGTCTCCTGCACGACGTCCTGGGCGCGCGTGTCGTCGTCGGTCAAGCGCGCGACGTACCGGTGCAGCGCGGTGCCGTGGGTGTCGTGCACGGCGCGCAGCAGCTCGTCCGCGACCGGGCCCGTGGGCCCGGTCGCTGTGCCGGTCGCGTCGTCGGTGGCCACCGCGGCTCAGGACGCCTGGGTCAGGGCGAGGCTGAACTCGATGCTCCCGGTCTCCTCGACCTCGACGAACCCGAGGCTCGGGGCGTCGACGCCGAAGTCCGCGAACATGATCGGCACCTCGCCGACGACCTGGACGTCGTCGCCCTCCGCACCGATCTGCGCGGCGACCGTGACGGGCTGGGTCACCCCGCGGACCGTGAGGTCGCCCGTGAGCTCGACGGCGCCGGCCGCGTCGGGGACCTCGACGGGCTCCGTGAGCACGAACGTCGCGGTCGGGTGCTCCGCGACCTGGATCGCCGTGTCGCGGAAGTACGCGTCGCGGTTCGCCACGTCGGTCGCGACCGTCGTCATGTCGACGACGACCTCAGCGTCCGTCAGGGAACCGTCCGCGAGCGTCACGGAGCCCGTGACGTCCTCCGTGCGGCCCGTCACCGTGACGTCCTCGCCGCGCAGGATCTCGTCGAGCCGGTACCCGGCGAACGAGCCGGCGCCCACGTCCCACGTCCCGTCGAGGCCGGCGGCGTCGAGCGTCGACCCGGTGCCGGCGTCGAGCGTCGGAGCGGCCGCGGCGCGGTCCTCCGACCAGTCGGCGTACAGGCCGGGGCCGAACACGACCGCGGCTCCTCCCAGCACGACCACCGCCGCGCCGACCCCCAGCAGGACCGTCGTCCTCGTGCGCACGTGCGTCTCCCCTCCGTCGTGGTGCGTCGCGGCGGAGCGCGACGCGCTGTCACCCGGTAGACGGAGCAGGAGGCCGCCCGGTTCGATCCGTGCGCGAGGAGATCCTCAGCCGAGCGGACCGCACAGGCAGAACGGGTGCCCCTCAGGGTCGGCGTAGACCCGGAACGGGTCGTCCGGGTGGCCCTCCTCGGCAGGGGTCCCCGTGAGGGGCGTCGCGCCGCACGCGAGGGCGTGCTCGTGCGCGGTGTCGAGGTCGGGGACGTCGAGGTCGACGTGGACGCGCGCGCCGCCCGGCCACGGCCGGACCTCGGCGTCGGAGCGCTGGAACGCCAGCCGCGTCCCGTCCGTCCCGGGGACCGCGAGGGTCAGCCAGTCCTCGCCGTCCGGGTCGGGCGTCTCCTGGCCGGGCGTGTACTCCCAGCCCGTGAGCCGACGGTAGAAGTCCGCGAGGGCACGCGGGTCGCGCGCGTCGACCGTCACGTTGCGCAGGGGCATGGGCACCGGAGGAGTGGGCGTCATGTCGCTCATGGTGACTTAGCCCAGCTGCTCGCGCAGCCACGCGACGTCCGCCGGGACGTCGGCGTGCGTCTCGCACACGACGGGCGTCCCCGCGGCCCGCGCGACGTCGAGCAGGAGCTCGGGGTCGATCGTCCCGGCGGTCAGGCTCGCGTGCCGATCCGCGCCCGAGCCGGCGGTGTCGCGGCTGTTGTTGAGGTGGACGAGGTCGAGGCGCCCCGTGATCGCGCGCACCTGTCCGACCGCCGTCGTGAGGTCGATGCCGCCAGCCCACGCGTGGCACGTGTCGAGGCAGAAACCGACGTTCTCCGCGCCGTCGGCCTGCTGCACCGCGGCCCACAGACCCTCGATGCGCTCGAGCCGACGCGCCATCGAGAAATCTCCGCCCGCGGTGTTCTCGATGTACACGGTGACGTCCGTCTGCAGGGCGTCGATCGCCTTGCGCCAGTTGTCGAACCCCTTCGCCGGGTCCTCGGCGGCCGTGACGTGGCCACCGTGCACCACGACGCCCGTCGCGCCGACCGCCGCGGCGCCGGTGACGATCTGCTGCAGCAGCTTGCGGCTCGGGATGCGGATCCGGTTGTTCGGGCTCGCGACGTTGATGACGTACGGCGCGTGGACCACGAGCTGCAGGTCCGCGGCCGCGGCGTCGGTCTTCAGGGCCTCCGCCCCGCCGGGGTACGTGAACTCCGGTCCCTTCCAGGACTGAGGGTCGCCGAGGAAGATCTGCGCGACGTCCGCGCCGATCCCGGCGGCCTGCGCGATGACGTCCGACTGGTCGAGGTGGGCTCCGATCCGCATGGGGACAACCTACGCGGCGTCGCCCACGCGGGCAGGGCTCAGAGGCGTGCTTCCCGGCGGATCACGTCGCGGCGCAGGTCGAGCAGCGCGGCGCGGGCCCGTCGACGGCGGTCGGCCGGGTCGACGGTGAGCTCGTCGCCGGGGTTCGCCTGCCGTCGCGGCTCGCCCTGGACGTTGAGCCCGAGGTCGGGGAGCGGCATGCTCGACGCGCGGGTCCTGTGCACCGAGCGGGTCGTCACCGGGGCGTCGGTCGCGCCGGGCGAGGAGAAGAGCGGGCTGTGGTCGGGCACGGGGCCTCCCGGGGCCGTCGGGACGATGGAACCGCCACCGGGCGGCGCAGACGCGCCGCCCGGCCGTGGCTGGTGCGCCGGACTCGAGGTCCGGCGCACTTCCATCGTGCGACCGCGACATTTCCCCCGGTCGTCCGCCGCGTTTCGTGCGTGTTGCGACTCATCCTCCGCGATGCGAGACGGTCAGGACGGCCCGCGTCCGCCGCACGAGGCGACGGTGGCCCCGGCGATCCGGAGCGACGCGTCCCAGCGCCACGCGGGCTCGAGCGCGGCGACGGTCGACGCCGCGACGCGTACCGTCTCGAGGTCGCCGCCGTCCGACGATCCGGAGAGCAGCTCGGAGGTGACCGTGCCGTCGGCCTCGGGCGTCACCCGCACCGACGACGACCGTTCGAGGAGGAGCTCGCCGTCCCAGGTCGACAGGGCGAGCACGAGCTCGGCGTCGACGGGGACGTCCGTCGGGGCGCCGGGTGCCGGTTCGACGACGTACGTCGCCTCGAGCCCGTCGGCGTCGGCCGGGGCGAAGGCCGGCGCGACCGCAGGAGCCGCCGTGCGCGTCACGCCCCAGCGGGTCTCCGTCACCGGGACGGACCACGAGACCACTCCGACGTGCTCGAACCGCAGGGGTGCCGTCGAGGCGCCCGGTTCCACCAGAGGGGTGCAGTCGTCCTGCCAGACGTCGCCCCCCACGACGGTGGCGGGCGTGAGCGCGAACGCCGACGCCGTGACGCACACGAGCGTCGCGCTCGCGGTGACGACGGTCGAGGCGCGCCGACCACCGGGGCGCGGGGCGCCGTCGGGCCCGCGGCCGCGGGAGCGCAGCCGGCCGCGGAGCGCCGCGACCCACGGGTGGGGTGCCGGCGCGTCGGCCGAGATGACGACGACCGTGTGCAGCAGCGAGTCCGCGAAGGTCTTGCGCTGCGCGTTCCACAGCGGTCGGAGGAAGCCGATGAGCAGGATCGCGTCGAGGACGTGGGCCAGCCAGCGCAGCACCGTGGCGATCAGCCCCGCCGGGCGGCCGGTCTCCTCCCGGACGACGACGATCCCGACCGTGCGCTTCCCGGGCGTCCAGCCGGCGTACGCCTGGAGCAGTGCGAGAGCGAGCGCGGTCGCCAGGAGCCAGCCGCTGTCGGTCACCGTGGCCGTATGCCCGGTCGCTGACGTGAAGATCGGCAGGAGCGACGGCGCGCCCACCGGACCGACCGCCAGGAACGTCACCGCCGACACGATCGCGGTGTCCAGCAGGTAGGCGAAGACCCGGCGTCCCCAGCTCGCGTACGGCGGCTGCGCGGGGTCCGGTCCGAGGCCGGGCAGCGTCGGCTCGATCGGCCCGGCCGCGGCGTCGTGCGCCGGCCTCCTGCCGGTGGGAACGTCGATGGTCACGCGCCGATCCTGGCAGACCGGGGGTCCCGCGTCACGGCGCGTGTCGTAGCCCGTGTCAGGGCCTTCGCGGCACGCCGCGGGTCACGACGGTCACGCAGGCCGCGGCGCGTACATGATCATCCCGACGCCGACGAGGCACACGAGCGCGCCCGCGACGTCCCACCGGTCGGGGCGGAACCCGTCGACGACCATGCCCCACGCGAGCGACCCCGCGACGAACACCCCGCCGTACGCCGCGAGGATGCGACCGAAGTGCGCGTCCGGCTGGAGCGTCGCGACGACGCCGTAGAGCCCGAGCGCCACCACGCCGGCCCCGATCCACAACCAGCCCCGGTGCTCCCGCACGCCCTGCCACACGAGCCACGCGCCGCCGATCTCGAGCAGCGCGGCGAGGACGAACAGCGGGAACGAGCGCGCGAGGTCCATGGGCGTCAGCGTAGGTGAGCGCTGCGCGACGGCGACGGGCCGGCCCGACCTGCGCTGCGCCGTCGGCCACGGCCTCGCCGAGCGCGACACAGCGCGCGGTCGAGCACGACCTGAGGGTCGCGAACGGGTCCATGACGACCCTCAGGTCGTGTTCGGCACAGGGCTCAGCGCAGCGGGTCGAACGGGCGGATCTCGGCCGGCACCCGTCCCGTGACGACCTGCTCGGCGAGCGCCCTGCCCGTCGCTGGGCCGAGCACGATCCCCCACATGCCGTGCCCGCCCGCGACGAAGACGCCGGGCGCGCGCGTCGCGCCGACGAGCGGCAGGCCGTCGGGGGTCACGGGTCGCGAACCGACCCACTCGTCGTGGCGCTCGTCGAGGTCGACGCCCTGGAACAGGTGGCGGACCGACGCGAGGATCGCTGCGACGCGCCGCGGCTGGAAGGGCTCGTCCGGCCCCCGGAACTCCATGGTCCCGGCGATGCGGAGCCGCCCCTGGTACGGCGTGCACGCCACCCGACGCGCGGGCAGGTACAGCGGCGTCTCGACCGGCGCGTCCGTCTTCACGGTGAACGAGTACCCGCGCCCTGCCTGGACGCGCGTGCGCACGCCGAGCGGAGCGGCGAGCCGTGGCAGCCACGCGCCCGTGGCGAGGACGACGGCGTCCGCGGTGAGCGTCGTCGGGCCCTCGTGCCCGACGACGTCGAGCGCCACCCCGGACCGGTCGCCACGGCCGGTGGTCCGGTCCGAGCGCACGGCGCGCGCCTCGGCGCCGGAGACGATGCGGCCGCCGCGTGCCCGGACCGAGTCCGCGAGCGCGTGGACGAACGGTCCCGGCTCGAGGAAGCGCTGGCCCTCCAGGGCGAGCACGGTCGTCACCCGGTCGGTGAGCTGCGGCGCGCGCTCGCCCGCCTCGACGCGGCGGACCGGTACCCGCTGGCCCGCGGCGGCGACGTGCTCGAGCTCTCGCAGGAACGGCCGCGCCTCGCGCTCGTGCTCGAACGCGATGGTGAACGGCCCCGGCGTCGTCCGGGCGCCGACCGCGTGGCCGGCATGGCCCGAGACGCCGCCCGTGGCACCGCCTGCGACGCCGCCCGCGGCGAGCTCGTCGAACGCGTCCAGCGCGACCCGGTCGATCGGCGTGAGAGCCGCCATCGCGCGGTCCCAGCGACGCTGCGTCGCGTGCGACATGAAGCGGGCGAGGAAGGCCCACAGGTGCGGGTCGAACCGGAGGGGGACGTGGAGCGGCGCAGCGGGGTCGAGCAGGGCCCGCGGTCCGTACGTCCACAGCGACGGGTCGGCGAGCGGCATCGCCATGCCAGGCGTGAGCCAGCCCGCGTTGCCCCACGACGACCCCGCGGCGACGCCCTCGCGGTCGAGGACGGTCACCTCGACGCCGCGCTCCTGGAGGTGCCAGGCCGTCGCGAGGCCGACCATGCCGGCGCCCACGACGACGGCGGTCCGCGGGGCGGAGCGGGGGGTGCTGACGGCACGGCGGGACGGCACGCTCACGTCGGGCTCCTTCGACCGACGCCCGCCTCGCGGGTCGCGAGGCGGGCGTGTGGCTTGTGCGCGACGGGGTGGTGTCGCGCATCGACCAGCCTGGTCGATCGTTCGGCACTGGGCAAGATCTGCCGAAGGAACCTCGCTACAGTCGGAGCAGAGCACGTCGATCTTCGGAGCGGCGAACGGAGGAGCACGGTGGAACCGAAGGATCTTCGACCCGTTCGCGGGCCGGCCGAGCTGGACGAGACGGACCGCCGCATCCTCGACGTCCTCACGACGGACGCGCGCGCGACGAACGCTGCGATCGCCGCGCAGGTCGGCATCGCGCCGTCGACGTGCCACGCACGCGTGCGCTCGCTCGTGGACCGGGGCGTCGTCCGCGGGTTCCGCGCCGACGTCGACCCCGCGGCGGTCGGGCGCGGTCTCCAGGCCCTCATCGCGATCCGCCTCCAGGCCGGCGCGCGCAAGGGCCTCGAGGCGTTCCGCGACTATCTCCTCACGCTCCCCGACGTCGAGGGCGTCTTCTTCGTCACGGGCGACCGCGACTTCCTCCTGCACGTCGCGGTCGCCGACTCCGACGCGCTGCGCGACCTCGTGTCGAGGACGCTGAGCCTCCGCCCCGAGGTCGCCGGGACGAGCACGACCGTGATCTTCGAGCACGCCCGTCCGTGAGTGGTGTCGCGTGGTGCGGGTCCCCGCACGACCTCAGGAGCCGAACGGGAACCTCCCCGCCGGGTCGTAGGCCGCGCGCACGGAGCGCAGGCGCGCGGCCGTCTCGGGCGACCACGCGCGGGCGAGCGTCTCGTCCGTCCATGGCGCGGGGAGGAAGTTGACGTTCGTCTCGCTCGCCGCCCAGGGCGCGGACCACTGCGCGAGCGCGGCGGTGCTCGCGACCATGTCCGGGACGCGCGGCGGGTTCACGCCGACGAGGCTCAGCAGGTAGCCCGCGGTCCTGCCACCGGCGGCCGACCCGCCGTCGACGTCGCGGGCCGCGGCGCCGCCCAGGTGCCGGATCTCCGCGGCGACGAACGGTGACGAGCTCGCCGGTCCGTACTCGGCGAGGAAGCGCTCGACGAACGCGTCGTCCATCGTCCGCAGCGCCGCCCCGGACACCCACGACGGTCCGGCGTCCTCCGGGTCGGCGTGGATCGTCGCGACGGCCGTCGTCGGGATGGTCGTGATCGTGTCGGTCAGCGCGGGAGCGAGCGCGCGCAGCGGCGCGGCGAGCCGCTCGCCCTCCGCGGCGTCGCCCGGGTAGGCGAAGCGGAGCGTGAGGACGTTCTTGCCGCGCAGCGGCTCCGGGATGAACGGGAGGTCCGGGAGGGCGAGCAGGACCGCGGACGTGGAGACGTCGTCGGGAGCCGTCGCCGTCCAGGTCGCCCAGCCGCGGAAGACGTCCTCGACGTGCTCGGTGTCGACCGTGATCGAGCCGGCGTACAGGGAGGTGAGCGGCGTGAGCTCGACGTCGACGCGCGTGACGACCCCAAGACCGCCCTTGCCGCCGCGCAGCGCCCAGAGGAGGTCGGGCTCGGTGTCGGCGTCCGCCTCGACGACCGACCCGTCGGCGAGGACGACGCGGAAGCCGCGCACCCAGTCGGTGGTGAGGCCGTGGCTGCGCACGAGCGGACCGAAGCCTCCTCCCAGCGTGTAGCCCACGACCCCGACGTGCGTCGACGAGCCCGTCACCGGAGCCAGTCCGTGCTCGCCCGCGGCGTCGATCACCGCCTGCCAGCGCGTGCCGGCGCCGATGCGCGCGATCCGCGTCACCGGGTCCACCTCGACCCCGGCCAGGCCTTCGGTCGCGACGACGACGCCGTCGGTGACGGGCCAGGCGGCACCGTGGCCGGTGGCGTGCAGGCGGACCGGCAGGTCGTGGGCGGAGGCGAACCGCACGGCCTCGGCGACGTCGTCCTCCGTCGTGGCGACGACGACGACGGCCGGGTCGTGCGCGACGAGCGTGCTGTGCGGGGCGACCGCCTCGGCGGCCGTCGGACCGCCGTCGGGCACGTCGCCCCGGACGAGGACGCTGCCGGCGACACGGTCGCGGAGGCCGGCGACGGCGTCGGGCGTCAGGTCGTTCGTGGTGGGTGAGGTCTGGGCGGTCGTGCTCTCGCGCATGGTGTTCCCCTCGGTTCCTGGACGGATCTCGTGACGCCGGTCGGGCGTCACCCCCCTCTGACGTGCGGGACGCGCAGGATGTGACACCGCGGCCGCACCAGGAAGAGGGAGGGTGGCCCGTCCTGGTCGTGCCGCGACGCACGGGTGAAGGCGGTGGCCCGAGGGCGTCGAGCGCGTCGTGTCAGCCGGTGGCGTGCCCGAGCGCGTCGAGCACGCGCTGCACCGACGACCTCAGGCCCCAGCGCTCGGTGAGCGCCTCGAGAGCCTCGGGGTCGGCGGGCGCGGCGGGGAGCGCGTCGTCGAGGGCACCCACGGGCGCGTCGCGCGCCACCTGGACGACCACCGGAGCGACGTCGAGGTAGTCGGCCGCCTCGGTGAGGCGTCGCCGCTGCGTCGCGGTGAGCCCGGCGTCGCCCGCGTCGCGCGCCGCGAGCACCCCGGCGAGGTCCCCGTAGCGGTCGAGCAGCGCGACCGCCGTCTTCTCGCCGATGCCCGGGACGCCCGGGAGGCCGTCGCTCGGGTCGCCGCGCAGGACGGCCATGTCCGCGTACGCCGCCCCGGACGGCAGCCCGTAGCGCTCCGCGAGCCGGGCCTGGTCGACGACGTCGAGGTTCCGCACGCCCTTCGTCGGGTAGAGGATGCGCACGCCCGCGGCGTCGTTGACGAGCTGGAACAGGTCGCGGTCGCCCGTGACCACCTCGACGCGGGCGCGGTCCGTGCGGCCGACGGGCGCCGTCGGGCTCTCGTCCGCCGCGGCGGCGCGCGCGACCTCGCGCGCGGTGAGCGTCCCGATGACGTCGTCGGCCTCGTAGCCGGGGGAGCCGACGCGCACGATCCCGAGCGCGGCGAGCACCTCGACGATCACCGGGACCTGGGCGAGGAGCTTCTCCGGGACCTCCTCGATGCTCGTCGGGCCCGTCGCGCCGGGATCCTCCCGTGCGACCCGGTGCGCCTTGTACGACGGGATCGCCTCGACGCGGAACGCCGGCCGCCAGTCGTCGTCCCAGCACGCGACGAGCCGCGTGGGGCGCCGGTCGGCGACGAGCGTCGCGATCATGTCGAGGAGCCCGCGCACCGCGTTGACCGGTGTGCCGTCGGGCGCCTTGATCGAGTCGGGCACGCCGAAGAACGCCCGGAAGTACAGGCTCGCGGTGTCCAGCAGGAGGAGGTCCCCGCCGGGGGAGGCCGCGCCAGGAACGTCGGTGCTCTCGGTCATGCGGCCATCCTGCCGCACCCCACCGACGGCGGGCCGATGAGCGCGCGGCGTCCCGACGGTCGACCCTGAGGAAGGCCGAGGCGCCCGACCCCGGCCCGTCCCAGGAGGCACCATGCTCGACAAGGCGTTCAGCGGGTTCTCGGTCGACGACGTCGACGCGGCCCGGCGGTTCTACGGCGACGTGCTCGGCCTGCCCGTGCGGGGCGACGACATGCTCTGGCTCGACGTGCCGGGCACGACCGGCGTCCTCGTCTACCCGAAGGGCGAGGCGCACGAGCCGGCGTCGTACACGGTCCTCAACTTCCCGGTGCGCGACGTGCCCGGCACCGTCGCGGGCCTGCGCGAGCGCGGTGTCGCGTTCGAGCGGTACGAGGGCACGCCCGTCCAGACGGACGACGACTTCGTGTTCCGCGGCGGCGGCCCGCTCATCGCGTGGTTCCGCGACCCGGCGGGCAACGTGCTGTCGGTGATCCAGGACGACGACGCGTGACGGTCTGCCTGCCGAACCCCGGGTTACGCGCCACAGCGAGACCGATCTGACGCACAACCCGGGGTTCGGCGGGGCGGCGACCAGACCTCCGCGGTGCCGCTCGCGCCACCGTGCTGACCCGGGAAGACTGGTGCGGGGGCCGTCCCGGGTCCCAGGGACCGGTGTCCCGACCTGCCGGGCGATCCGGAGAGGCACGCGCGGGGCTCCGGCTCCTTCCGCTCGGCGCTTCCGGTTGCGGTGCTCCTCGTCCGCAGAGTTGTCTTGGTCTGGACCGCGCCGACCGCGACGGGAAGCATCGACCACAGCGAGGTAGACGCATGGCCGGACGACAGCCCCGCTCCGACGGATCGAACCCGGCCACGGGTCACCGCACCCCGCTGCTGTTCGGCTCGTTGCGGGGCTACCAGAAGGCGTGGCTCCAGGGCGACCTGGTCGCCGGGCTCACGGTGTGGGCGGTGCTCGTGCCCGAGTCGCTCGCGTACGCGACCATCGCGGGCGTCTCGCCCGTGGTGGGCCTGTACGCGGCCGTGCCGTCCCTGATCCTGTACGCGGTGTTCGGCAGCTCGCGGCACCTCGTCGTCGGGCCGATGTCCGCGACGGCCGCGCTGTCGGCGGGGGTGGTCGCCGTGTTCGCGCCCGGCGACGCCCAGTTCTTCACCGCGCTGACGACGGGCGTCGCCCTCGTCACGGGCCTGCTGTGCGTCTTCGCCGGGATCGCGAGGCTCGGGTTCGTCGCGTCGTTCATCTCCGAGCCCGTGCTCAAGGGGTTCATCGTCGGCGTGGCGCTCACCATCATCATCGGCCAGCTGCCGTCCCTCCTCGGCATCGAGAAGGGTGAGGGGGACTTCTTCGAGAAGGCGTGGGCGATCGTCACCGAGCTCGGCACCGTGAACCCGACGACGGTCGTGCTCGGGGTGGGCAGCCTCGCGGTCCTCCTCGCGCTCAAGCGCTGGGCGCCGGCGGTGCCGGGCTCGCTCGTCGCGGTCGCCGTCGGCATCGGCGCGATCCTGCTCTTCTCGCTCGACGACCGCGGCGTGGAGGTCGTCGGCCCCATCGACGCGGGCCTCCCGGCCCTCGGGCTCCCGGACATGGACTGGGCCAACTACACCGCGCTCATCGGCCCGTCGGCCGGCGTGATGCTCGTCGGGTTCGCGGAGGCGCTCGGCGCGGCGAAGACGTACGCCGCCCGCGAGGGGTACGACATCGACCCGAACCGCGAGCTCCTCGGCATGGGGGCGGCGAACCTGGGCTCCGGCCTCGCCTCGGGGATGGTCGTCAACGGCAGCCTCTCCAAGACCGCGGTCAACGGCGGTGCCGGCGCCAAGAGCCAGGTCTCGGGGCTCACCGCCGCCGTCCTGGTGGTCCTCACGCTCCTCTTCCTCACGCCCGTCTTCGAGTCGCTGCCCGAGGCGACGCTCGCCGCGGTCGTGATCGCCGCCGTGATCGAGCTCGTGGACGTGCGGTCGATGCGTCGCCTGTACGGGTTCGCCACAACGCTCTCCAGACGGCTCTACGGGGGAGCGGCACGCCACGACTTCTGGGCGGCGCTGGCGACGACGGTCGGTGTCCTGGTCTTCGACACCCTGCCCGGCCTCGTGATCGGCGTGCTGCTCTCGTTGGTCCTGCTGCTCGGACGGGCGTCTCGACCTCATGTCGCCCGGTTGGTGCGCAGCCCTGCGGGCGAGTGGGTCGACGCCGGCCGGCGGGTGGCGCTCGGGCGGCAGCCGGGCGAGCAGGTGCCGGGCGTGCTCGTCGTGCGGGTCGAGTCGGGGCTGTTCTTCGCCAACGCCGACACCGTCCGGGCCGCGATCCGGGCGCTCGCCGAGAGCGAGCACCCGCGCACCGTCGTCCTCGACGCCGAGACCGTGCCGTTCCTCGACTCCGCCGCCGCCGAGATGCTCGTGACGCTGCGCACCGACCTCCGACGGCTCGAGGCGACGCTCGTGCTCGCCCGCGACGTCGGCCAGGTCCGCGACGAGCTCAGGGCCGTGCTCGAGGGTGAGGAACGACCTCCCCTCTACCCCGACATCGACTCGGCGATCGCTGCCGAGTCCGCCGGCAGCCCTGGTACGACCGGTTCGACCGGGTAGACCGGTACGACCGGGTGGACCCGTTCAGGGGCGCGGAGCGAGCGCCGCGAACTCGGGCCGGCCGTCGTCGGCCGGCAGGACGTGCATCGGGCGCATCTGACGGACGACGAGCCAGAGCGGGACGACCGCGAGGGTCAGCACCGGCAGGAGGCGCGCGTCCCCGACGACGACGGCGGCCATGAAGAGCGCGAGCCAGCCGTCCCGGCTCACGACGATCACCGACCCGAGGACCGCCGCGGACACCGCGACCGCTGCCGGCACGGCCGGGACGAGCGACGACGCCGCGAGGCCGAGCGCGACGCCGATGAAGACGGTCGGGAAGATCCGCCCGCCGCGGAAGCCCGCTCCGGCGGCGACGACGAGCGCGACGAGCTTGACCAGCGCCATGAGGAGGATCGTGGTCCAGGCGAGCTCGTCGGCGTCGGCGCTGAGCTCCTTCATCTCCTCGAGGCCCTTGAACAGCGTGAGCGGGCCGCCGAGCACCCCGAGCAGCCCGAGGACGAGGCCGGCGGCGCCGAGCGCGAGGACCGGGCTCCGCAGCCGGTGGAACGCCGTGTGGACGACCGGGAAGGCGAGGACGGCGAGCAGCGTGATCAGAGCGGCGACGACCGCCACCACGACGGCGCCGACCACGTCGCCCGGCTGCACCCCCGGGTACTCGGGGAGGTCGATCGCGAACGTCGGGGTCTCGAAGACGACCATGGTCATCGCCCCCGCGCCGGCGGCGGTGAGCGGCGCGAAGAGCCGGTCGAAGAGCGGGCCCTCACGCTCCCCGCGCTCCGCGAACGTCTCGGTGAGGACGAGCGCGGCCGCGAGCGGCGTCGCGAACATCGCGCCGATCGTGCCCGCCGTCGCGAGACCGACGGCTCCGGGCACGGGGACGCCCAGGCGGGGACGGCACAGGAGCCAGACGGCGAGAGCCACGTTGATCGCGATGATCGGGTTCTCCGGGCCGAGGCTCACCCCGCCCGCGAGGCCCAGGACGAGCGCGACGGCGAGCCCCGGCACGGTCCGCATCGGCAGCGGCGCTGCGACGAGCTCGGTCGTCGCCGGGTCGACCCCCGCGTGCCCGGGTGCCCAGCGGACGGTCGCGCCCACGAGGAGTCCCGTGACGGTGAGCACCAGGACGGTCCACCACGTCTCCGTCGTGGTGACGCCCCACGCGTCGGGCAGCCGGTCCCACACGAGGTGCTGGATCCACGTGGCGAGCGCCGACAGCGCGACGAGGGAGACCGCGCTCAGGGCGCCGACCACGAGGGACGGCACGACGAGGCGCAGGAGGTGCCGGGTGGAGAGGGGGCGCGGCCCGCCCGTCGGCGTATCCGTCGGCACACGGGAAGGGAATCACGCCAGCGGTGGGGGTGCATCCGGAGGCTCGGGCGGGCGCGTCGTTCCGGTGGCGGTCCACCGACCTCCGCCATAGCGTCGAGTCGCCGCGCGCCGGGCGTGATCGGGCCGCGGCGGACGTACGACGACACCGGAAGCGAACGACGGAAGAAGGCACGACGTGGCAACTCTGACCGTGTGGAAGTTCGACACCCCCGACGGTGCGGAGCGCCTGGAGGAGGCTCTCCTCGCGCTGCAGAAGCAGGAGCTCGTCCAGGTGCAGGACGCGGCGATCGTCTCCTGGGAGGAGGGGAAGAAGAAGCCGAAGACCAAGCAGGGCAACAGCACGACGGCGGCCGGAGCGCTCGGCGGGACGTTCTGGGGCCTGCTCTTCGGGCTGATCTTCTTCATCCCGCTGATCGGCGCGGCGATCGGTGCCGCGTCCGGCGCGATCGCCGGGGCGCTGACCGACGTCGGGATCGACGACGACTTCATCGACTCGGTGCGCAGCAAGGTGACGCCCGGGACGTCGGCGCTGTTCGTCCTCACGTCCGGCGCGGTGCTCGACCGGGTCCACGACGCGCTGCAGGAGCAGGGCATCCACGGCGAGCTGATCCAGACCAACCTGTCCGCCGACGAGGAGGCGAAGCTCCGCGCCGCCTTCGACGAGAACGCCTGAGCGGACCGGGACCGGGGAGCTCACCGTGGGAGCCGCGATCGGCCAGTCCTTGCCGGTGGCCGTCGGTGTGATGATCAGCCCGCTGCCGATCGTGGCCGTGGTGCTGATGCTCACCAGCGGGAAGGCGAAGGCGAACGCCGTCGCGTTCCTCCTGGGATGGTTCGTCGCCGTGGGTGGCGTGGCGCTCGTCGTCGCGCTGCTCGCGGGGTCGGCCGCGCCGGACTCCGGCGGGCCCGCCGAGTGGGTCGCGTGGGTCAAGATCGTCCTCGGCCTGCTCCTGCTGCTCGTCGCGGCGCGGCAGTGGCGCGGGCGTCCGCGTGATGACGTCGAGCCGCCGGCGCCGAAGTGGATGGCCGCGATCGACTCGTTCACGCCCGTCAAGGCGCTCGGGCTCGCCGTGCTGCTCGGCGCGGTCAACCCGAAGAACCTGCTGCTCGCCGTCTCGGGTGGTGCGGCGATCGGGTCGGCCGCGGGCGGGGACACGACGGTGAGCGTCGTCGCGGCGGTCGTGTTCGCCGTCGTGGCGAGCCTCGGCGTCGCGACGCCCGTCGTGATCTACGTGTCGATGGGGACGCGGGCAGCCGACCTCCTCGACGGCCTCAAGGCCTGGCTGATCCACAACAACGCCGTGGTCATGGCCGTCCTCCTGCTCGTCATCGGCGCGAAGATGATCGGCGACGGCATCGCCACGCTCTGATCGCGACGGCGACGGCGGGCGGACGGCGTCGGGTCTACTCGACGCCGTCCGCCCGCCGCTCGTCGACCGTGCGCGCGGCCTCCTCGGCGGCGCGACGGTTCTTGCGGCGACGGGGAGCTCTCTCGTCGCCGCCCTCCTCGCCGGGGTCGTGCAGGAGGTGGGAGTCGATGAGCTCGTGCCGCTGCAGGTACGTGTTCGCCACGGCCTGGATGGTGGCCGCGATCGGGAGCGAGAGGAACGCCCCCAGGGCCCCGAACACGGCGCCGAACGCGAGCACGACGACGAAGCTCACCGCGGGGTTCATCTCGAGCGCGCGCGCGGACACCTTGGGGGAGAAGTAGAGGTTCTCGAGCTGCTGGTAGCCGACGATGAACGCCAGCACGGCGACCGCCTGCGGCACGCCCTGGGACGTGAGCGCGACGGCGATGGGGAGAGCGCCGCCGATGTAGGTGCCGATCGTCGGGACGAACTGCGACACGACGCCCGTGAACACCGCGAGGGGGAGCGCGTACGGCGTCCCCACGATCATGAGGAACACGAGCGTGAAGACGCTCGACAGCGCCGCGAGGACGATGCGCGAGTTGATGAAGTCGGAGACCTTGACCTGGGTGATCTCCCACAGGCGCAGCACCTCCTCCTGACGGTTCGGCGTGAGCCACCGGCAGACCCCCGCGCGGAACCTCGGCCCCGCCGCGAGCAGGTAGTACGTGACCAGCAGGATGGTCAGCGCGGCGAAGATGCCGCCGATGATCGTGGTCCCCACGAGCAGCGCGCCGGAGGCGACGTCCTGGCCGAACTGCTCGAACGCCTGGCGCAGCAGCTCGTCCGACTCGGGGACGACGACGTCGAACCGCTCCTCGACGAACCCCCGGATGTCCTCGTAGACCGCCGGGAGCGTCTGCACGAGCTGGATGAGCTGCTGGACGAACAGGTTCCCGAACAGGGCGAGCACGACGAGGACGACGACGATCGAGCCGATGAGGGACACGCCCGCGGCGACCCCGCGGCGCCACCCGTGCCGGACGAGCCACACGACGATGGGCTCCAGCGCGAGCGCGATGAAGAATGCGATGAGGATGTTCACCCCGAGGCCCTGGAGCTGCCCCAGCGCATACCAGGCGAAGACCGCCACGAACACCGCTACCACGCCCATGACCAGGGCGCGAGGGACCCAGCGCGGGGGGCGGCGCGAGTCGTGCTGGACGGGCCGGGTGCCGTCGTCGGCCGCGTCCGACCAGGGGACGTCCGGCGACGGGCCGGCCGACGGCGCTGCGGGAGTCGTCATGGCACGAACGTAGCGCCGGGCCCACGGACCGGCGCGCAGGACGCACCGGATGCCGAACCGCCCCATCGGTGCCACGATCGTCCCGCGCACGTCGACGGCCGCGAGCCTGGGCCGTCGAGAGGTCCGAGAACCCTCGAGAGGTGACGGAATGGCACGGTCGTCGCAGGTGTCGGCATGGGTCGGCTGGATCTGGTTCGCGGGCATCGTGCTCGTCACCCTGGGTCTGTTCAACGCCATCAGCGGGCTCGTCGCGGTGTTCTCCCCGAAGAGTCTCGTCGGGGTCACCGACCAGGGTGTCGTCGTGCTGGACGTCTCCACGTGGGGATGGATCCACCTCGTGATCGGCCTCCTGCTCGTCCTCACCGGCTTCGCGCTCCTCGCGGGCAAGGGCTGGGCGCGGTTCGTCGCGATCGTGCTCGTCGTCCTCAACGCCGTCGCGCAGTTCACGACCCTCCAGGTCACGCCCTGGTGGTCGATCGTGACGATCCTGCTCGACGTCTTCGTCCTGTGGGCGCTCGTCGTCCACGGTGACGAGGCCGAGCGCGCCGCTCGCTGAGGCGGCACCACCGCCCTCTCGCCCGCACGGCGTGCCGTGCCGCGCGGCCCACCCGAACCCCTCCGAGATTCGTACGCCCCTCAGACACCCGGGAGAAAACCCATGGCCAGCTCCAGCTTCGGTCCCGTCGAGATCGTCGCGATCGCGTTCCCCTCCGACCGGATCCCGTCCGGCGTCCAGACCGCCGTCGCCGACGTCCTCGCGGAAGGCACCGTCACGCTCCTCGATCTCGCGGTCGTGCGCCGGTCCGAGAACGGCGACGTCGAGTTCCTCGAGCTCACGGACCTCGGCGACGAGATCGAGATCACCGACCTCCAGCTCACGAGCGCCGGGCTCGCCGGCGAGGAGGACCTCGACGAGGTGGCGGCCGGGCTCGCCCCGGGCACCTCGGCGCTCGTCCTCGTCGTGGAGCACACGTGGGCCCGCGGGGTCGTCGGCGCGGCCGGCGACGCGGGCGGCGTCGTGCTGTTCAGCGAGCGCATCCCCGCGGAGGTCGTCAACGAGGTCGCGGACCTCGCGCTCGCCGGGGACTGACGAGCCGCCCGGACGGGAGACCCGGTCACCACCCATCCAGCCAGCACGACCCGGCCACCACCCAGCCAGCACGTCACACCCGAAGGAGAACCACCATGCCCATCCGTCGCATGGGCCGTCCCGGCCTCATCGGGACCGCCGCCCGCACCGCCGTCATCGCCGGCACCGCCCAGGCCACCGCGGGCGCCGTCTCGCGCCGTCAGGCGAACCGCCAGCAGCAGTCCTGGGAGGCGCAGCAGGCCGCGGCCCAGCAGGAGCAGGCCCGGATCGAGGCGGCCGCGCAGCAGGCCGCCGCCCAGTACGCGCAGCCAGCCGCCGCCGCTCCGGCCGCACCCGCGGCCCCGGCGTCCGGCGGGGGCGACCTCCTGGCGCAGATCGAGCGGCTCGGCCAGCTGCACGCTTCCGGTGTGCTCAGCGACGCCGAGTTCGCGGCCGCCAAGGCCAAGCTCCTCGGCTGACCCCCCACCACCCAGGCCGCACCGAGCACGAGAGGACCGGAGGACGACCATGGCGACCTTCACCGTCTGGAGCTTCGACACACCTGCGGGGGCCGACACGGCGTCCGGCATCCTGCACTCCGCCGCGTCGGAGGGGCATGTCCGTCTCGTCGACACCGCGGTCGTGACGTGGCCCGAGGGCGCGACGAAGCCGACGACGCGGCACGGCCACCAGGACACGTGGCGCGGCTCCGGCTGGGGGGCGTTCTGGGGACTTCTCCTCGGGTCGATCTTCTTCGTCCCCCTGTTCGGTGCGGCCGCCGGCGCGGCGATCGGGGCGACGTCGAAGGCCATGGCCGCCGTCGGGATCGACAAGGACCAGCTCGAGCGGATCCGCGAGGGGGTCACCCCCGGCACCTCCGCGCTGTTCGTCGTCACGGAGGACGGGGACCTCGACGCCGTCGGCGAGCGGTTCCACGGCGCGCACGGGAAGCTGGTCGCCACGAACCTCACCGAGGGAGAGCGGCAGACGCTCCTCGAGACGTTCGACTGACGACGCCGAGCCTGGTCAGGAGTCGAGGCGCGTCAGGAGTCGAGGCGCGGAGGCAGCCCGAAGAGCGGGAACCAGGCGGCCGTGTCGAGGAACGCGCTGATCCCCACGACGCGGCCGCGCCTCGTCTCGATCACCTGCAGGGCCCACGGCTCGTACCCGCCGCCCTCGGCGCGGCGGTACTGGCCGAAGCCGAACGTGCCGTTCACCGCGACGGGGAGCAGGCGCGAGCCCTCGCACTCCCACCCCGGGCCCACCATCCAGCGGACGATGTCCTCCGTGCCGCGCATCCACAGCGGGTACGGCGGCATGGAGAGCGTGGCGTCGGCGTGCAGGATCGCCACGAGCGCGTCCATGTCGTAGCGCTCGAACGCGTCGAGGTAGCGCTCGAGCAGCAGCTTCTCCTCGTCCCCGAGGCTCTGCTCGTCCCCGGGAACGTTCCCGGGGAGCTCGGCGGGACCGGCCGGGCCGTGCCCACCGCCCTGCTCGGCGTCGTCGTCGTCGGCTTCCGCACTGCTCCAGTGCGCGCGGGCCGCCATCGTGGCGCGGGCCCGCTGCAGCGCGCTGTTCACGGACGCGACCGACGTGTCGAGCAGCTCGGCCACCTCGCTGGCCTGCCAACGCAGGACCTCGCGCAGGAGCAGGACCGCGCGCTGCTTCGGCGGCAGGTACTGCAGCGCCGCGACGAACGCGAGCCGGATGCTCTCGCGCCCGACCGCGACCTGCGCGGGGTCCCCGTCGTGGGGGAGCACGCGGTCGTCGGGCACGGGCTCGACCCACGTCTCCTCGGGCAGGACCTGCCCCAGGTTCTCCACCTCGGCGGGCTGCGGTCCGCCGAGGCCCATGGGGCGCTCGCGGCGCTTGCGGGCCCCGAGGGCGTCGAAGCAGACGTTCGTCGCGATCCGGTAGAGCCACGAGCGCAGGCTCGACCGGCCCTCGAAGCGGCCGTAGGAGCGCCAGGCGCGCAGCAGCGTCTCCTGCACCGCGTCGTCGGCCTCGAAGGCCGAGCCGAGCATCCGGTAGCAGTAGCCCGTGAGCTCGCGGCGGTAGCCGTCGAGGACGACGTCCAGCTCCTCGTGGGCGGGCAGCGGGTTCGCGGGACGTGGCGCGAGGGATCCCTCCACCGTGTCGACGGGGGTGACGAGGTCGGTCATGGCAGGGCTGCCTCTCCGAGTGCGGGTGGAAGCATCGGGGCCGGATGTGGCCCACACCACACGCTACCCGGCGCTTCCCACACCGCACAGAGGTGTCAGTCGGTCGTGGGGAGCTCGAACCAGACGGTCTTGCCCTCGGCGTCGGCGTCGGCGTCGACCCCCCAGCGCAGGGCGCACCGCTCGAGGAACTGCACCCCTCGACCACCCGTCTCGTGCGGCTCGGGCGACCGCAGGCGTGGCCTCTCGCTCGACCCGTCCCGCACGCCCACGCGCACGACCCGGTGCCCCACCTCGACCGACGCCGCGACCGGGGGCCGGGCGTGCTGCACGGCGTTCGTGAGGAGCTCGCTCGTGAGGAGCATCGCGACCCGACGGACCGACGGCGCGACGTCGCAGCTCTCCAGCACGTCGTCGACCCAGCGCCGGGACTGGCCGATCGCGGCCGACGTGTGCGGGACGTCGCGGCGCACCGTACCCGGCCGGCCCGGGCGCGGCGGGTGCGGCATCGTGTGCCGGACGCGCAGCGCCAGCACCGCGACGTCGTCCCGCTGGGAGCCCGCGACGAGCCGGCGCACGAGGGCGTCCGGGAGGGCCGACGTCGAGACGCCGGCCTGGTCGGCCAGAACCTCGCGCAGGCTCGCGAGCCGGTCCCCGTACGACGTGCCGCGCCGCTCGACGAGCCCGTCGGTGTACAGCAGGAGCGTGTCGCCGGGGAGCAGGCGTGCGCGGTGGTCGTGGCGGGCCGCGCCCGGCAGGACGCCGAGCATCAGGTCGGGCGCGGCGTCGAGCGTCTCGACCTCGCCGTCCGCGCGCAGCACGAGAGGGGCCGGGTGGCCCGCGTTGGACCACACGACGTCGAACCCGTGGGGGGTGCGGTCGAGCCGCGCGACGACGGCCGTGCCGCTCGCGTGCAGCGACAGGCCGCGGTTCGCCCGGTCGAGCAGGCGGAGCAGGGTCGCGGGCGGCTCGTCCTGGCACCACGCGAAGGTGCGCAGCATCGACCGGAGCTGTCCCATCTGGGCTGCGGCGCGCATGTCGTGGCCCGTGACGTCACCGATCATCAGGACGCATGCGTCGTCGTCGATGACCACGGTGTCGTACCAGTCCCCGCCGACCTGGTCCGTGCGCGTCGCCGACGCGTACGTCGCGGCGAGCTCGACGCTGCGCATCTCGGGCAGCGCCGTGAGCATCGCGGCCTGCAGCGTCGTCGCGACGCGGTGCCGCTCCTCGAGCAGGCGGACCCGGTCGAGCGCGTGGCCGACGTACGTGGCGATGGTGGTCTGGGTCTTCACGGCGTCGTCGTCGAAGTCCTGCGGGTGGTCCCACGCGAGAGCCACCACGCCGAGCAGCGTCGTCGCGGAGAAGACCGGGAGGAAGCAGCGCGCCTCGACGCCGTCGGGCTCGATCATCGCGGCAGCCTCCGGGAACGTCTCGGAGTACGCGGCGTGGTCACGGAAGAAGAGGGGCTCGCGCGTGCGGGCCGCGACGCTCGCACCGCGCGCCTCGTCGAGGCGCATCCGCCGGAAGGCGCGTGGCACGCCGGGCTCCAGGTGGTCGAGCGTCGTGTAGGTGAGCCGGACGCCGGCCGGGTCGAGCGTCGCGAGGCCCGCGTACCGGGCGCCGATCCCGGCCCCGACCGCGGCGAGGCGCTCCGCGACGTCGCCCACCGACTGCGCGGCGGCGAACGTCTCCGAGAGGTCGAGCAGGAGACGCGACCGCCGGTTCGCCGTGAGGGCGACCCGCTGCATCCGGCGCGCGCGCTCGCGCGCCACCCGCAGCCGCAGCTCCGACGTGCACGCGGCCGCCAGGTCCGCGAGCGTCGCGAGGTCGGCGTCGGTCCAGGGCCGCGGCTGCCCGTCGATCGCGCAGAGCGAGCCGACGGCGCGTCCCCGCGGGTCGAAGATGGGGAACCCCGCATAGGCGACGACGCCCAGGTCGTGGATCGCGCCGTTTTCGGCGAGGTGCGGCACGTCCCGGGCGTCCGCGACGACGAGCGGCTGCGTGTCGTCCACGACGTACTGGCAGAACGAGTGGGTCAGCGGGGTGCGCCGTCGGCTCTGGTAGGGCTCGGGGAGACCGAGGGCGCCGGGAAAGACCTGCTCGTCCTCGAGCACCAGGGACACGAGCGCAGTGGGGACACCGAGCTGGCGCTGCACGAGGCGCGCGAACCGGTCGAACGACTCGTCCGCCGTCGGTCCGGCGAGCCCCGCCTCGACCAGCTCGCGGATCGCCTGCGCCTCGGTCATGACTCAGTATGGCCAGGACCGGGCCCGCGCGGCAGGGCGAACGGCGCGAACCGGACGGGGACGGGTGGGTGAATTCGGGCAAGAGCAGCGAACCGCCCCGTGCCGACGCGCCGACGAGCTGCAGGCCAAGGCGCTCCCGAGCGGCTGGGACTGACCTCGTCCGCGCCGGTCGTGTCAGCCTCGCTCGACGTCGGTGCAGAAGACGTCCTCGTCCGGCAGGTGGCCGGTGGTCAGGAAGTCGGTGGTCGCCCCGTCGGCGCAGGCCGAGCCCGCGTCGTAGACGGAGTGCCCGCCGTTGTCGACACCGACGAGGGCGGCACGGTCGCCGAGGGCCTCGCGCAGACCTTGTCCTGAGTCCCAGGACGTGGCGTGGTCCCGGCGGTTCTGCAGGATCAGGATGTCACCGGGCCCCTCGTCGGTCACGGTGACCGGCTCCTCGATCGGAGCCTCCCAGAAGGCGCACGGCCAGATGTTGGCCGGCATGCCCGCCGTGAGCGGCCAGGCCTCGCGGTGAGCGGCGCTGTCGGCGGCGTAGTCGGCGACGTCGTGGGACCACTCGGCGTCGCCGCACGTGAGTGCCAGGAACATGGTCGCCTGGTTGTCCGCGGGGACACCGGGGGTGGGCGGTGTCTCGGCGAACACCTGCGTGAGCACCTCGCTGTCGGCCGCGGTGAGCCGGCCGTCAGCGAGGTTCGCGACGGCCTTCCAGACCTGCGCGAGGATCGGCAGGGTCTCGTCGTCGAGGAGCAGGGCATATGTGACGGTGCGCAGGAGCGCGCCGTCCATCGACTGCTGCGTGCCCGGGACCGGCGCCGGCTCACGGTCGAGCCGGTCCGCGAGCGCGAGATAGGTCCGGGTGACCTCGTCGACGGTGCCGCCGAGCCCGAGGGTGTCGTCCTGTGCCGCGGCGACGGCAGCCGCGTCGGGGAACCGTTCGGCCATGCCCTTGCCCCAGCCCGCCACCACGCCGGACCAGACCTGGGTGGGGTCGATGTTGCCCTCGAGGACCATGCGGTCGGTCCGCTCCGGGTACAGCGAGCTGTAGACGGCACCCAGGTAGGTGCCGTAGGACTGGCCCCAGTAGGAGATCTTCTCCTCGCCGAGCGCCTCGCGGACGCGGTCCAGGTCGCGAGCGGTGTTGGCGGTGGTGAAGTACCGCAGGTCCTCTCCGGCCGTGGCGGCGCAGTTCTGGGCCTCCGTGCGAGCCAGCTCGACGTTCGCGTCGATCGAGCCGTCCGCCGCGGGATAGGGGAAGTGCCCCGGCACCCCGGCGATCTCGAGACCGCAGCTCTGCGGGGTGCTGTGCCCGACGCCACGCGGGTCGAAGCCGATCAGGTCGTAGCCGTCCAGGACGGACTGCGGCAGCGTCGGAGCCATCGTGCCGGGCATGTCGAGACCTGACAGGGCGGGACCGCCCGGGTTCAGCAGCAGGACGCCGTGCCGCTTCTCGGGGTCGGCGGCAGCAAGCCGGGAGATCGCCACCCCGATCGACGTGCCGTCCGGCTCGTCGTAGCTCAGGGGGACCTCGACCGTCGCGCAGGTCTGTCGGGGATCCCGGACCACTCCCGACGCCGCCGCCGGGCAGGGTCCCCACTCGATCGCGGCGGCCTCGACCTGGTCCGCGGGCGCCGGGAGGTCTTCCTCGTGCGCGGCATCGCTGCAGGCGGACGTGACGGTCACCGCCAGCGTCGCGGCCATCAGTGCCATGGCGAACCGGCGGCCTCGTGGCCGGCCGGACATCTCGACGCTTCGTGCTGTGCTCATCGCCCTCGTCCTTCGGATCGGCTCGGCGCACCGCGTCCGCGGTGGCTCGTGCTTCTGCCGAAAAACTAGCGACGACGGGGTGCGGCACACATCGCCCCGGAGTGGGCAGATGGCGTAGCTCGCACGGGGGACAGGGATGCGTCGAGCCCGGCCTCAGGTGCCGCCGCGGGCCTGGAGGTCGGCGAGCGCGTGCTCGGCGCCGTCGGCGTCGAGGTACGTCCCGCCGCGCACGAGCGGCACGATCCCGTCGGGGTCGGTGCTGCCGGCCACCGCCTGATCGCCGGACGCTCCGACGGCGGCCCGGCGGACGAACCGGCGCACGAGAGGCTGCCCGGTCGGGACGTTGAGGTTCACCACCTCCTCGGGCGCGAGACCGTCCACGAGCACCGAGAGCGCGCGCAGCGAGTTCCCGTGCCCGACGACCAGCAGGGACTCGCCACGCGCGAGCGCGGTGGCGGTCGCGGCCCAGAACGGACGCAGGCGCTCGACGACGTCGGCGAGCGACTCGGTGTCCGCGCGCAGGCCGGTGCGGGCGGCGTCGGGCAGGCGGAGCAGGACGTCGTCGACGGCTGCGCGGGCCGGGTGGGCGGGCCCGAGCGCGGGCGGTCGGTGCGCGTACGACCGGCGGTAGCGCCAGTACGCCTCCTCGCCGAACTCGCGTCGGACGACCTCGCGCGGCGTGTCCGTGAACGCGCCGTAGTGCCGCTCGACGAGCCGCCACTCCACCTCCAGGGGCGGCGGGCCTGGCAGCGCCGCGGCGACGATCGCCGCCGTCCCGGACGCGCGGACGAGCGGCGACGTCACGACCCGCCGGGGTGCGAGCTCCGAGTGCAGCGCCGCGGCGTGCGCGAGCAGGTCGCCGGCACGGCGTGCCTCCGCGACGCCCCGGTCCGAGAGCGGGACGTCGAGCAGACCCGTGAACCGGTCGCCCGCGTTGTACGTGCTCTGGCCGTGGCGGAGCAGGACCAGCACGCCGGGTGCGGGGCGAGGCCCGGTGCCCGCGGAGGAGCGAGGGGTGACCGACGACGCGGGACCGGCAGGCGCTGGAGGCACGCGGTCAGCGTAACGAGCCGGTCAGACCTCGAGCAGTCCCCGCTGGTGCGCGAGTGACACGGCCTCCGCGCGTCCCGACGCGCCGAGCTTCGCGAGGACGTTGGAGATGTGCACGCTCACCGTCTTGGCGGAGATGTAGAGGCGCTCGCCGATCTGCCGGTTCGTCAGCCCCTGGGCGACGAGGATCAGCACCTCCTCCTCCCGGTCCGTGAGGACGGTCGTGGTCGACCGCCGCAGGCCCGGCAGGTCCAGGCGAGCACGGCGGGCGAGCGCGCGCACCGCCTCGGCGAGGGGAGCGGCGCCCATCGACTCCGCCTCCTCGAGCGCCTGCGCCGCCTCGATCTCCGCGGCGTTCCGGTCGCCCGTCGCACACAGCGCCTCCGCCCAGCGGAACCGCGAGCGCGCCGCCTCGTAGCGGTAGCCGTAGCCGAACGCGCGCGTCGTCTCCTCCCACAGCGCGGCGTCGGTCTCACCGGTGAGCCGAGCGTGCTCGGCCGCGGCGCGCGCGAGCCAGGCCCGCCCCTCGGGGCCGAGCGTCCCGCCGCGGGGTCGGCCACGGTCCGCCGTCGTGACGGCCGCGTCGAGCAGGGGTCGCCCGCGCGCGACGAGGCCCGCGACGGAGGCGTCGCCTGTCACGCGGGCGGCGTCGGCGGCGTCGGCGAGGGCCGCGAGCGCGAGCGCCGAGAGCCAGATCCGCCCGAGGAAGTAGTCGCTCCACGTGCGCCCGAGGTGCTCCACGAGGTCGACGGCGAGCTCGACCGCCTCCTCGTACCGGCCCGCCCAGGTGAGGGCGTCGATCGAGCACCCGCCGGAGATGAGCGCGATCATGCCGTCGCGGTACCAGTCGCGGCGCAGGGCCGTGCCGCGTTCGACGACGTCCGCGTCGCCCCGGGCGACGGCGGCGTAGAGCTGCACGGCGGTGAGCGTCGGCACCCAGCTCTCCGGCACCGTCTCGCCGGCCGTGTCCGTCGGCGTGAGGTCGCCGATGGCGTACCGGACGAGGTCGTCGAACAGGCGCAGCTCGACGCCGTACACGCTCCACACGAGGCCGGTCGCCCGCGCGCGGTCCAGCCCGTCGCGCACGACGTCGAGCGCCTCGGTGAGACGGCCCGCGTAGTAGCGGTTCGCCGAGATGTTGTACCAGCAGCGGAGCTCGGTGAGGATGTCGCCCGCCTCGACGGCGCGCTCGCGCGCCCGCTCGAGGAGCACCGCGGCGCGGTCCTCGTCCTCGACCTCGAGGATCGCCATCGTCGTGAGGACGTCGGCCTCCACGTCGGGCGCGTCGACGCGGTGCGCCTCCGCGAGGGCCTCCGCGGCGACCTCGGTGGCGAGCTCGTCCTGGTCGGCGTTCATCGCTGCGCGGGCGCGCATCGCGAGCGTCCACGCGCGGTCGAGCGACGGCGGCTCCGTCGGCAGCACCGCGAGCGCCGCCTCGGTGTGGGTGAGGACCTCGTCCACCTGCTCGGTCCCGAGGAGGTAGCGGGACAGGACGTGGCGCAGCGCGGCCTGGCGCTGCGGGTCGTCGGCGGTCTCCTCGACGACCTTGCGCGCGAGGGCCACCGCACGCTCGGGGCTCCCGGCGCGGCTCGCCGCCCCCGCGGCCGCGAGGGCCACGGCGACCTTGTCCTCCCCGAGGCGCTCCGCGGCGTCGGGCACGGCCGTCCACAGGGACAGGACCTGCTCGAGGTGGCGCAGCTCCTCGGCGGGCGCGAGGACGCGCGCCGCCTTGCGAGCCGCGCCGCGCGACGCGGTGAGCGCCGCCGGGAGGTCGTGCGCGGCGAGCGCGTGGTGGGCACGCAGCGCGGGCGACCCGAGGGTCGGGTCCTCGTCGAGCGCGCGGAGGTAGCTGCGGTGGACGGTGACGCGCTCGCCGGGCAGCAGGTCGGTGGCGACGGCCTCGGCGAGGAGCGCGTGGCGGAACACCACGATGTCGCGGCCGTCGCCGCTGGGGTCACCCTCGATGCCCAGGACGTGGTGCGCGATCGCCTCGCGCAGCGAACGGTCGAACGCGCCGGGGTCCGCTGCGAACGGGCCGTCCTGGTCCAGGACGGCGCGCAGGAGCCGCTCAGAGACCTGGCGCCCCGAGACGGAGGCCGTGCGCACGAGGTGCTGGACCGGCGGGTCCAGGGCCTCGAGCCGGTCACGCAGGACGTCGGCGAGCGACCACGGCAGCTCCTCGCCGGGCCCCGCCTCGACGAGCTCCTCGGCGAAGTAGGCGTTGCCCTCCGAGCGGGTGCGGACCGACTCGAACGCGTCCTCGCGCAGCGGGTCGCCCGCGACGGCCGTCGTGAAGTCGCGCAGCTCTCCGGCCGTGAACGGCCGCAGGTCCACGTGCTCGACGCGCGGGTGGCGGTGCAGCTCGGCGAGCACCGGGCGCAGCGGGTGCCGCCGGTGCAGGTCGTCGGAGCGGTAGCTCGCGACGACCACCACGTGCTCCGTCCGCAGGCGTGCGACGACGAAGCGCAGGACGTCGCGGCTCGACGGGTCCGCCCAGTGCAGGTCCTCGACGACGAGGACGAGCGGCGCGTCGGCGGTGCCCGAGGCGGCGAGCGCCGCGGCGATGCTCTCGAAGAGCTGCAGGCGCTCGCCCTGGCTCTGCTCGCCGTCGGCGGGCAGCGCGGCGTCGAGCAGGCGCGCGAGCGCGGGCCGCTGGGCGACGGTCTCGTCGACCGCGTCGTGCACCGAGCGGAGCGTCGTCAGCGCCTCGGTGAAGGGCAGGTACGGGAGGCCGACCTCCCCGAGGTCCACGCAGTGGCTCCAGACCACCGTCGCGCCCTGCTCGGCGGCGAGCTCCGTGGCGCGGGTCAGGAGGCGCGTCTTGCCGACGCCGGCGTCCGCACCGACGAGCACGACGCCGGGCTCCCCGCGGCGCGCCCTGTCGACCGCGGCGGCGAGGCGTTCGAGCTCGTCGGCGCGGGCCACGAAGGGCGCGCGGGAGGAAGGGCGGGGCACGAGACCCATCCTCCCAGCGGCCACCCACGACGGGCCAGGGGAATGGGGCGCGTCGAGAGCGACCGGCGCACCGGTCGCGGCGCTCACCGGGTGCGCCGGTGCCGGCGCTCCCGGAGCCAGTGCAGAAGCACGGGCTCGCCCCGCTGGTAGTCCTCACGGAGCTTCTGCTGGTGGTACGTGAGCTCGGCCTCGAAGGCCGGGCCGAACTGCGTGCTGCTCATGATCGTCCCCGTTCTCGCAGGCTCCCTGCCTGCCTGACGTCAACACTCGTCCTGAGCCGCCCGACCCGGGATCGGTCGTCCGCGCAGGATCGCGTCGCGCGGGGCCTCAGACGCGCGGACCGGGTGCCGCTGAGGGGTCTGAGGTACCTCAGAGGAGCGGCCGGTGTGGCGCCGTTCACGCTTCCCGTTGCCAACGACCCGCCCTCGTCGCAGACTGGACGGTGACCGGACCCACCGTGTGGGGGTGACCTCGTGACCGACACCTACGACATGCTGCCGATGCTGGGCCGTGGCAAGCATCGCAACCCGAAGAAGGGGGCGTGCTTCATGGAGCTCGCGTCCTATCTCGCGGGCGAGCGGTGGAGCGACCATCCACGGTGCACGCACCCGCTCCTCGCGATGCTGGCCCGCGCGGTGAACGACCTCACGGTCGATCCCGAGCGGCCCAGGCTGGCACCGCTCATCCCGTCCGTCATCGGGCTGACCAGCGACGACCCGCACTGGGACGTGCGCATCGCGCTGCGTGCCGCGGTGGCGGCGCTGCCGATCGCTCCCGCCGAGCGCCAGCAGACGCTCGCCGTCGCGATCATCGGCGCCGAGAAGATGCTCGACGTGCTCGACCATCGCCCCGCCGGGACGATGAGCGCCGAGTCCGCCGACGCGCTCGCGACGTGCCCGCGTACCGCCCGGTGGGCGCAGAAGTTCTGCGAGGGCGCACGCCTGCGCCCGAGCCGGTTCGTCCGTGACGCCGCGCCGAGCATCATCTCCGCGGCGGTCCAGGGCATCGCCGAGGCGTGCATCCCGAACCCCGACGAGCGCCTGCGCGACCTGCTCTCCGCGACGATCGACGACTGCCGCACCTGGGCCTCCGCCGAACTTCCTGCCGCGCTCGATCCCGAGTCGTGGGCTCCGGTCGTCCGGGCAGCCGGCGCAGGGGCGAGATGACCACGGACCGCGCCCCGAGCGTCAACGGGGACGGTCTCGACGACGCGGCGCTCGCGGCGGAGCTCAAGGCCGCCGTGAAGCTGGACGTCCCGCCGAGCGGCGACGGGTGCGCGGAGTGCGACCCCGCCGGCGGGTGGTGGGTGCACCTGCGCCGGTGCGCGACGTGCGGTCACGTGGGCTGCTGCGACTCGTCGCCCGCCCAGCACGCGACCGCGCACTACCGCGAGACCGGTCACCGCGTGATGCGCTCGTTCGAGCCGGGTGAGGACTGGTACTGGGACTTCGGCACGGAGCAGGTCCTCGAGGGCCCGCACCTCGCGGCACCGCTGTCGCACCCGCCCGAGCAGACGGCGCCCGGTCCCGCGGACCGCGTCCCGCCGAACTGGCGCGAGCTGGTCCACCCCTGACCGGCGGTCCGTGCGTCCGGTGCGTCAGGTCCGACGGCGCGACGCGTCGTCCGCGGCGACGGGCAGCTCCGCGCGCAGCACCATCGAGGCGGCTCCCACGGCCGCGGCGTCGGCGACGCGCATCGAGAGCGCGACCCGGACGTCGTGGCGGGCGTGGGGGAGCGCCTCGGCGTCGAGCCGCTCGCGCAGGACCGACAGGTAGATGCTGCCCGCGACGGTGAACGACGGGCCGGCGAGGACGATCGAGTCGAGGTCCAGCAGGTCCACGAGCGTGAGCACGGCGTCCGCCAGGTGGTGAGCCGACTCCTCGACGAGCGTCGTCGCGAGCGCGTCGCCGCGCACGGCCGCGGACGCGACGGCGGCGAAGTCGGTGAACGGGTCGCCGTCGTCGCTCAGCTCGACGACGGTCTCGCGGCCGGCCTCGACGGCGGCGCGCGCCGCGGCGGCGACGGCGGCGGGTGCCGCGAGCTCCTCGACCGTGGGACCGGGCGACCCGTCGGCGCGGTGCACGTGCAGGCGCCCGAGCGGCCCGACGTTGCCGCTCGCGCCGCGGTAGACCTGGCCGTCGAGCACGAGCCCGGCACCGATCGACGCGCCCATGTAGACCGTGCAGTGCGCGCGCGCGTCGCCCACGGTCCCGCGCCACAGCTCGCCCACGGCGGCCGCGGTCGCGTCGTTGCCGAGAGCGACGGGCAGCCCCGTCGCGCGCTCGAACGCGGCGCGCACACCGTGGCCGACCCAGCCGGGCAGGCTGCGCGAGTGCAGCAGCGACCCCTGCTCGAGGTCGAGCGTCCCGGGCAGCACGAGCCCCACGCCCACGACGGACGACGGCGCCACCTCGCCCGCGCGCAGCAGCGCGAGGACCTGCGCGGACAGCCGCTCGACGACGGCGTCCGGGTCGTCCGCGCGCGCCCCCCGCACCCGCTGGCGCGCGACGAGGGCACCCGCGGCGTCGACCACGACGGCCACCGCCCAGTCGGCACCGACCTGGACCCCGACGGCGCAGCGCGACCGCGGGGCCACGGCGAGCATGACGCGCGGCTTGCCGCCGGTCCACGCCCGCTCGCCGGTCTCGACGACGAGGCCCTCGTCGAGCAGTGCCCGCACGGCGTGCGTCACGGTCGCCTGCGTGAAACCCGTGGTCTCCGCGACCTCGACGCGACTGATGGGGCCCAGCCGACGGATCGTGTCGAGCACCGTGGAACGGCTCGTCCGCGCACCCGTTCGGGGCGCACGCCCAGAGACCTCCACGGGACGACGGTACCCGGCGGGCTCACGGGCGGCATACTTGCGCCATGGAGCAGCCTGCAGCTCCCGGTCGCTCGACGTTGCGCGCCGGGATCGTCCAGCACCGGTCCTCCGACTCGCACGACCTCGACCCGTTCTACGACCACGTGCTCGCGGGGCTCGAGGAGACGCTCGACGCCCATGGCGCGAGCGTGTTCGTGCTGTTCGAGGAGTCGGCCGACGCGGAGCTCGAGGTGTACCGGCGGTGGGCGCACGAGTCGCTCGTCGACGCCGTCGTGCTCACGGACCTCGTCGACGACGACGCACGGGTCACCGCGTGCCGGCGTGCGGGGCTGCCCGCGTACGCCCTGTGCCCGGTCCCGCCCGCAGACGTCCCCGCGGTCGTGGTCGACGACGCCGACGCGATGCGTGGTGCCATCGGGTACCTCGCCGGCCTGGGCCACCGGCACGTGGCGCGGGTCAGCGGCCCGTCGGACTTCCTGCACACGCGGGCGCGTTCCGCGGCGTTCGACGAGGTCGTCGCGGCGCGAGGGTTGCGTGGCACGACCGTCGTGGGGGCCTACGGGACGGCGTCCGGCGCGACCGCGACGCGGGCGCTCCTGGCCGCGGACGGGCCGCCGACCGCGATCGTCTACGACGACGACCTCATGGCGGTGGGCGGGCTGCGGGTCGTGCGGGCGCTCGGGCTGTCGGTGCCCGACGACGTGTCCCTCCTCGCGTGGGACGACTCGGCGCACTGCCGGCTCGCCGACCCGCCGCTCTCGGCGGTGAGTCGCGACGTGCGCGGGCTGGGCGCCGAGCTCGGCGCGCTGCTGCTGCGGACGACCACGGGCGACGTCGCGGACGTGCTGCGGGCGCCGGCCGCGCGCGTCGTCGAGCGGGGGAGCACCGGACCGGTGCCGACGCCCTGATCACGGCCCGCACGGCGCACGTAGCACGGGCAGGCACCGCGGAGCAGTCAGGTCGGGGCGTCCCGCCTCGACAGCCGTGAAGAAGCCCACGTCGCTCCGGAAATGCGGCAAGCACGTGGACCATCAACCGGCCGTCGCACTCGAGGTGTCGATCGTCTCCGTGAGCGACCGGAGCGTGACGCCGCGATCGGCGAGGTCGCGAACGAGGCGCGCGACCGGCACGGCGGATCGGCCGAGCTGGTCGAGCTTCGTCACGACCAGCGTGTCCCCCTCCCTGAGCATGACGAAGAGCCGGACGAACTCTGGGCGGTCTCGCGGGTGCCCGACGCCTTCTCCACGACGACGTCACGCGCTCTACGACGGCGCCCGGTCCGGTGAGGGCATCGATCCTGCCGGCGAGGTTCTGCGCGGTCGTTGGTGTGCGCCCATGCGGTGACCGTCGCGAAAACCCCGGGTCGTGATCTGCGGCATCGGGGGTTTCCGGACTCTAGTTCTGCGACATGTTCTCTCGGCGTGTCGCGACGACTGGAGGACCGTACGAAAATAATCGGTCTTGCGGTGTCCGAGAACCTGCCATGTGCGTCCGAGGTTGTACGCCAACGTGTCGCGTCGACGAACGTGGCACCATGCAGCCCGTGGGGAGTGGACGGGCCAGCCGACGAGCGCGACGTGAAGCCTTGGCGCGCCCTGTCGGCAGGAGCCCGGCGCGCCGATATCTGATGCCGATCGCGTTCACGGTGGCCGCCTTCGTCGGAACGCGAGTCGAGAACGGCCTCAGCCGTGCGCGTCGGTCGCCCACGCGCGTCCGGTTCACGGTGTGGACGACCTTCTGGCGCGGCCAGTCCATCTCAGCAGGGGATGCCATGGAACTGCCAGCGTGGGCAGCGACGGGCATGCTCCTCTTCGTCGTGCCCGGCTTCTGGGTGATCGCGGTCGTGCTCAGTGTCGTTGAGACGCTGTGGTTGCCGTGACTGCCTGGTTGGGTCGTCAACATGCTCATCTTCGCCCCCGTCGTCCTTTTCGCCCACGCGCTCGTGATCTCGCTCTCGGGCCGACAACTTGAGGAGTGGCGGGTCGGACGGTCCTGGTGGCTCCTCAGCTGGCCCGTGGAACTTGGATATCTCGCCGCGCTTGGTGTCCTCTTCTGGGCGATCCAGCGCTGACCAGGTTCTTCGGTCGAGCGTTATCGACTCGCTGCCGGTTCGTGATCGTGTTGAGGCCGAAACCATCAACAGGTCGGCTCGTGTCCTGCCAGGCTTGCGCTCCATGGAAACGCCTCTCCCCCTCCCTCGAGCGCCGTTGCTCGTGGTTGAGCCCCAGCGGCGACGGCTCCGCGGTATCACGTGGTTGAGCGTGATCTTGCTCGTCCTGGGTTTCGTCGTCGCCCTCGGTCCGATGACGGGTGGAATCTGCGCTTTCGTTCCATGCGCCCCTGCCGTTCCGCTGCTGGGGTGGTCACAAGGGTCGGACGAACGGGCACGACTGCATGTCGGTCCCGCCGGGAGCTCGCAGACGGTCACGATCGAGCTTCACGCTGCCGACGAATCCGGCTCGCCGTCGAGCACCGTGCTGTGGAGCATCGAGCGGACCGCGAAAGGCCCACTGGCCTGGAATGGGACGGTGATACTCGGCGAGACTCCACCCGGATTTACCGAAACTGTGCCGCTCACCGTCCCTGTGCCGGGCGGCACGCACGCCTCGGTGTCGAACGGCTGCTTCGTCGGATCAGGCGAGGTCCCCGACAGCCTCCCCCTCGGAAGCATCAGGACCGAGGTCGGCACCATGTCATCGGTGAAGTTCGCTGGGGAGAGTGAAGCCTTCACGCCCTGCTCTGCTGTGAAGCGTCAGCCCCCGAACGTATGAGGAGGGGCGGTCCTGGCCGCAGGAGCCGCCCTCCTCGCCTGGCGCACATGGTCGAGGCGCCGCCGTCCGCTAGGTGCCCATGGGAGCGTGCGGCATGCTCGGTAGAGACGGGACGTGTCCGCCCCACGGAGGGCTGCGTTCGAGACACGCTTCGCGGACTGGGCAACCAGGAGCGACACGGCCTCGGAAGAGGCAACTGTCTGAGAACCGGCGTTAGTCAGACCTCGCAGAACCTTCTTTCGCGACGCCTGACAAACGGTCGGTTTAGCGGTGTCCGACGACCTCGGTCGGGCTGTCAAGATGTGGTCCAGATGAAGCCATCGGGTGGTCGACGGCGCGGGGAAGGATCACGTCGGATGGCCCAGCGGGCGCGGCATCCTTCTTGTCCTGGATGGTCGATGGCAGTTCGCCCACGCGATTGCCTCAACGAGGCGCACAGCCTGCGTCCGCCTGCCGTGCGAGAGCCTTGCGAACCGCTCACCCGGGGCGCCCCTGTCACGGGTGAGCGGTTCGAGCTCTCAGTGCTGCACGTCGTAGACGAGCTTCACCACGCCGTTCGCGTACGTTGCGGAGTCGCGCAGCGACAAGGTGCGGCGGTCGGCGCCGCGTGCGCCGAAGATCGTCTTGCCGCCGGGAAGGAGGTAGGGGAACGACAGCAGGTTGTAGCGGTCGATGAGGCCGGCTTCGCCCAGCCGCAGGGCGAGCTCTGCGCTGCCGTGGATGAAGATCGCACCCCCGTCGGTCTGCTTGAGGTCGGCGACGTCCTGGGTGCTGCGCAGGATGGTCGTCGGTCCCCAGCCGTCGACGAGAGCGTCCTCCTCCAGCGTCGTGGACGCCACGTACTTGGGGAGCTCCTGGTAGGCCGCGTGGTCGGAGGACGTCGGCCAGAAGCTGGAGAACGCCTCGTAGCTGCGTCGGCCGAACAGCAGGGCCGTCGTCTCCTCGAGCTCTTCGCCCTTCAGGGCGTACGCCTCCGGGACGAAGTCGGTGTCGAACACCCACCCGCCTCCGGGATGGCCCTCGGCAGTTCCGCCGGGAGAGTCGACCGAGCCGTCGAGAGTGATGAATCCGGTGTAGACGAGTTCGCGTGCCATGGTTCCGTTCCTGTTCGTGGTGGTGCAGTCTCAGCGCCTTCACGACGACGTCGAACGGCGTACCCCTCGGTTCGACATCTCTTCGAGAAGACTCTCGCCGAGCCCGCGCCCGACGACCGAGACGGCGGTCAGACCCGGACCGTACGCGCCACCGACAGCTCGGGTCACCGCAAATTGCATGCACCCCTCCGCAAGACCCCTCCTCGCACGATGTGGTCAACCGTCGGTCTCGTGCTCGGGTATGCAGTGGGCCGGATCGTCCTGGCCAGTGACGCAGCCCGTGGAAGAGACGGCTGCCTGAGAACCGGCGTTACTCCGACGTCGCAGAACCGTCATCGCGACGCCCGACAAACGGTCGGTTCTGCATCGCAGCAGAACCCTTCCGAGAGGATCCGCTTTCGCCAGGTCTGGGTGATGGTGTTGAGGATCTGTTGGGCGACGGGCGCCCGTGCACCCGGGACGGGCGGGTCGAGCTTGTCGCAGGAGGGTAGAGGTCGCGTTGCCCGGTGGTCCTGGGCGGTTCGCGCTGGAATGCTCGGCATGACAACGCCTGGAGAGGTACGTTGCGGGCGTGCAGGACCACTCGCCTCGCTCGACTGCCGGTGTCGTGCTCGACGTGGCGGTCTCCGTCATCGTGCTGGCGCTGCCTGTCGTGCTCTGGTTCGTCGAAGCCGGACCGCCACGACCCTGGGTCGTCGCCGCCACCGTGACGAGTGCGGTCGCGCTGCTCTGGCGTCGTACGCATCCCGTCGGCGTCCTGGGTGCCACGGCGGTGCTCGCGGTCGCGGACACCGCGGCCGCCGATCCGGGTGAGGCCCTGCTCCTGCCGCTCGCGGTCTCCGTCTACACGGTCGTCGCGCTCGGCCGGCGCCGGCTCGGCCTCACGGGCGCGGCGGCGGCGGCGGTCGCCGTCGTCGGTGTGCTCCTGCTCCGCGGCGAGAGCCTGTCGAGCAGCGTCGTCGTGGCGGTCCCGCTCGTGCTCGCGCTCGCTGCCGTCGTGGGGCTGGTCGTCGCGGCCCGGCGCGCCGAGCTGTCCGCCGCCCGGGACCGTGCCGCCCGCGCCGAGGCGACCCGAGACGCCGAGGCCCGGCGCGCGGTGGCCGAGGAACGTCTGCGGATCGCGCGCGAGCTGCACGACGTCCTCGCCCACCAGGTCGCGGTCGTCGGCGTGCAGGCGGGAGTGGCCGAGGCGCTCCTCACCGACGACCCCGCCGTCGCGCGCGACGCGCTCGGTCACGTGCGCGAGGCCTCGGCGGCGGCACTGCGGGAGCTCGCCACGCTGCTCGACCTCCTGCGCCGTGACCCGGCCGCCTCGAGAGACGAGCGCGCGGCGCCAGCACCCACGCTCGCCCGCCTCGGTGCCCTGCTGGACGAGGTCCGCGCGACCGGGCTGGACGTCGAGCTCGCGATGGAGGGGGACCCCTCCTCGCTCGCCCCCGTCGTGGACCTCGCCGCCTACCGGGTCGTCCAGGAGGCGCTCACCAACGCGCACAAGCACGGCACGGGGAGCGCGCGGCTGGTCGTGAGCCGTCGCGCGGCCGAGCTCCGCCTCGAGATCGCCAACCCCGTTCCCCGGGAGGCGACCGGGAACGCCGACGGCCCGGTCGACGAGCCCTTCGCGACGACGGGTCTCGGGCTCGTCGGCATGCGCGAGCGCGTCGAGTCCGTGGGCGGCACGCTCGACGTCGACCGCGGCGACGACGTCTTCGTCGTCCGGGCCGTCCTGCCGACGCTCAGCCCCGAGCGGCCGGTCCCGACCCCGCCGGACGCCACTCTCCCGGAGGAGACCTCATGAGCGTGCGCGTGCTCGTCGTCGACGACCAGGAGCTGATCCGCAGCGGGTTCGTCGCGCTCCTGCGGCACGCGGACGGCATCGAGGTGGTGGGCGAGGCGGCCGACGGCGACGACGCGGTGCGGCTGGCACGCGAGCTGCGTCCCGACGTCGTGCTCATGGACATCCGCATGCCCGGCACGGACGGGATCACCGCCACGGCGCGCATCGCCGACGACCCCGAGCTGGGCGCGGTGCGCGTCGTCGTGCTCACCACCTTCGAGGGCGACGCCGAGGTGCTCGGCGCGCTGCGGGCGGGCGCCAGCGGGTTCCTCGGCAAGGGGGTGGCCCCGGCCGACCTCGTCGCCGCCGTGCGCACCGTCGCCGAGGGGGCGGCGCTCCTGTCCCCCGCCGCGACGCGCGCCGTCGTCGCCCACCTGGGCAGCGGCCCGCACACCGCCCGGGACGTCGACCCGGAGCTCGTGGGTCGGCTCACCGAGCGGGAGCGGGAGGTCGTCGGGCTCGTCGCACGCGGCCTGTCCAACGACGAGATCGCCGAGGAGCTCGTCGTGTCGCCCCTCACGGCCAAGACGCACGTCAGCCGGGCGCTGACGAAGACGGGAGCGCGCGACCGGGCGCAGCTCGTCGTGCTCGCCTACCGCTCCGGGCTGGTCGACCCGCGCTGACGGGGCGCCCGCCGTACTCCCTCGGGAGTACGTGCAGGTGTCTGCCCCGGGACGACGACGGCGAGGGGTGCCGGGCGGGATCGTGGAGACGTCGGGGAGAAAGCCCGGCGGAGGAACGGGACCTCACCCAACCCGCACGTCGCCAGGAGCGCACGATGAGCACCACGACCCGCATCACGGGGAACGCCACCACGACCCACGTCTCCGGCGACCGCCCGGTCCCGCCCCGCACTCCGGTGGTCCGCGACAGCACGGACCCGGTACGGCTCTCGGGGCGCGGCTGGGCGGTGCTGCTGGGAGCCTGGGTGATCGCCGTCGCGTGCGACCTCCTTCTCCCGATCCCCGGCCCCGACTGGCTCGGGGTCACGGTCAGGGGCGTCCTCCTCGCCGGGATCCCGCTCGTCGTCCTCTCCCGGCTCGACCCGGGCGCCGTGCGTCGCCTGTTCCGGCGTATGCGGCCCCGCGACGGGCTCCTCGCGGCAGGGGTCGCCCTCGCCAACGTGATCGTCACGTTCGTCATCGGCACCGTCGTCGCCCAGCTCGTCGGGACCACGGCGAACCCGATGGGCGGGGCGCTCGCCGACGCGAGCCTCGGTGACCGTGCGCTCACCTTCCTCGGCACGATCCCGCAGCTCGTCGGCGAGGAGGTCGCCACGATCGTGCCGTTCCTGGCCGTGCTCGCCCTCGGCGTCTCGGTGCTGCACCTGTCGCGTCGCACGAGCACGGTGCTGGCAGTCACCGTCGCGTCGCTGGCCTTCGCCGCGATGCACCTGACGACCTACGGCTGGAACGTCGTGCAGTGCGTCCTGATCATCGGCGTCGCCCGGGTGATCCTCCTCGTGCCGTACCTGATCACGCGCAACCTGTCGGTCTCCGCGACCGCCCACGTCCTCAACGACTGGACGCTCTTCGGCATCGGCATGCTCTCGTCCTGACCCGTGCCTGACCAGCAACGCCCCACGGGCGGCGACCTATCGGTCGCCGCCCGTAACCGCGCGTATCGCGGCCAGTGCGAGAACGACGTCAATCCGCGATCACCAACCCGCCGCAGCTGCTTGAGAACCGGCGTCTGTCAGGTACCGCGGCATCTCGTTCTGCGATGCCTTATCAGCGGTCGGTTCTGCGACGTCAGACAACCTTGGGCGCTGGCTCACATCGATGGCATGGTATCGGCGTACCTCGGTAGTCGGCCCGGGTGCATGCAGCCGGCGCGTCGACCGGGCCGATCCCGCTGAGTGACACCGTCGATGTGCTGCCGCCTTGCGGCAGGGTCTGGCCCGGTCCCGGTCGGGTGGCTCCGTGGTCGACTACGGGGTGATCGCCTCGCGGGCTGGGCGGGTGCGTTCGCGCCTCACGAGGACGATGAGGGTGACGGCTGCGAACGCGTAGAGGGCGAACGTCAGGAATTGCGCGGTCGGGATCAGGACGCCGTCGCTTGCGTGTTCGCCGGAGACGAACGTCGCGAAGTCCCACAGAGCGTGAAGTCCCATGGCGGCGAGGATGGTCCCCGTGCCGCGACGTGCGAGGTACAGGGCGGTGCCGGTGAGCGCGGCGAGGATCCACTGAACGAGGGCACCGGGCTCGCCGAGGATCAGGTTGGTGAGGTGGAACGCGCCGAACCACAGCGTGGTCCACAGCAGCGCCATACCCTCGGAGCGCGAGCCCTGTCGTAGCGAACGCAGCACGACGCCCCGGAACATCGTCTCTTCCGCGTAGCCGACGAGCAGGGCTGCGCCGATCAGGGCGAGCAGATGATCCGCCGAGAACGCACCCCAGTCCGTACCGACGAGGTACACCAGGGCGATCACGACCACGACGACCGGGAGCGCCCACAAGAACGCCCCCATGGGGAGCCTTCGCGCGTCACGAAAGACGTGGTCCCACCGTGCCCACAGCAGGAAGGCGGTCAGCCAGACTGCCCCCGCGGCGAGCGGCACGACGCCGGAGCGCAGTGTCGTGTCCGCGGTATCGAAGAAGTCGGCGTACTTGACCCCCGACGCCCACATGAGACCGACGACGACCACGACGTAGACGACGAACACCACCGCTGCGACCGGCACCGAGGGCGTGACGCGCCAACGGGGGGAAGTGAGCTCTGCAGGTGACGACACGAGACCTCCGCTCTGGCGGGCACCGCCCGCAGGCTCCGCGGTGCCGACAGGCGTCGGGTCGCTATGAGTGAGATCAACGTACCCATGGCCACACCCTCCGGCGAGCGATACGTGCGCACGCAGACACCGACGCCGCAGAACCTCTTTCGCGACGCCAGACAAACGGTCGGTTCTGCGGTGTTCGACCTGTGCCTGGTCCCTTCGTGGGAAGTGCCGAGCCGCCCGTCATGCGGCGGTTCCTCGTCGTACCTCCCGCCATGATCGCTACATGGCCACCGTGGAGTCATTGGCAGGCGTTCGTGGCGTGGTCTTCGACGTCGGGGAGACACTGGTCGACGAGACCCGGGCGTGGGCGGAGCAGGCTGAACGAGGCGGCGTCGCGCAACTGACGCTGATGGGGTGCCTCGGCGCGCTGATCGAGCGGGGCGAGGATCACCACAGGCTGTGGGACCTCCTCGAGATCGAGCGGCCTGTCGGTGAGCCCTCGATCGCGCCCGTGGATCTCTACCCGGATGCGCTCGCGTGTCTTCGAGCGGTCAAGGATCGCGGACTGGTCGTGGGGATCGCCGGCAACCAGCCGGCGGGGGCAGAACGCCAACTTCGAGAGGTGGGCTTCGTGGCCGACTTCATCGCGTCCTCGGCGGGCTGGGGTGTCGCCAAACCGTCGGCGGAGTTCTTCTCCAGGATCGCCCGGGCAGCTCAGCTCGATGCAGGCAGCATCGTGTACGTCGGGGACCGGGTCGACAACGACGTCCTGCCTGCACGGGCCGCTGGGATGCGCACGGCGCTCATCCGGCGAGGGCCATGGGGGTACATCCACGCGCGCCGTCCCGAGGCGAGCCTGGCCGATCTCCGTGTCGACTCCCTGACCGAGTTGAGCCTCGCCCTCTCATAGCAGGGACCGGCACACGCCCTACCCCGCCGCCTGGACAGCTCGATCTCCTTCCGAGACGCCCCGGACGCGACGGCGGCACGAGATGGAGCAACCATCCGAGCGGCGATGTCACCACCGACACCACGCGCGAAAATTCTGACGCCATGACCCCTTGCGGTGGTGTCTTTGTGGTGTCATAGTGGAGTCATGGACCTGACCCGATACGTCGACGAGCTCCAGCACCAGCTCGGCACCGCCGCAGCAGCCGGCGGGGACGAGGCGCGTGACCTCGCCGCCCGACTGACCGGCCCCCTGGACGCCGCTGCCCGACTCGTCCTCCTGGAGGCGCTCTCCGACGCCGCGGGGGAGATCTCCGCGGAGCTGGCTCCGGGGTCGGTGGACGTCCGCCTCCGCGGCGGTACCCCTGAGTTCGTCGTCAGCGCAGCCGCCGTCCCCGCCGCGCCGACCGCCACCTTCACCGCGCCGGCCGAGGTCGCTCCCGCGGCCCCCCCGACGGCCGCTGACGTCGAGGGCGCTGCGACCACGCGCACCACGCTCCGCCTGCCCGACCACCTCAAGACCCAGGCCGAGGCCGCCGCCGCGCGCGACGGCGTCTCGGTCAACACCTGGCTCGTCCGCGCGGTCGCCGCCGCGCTCGAGCAGCCGTCCGGCCGACCCTCGACCCCGAGCGGTCCCCAGCAGCGCGGCACCGGCCGCGTCACCGGCTGGGTGCGCTGACCTCCCGGCGGCCTCGCGCCGTCGCACCCCGCACGCCGTCGTCCGTGCGTCTCCGCCTCTGACACCGCCTGACACCACCTGACACCACTCCTGGAGCCCCGTCATGCCCACTTTCCCCACCTCTCGCCCCGTCCCGGTCGTCGTGGACGTGCCCTTCGCCAACCTGCACGTCGTCGCCGCGGAGCGTGACGACGTCGTCGTCACCGTCCTGCCCACCAACGACAAGTCCGGCAGCGTGCGCGCCGCCGAGGACGTGCGGGTCTACCGCGACGGCGACGCCGTGACGATCACCTACCCCGGGGCCTGGAAGCAGTTCGTGCTGCCCTTCGCGTCCGGCACCGCGAACATCACCGTCGAGGTGCCCACCGGCTCCGAGCTGCGGGGCAAGACCGGCTCGCTCTACGCCGAGGGGACGCTCGCGGCCGTGGACATGACGCTCTCCGCCGGCAACGTCCGCGTGGACGACGTCGACCGGCTCACACTCAAGGTGTCCGCCGGATCGGTCGCCGCCCGTCGGGTGACGGGTGCCCTGGACCTGCGGGTCAGCGCCGGCTCGGTGCTCGTCGACGAGGTCTCCGGCAGCGGGACGATCCGGGCGAGCAACGGGACCACCACGGTCGGTGCCGTCACGGGCTCCCTCGAGGTGCAGGGGGCCCACGCCGACATCGCCGTGAGCCGCGTGCGCGGCACCCTCACCGCCAAGTCCGCCCACGCCGGCATCCGGGTCACCCGCCTCGAGTCCGGGGCCGCCACGCTCACGTCCTCCTTCGGCTCGATCGAGGTGGGCGTGCCCGCGGGCACCGCCGCCTACCTCGACGTCGCGTCGGAGAACGGCACCGTCCGGAACCTGCTCACCCCGACCGAGGGCCCGGTCGAGGACGAGGCCACCGCAGAGATCCACGCCAGCACCGGCTATGGCGACGTCGTCGTCCGCCGTCCCTGAGTCGTCTCACCTACGAACGGAGAACCTGACATGACCACCGATCAGAGTGTTGCCCCCGCGATCCGGGTGCGGGGTATCGAGAAGTCGTTCAAGGACCTGCACGTGCTGCGGGGTGTCGACCTGGATGTCACGCCGGGGAGCATCTTCGCGCTGCTCGGGTCGAACGGCGCCGGGAAGACCACGCTCGTCCGGATCCTGTCGACCTTGCTGAAGGCCGACGCGGGCACGGCCACGGTCCACGGCGTCGACGTCGCGTCGCAGCCCGGCGACGTGCGCGAGTCGATCAGCCTGACGGGCCAGTTCGCCGCGGTCGACGAGATCCTCACCGGCCGGGAGAACCTCGTCCTGGTCGCGAAGCTGCGCCACCTGCACAACCCCGGCGCCATCGCGGACGAGCTGCTCGCGCGGTTCTCGCTCACCGACGCGGGGAGCCGCAGGGCGGGGACGTACTCGGGCGGCATGCGACGCCGCCTCGACATCGCGATGAGCCTCATCGGCGACCCGCCGGTCATCTTCCTCGACGAGCCCACCACCGGGCTGGACCCCCAGGCGCGGATCGAGGTGTGGCAGACCGTCAAGGCCCTCGCGCAGGGCGGCACGACCGTGCTGCTGACCACCCAGTACCTCGACGAGGCCGAACAGCTCGCCGACCGGATCGCGATCCTGCACCAGGGGACGATCATCCAGAACGGCACGCTCGCCGAGCTCAAGGCGCTGCTGCCCGCGGCCGAGGTCGAGTACGTCGCCAAGCAGCCCTCCCTCGAGGACGTCTTCCTCTCCCTCGTCGGCGAGAACGCCACCACCACCCAGCCCACCTCCGCCACCACGGCCGGCACAGACAAGGAAGCACGATGACCACCCACGTCCTGACCGACACCGGCGTCCTGACCGGCCGCTCGCTGCGCCACATCTCGCGCAGCCCCGACACGATCATCACCACGGCGGTCACCCCGATCGCGCTCATGCTGCTGTTCGTCTACGTCCTGGGCGGCGCGATCGACACGGGCTCCGGCGGGTCCTACATCGACTACATGCTCCCCGGCATCCTGCTCATCACCATCGCGTCCGGCGTCGCGTACACCGCCTACCGGCTGTTCCTCGACATGCAGGGCGGCATCTTCGAGCGGTTCCAGTCGATGCCGATCGCCCGGTCGAGCGTCCTGTGGGCGCACGTGCTCACGTCCCTGGTGGCGAACCTCGCGTCGATCGCCATCGTCGTCGCGGTCGCGTTCCTCATGGGTTTCCGCACCGGGGCCTCCGTCGGCGCCTGGCTCGCCGTGATCGCCATCCTCGTCCTGTTCACGCTCGCGCTGACCTGGCTGGCAGTGATCGCGGGGCTCTCGGCGAAGACCGTCGACGGCGCGAGCGCTTTCAGCTACCCGCTGATCTTCCTGCCGTTCATCAGCTCGGCGTTCGTGCCCACCGACACCATGCCGGCCCCGGTCGCCTGGTTCGCCGAGAACCAGCCCGTGACGTCCGTCGTAGACACCATTCGCGCCCTGTTCGCGCAGGAGCCGGTCGGGAACGACATCTGGATCGCCCTCGCCTGGCTCGTCGGCATCCTCGCCGTCGCCTACGCCGGTGCCGTGGCCATCTACCGCCGCAAGGTCAGCTGACCTCGACAGCCCTCTTCCACACCACCAGCCAGCACGACGACGCCCGCCCCCGCCCCCGGGGACCGGGCGTCGTCGTCGTCACCGGCCGGGAGTACCTTGCGCACCATGGACTCCGACAGAACCCGCCGCGTCGCCCACGAGTACGTCGACGCGCTCGAGCACCGAGACTGGGCGGCTGTCGCGGCCCTGCTCGACGACGACGTCGTCTACGAGATGCCGCAGTCGCGCGAGCGCATCATCGGGCTCGAGAAGTACCTTCGCTTCAACCAGGAGTACCCCGGTGACTGGCACCTTCGGGTGCGGCGCGTGGTCGCCGACGGCCCTCTCGCCGCGCTGTGGGTCGACGCCCGCGTGGGAGACGAGCCCCAGGTGGCCTGCGTCTGGCTCGAGCTGACCGACGACGGCCGGATCCGGCACGTCACGGACTACTGGCCGGAGCCGTCGGAACCGTTGGCCGGCCGAGAACACCTCGTGGAGCGGTACGACGTCGAGCCGGGGGCTGCCGCCCGGGTCGGCTAGCGACCGGCTCGCGGCCGCATGCCGCCGAGCGCGGTGGTGACGAGCCTGTCGACGTACTCGTCCGTCAGGGGTCCGCTGCGCTGGAGCCACCGGTTGAGCAACGGACCCCAGATCAGGTCCACCGCGACGTCGAGGTCGAGGTCGTCTGCGAGCTGGCCGGCTTCCTGCGCGCTGCGCAGACGCTGCCGCTTCGCCTCCTTCAGCGGGCCGTCGAGCCGCTCGTGATAGGCGTCGGCGAGCGCGGCGTCGTGCGCGACCTCGGTCGCCAGGGCGCGCATCGGCTGGTCGAGGCGGGGATCGTTCAGCTCCGCGACCGTCGCGCGCAGAACGAGGCGCAGGTCGGCGTCGAGGTCGCCCGTGTCGGGCAGGGTGGGCGGCGCGCCGTCGCCGCTCTCGCTGAGCAGCAGGAAGGCGTCGAGGAGGACCGCGGCCTTGGAGGGCCACCACCGGTAGATGGTCTGCTTGCCGACGCCGGCCCGTCCGGCGATGCGCTCGATGCTGAGCTGGGGATAGGGCACCTCCTGGAGGAGGTCGAACGCGGCGGTGAGGACCGCCCGACGTGACGTCTCGCTCCGGCGGGCGGGGTCTGGCTTCGGCATGTGGCCACCCTACGCGAACGAGACGGAACGTCTCGTCTTGACACGCGCGATGGTCGCGGGTAACTTCCTGGTTCAACGAGACGGACCGTCTCGTCTCACAACATCGAGGAGATCCCGTGCGACCGTCTTCCCCCGCACCCCGTACCTGGTTCATCACCGGCGCGAGCCGAGGTCTTGGCCACGCGCTCGCCGTCGCGGCGCTCGAGCGCGGCGACCGCGTGGTGGCCGCCTCCAGGACTGCCACCGTCGACGCGTTCGACCCGGCCCACCGCGACCGTGTCCTGGTGCTCCCGCTGGACGTGACCGACCGGGACGCCGTCGTCGCGGCCGTGGCGACCGCCGTCGAGCACGTCGGGCGGCTCGACGTCGTCGTCAACAACGCCGGCACCCTGTCCATGGGCATGGTCGAGGAGTTCACCGAGAAGGAGGCGAGGGCCCAGCTCGAGGTCAACGTCTTCGGGGCGCTCTGGGTCACCCAGGCCGTCCTGCTGCACCTGCGCCGGCAGGGGTCTGGCCACCTCGTGCAGGTCTCGAGCATCGCCGCCCTCGGCGGCTTCGCGAGCACCGGCCTGTACAGCGCGAGCAAGTTCGCGCTCGAGGGCCTGAGCGAGGCCGTGGCGTCGGAGGCGGCGGCGTTCGGCGTCAAGGTCACGATCGTCCAACCCGGCGGCTACTGGACCGACCTGTACTCGAGCATGGTGTCGACGACGCCGCTCGACGCCTACACGCCGCTGCGTGCCGAGCTGGAGAGTCAGTGGGCCGACGGGTCGGCCGACAGCGACCCTCGCCTCGCCGCCGAGGCGATGCTCACCCTGGTCGACAGCGACGACCCCCCGCTGCGGCTCCTGCTCGGCAGCATGGTCTACGACCTGGCTCAGGACGTCTCGCGCCGGCGCCTGGAGACGTGGTCGGCGTGGGAGCAGGTGAGCCGGGCCGCGGAGCACGCGGTCGATGCTCCGGCCGCGGTCGACGGCTGAGCCGACCTCACGCCTCTGGGGTGGTCGTGGGACCGCGGTGGATCTGCAGGACCCGTGCGATCCCGGGGGCGTCGGGGTCGTCGGTGATCTGGCGCCCGTCGAGCCAGCACGACACGACGTGCGCGAGCTCGCGCGGGTGGCTGAAGTTCATCGCGTGCGCGGCACCCTCGATGAGCACCACGGAGAGGTGCTCGGGAGCGAGTCGCCCGACCTCGCGCACGCGCCAGGGCGGCGGCATGAGCGGGTCGCGCGAGCCGACGACGGCCAGCGTCGGGACCGGCGTCCGCAGGATGCGTTCGAGGGACGGGAAGCGGGCGAGCTCGCTGAAGAGGTGGAGGGTCGAGACCGGACCGAAGCGCAGGTAGTCGGGCACGGCGACGCGCGCCATCGCGGGGCTCTCGCGCGTCGCGTCGCGCGCGAGCTGGCCGAGGGCGCGCACGAAGGGCTGGTTGTGGACGCCGCCCGCGGGGGATGCGAGGACGACGCCGGCGACGCGGTCGGGTGCCTGGTGCGCGACCTCCAGGCTGACGGGCCCGCCCATCGAGTTCCCGATCAGCACGACCTGGTCGAGCTCCAGGGCGTCGAGCAGCTCGAGGAGCGCCAGCGCGAGGGCCGGGATGCCGAGCGCCGAACCCCAGTCCGGCGTGCGCCCGTAGCCGGGGAGGTCGGGGACGAACGTCGTCGCGCGGTGCGCGAGCCGAGACGCCGTCGGCAGCAGGTAGGTGCCGGAGACGGCGAACCCGTGCACGTGCACGATCGGCACGCTCCCGGGCACCTCGGGTCCGACGCGGACGAACACGGGGCGGCCCCCGACGTCGACCTCGCGCTCCTCCCAGACGATGTCGCCGTTCATGGCGCGATGCTGCCAGAGCGCGAGGCGGTCGGCACCCCGACCGGCCTCGCCGCGTGGTGCAGGTAGCGCTCTACGTCGTCAGGGCTCTGTCACCGGCGTGCCGATGAAGCCGAGGAGCACCTTGGTCTGGGCCGGATCACGCCGGGTTGTCGTGGGTGGGCTCGGCCTATGGAGCGGTGGACAGTGCGCCCGAGGCGAGTGATTCGTGGATCAACCCGGCGACGAGGGCGGCCAGGTCGGGGGCGCGGGCGGGGTCTTCGTCGAGCATGATCAGCCACGCGAACATCGGCCCGAGCAGCAGCACGTGGAGCACCGCGGGGTCCGGGCGATGCGTCAGCTCGCCGCGGGTGACGGCGCGGTCGAGGAGCGTGGCGACGATCGAGCGCTCGACGGCGAGGTATGTCCGCTCGAACCGGTCGTTGAGAGCGGGGTCGGCGTACACGTCCGCGAGCAGACCCGCCATCACGCCGGCCGAGGACCCGGCGAGCTGATCGGCGATCTGCGACGTCAACGCCAGCAGGTCGCCCTTGAGCGAGCCCGTGTCCTCGGGAGCGGGCTCGCGAGCGTCGTGCAGCAGCACGCTGAAGGTCATCTCCTGCTTCGTCGCGTACCGCCGGTAGATGGCCGCCTTGCCCACTCCGGCGCGTGCCGCCACCGCGTCGACGGTCAGCGACGGGTAGCCGCGCTCGGCGAGCAGCGCCCGCACAGCCTCGTGGATCGCGCGGTCGACGCGATGTTCGCGGGGCCGGCCCATCTGCGGTGCGCTGGTCATCCCCCCAGTATACGGTACTGTCAGTTTCGGAACTCATGGTTTCGGATCGGAGGCCGAGTGATGCTCGAGGTGAGCGCGGATGGACGCGCGGCGGTTGCACGAAGAAGGCAGGGCGCGGTCGAGCTCGTGGGGCCGGTCGGCCTGGGCGGGCTGGGACTGCTGCACGCGGCATGGGCGCTCGGGTGGAGATGGCCGGGCGGCACCGACGAGGCTTGGGCAGAGCGCATCGGCGGCTCGACCGAGAGGCCGACCGACGCCGAGACCTGGATGATGGCGCTGGTCCTCTTCGGCGGTTCCGGCGTGGTGGCAGCGTCCACCTCCAGCATGCTCCGTCCTGGACTGCTGCGTCGTCTGGTGCGGCTCGCGGCCTGGGGCGGGTCGGCGGTCCTGATCGGCCGCGCGCTCTACTTCCTGCCGCAGGACGTCACCGGCGATCGCGGGATCTTCCACAAGCTCGACCTGACCGTGTATGCGCCTCTGTCGGCGACCCTGGGCGTGTGCATCGCGGCGAGCCTGCGACGCACCGCCTCGGTAGCGAGCACGGGCGACTGAGTCGAGACCGTCAGCACGCCGCCTTTCGACGGTCAGGTGAGCGGCGACGACCGCCCGAGCCCCACCGCGTGTCAGTCCGCAGCGGTGACGTGCACGACGAGCGCCTGCGCGGGCCACAGCCCAGGGATCTGCAGCCCGACCTCGGCGAGCACACGCCCGCTCACGGTGACGGGCGTGGTCAGCCACGGCGGCGTGACCCAGCCGTGGCGCGCGAGACCGATCTCGTCGCGCACGCGCACGGTGTAGCGCCGGTCGGGGTCGAGGCCGTGCAGGTGGACGCGCTCGGGCAGCGCGTCCTCGAGCGTCGCCACGGTCGCGATCGTCCAGACGCCCTCCGAGCGGTCGGGGAGCACCGCGCCGACGACGCGCAGCGCCGGATCGACGACGTCGGCGTGCACCGCGTCCCCGGTGTGGAGCACGTGCCGCAGCTCCTTGTACAGCGCGGCCCAGGCCGTGATCGTCGCGACCTCCTCCGGCGTGCAGCCGAGGAGGTCCCACTCGAAGCCGGCCGAGCCCATCAGGCTCGTCGCGAGGCGGTACGAGAGGTCGGTCGTGCGGCCGGACGAGTGCGCCTCGCCGGGGCCCACGTGCCCGCCGACGAGCTCGGGCGGCAGGAGGAGCTGCGTCCAGCGCTGGATGTCCTGGCGCTCGACGGGGTCGTTCGAGTCCGATGCCCAGACGCGGTCGGCCACGGCCATCACGCCGAGGTCGGTCCGCGCGCCCCCCGACGAGCACGACTCGATCTCGAGCCCGGGGTGCCGCTCCTTGAGCTCGGCCATGAGCGCGTACGCCGCGCGGGTCTGGGCGTGCGTGCCGGGGCGGTCGTCGTGGACCGTCTCGACGAGGTCGCGGTTGTGGTCCCACTTGACGAAGTCGACGCCCAGCTCGCCGATCACGGCGCTCATCGCGTCGCGCACGTGGGCGTACGCGTCGGGGTTCGCGAGGTCGAGGACGTGCTGACCGCGCCAGGACAGCCCGGGGGGCGCGTCGAGGTGCGTCGGGCTGTGCAGCAGCCAGTCGGGGTGGGTCCGCGCGAGGTCGGAGTCGAGGTTGACCATCTCCGGCTCGAACCACAGTCCGAGCTCCATCCCGAGGCCGTGCACGAGGTCCGCGAGCGGGCCGAGCCCGTCGGGCCACACGGCCCGGTCGACCCACCAGTCGCCGAGGCCCCGGGTGTCGTCGCGGCGGTCGTGGAACCACCCGTCGTCGAGCACGAAGCGCTCCACGCCGACCTCGGCCGCGCGTCGCGCGAGCGCCTCGACCCGTGCCGGGTCCTGGTCGAAGTAGACCGCCTCCCATGTGTTGAGCACGAGGGGTCGCGGCGAGCGCGGGTGCTGCGGGCGGGCGCGCAGGAACGTGTGGAAGCGCGCCGCGACGCCGTCGAGCCCGTCGGCGGACCACGCGAAGTACGTGGTGGGCGCCGCGTACGTCTCGCCCGGTGCGAGCACGACCTCGCCCGGGCGCAGCAGCTCGCCCGCGCCCAGGAGCGTCGGGTGCTCGGGCGTGCGGTCGACGCGGTACGTGACGTCGGCGCTCCACCCCAGGTGGACCGCCCAGACGTCGCCGCGCCGGTCGCGCGGCGTGCCCGCCGACGCGAGCACGACGTGCGGCGAGTCGTGCCCGACGCGCCCGCGGCGGGTCTGGCGCGTCGTCGAGCCGCGCGGCATCTCGGTCGTGCGCGGCGACTTCTCGCGCGTCCACCGCCCGGTGAACGACGTGAGGTGGTCGGCGCGCGTCGGCACGGGGAGCGTCGCCTCGAGCTGGTGCACCGTGAGCGGCGCGTCCCCGGCGTTCGTCAGCGTGTGGTCCACCGTGACGACGCCGCCCGCGCCGATCGCGAGGCGCGTCACCAGGCGCAGCCCCGCGGCGTCGTCCGCGGCCTCGACGACGAGCGCGGCCTCGCTCTCGCCGTCGGCACCGCGCTCGCGCCGGGCCCGCGTCGCCCACCGCGGGAACACCGGGCGTCCGGCCCACTCGAGGAGGACGCCGGGGCGCCCGGCCCAGCCCTCGGAGTCCTGCGGGAGGAGGCTGAGGCGCCACGCCGCGTCGAGCGTCCCGGGCGGCGTCTGGCGCGTCGTGGCGAGCGCGAGCCCGTCGAGGAGCGCGTCGTCGAGCTCGCCGAGGTCGGCGCCCCAGTGCAGCACCGCGGGCAGGCCCGCGGCGCAGGTCTCGACGACCAGGGCGACGTCGTCGCGGCGCAGGATCGTGCGGTCGAGGTCCATCCTCGTCCTCTCGGTTGGCTCGTCGTGTGGGTCGCGTGGTCGCGGTGGGTGGTCGGCGAGTCGTCGGCGGGTCGCCGGCCGGTGTCAGGCCGCGCGCGGGCCGGGGCCCGCGGCGTCGGACGCCGGGCGCGGCTCGGGAGGCCCGCGCAGCACCGAGACCGCGACGCCGACGGCCGCGGCCGTCGTGCCGTGCGTCGACAGGGTCGCACGGACCGGCCGCAGGTCCCGGTTGTACGCGGCCCGGTCGAGCGAGCGCTGGACGCGGGGTACGACGACGTCGCCCACCGTGCCCAGCGCGGGCCCGGCGAAGACCACGACGTCCAGGTCGAAGAGGTTCGCGAGCGTGACCGCCGCGAGCCCGAGGGCGTCCCCCGCGTCGCCCAGCAGCCGCGCGGCCGCGACGCTCCCGTCCCGCGCCGCGCGCGCGACGCGCTCGAGCTCGACGAGCGTCTCGTCGGGCAGGCCCGTGAGGCCGAGGTGGTCGAGCCCGGGCTCGGCGAGGGCGCGCGCGACGACGGCCTCGGGCCCGGCGAGCACCTCGACGCAGCCGCGGTTGCCGCAGCGGCAGCGTGGCCCCACGCGGTCGAGGCTGATGTGGCCGAGCTCGACGGCGTTGCCCGACAGCCCGCGGTACGCGAGACCGTCGACGACGACGCCCCCGCCCAGGCCGCTGCTGCAGTAGACGAGCCCGAACGTCGCGGGGGAGCTGCCCGTGACCTGCTCGCCGGCCCACTGCTCGCCGACGGCGGCAGCGGTCGCGTCGTTCTCGAGCCGCACGGGCAGGCCGAGGCGCTCGGCGAGGTCGGTGACGAGCGGGTACCCGCGCCACGCGGGGGTGGGCTGCGGGGTGAGGAGCACGCCCCGCTCCTCGTCCTGCGGGCCGTGCGTCGCGAGGCCCACGCCGAGCACGCGCTCGGCGCCCACGCCCGCGTCGTCGAGCACGGCCCGGACCTGTGCGGCGACGACGCCGAGATAGTCGCCCGGAGCCTCGCGCCCGGTGCCGCGCAGCGCGGACCGCGCGACCGTGCGGCCCGCGAAGTCGAGCAGGACGACGCTCGCCGAGCAGCGGTCGAGCTGGACCCCGACGGCGTACCAGGCCTCGGGGTCGACGGCGAGCAGGCGGCGCGGGGTCCCGCCGGACTTCTGGCGGCCGACCTCGCGGACGAGCCCGTCGGCCACGAGCTCGCGCACGACGTGCGTGATGGTCGCCGGGGTCAGGCCGGTGCGCTCGGCGATCTCGACGCGGCTGAGGGTGCCGGTCGAGCGCACGAGGTCGAGCACGGCCACGCGGGTCGCGCTCCGGCCGGGGGCGCTGCGGGACATCGTCGTCGACCTCCTGGCTGGGTGCGAGGTGCCCGACGCCGGTGCCGAGCCGCGGCGATATATTGACACGGTAAATTTAGTAGGGCAAGAATCCTCCTGCGGTCATCGCCCAGAACCGGCCACCGTCGGCCGGTCGCCACCCGAGGAGGACCACTGATGTTCCTGCACCGCACCCGAACGCTCACCGTCGCGGCCGCCGCCGTCGCGTCGGTCGCCCTGCTCGCCGGCTGCAGCGGCGGTGCCGGCGACGGCACCACGTCCGCCGGCGACGGCACGTCGATCACCGTGTTCAACGGCTCGACGGGCACGATCACCGAGAACTTCAACCCGCTGAGCACGACGGCGCTCCAGCCGACCCTCGGCGTGATCTTCCAGCCGCTCTACTGGTACAACCTCGCGAGCGACGCCGAGCCGACGCCGCTGCTCGCCACCGGCTTCGAGTGGAACGAGGACGGCACCGTCCTCACCATCACGACGCGCGAGGGCGTGTCGTGGAGCGACGGCGAGCCGTTCACCGCCGCCGACGTCGCCTTCACGTTCAACCTCATCAAGGACACCCCCGCGCTCAACACGAGCGGGCTCGCCGCGACGGCCGAGGCGACCGACGACACCACGGTGACGCTCACGTTCCCCGAGACGTCGTTCATGCAGGAGCCCGCCGTCCTGGGGAACCAGGCGATCGTGCCCGAGCACGTGTGGAAGGACGTCGCCGACCCGGTGACCGAGATCAACAGCGACCCCGTCGGCACGGGCCCGTACACGGTCAAGTCGTTCTCCGCGCAGTCCTACGTGCTCGAGAAGAATCCCGAGTACTGGGAGGAGGGCCTGCCCAAGGTCGACGAGGTGCGCTACATCGCCCTCGACACCGCGGACGCCGCGAGCGCCGCCCTCACCGCGGGCGACGTCGACTGGATGTCGTCGTTCCTGCCCGGCCTCGAGGACCTCATCGAGACGAACCCCGACCTGTCGTACGTGAACACCCCCGCGCTCACGGCGTCGATCTACACGTGCTCGAACGCCGAGCTCGGGTGCGAGGGGCCGCAGACCGACAAGGCGGTCCGCCAGGCGCTCTACCACGCGATCGACCGCACGCAGCTCAACAACCTCGCGGGGGGCGGGTTCGCCGAGACCGCGTCGCCGACGCTGCTCCTGCCCGAGCGCGACGAGAAGTGGATCACGGACAAGGACCTGCTCACGGTGCCCGAGACGGCCGACGTCGACACGGCGAACCAGATCCTCGACGACGCCGGCTGGACCATGGGCGACGACGGCGTCCGCACCAAGGACGGCCAGCGGTTGTCCATGACCATCCAGACCGTCACGGGGTGGAGCGACTTCATCTCGCTCAACGACGCGATGAAGCAGCAGGCCGCCGAGGTCGGGATCGAGCTCGTGCCGAGCCAGGTCGCGTGGAACGAGTGGAACCAAGCGCAGACGGCGGGCACGTTCCAGCTCAGCCTGGACTCGATCGGGCTCGGGGCGTCGTCGAACCCGTACTTCACCTACTTCGGCAAGTACGACTCGGCGAACACGGTGAAGGTGGGCGAGACGGCGTCGGCCGGGAACTTCGCGCGCTTCTCGAACCCGGACGTCGACGCGGCGCTCGCGGTCGCGCGCGCGACCGACGACGAGGCCGTGCAGACCGAGGAGTACGCGAAGGTCCAGGAGATCATCGCGGACGAGCTGCCGTACATCCCGATCTACGTGAACTCGATGCTCACGGAGTTCAACACGTCACGGGCGACCGGCTGGCCGACCGACGACGACAAGTACGCGATGCCCGCGTCCTGGAAGGCCTGGGACAACGGGATCGTCCTCAAGTCCATCACCCCTGTGGAGAACTGACCCGTCCCTGGACAGGTCCCGGCGCCACCGCGGCGCGCGGCCCCCACGGCGCCTCGCGGCGACCGGCGGCGCCGGGACCACCCAGCCGGGCAGCAGGACGAACAGGGAGGTTCGACCGGTGCGCTTCGTACTCCGGAAGGCGGGCTTCTACGTCGTGGCCCTGTGGGCCGCGCTGACGCTCAACTTCCTCATCCCCCGGCTCATGCCGGGCAACCCCGTCGACATCATGCTCTCCAAGCTCGCGACGAAGGGTCCGGTCTCGCCGGCCACGCGCGACGCGATCGAGGCCATGCTCGGCACCGACACCGACGCGTCGCTGTGGAGCCAGTACGTCACGTACCTCCAGGCGCTCGCGCAGGGCGACCTCGGGACGTCGGTCGCGTACTTCCCGGCGGGCGTGGGCCAGGTCATCGGCCAGACGCTGCCGTGGACCGTCGGGCTCATCGGCCTGTCGACCGTCGTGTCGTTCGCGATCGGCGTCGGGCTCGGCATGCTCGCGGGCTGGAAGAGAGGGTCGTTCGTCGACAACCTCGTCCCCGCCGCGACCATGCTCCAGTCCGTCCCCTACTTCTGGCTCGCGCTGCTCCTGCTCTTCCTGCTCGGCAGCGTCTGGCCCGTCTTCCCGCTGAGCCACGGCTACGACGTCTACACGTTCGCCGGCCCGGAACCGACGTGGGCGTTCGTGTCGTCCGTGATCTACCACGGCACGCTGCCCGCGCTGACGATCGTCATCTCGTCGGTCGGCGGCTGGATGCTCGGGATGCGCAACATGATGGTCTCGACGCTCGCCGAGGACTACCTCGTCACCGCCGAGGCCAAGGGCCTGCGCCCGCGCCGCATCCGGTTCGCCTACGCCGCGCGCAACGCCGTCCTGCCGTCGCTGTCCGGGTTCGCCATCTCGCTCGGCTTCGTCGTCGCCGGGTCGATCGTCACCGAGGCGGTGTTCTCGTACCCCGGCATCGGGTCCGCGCTGCTCCAGGCGGTCAACAGCAACGACTACGCGCTCATGCAGGGCGTGTTCCTCGTCATCACCCTGTCCGTGCTCGGGGCCAACCTCCTGGTCGACCTCCTGTACGGCGTGATCGACCCGCGCACGCGGGCCCGGTCCTAGGAGGCTCGCATGGCCATCACCACCCAAGACCCGGCGCTCGCCGCCGAGGAGGCCGCCGAGGCCTCCAGCGGCCGCCGCCGGCGCCGCGTCCTGCCGCCGATGACGCTCAAGCTCGGCGTCGGGCTGACCGTCGCCGGGGCGATCGTCCTGTTCGGCCTGCTCGGGCCGCTGTTCGTCGGCAACCCGTCGACCGTCTCCGACATCGGGCTGTCCCCGCCCGGACCCGGGCACCCGCTCGGGACGACGCAGACCGGCCAGGACGTGGTCGCGCAGCTCGCCCACGCGACGCGCGGGTCGCTGACCATCGGGCTCGTCGTCGGTGTCCTCACGCTCGTGCTCTCGGCGTTCTTCGGCGTCGTCGGCACGTTCGTCGGCGGCTGGGTCGACGAGGCGTTCTCGCTGTTCTCGAACGTCATGCTCGTGCTCCCCGGCCTCCCGCTCGTCATCGTCATCTCGAGCTACGTGCCGCAGAAGTCGGTGTGGCTCGTCGCGCTCGTCCTCGCGATCACGAGCTGGGCGGGGTCGGCGCGCGTGCTGCGCGGCTACACGCTGTCGCTGCGCGAGCGCGACTACGTGCTCGCGTCGCGCGTGGCCGACGAGCGGAGCTGGCGCATCCTCGCCGTCGAGATCCTGCCGAACCTCGTGCCGATCCTCGCGTCGCAGGTCGTGTTCGCCGTGATCTTCGCGATCCTCGGGGAGGCGGGCCTGTCGTTCCTGGGGCTCGGGGCCTCGAACTCCTTCACGTGGGGAACGATGCTCTACTACGCGCAGAACGGCCTCGCCCTGCGCCTGGGCGCGTGGTGGTGGTTCGTGCCGCCGGGCCTCATGCTCGCGCTGTTCGGCGCCGCGCTGTCGCTCATCAACTTCTCCATCGACGAGATCATCAACCCGAAGCTGCGCGCCCAGACCCGCTCCCAGCGCAAGCGGTGGCGCATGTCGCGCGAGCAGCTCCGCGAGGCCGACGAGGTGACGGCATGACTGAGGGCACGCTCCAGGACCAGCCGACGGCCGTCGTCGGCTCGCACCCCGTCCTCGAGATCGAGGACTTCTCCGTGACGTACCTCGTCGACCCGCCCGTCGCGGCGGTGCAGCACGTGGACCTCGTGCTGCGCCGCGGCGAGATCCTCGGGCTGGCTGGCGAGAGCGGGTGCGGCAAATCCACGCTCGCGTACGGCGTGACGCGCCTGCTCAAGCCGCCGGCCGCGATCACGTCGGGCCGCGCGGTGTTCCACTCGCGCGAGGGGTACACCGTCGACCTCTCGTCGCTGCACGGCGAGGACCTGCGGGCGTTCCGCTGGGACAAGGTCGCCATGGTGTTCCAGGGCGCGATGAACTCGCTCAACCCGGTGCTCACGATCCGGTCGCAGTTCGAGGACGTCTTCACGACGCACCGACCCGGGCTGTCGCGCCGCGAGCGGCGCGCGCGGTGCGGCGAGCTCCTCGAGCGCGTCGGGGTCGACGCCGGCCGGCTCGGCTCCTACCCGCACGAGCTCTCGGGGGGCATGCGCCAGCGCGTCATGATCGCCATGGCGCTCGCGCTCGAGCCGCAGGTGCTCGTCATGGACGAGCCGACGACCGCGCTCGACGTCGTGGTCCAGCGCGAGATCCTGCGCGAGATCACGCGACTGCGGGCGGAGCTCGGGTTCGCCGTCGTGTTCATCACGCACGACCTGCCGCTCCTGCTGGAGATCAGCGACCGGATCGCCGTCATGCGCGCGGGCCGGATCGTCGAGCAGGCTGACGCCGTCACGCTGTACACCGACCCGCAGCACCCGTACACGCGGCGGCTGCTCGCGTCGTTCCCGTCGCTGACCGGCGAGCGCGGCGACTTCGTCCGCGCGGGGGACGCCGACCTCGAGGACGAGGTGCTCGACGAGACGACGCAGGACGCCACGGACGAGGAGGAGACCGCATGACCACGCTCGAGGCCCGTGACCTGGTCAAGGACTACCGCCTGCGCAGCGGCCTGCGCTCGACCCGGCTGCGTGCCGTCGACCACGTGAGCTTTACGCTCCAGCCCGGCAGCACGGTCGCGCTCGTCGGGCAGTCCGGCTCGGGCAAGTCCACGATCGCCAAGCTGCTCATGCAGCTCGAACGCCCGTCGTCGGGCGAGATCCTGGTCGACGGCGCCCCCGTGGGCCGGGGGCGTCGCGCGCGGTCCGCGTACCGCAAGGCGGTGCAGATGGTGTTCCAGGACCCGTTCGCGTCGCTCAACCCGTACCACTCGGCGGGGCACCACCTCGCGCGGGCGGTCGCGCTGCACCACCCGGACCTCGACCGGCGGCAGGTCCACGAGCGCGTGCTCCAGCTCCTGCACCGCGTGCGCCTCGACCCGGCCGAGGAGTACGCGCAGCGCAAGCCGCACGAGCTCTCCGGCGGGCAGCGCCAGCGCATCGCGATCGCGCGGGCGCTCGCGCCGGAGCCAGGCATCCTCGTCGCCGACGAGCCCGTGTCGATGCTCGACGTGTCCATCCGCCTCGGGGTGCTCAACCTGCTCGCGCGGCTGCAGCGCGAGGAGAACCTCGGCGTCCTCTACATCACGCACGACCTCGCGACCGCCCGGCACTTCTCCGACGAGGTCATGGTGCTGCACCGCGGCGTCGTGGTGGAGGCGGGCCCGGCCGACGACGTCATCCTGCGACCGCAGCACGAGTACACGCGCACGCTCGCGGCCGCCGCGCCCGACCCCGAGCGCCGGATCGCGGAGCTGCGGTCGTGACCGGCGGCACCGGTGGCACCGACGCACCCCGGCACGTCGTGTTCGCGGGCGACTCGATCACGGAGTGGGGGCGCGACCGCTCCGACCCCGACGACGTCGGCACCGGCTACGTGGGCCTGCTCGCGCGCGGCCCGCTCGCCGGGTCGACCGTCCACAACACCGGGGTCGGCGGCGACCGGGCGAGCGACCTCCTCGCGCGCTGGGAGCGCGACGTCCTCCCGTTCGACGCCGACGTGCTGTCGCTCTACGTCGGGGTCAACGACACGTGGCGCGCCCTCGACGCGGGCGAGGTCACGCCGGTCGACGCGTTCGAGGCGACCCTGCGAGCGCTCGTCGCGCCGTGGCACGCGCGGGGGACCCGCCTCGTGCTCGTCGAGCCGTTCGCGCTGCCGCTCACCGACGCGCAGGCGTGGGCCGACGACCTCGGTCCGAAGCAGGACGCCGTCGCACGGGTGGCGCGCGACGTCGGGGCGGTGTTCGTCCCGCTCGCCACCGTCATGGCCGACCTCGCCCGCGAGATCGGCCCGCGCGCCGTCGCCGCCGACGGCGTCCACCCGACCCCTGCCGGCCACGCGGCGATCGCCGACGCATGGTGGCGCGCGTGGTCGACCGGGACCATCGGCACCACCCCGACCACCCCGACCACCCCGACCACTCCGAGCAACCGAACCCTGCACCCCGAGGGAGAACCCGCATGACGACCGTCGACCTGACCGCCGGCTGGACCCTGCGCGCCACGTCGGGTGACGTGCCCGCCCCGGTGCGCGCCGCCGTCGTGCCCGCGCCGGTCCCGGGGGACGCGCACACCGCCCTCCTCGCGGCGGGGCTGATCCCGGACCCGTACCTCGACGCGAACGAGTCGGCGCTCGCGTGGGTGCACGGGGCGGACTGGGAGTACCAGCGCGCCCTGCGGCTGGACCCCGCGGCCGACGACGAGCACGTCGACCTCGTGCTCGACGGCCTCGACACCGTCGCCGACGTGCGCCTGGGCGACGAGACGGTCCTGACGAGCCGGAACATGCACCGCTCGCACCGCGTGGACGTGCGGCGGTTCGCGGACGGTGCCGAGCGAGACCTGGTCGTCGCGCTCGGCTCGGCGACCGCGTGGTCGGACGCGGCGAGCGAGCGCCTGGGGCCGCGCCCGTCGGCGTACCCGAACACGTTCAACGCGATCCGGAAGATGGCGTGCTCGTACGGGTGGGACTGGGGCCCCGACCTGCGGACCGCGGGCATCTGGAAGCCCGTGCGCGTCGAGCGGTGGAGCGTCGCGCGGCTCGACCGCGTTCGGCCGTTCGTGCACGTCGCCGACCTCGCGCCCGACGGAGCGACCGGGACCGGCCGGCTGGAGGTCCACGTGGACGTCCAGCGCTCGTCGCTCGTACCTGCCGGACCGCTCGTGCTCGACGTCGCGCTCGACGTCGCGCTCGACCTGCCCGGGTGGGGTCCCGCCGCCGGGCGGACGCCACGGGCGCGCGTCGAGGTGGCGGCCGGTGCGACGTCGGCCGTCGTGTCGCTCGACGTCCCGAACGCGCCCGTGTGGTGGCCCGTCGGGCACGGTGCGCAGCCGCTCGTCGGGGTCGACGTGACGCTCGCGACGCCCGACGGCGCCGCGCTCGACGCGTGGCGGCGGCGGGTCGGGTTCCGCACGGTGCGGATCGACACGACGCCCGACGAGCACGGCACGCCGTTCGTGCTGCACGTCAACGAGCGGCCCGTGTTCGTGCGCGGCGCGAACTGGATCCCCGACGACCACCTCGTCACGCGCCTCACGCGCGAGCGGTTGGCCCGGCGGCTCGACCAGGCCGTCGAGGGCAACCTCAACCTGCTGCGCGTGTGGGGAGGCGGGATGTACGAGTCCGAGGACTTCTACGACCTCGCGGACGAGCGCGGGCTCCTCGTGTGGCAGGACTTCCTCCTCGCGTGCGCTGCCTACAGCGAGGACGACGAGCTGTGGTCCGAGATCGAGGCCGAGGCGCGGGAGAACGTCGCGCGGCTCGTGCCGCACCCGTCGCTCGTGATCTGGAACGGCGGCAACGAGAACGTGTGGGGCCACGAGGACTGGGGCTGGAAGGATCGGCTCGGCGGGCTGACCTGGGGCGAGGGGTACGCGCGTGACCTGCTGCCGCGCGTCGTCGCGGACGTCGACCCGACGCGCCCGTACACCGACAACAGCCCGTACAGCCCCGGCCGGCCCGACCTGCACCCCAACGACCCCGACCACGGCACCCACCACCAGTGGGAGGTGTGGAACCGCGTCGACTACCGCGCGTACCGCGACGAGGTGCCGCGCTTCTGCTCGGAGTTCGGGTTCCAGGGACCGCCGACGTGGCGCACGCTCACGGACGCGGTGCACGCCGTCGACGGCGGTCCGCTCGCCGACGCGCCCGAGCCCACCGCGGACCCCGTGTGGCTCGTGCACCAGAAGGCCGACGACGGCAACGGCAAGCTCGACCGCGGCATGGCGCCGCACCTCGGCGTGTCCGCCCGGTTCGCGGACTGGCACTGGGCCGCGCAGCTCAACCAGGCCCGCGCCGTCGCGCACGCGCTCGACCACTACCGGTCGTGGTGGCCGCGGACGGCGGGCGCGATCGTCTGGCAGCTCAACGACTGCTGGCCGGTGACGAGCTGGTCGGCGATCGACTCGGAAGAACGGCCCAAGCCGCTCTGGTACGCGATGCGGCGGGCGTTCGCGCCGCGGGCGCTCGCGGTGGTGGAGCGCGACGGGTCGCCGCACGTCGCCGTCGTCAACGACCACGACGAGTCGTGGCGCGGCGCGCTGTCGATGCGGCTCGAGCGGCTCGACGGGATGGACCCGGCACGCGGGACGGTCGCGGTGTCGGTGCCGCTGCGGTCGGTGCTGCTCGTCGCGGTCCCCGACACGTTGGCGCGGCCCGCGGACCCGACGGACGCGGTGCTCGTCGTGGACCTCGGTCCGGAGCGGGTCGTGCACACGTTCGTCGAGGACGTGCACCTGCGTCTCGACCCGCACGCGGCGGAGGTCCGGGTCGAGCGCTGCGCGGACGGCTACCGCGTGCACGTGCGGGCCCGCTCGCTCGTGCGCGACGTCGCGGTCCTCGCCGACCGGCTCGCGCCGGACGCCGTCGCCGACGACGCCCTGCTGAGCCTGCCCGCCGGCAGCACGGCGACGATCACGGTCACCACGACGGCAGAGCTCGACCCGGCGGCGCTCGCCGCGGCGCCCGTGCTGCGCAGCGCCAACGACCTCCGTGCCGTCCCGCAGCGCGCGGGCGTCCGGGCTACCCGGGAGGCCGCCGTCGCGAGATAGAACCCCCGGTCGCGAGGTAGAGGCCGCGGGGTTCTACCTCGCGACCGGCGGTTCTATCTCGCGATGTCGTACTGCCGGACGGGCGTGCGACCCGTGCGACGTGGTCCGCTAGGGTGTGCGCGGCCCGACGTCGCGGGCCCGGTCCGGGCGGTTCGTCCGGGGTCGGTCGCGCCGTCGTCGGGAGCTGAGCCGTGCACCGCAACCTCGTCCACGTCTTCGACGTGACGGGAGCCGATCCCCGCCTGCTCGACGACGAGGCGACCGTGCGCGCGTCGCTCGACGCGGTCGTGCGCCTCGCGGGCATGACGCCGCTCGGCGAGGTCGCGCACCGGTTCGAGCCGCAGGGCACGAGCATCGCGGTCCTCCTCGCGGAGTCGCACCTCGCGGTGCACACGTGGCCCGAGCACGGCGCCGCGTACGTGACCCTGACGACGTGCCGCGCGCCGTCGTCCCCGACGTTCGCCGACGACGTGCGCACCCTCCTGGCCGACGCGTTCGCGGCGGGCGACGTCGCGGTGCGGAGCCTGCTGTGAGCGGAGGACGGCGCCTCACGCTCCGGGTGGGGGAGGAGCTCGTGGCGACGGGCGCGGGACGGGATGCCGTGCGCACGACGGTGCGTGCCTCGGCCGTGCTCGAGATGCGCGAAGCCGGGACGACGTTCACGTGGGAGGAGTGGCAGCTCATCGGTCACGACGGGTCGGACGTGTGGCTCGAGTACGACCACGACGAGCGCGAGCTCACGCTGTACCGCCCCACGGAGTCGGACCCTCCCGTCGTCGACCTGTCCGGCCTGCACCGCGGGAGGCAGCTCGACCTGCGGCTCGACGGCCGCCCGCACCGGCTCACGGTGCGCGAGCGCGGGACGGGCACCGTGCGGTCCGTCGAGGGGACGTTCGCGGAGCCGTTCGTGCCCGGCCAGCAGGTGGAGTACGCCGACCTCACCGGACACGGCGTCGTCGTCTCCGTCGAGCGCACCACGGGCCCGCTCGGTCCCGTGACGAGCGTGTACGCGGGGCGGCGCCTCGACGTCGCAGAGCAGACGCGCCTGTTCGGCCGCCGTCTCACGCCGCGCTCGCGGACGGGTGCGGTCGCTGCCGCCATCGCCGGGGCGTTCGTGCTGCTCCTCTCGTTCAGCGCGTGCCAGGCGAGCCGGGACGACGGCGCATCCTGCACGCCGCGGACCGTCGTGACGACCGCGCCCGCGAGCGGGACCCCGACACCGGCCGCGACCGACTCCACGACGTCGTGCTACCGCCGCACGCTCTACGGCGGAGGGGGCGTCGGGAAGTGACGCGCCGCACCGGCGTCGTGCCCGAGCCGTCCAGCCCGACCTGCCCGTCCTGACCGACCACCCACCACCCAGGAGATTCCGTGTCCGTCGCCTCGCTCGCGTTCCTGTGGGCCTTCCTGTCCACGATCCTCTACTCGGTGCTCGGCATCGTCCTGCTCCTGCTCACGCTCGTCGTGGCGAACAAGCTCTTCCGCCTCAACCTGCACCGTGAGCTCGTCGACGAGCACAACGTCGCCTTCGGCGTGATGATCGCGGGTCTGGCCATCGCGATCGGCCTGATCATCGCGGGGACCATCAGCTCCTGAGCATGGTCGACCAGCACGCACCGGCGGCCGTCCTCGATCCCACCCCGGCCGACGACGGCGGTTCCGCCGTCCTCCCGCGCACCGGACGGGCGCGCCGCATGGACCGTCCGACGGTGTTCGCCGCGGCGCTGCTCGTCGCTGTCGGCGGCATCGTCTACGAGCTGATCCTCGGCACGGCGGCGTCGTACCTGTTCGGGGACTCCGTCGTCGCGTTCTCCGTCGCGACCGGCCTGACGCTGTTCGGCATGGGCCTCGGTTCGCTGCTCGCGCCGCGGCTCCAGCGCGAGGCAGGGCTGAACTTCGTCCGCAACGAGCTCGTGCTGAGCCTGCTCGGCGGCACCTCGGTGCTCGTGCTGTTCTGGGCGTACGCGCAGACGGAGCTGTACTGGCCGGTGTTCGTCCTGCTCTCGCTCGCGATCGGGACGGCGATCGGCGTCGAGATCCCGCTGCTCGTCGCGCTGCTCAAGGAGCACGGGCGCGACGAGTCCGTGTCGCTCCTGTCCAAGGTGCTCGCGCTCGACTACTTCGGTGCCCTCGCCGCGTCGCTGCTGTTCCCGTTCCTCCTGCTTCCGTACCTCGGGCTCGTGCGCACGGCGTTCGCCGTCGCGGTGCTCAACGTGGCCGTCGCGCTGTTCATGCTCGCGCGCCTGGGCCACCCGCCGCGGTGGACGGCGCTGACGTGGGTGACGCTCGCCGCGCTGCTCGGCGGGTTCGCCGCCTCGACGTGGCTCGAGACGTCGATCAGCGCCCGGATGTACACCGACCCGGTCGTCGTGCAGGAGTCGAGCGCGTACCAGCGCCTCGTCGTCACCGACTACCAGGGCGACGTCCGCTTCTACCTGAACGACCAGCTCCAGTTCTCCTCCGTCGACGAGGCGCGGTACCACGAGACCCTCGCGCACGCGGCGATGACGTCGGTGACGGCTCCCGCGTCGGTCGCGATCCTCGGCGGCGGCGACGGCCTGCTCGCGCGCGAGGTGCTGCGCTACGGGTCCGTGCGGGACGTCACGCTCGTCGACCTCGACCCGGCCGTGACCGACCTCGCGCGCGAGAACCGCCTGCTCGCCGACCTCAACGAGCACGCTCTCGACGACGAGCGCGTCACCGTGGTCAACGCCGACGCGTTCCGCTGGCTCGACGAGACGGACGCGTCGTTCGACGTCGTGCTCGTCGACCTCGTCGACCCGTCGGGCGAGCGTGTCGCCAAGCTCTACTCGCAGGAGTTCTACGCGATGGTGGCCGCGCACCTGCGGCCGGGCGGCGCGTTCGCGACCCAGGCGACGTCGACCTACTTCACGCCCCACGCGTTCTGGCAGGTGGTCGCGTCGGCCGAGGCAGCCGGTCCGGAGCGGACCGTCGTGCCGCTCGGCGTCAACGTCCCGTCGTTCGGCGAGTGGGGCTTCGTCCTCTCGCTTCCTGGCTCCGGGCCGGGCCCGGGTCCCGGCCCGGAGCTCGACCAGATGCCCGACGGCGCGGACGGACTCTTCGCCCGCACGCCCCTCCCCGACGGGCTGCGCTTCCACGACGCCGCGTCGCTCGCCGCGACGACGCGCCTCCCGGCGGACAACCCGCGGCGCGACCTGCCGCCGTCGACGTTGCTCTCGCCGGTCGTCCAGCGCACGTACCAGCAGGACATGCAGAGCTGGCGCTACTGAGCCCCCGAGGTAGAGCCTGGTCCGCGAGGTAGAGCCCTGGTCCGCGAGGTAGAGCCCTGGTCGCCGACCACGGTTCTACCTCGGCGACCAGGGCTCTCTCTCGGCGGTGTCAGCGCAGTGCGGTGACCGCCTCGAGCGCGTCGAGCGCCGCGAACGGGTCGTCCGGACGGGTCGGGTCGGGGCTCACCGGCGCCATCACGACGCTCGACACGCCGTGCTCGCCGAGCAGCGCGAGCCGGTCCCGCACGTCCGACGGCGTCCCCGTGACGGTCAGCGCGTCGACCCACGCGTCGGGCGCCGCCGCGGCGAACGCCTCGGGCGACGCGCTCCCGCGGGCCAGCGCCCGCAGCGCGTCGGCGAACGGCAGCGGGTCCACGTGCACGGCCCAGTCCGGCAGCGCGAGCACCGCGAGACCCGGGCGCGCGAGCGACCGGGCCAGCGCCGCGTCGTCGTGCACCACACCGTGCGCGAACGCGACGACCCGGTGCTCCGGCGGCACGGCGTCCCCTGCGGACGCCCGGCCGGCGTCGATCGACGCGCGCGCGCCCGCGAGGTACTCGGGTGTGACCGGCATGTCGAGGATGGTCCCGTCCGCGACGCGGCCCGACACCTCGAGCGAGCGCGGACCGCGCACGCCGAGCAGCACCGGGGGTGCGACGGCGGGCGGGGCGTGCAGCGCGACGTCGTCCACCTGCACGTACCGCCCGGACGCCGTGACCCGCTCGCCGTGCAGCAGCGCGCGCACCGCCGCCGTCGTCTCCTCCAGCATCGCGAGCGGGCTCGCGGGCCACGCCCCGATCTGCCGCATCCACGACGGCATGCCGTGCCCGAGCCCGAGCTGGAGGCGCCCCGGGTGCAGCGCGGCGAGCGTCGCGGCCTCCATCGCGGCCGTCGACGGCGTGCGCGTCGCCGCGGGGAGGATGCCGATCCCGACGCCGATCCGCTCCGTCGTCGCGAGGATCGTCGCCGCCTGTGCGATCCCGCCGTGGAAGGTGAGGTCCTCGACGACCCACACCTCGTCGAGCCCGACCTCCTCCGCGCGCCGCGCGAACGGCACGATGCGGTCGGCGGGCAGCGTACGGGGCAGCATCACGCCGAGCGCGGGACGGCGGGGTGCGGCGGCGGTCGTCGACGAGACGGTCGAGAGGTCTGCGGGCATGCCGTGACCGTACGGGACGAACCGGTCAGGCGGGAGCGCCCCCGCCCACGACGTTCACCATCCACACCGTGCCGAACCTGTCGGTGAGCATGCCGAACTCGTCGCCCCACGGGGCGGTCTCGATCGCCATGACGTCGCGCGCACCGTCGGACAGCGCGGTGAACCACGCGTGGAGGCGCTGGCTGTCCGCGGTCTCGCCGAACAGCGCGACGGACGAGCTGACCGCGGGCGGCATCCCGGGCGCGGTGTCCGACGCCATGAGCGTGCCGACGCCGTCCACGACGAGCTGGGAGTGCATGACCTTCTTCGCCTGCTCGGGGTCGTCGACGGGTCCCACCGAGTCGAAGGTGCTGACCTCGGGCGTCACGCCGAACACGGACGCGTAGAAGTCGACGGCCTCGCGGGCGTTCCCGTCGAAGGTCAGGTAGGGGCTGAGCTGCACGGTCATCGTGGTGTCCTCTCGGGGTGCGGTTCGGAACGGCCCGCTGCGGGTTGTGCCACGAGGGACGACCGTTGCCGCGTCCGAGAATCATCGGCGTGCGTGAGGGCCGGTGAGCCGTGGGCGAACGGTCACGTCCAGACTGGCCGCCGGCCGAAAACACCGGGCGTCGAGGACAGTGGCGGGCCTACTGTCGAGAGATGGTCACCGACGTCGCCAGCCTCTCCACAGAACGCCTTGCCGCGCTCGACGACCACCTGCGCGTCGCGGCGGAGAAGGACGAGTTCTCCGGCGTGGTGCGGATCGAGCGCGACGGCGAGGAGGTCTTCGAGCGCGCGTACGGGGTCGCGTCGCGGCGCTGGGGCGTCCCGGTCCGCACGACCACCCGGTTCGACGTCGCGTCGGTGACGAAGCTCTTCACGGCGGTCGCGGTGCTCCAGCTCGTCGGCGAGGGCCGGCTCGGCCTCGACGACCGCGTCCACGACCATGTCGACCTCGCAGGCACGAAGATCCCGCGGGAGGTGACCATCCGGCACCTGCTCACCCACTCGTCCGGCATCGCGGACGACGCCGACGAGGAGGCCGGCGAGTCGTACGTGGCGCTGTGGGTCGACCGCCCGAGCTACTCCGTGACGCGCACGGCGGACTTCCTGCCCGGCTTCGTCCACAAGGAGCCCAACTTCGCGCCGGGCGAGGGGTGCCGCTACTGCAACGTCGGCTTCGTCCTCGCGGGCCTCGCGCTGGAGAACGTCACCGGGACCACGTACCGCGACTACGTGCGCGAGCACGTGTTCGCGCGCGCCGGCATGGTCGGCGCGGGTTTCTTCCGCATGGACGAGGCTGTGCCCGACGTCGCGGAGGGCTGGGAGCCTGTCCGCACCCGCGGCGACGACGGCACGCGCGGTCCCGTCACCGGGTGGCGGCAGAACATCTACTCCTACCCGCCCGTCGGCTCGCCCGACGGCGGCGCGCACGTCACCGCGCGCGACCTCACCCGGTTCCTCGCGGCCGTCCGCGGAGGCGAGCTCCTCCCGCCCGACCTGACGCGCGCGTTCTTCACCCCGCAGGTCAAGCACGACGACGGCGACACCGAGGAGACCGACGAGAAGACCGGGCCGGACCTCCCGCCCGGGGATCGCACGGCCGCGGTCCACTACGGGTTCGGCCTCGAGTTCGAGCTCCTCGCCGACGGGAGCGTGCGCTCGGCGTACAAGGAGGGCATCAACACCGGGTCGAGCGCGATGCTGCGCCACTACCCGGACCCCGTCGCGCAGACGGCGCCGGGCGACCTCCCGCCGGCCGGAGCGCCGGGGGTGACGGTCGCCGTCGTCTCCAACGCCGAGTCCGACGCCTGGGAGCCGGTCCGGTTCATCGACGCGCTCGTCCGGGGCTGAGCCCCCCGCTCCTCCGCCGCCCGGTGCGGCCGCACGAGCCCGGGCCGGGGACGTCACGCGAGGGACGCGACCGCCTTCTCGATCCGACGCTGCCGGGTCTCCGCGGTCTTCGCCGCGTCGACGGGCTCGGCGAGCGCTCGCTGCCTCGAGTATGACAGGGCGTCGAACGCACCGCGCACCCCGGCTGCGTCGAGCGCGCCCGCGAGGTCGTCCGGGACGGCGACGGTCCGCGGGGCGTCGTCGACCTCGACGTCGATCTCCACCTCGTCCCCCGCAGCCACGCCCGCTGCCTCACGGTTCGCGGCACTGAGCGAGATGACGAACTGGCCGCGGTAGAAGGTCAGCGAGCTGCGGTAGGTGTGCCCGCCGAGCGTCACGCGCACGGGGAACTTCCTGCCCCGTCCGAACGACAGCGCGACGTCCTCCGGGATCGGCAGCCCCGTCGTCGTGCCGCCGCCCGCTTCCACCGTCGTCGTGATGCGCATGCTCCAGTCCTCTCCTCGGTCGTCAGGCTCGCCCACCCGCCCACAAGACCTCCACACCCTCTCGAACTCATCGGTGCCGTGCCCTGCGGAGGCTCGCCTAGGGTGGGAGACCATGCGCCCCGGACTCCTCGCCGCCCTGCCGGCTGCCCTGCCGAGCGCCGCGACGGCGGCGCAGGAGCCTGCTCTCGACGGCGTCGCCGGCTGGGCCGTGAACCTCATGGAGACGCTCGGGCCGGTCGGCGCCGCGATCGCCATCGCGCTCGAGAACCTGTTCCCGCCGCTGCCGAGCGAGATCATCCTGCCGCTCGCAGGGTTCACCGCGAGCCAGGGCAGCTTCGGTCTGGTCGAGGCCATCCTGTGGACGACGGCAGGGTCCGTCGTCGGGGCGCTCGCCCTCTACGCCGTCGGCGCGCTCGTCGGGCGGGAGCGCACCCGGTGGATCGCGGAGCGCCTGCCCCTCGTCAAGGTCGAGGACGTCGACCGCACCGAGCAGTTCTTCCTGCGGCACGGGGGTGCGACGGTGTTCTTCGGCCGCTTCATCCCCATCTTCCGCAGCCTCATCTCCATCCCGGCGGGCGTCGAGCGCATGCCCCTGTGGAAGTTCACGGCGCTCTCGACCGCCGGCAGCGCGATCTGGAACACGCTGTTCGTCGTCGCGGGCTACACCCTCGGCGAGAACTGGCACGTCGTCGAGCAGTACGCCGGCGTCTTCCAGAAGGTCGTCATCGCCGTCGTCGCGCTCGCCGTCGTGTGGTTCGTCGCGACGCGCCTGTGGCGCTGGGCGCACGACGACGAGCGCCCGGCTCACGCACGCCGGCGCGGCACCGCGTCGGGCAGCGAGGACGACGCCGCGAGCTGACGGACCCGGTCACCCCGGGCGGACTCCGGGCGTCCGGGCTCAGAGCTCGCGGTAGTAGTGCACCACCGGGAGCGCCGTGAACCCGCTCGCCTCGTACATCGCCCGTGCCGGGGCGTGGCCCGCGTCCCCACCGGTCCACACGCTCGCGTAGGCGCAGCCCGCGTCCCGCATGAGCGCCATGGAGGCGTCCATGAGAGCGCGGCCCGCACCACCCCGGTGGGCGGACGGGTCCACGGCGATCATCTCCAGGTCCCCGGTGCGGCCGGTCTCCGGGCTCGGCTCCCCGAGCACGACCGTGGCGAACCCGACCGGCTGCCCGCCGCGTTCCGCGACGAGCGTCGTCGCGGGGTGCTCCGTGCACACGGACCGCACCGCCTGAGCCTGGCTCCGGCGCCAGTCCGGGTAGGCGAGCTCGTAGAGCCGCGCACCGAGGATGCCGCGCCACGAGTCGAACACCGGCTCCCATGCGCGCAAGGACAGGTCCACCAGTGCCTGCACGTCGCTCGCGCGGAAGGGTCTGATCGTCGTCATCACCGGCGGAGACTAGCCCGGTCGGTGGCGACGGCGGAACGCCATTTCTCCGAGGATCGAACCGCGCCGTGCGCTCCGGGATCCCGTCCCGGATGATCGGGTGCGTGGAACCAGGCCCGGCCCCGGCAGCGTCCCTCGTCCCGTCGCCGCTCGACGAGCAACGACGCCGGGTGCGCGTGCGCGTCCTCGCGTCCCGTGTGGTCCTCGCCCTGGGGATCCTCGGCATCCTCGCCGTGCTGGTCCGCGGCCTGTGGACGCACCTGACCCTCTACCGCGACGTCGTGCCGGGCCTGCTGCCGGGGACCGCGTCGACGACGCTCCTCGTCGACTCCGTCGTGCTGCTGCTCATGGCGCGCGGTCTGCGCCGCGGGCACCGCCTCGCCTGGCTCGTCACGGTCGTGGTGCTCGCGCTCACGGCGGGGACGCACACGGCGCGCGGGGTCGACGTGATTCCGTCCGTGGTGGTCCTCGCGGCCGCGGTGTGGCTCGCGACGCGCTGGCGCTCGTTCCCCGTGCTCCCCACACGCCGGGCGGTCCGCCGGGCCGGGCTGCTGATCCTGCTCCTCGTGAGCGCGTGGGTCCTCGCGATCGCGGCGCTCGTCGTCGTGGTCCTGCGCGCGGACGACCCCGAGGAAGCGCTCAGCAGCAGCCTCGTCACGACGGTGGCCGTGGTGTCGACCGTCGTCGACCTGGTCGTGCTCGTGCTCGTCCTGTGGTGGCTCGGATCGCCGCGCGAGGCGCGCCGCCTCGGCCCCGCGGAGCACCGCGAGGAGCGCGAGCGGGCACGCGCCGTCGTGGAGCGGTACGGGGGCGGGACTCTCGACTACTTCGCGCTGCGCGACGACAAGGACTGGTTCTTCGTCGGCCGCAGCGTCGTCGCGCACTCGGTGCGCGGCGGGGTGTGCCTGGTGTCCCCGGACCCCATCGGGCCGGTCGCCGAGCGGGAGGCGACGTGGGCCGAGCTCCTCGACCACGCGGCGGCGTCGGGCTGGTCGATCGCGGTCGTCGCGGCGGCGGAGGACTGGCTGCCGGTCTACGAGCGCAGCGGCCTGCGGCACGTCTACCTCGGCGACGAGGCGACGGTCGACTGCACGACGTTCACGCTCGCGGGCCACGACCACAAGTCGCTGCGGCAGGCGGTCAACCGCGTCGCACGCAGCGGGTACACGACGACGTTCCACGACCCGACGACCCTCGACCCGGGGCTGCGCGAGCAGATCCTCGCCATGAGCGACGAGTCGCGCCAGGGCGAGGACGAGCGCGGCTTCTCCATGACGCTCTCCCGCCTCTTCGACCCCGACGACACGGGTCTCGTGCTCTCGGTGACCCGGAACGCCGACGGACGCGTCGACGCGTTCTGCCAGTGGGTCCCCGCCGCGGCGATCGACGGCTGGTCGCTCGACGTCATGCGCCGGCGCACCGACGCGGAGGACGTGCCGAACGGCCTGATCGACGCGACGATCGTCGCGACGATCGCCGAGGTCGCGGCGCGCGGGATGCGCGGGCTGGGGCTGAACTTCGCGGTCATGCGCGAGGTGCTCGAGGGCGAGCGCGAAGGCCGCGTCGACCAGCTCGCGCGACCGGTCCTGCGCCGTCTGTCGAAGGGGACCCAGATGGCGACGCTCGGCGCGTTCAACGAGAAGTTCGACCCGGGCTGGACCCCGCGGTACGTGGTGCTGGACTCCGCGGAGTACACGGCCGCGCAGGCGCTCGTGCTCGCGGGCGCGGAGGGCGTCACGGAGATCCCGGTCGTCGGGCGGTTCCTGCGCGGGGTCGGGACGGCGCCGTGATCTGGTCCGTCGCCGCGGCGCTCGGGGCCGCCGTCGCGTACGCGGTGAGCACGATCATGCAGGCCGTCGCGACGCGGCGCGCCCACGGCCTGGCCGCCGTGCGGCACCCGCTCGTCCTCGGCGGTCTCGCGCTCGACGGCGCCGCGTTCCTCCTGTCGCTCCTGGCCCTGGACCACCTGCCGCTCTTCGTCGTCCAGGCGATCGTCGCGTCGTCGCTCGTGGGCGTCGTGATCCTGGCCCCGGTCGTGCTGCACGCGGTGCTGCGGCGTACCGACCTCGTCTCGATCGGGGTGGTCGTCGGCTCGCTCGTCGTGCTGGCGCTCGCGGCGGGGGAGCAGCCGGCGCCCGAACCGCCGGCCGCCTTCACCACGTGGACCGTCGTGGTCTCGCTGGCGCTGGTCGCCGCTGTCGCGCTCGCCTACCGCCGTGGCCACCCGATCCTGCTCGCCCTGCTCGGCGGTCTCGGCTACTCCGTCGCGGCGGTCGCGGCCCGCGGCGCGCACGCCTCGGGCGACCTCCTCGACACCGTCCTGCAGCCGCTCGCGCTCGCGATCCTCGCCGCAGGCGCGGCGGGCGTCATGGGGTACCTCCGGGCGCTCGAGAAGGGCAGCGTCGGGTCCGTCGCGGCGACGGTCTCCGTCGTGGAGGTCCTCCTCCCCGGCGCCGTGGGGCTGCTCGTGCTCGACGACGTCGTGCGCGACGGCTGGGCCGTGCCGGCCGTCCTCGCGACGGTGCTCGCCGTCGCCGGGTGCGTCGTGCTCGCGACGAGCCCGGCGAACGCCGCGGCCGAGGAGCCGACGGCCGCGCCTCTCGACGCCTGACGCGTCTCGAGATCGGCAGCTTCGTGAGATCGGCGAGCTGGCGCGAGATCGGTTCGTCAAACAACCGATCTCGGGGTCGAGGTGCCGATCTCGGAGCAAGGTGCCGATCTGGCGAGGGCTCCTAGCCTGGGACCCATGACCGGTACCTCGCACCGCACGCCGCTGGACGTCCCCACCCTCGACGAGCTGCGCCGTCGGACGTCGGTGAAGTGGCGCGCGTACGACCCGGACGTCCTGCCGCTGTTCGTCGCGGAGATGGACGTCGCGCCGTGCGAGCCCGTCGTGGACGCCGTGACGGCGGCGATGCGCGCGGGCGACACGGGCTACGACCACGGCACGGTGTACGGCGAGGCATACGCGCGCTTCGCGGAGCGGCGGTGGGGCTGGTCCTTCGATCCGACGGCGACCCGCACGCTGCCCGACGTCATGGTCGCGATCGTCGAGGTGCTGCGCGTCCTCACGGCGCCGGGCGACGCCGTCGTCGTGAACCCGCCCGTCTACCCGCCGTTCTTCGGCTTCGTGGGCAACGAGGGACGTCGCGTCGTCACCGCGCCGCTCGGCGCCGACCTGCGCCTCGACCTCGACGCGCTCGAGCGTGCGTTCGCGGAGGCGACCGGCGTCGCGGCCCACGGCGGCGGGCCGGGGTCCGGGCGCCGCGCCGTCTGGCTCGTGTGCAACCCGCACAACCCGACCGGCACGGCGCACGCACCGGACGAGCTCGCGGCGGGCCTCGTGCTCGCCGCGCGGTACGGGGTGCGCGTCGTCGCGGACGAGATCCACGCGCCGATCACCCGGCCGGGCCTCGCCGGGCACCCCGCCACCACGCACACGCCGCTGCTCACCGTCCCCGGGTCCGACGACGCGGTGGCTGTCGTGTCCGCGTCCAAGGCGTTCAACCTGCCGGGCATCAAGGCTGCTGCGGCGGTCGGCGGCCCGGGCGCCGTGGCCGACCTGCGACGCATCCCCGAGGAGGCGAGCCACGGCGTCCACCACGTCGCGGTCCTCGCGCACGTCGCCGCGCTCGACCACGGCGACGCGTGGCTCGACGCCGTCCTCGCCGGCGTCGAGCGCAACGCGTGGCTGCTCGCCGACCTGCTCGCCGAGCACCTGCCGGGCGTGCGGTACCGGCCGGGAGAGGCGACCTACCTCGCGTGGCTGGACTGCCGGGACCTGGCCGGGGGCGCGGGCGCCGGGCCCGACGACGGCCGGTCGCCCGCCGCGGACCCGCGCGCCTGGTTCCTCGACCGGGCGGGCGTCGCGCTCGAGGACGGGCGACGGTTCGGGCCGGGCGGGGAGGGGCACGTGCGCCTCAACCTCGCGACGAACGTGGACGTGCTCACCGAGGCCGTCGGGAGGATGGGCGCGTCGCTCGCGCGCTGACACCCTGCAGCCGGCGTGCGCTCGCACGCTGAGCGCATGGGCAGATCTCCCCATCGCGAGCATGGCCGGTGCGCCGTAGCCTCGCCGTCGACCGTCCGCGCCTGCGGACGTCCCGGGTCGCCGTCCTCGTCGTCGCACCCGCGCCGCGCCCGACCTCGAGGAGCACGTGGTGAGCGGATCCTGGGGCGCCGACGTCGCGGCCCTGCGCGCGCTCGCGGACGTCATGCTCTCCGGGGCCGACACGCTGCGCGGCGCCCGCGCCCAGGTGGCGTCCCTCGTCGAGTCCTCGACGCGGTGGGACGGCCCCGACGCCTCGGCCTTCCGCGGGGACTGGTCCGCGGCGCTCGCCCCGGCCGTGCTCGCCGCCGCCGCTCTCCTCGACCAGACCGCCGAGACGCTGCGTCGCGACGCCGACCAGCAGGAGTCCGCGAGCGCCGCGGACGGTGGCGCACCCGGCGGCCCGGGCGGCCCGACGTCGCCGGGAGGGCCGGGTACGCCCGGAGGCCCCGGGACGGTCCCGACCCCGACGCCGTCCGAGTACCTCGCGATGGACGCGGCCGAGCGCGCCGACTGGCTCGATGCGGCGACGGACGCGCAGGTCGCGGCGCTGTACGGGCGCCTCGTCTCGCAGGGCGTCGACCCGGACTCCGCGGGGTTCGGCGACCCCGCCGTCGCGCACTGGACGCGGACCGCCGCGGCGGAGGCCGGTTTCGCCTTCGGGGACTGGGACCCGGCCGCCGGTGCGGGCGCCAACCGGGAGATCATCGAGGCCGTCTACAGCTACTACGCCGAGCTGTACCTCGACCAGCCGTGGATGCAGTGGGCCGGCATGGCGGCGATGATCGGGCCGTCGTTCGCCGCCGGGTTCTTCGACCTGGACATGATGCGCGAGCTCGCGCAGGGCGTGCAGGACGGCGCGCAGCACCTGCCTCCCGGCGTCACCCCCGCCGCGCTGGAGACCGTCGCCGCGATGACGGACGCCGAGCTCGCGTTCTACGAGAACCAGTTCCTGTCCATGCAGCGCGAGATCTTCGTCGACCAGGCCGTCATGCACGAGGCCTACCTGAACGGGGGTCTGCCCGAGATGGAGCGCCTGCTCGAGGCCGGCGTCATCGACGACGCCGCGTACCAGGCGTGGTCGGACATCGAGGCCGGCCGGGCCGGGGACGCGCAGGCGCTCGCGGACGGCAACACCGCCCTGCTCTGGCGCGAGCAGAACCAGATCATCGCGGACGACTGGCAGACCATGCGCGACCACCCCGGCACGGGCGAGGCGTTCACGTACCTCATGACGCTCGTCGGGGAGCCGTCGATCCCGGGCGCGGGGACGTACGCGCAGCACGACCCGTTCACGGTGACCGTCGAGACCCCCGGCCCGGAGAACGTCGGCATCCCGTTCACCGGGATCTCGTTCGACAACCCCGTGCAGGGGTCGATCTCCGTCGAGACCCCGCTGCCCGGCGGCAACATCGCGGACCAGGCGACGCGCTGGGACTACATCGCGAACGACACCCTGCCTGCCTACCAGGAGCTCATCACGCAGGATCCCGACCAGGCCGCGCGGATCGTCGGGACGGACGTGTCGCAGCGCATCGACGACTACCGGCTCACCGATCCCGGACGGATCGGGCGGATCCTTGACAGACTGACCGAGTGGGACGTGGACGTGGACCAGTGACGGCCGCCCGCGCGATCGCCGCAGCCGCGCTGTGCCTCGCGCTCGGCCTGGGGATAGGTGGATGCACCGTGACGTTCGGCGACCCGGACGACCAGGGCGGGCCGACGTCGTCGGTCACCGGGGGCACAGGGAGCGGGACGACGATCGACGACATCGAGGAGGGCGCACCGATGCGCTGGGACGTGAGCAGCCCGATCACCGCCGAGTCCGTGGGGCTCGGGGAGCAGATGGCGATCGTCGACGTCCCCGGCGGTGGCGCCGAGGTCGAGCTGACCCTCCCCGACGGGACGTGGTCGACGACGGCCGAGGAGCTGACGATCCAGCCGCGGCGCGGGTACGTGAGCTCGATCAACGTGTTCCGCTCCCTGTCCGGTGGTGAGGCGGTGCACGACCAGCTCCTGGCGGACGCGGACGTGCTGGGCTTCCCCCGCGAGCAGATCGACCGCTGGCTCGACGAGCTCCCGGCGTCGCTCACGGAGTCGCGGTCGGGCGGGATCCGGGAGCGCACGGGCATCAACGGTTCCAACGGTGACGTGGTGACGTCGGTCCAGATCAGCCACGATCCCGGCCCGGGCGGCGACGAGTCGATCCGGCTCTGGTACGCGATCAGCCCGGTGACGCCCGCGGAGGGCGAGGACTGACGCCGGAGCCGGGTCGCGCCGTCGGGCAGGGCGTGCGACGGCCGGACCGGACGACGGCGCCCCGCCGCGCCGGGGACGAGGTGTGGAGAGGACGCGGACGGTCCGGGCCGGTCTGACCGGGATGTCCGCGGTGCGGGTGCCGTGCGGTAGCGTCCCTCGCGTCCCGTCAGGTCGCAGCAGGGAGCCCCGGTGAGCACGGTCGCACACGTTCGTCCCAGGTCGGTCCGCCGGAGGGTGGCCGCCGTGCTGCTCGTCCCGGCCCTCGCGCTCCCGCTCGCGGCGTGCACCGAGGACCGGCCGACCGCCGAGGACGCGGCGGCGGATCTCGCCGCGGGCATCGCCGCGGGCGACGTGAGCGGCCTGGCGTTCTCGAACGGCCGGGCGGAGAACGTCCAGGGGCACCTCGAGGCCGTCCTCGAACCCGTCGCCGCGTTCGAGCACACGGTCGAGGTCGACGGCGTGGTGGTGGACGAGGAGGGTTCGGACGCCGACGAGCGCGCGACGGCGACCCTCGCCTACCGCTGGACCGTCACCGACGACGCCGCGTGGGAGTACAGGACCGACGTCGACCTGACCTTCGCCGAGCCCGCCGAGGGCGAGGAGGGGCCGGGCCGCTGGGAGGCGGCGTGGGAGCCCGACGTGCTCGTGCCGGACCTCGCGCAGGGCGACCGGCTCGCCGTCGACCGCGTCCGCGCGGAACGTGCCCAGATCCTCGGGCTCGACGACGTCCCGATCGTCGCCGACCGGCCGGTGCACCGGATCGGCGTGGACAAGACCCGCGTCGACGCGGGCGCGTGGGACGGCACGGCGCGGGCGCTCGCGGGAGTCGTCGGGATCGATCCCGAGGAGTTCGCGCAGCGCGTCGCGGGGGCGGGGGAGAAGGCGTTCGTCGAGGCGATCACGGTGCGCACGGAGGACACGGCCGGCATCGACGTGGACGCGGCACGCGCCATCGAGGGGGTCGCCGTCATCGACGACGAGATGCCGCTCGCGCCGACGCGCGAGTTCGCCCGGCCGATCCTCGGGCGAGTCGGCGAGGCGACGGCCGAGATCGTCGAGGAGTCCGACGGCGCGGTCGTCGCCGGGGACACGGTCGGGCTCTCGGGCCTGCAGCGCCAGTACGACGAGCAGCTGCGCGGGACGCCCGGGATCTCGATCACGGTCGTCCCCGACGGGAGCACGCCGGACGAGGTGACGACGGAGGCGTTCGGGGTCGAGCCCGTCGCGGGCGTGCCGCTGAGCACCACGCTCCGACCCGAGATGCAGGTGGCTGCCGAGCAGGTGCTCGCGGGGCAGACCGCGCCCAGCGCGATCGTCGCGATCAAGCCGTCCACGGGCGAGGTGCTCGCCGCCGCGAGCGGTACCGCGGGGGAGGGGCTGTCCACGGCCACGACGGGCCAGTACGCGCCCGGTTCGACCTTCAAGGTGGCGACGACGCTCGCGATGCTCCGCGCCGGCCTCACGCCCGACTCGGTCGTGTCGTGCCCGCCCGAGATCACCGTCGACGGCCGCACCTTCCAGAACGTCCCCGGCTACCCGACCGACGCGCTCGGCGAGGTGCCGCTGCGCACCGCGTTCGCGAACTCGTGCAACACCGCGATGATCGGCCAGCGCGACACCGTGACGCAGCAGGCGCTGCACGACGCCGCGGCGTCGCTCGGTCTCGGCGTCGAGGCGGACCTCGGGGCGGCGGCGTTCTGGGGTGACGTCCCGGCCGAGGCGGAGGGCACGGACCACGCGGCCTCGATGATCGGCCAGGGCCGCATCCTCGCGTCGCCGCTCGGCATGGCGACGGTCGCGGCGAGCGTCGCCGCCGGGCACCGGGTCGCGCCGGTCCTCGTGCGCCCCGACGTGCAGCCCGCCTCGGCCGAGCAGCCGTCGGGCGACCTCACCGAGGACGAGGCCGCGACGCTGCGCAGCCTCATGCGCGCCGTCGTCACGGACGGCTCCGCGGACATGCTCGCCGACCTCCCGGAGGAGGTCGGGGCGAAGACCGGCACGGCGCAGTACGGCGACGGCAACCAGTCGCACGCGTGGATGATCGCGACCCAGGGCGACCTCGCCGTCGCCGTGTTCGTCGAGACGGGGGAGGGCGGCTCCGCGACCGCCGGGCCGCTCATGCGCGCCTTCCTCGACGCGCCGAACCAGGGCTGAGGCTCCGGGCCGCGGCGTCGTCTCTCGCACCTGGGGGTCACGTTCACACGATCCCTAGGAATGAGACGGCGTGGCGGGGCGTTGGCGTCCGACGGGTAGGATCGGGTGCCGCGGGCGACGATCTGGCCCGCAGTGGAACTCCGCGAACCGCCGAACCTCGGGAGACACCTCCGTGTCCGTCAGCGTGCCGACCTGGTACCTCACCGAGCGCCGCGACGTCGACCTCCGTCGAGTCGCCAGCGCTCTGTGTCGCTGACCCGTCGTCGTCGCTGACGCTCCCCGGCCCTCGCGCCCCGCTGCGCCGCGCCCCCGGTCGTCAGGACCACAGGTCACCCCGCTGGCCTGTGCCCCTGACAGGTGCGCGCGCGTGCTCGCGTGTCAGGGTCACACGTCACCCGGGTGATCCCTCGCCCTGACACTGGTCCGCCCCGCGACGACGACTCCCGCCCCTCTCCCGGGTGCGGTCGCGTCGTGCGCCCGTGCCGCCCGAGCACCGAAAGGTCCCTCCGTGCCATCGACCCCCTCGAAGCCCGCCGCGCAGGCTTCCCCCGGCCGCGACGACGCCGCGTCGGCCACCTCCACGCCCCCGGCCCCCGCGAAGCGCAAGCGCCGCTTCCCGTCGTTCAGCGCCCAGATCCTCATCGGCCTCGCGCTGGGCGTCGTGCTCGGTGGCATCGCCCTCGCGATGGGCCCGCAGGACGCCGACGGCGAGGTGCCCAACGGCCTCACCACGACGCTCGCGACGATCGGCAGCTCGTTCGTCACGCTGCTCAAGGCGATCGTCCCGCCGCTCATCTTCACCGCGATCGTCGCGTCGATCGCGAACCTGCGGACCGTCACCAACGCCGCGCGCCTCGCGGGCCAGACGCTCCTGTGGTTCGCCATCACCGCCGCGATCTCCGTGGCCGTCGGCATCGGGCTCGGGCTGATCTTCCAGCCGGGCAACCACGCGTCCGTGTCGCTCGACGACGCCGCCGAGCCGGGCAGGACCGGCACGTGGATCGACTTCCTCACCGGCCTCATTCCGGGCAACGTCCTGGGCCTCGGTGCGGGCACGCAGCTCGAGACCGCCGCCGACGGCGCGGTGACCGCGACGACGTCGGTCAACTTCAACGTGCTGCAGATCCTCGTCGTCGCGCTCGTCATCGGCATCGCGGCGCTCAAGTCCGGCTCCAAGGCGGACCCGTTCCTCGCGTTCAACCGCTCGGCGCTCGCGATCATCCAGAAGGTGCTGTGGTGGATCATCCGCCTCGCGCCGCTCGGCACGCTGGGCCTCATCGGCAACGCGATCGCGACCTACGGCTGGAGCTCGCTCAGCTCGCTCGCGTGGTTCGCCGCGGCCATCTACGTCGGGCTCGCCGTCGTGCTGTTCGTCGTGTACCCGGTGCTGCTGCGCACCAACGGCCTGAAGATCACGAGCTACTTCAAGGGCGCGTGGCCCGCGATCCAGCTCGCGTTCGTGTCGCGCTCCTCCATCGGCACGCTCCCCGTGACGCAGCGCGTCACCGAGCGCAACCTCGGCGTGCCGAGCGAGTACGCATCGTTCGCCGTGCCGCTCGCCGCGACGACGAAGATGGACGGCTGCGCCTCGATCTACCCCGCGATCTCGGCGATCTTCGTCGCGGAGATCTTCAACGTGGACCTGTCGATCACCGACTACCTGCTCATCGCGTTCGTCTCGGTCGTCGGCTCCGCCGCGACCGCCGGGCTCACCGGCGCCGTCGTCATGCTCACGCTGACGCTCTCGACGCTCGGCCTGCCCCTCGCGGGCGTGGGTCTGCTGCTCGCGATCGACCCGATCCTCGACATGGGCCGCACGGCCGTCAACGTCGCGGGCCAGGCGCTCGTGCCGACGATCGTCGCCAAGCGTGAGGGCATCCTCGACGTCGAGCAGTACGAGTCCGCGTCAGCGGAGGACCTCTTCGCGGACGACGACGCGGTGGACGACGACGCCCCGGTCGAGGGCGAGGCGACCGCGGTGGAGGCGACGCCGTCGGGCACGACGACCGACAAGGAGCCCGCGGCGGCCGGCGCGCGCTGACGCCGACGACGCGGTCACCCCGAACGAGCGTGGTTCCGGGGCGGCCGTGCCGGGTCTACCATCCGCGGCCTCGTTCCTCGGCCGCCCCTCCACCACTCTCGTTCTCGCGCACCCAGCGGCGCCTACCGTTCAGCCCGTCTCGCGCACCGCCGCGAGCACGACCGGGTCGGCGCAGCCGCGCGCGAACCCGGCGATGCGATGGTCGATGTCTCGGCCCAGCACCCACGACCCGACCCGTTCCGCGAGCGGCGCGAGCCAGCGCGGGCGGCAGCGGAAACTGTAGCGCCATGTCGCGCGCGTCCCGCCTGACGGGTCGGGGGCGAACCGCCAGCCCCCGGCGAGGTTCTCGAAGAACCACGACCCGCGGACCATGCGCATGCCGACGTTCGTCGGCGGGTTGTAGGACACGTACTCGCTGACCATCGTCAGGCCGGTGCGGTGGCGCGTGAGGGTCCGGACGCCCTTGGCGGGTGCGGTCGCGCCGTCGAGGAAGCGCTGGTTGCGGATGAACGGGTCCCAGCGCAGCCGGACGTCTCCGGTCGTCTGCGAGACGGCGAACGCGGTAGCAGGGTCGACGGGGACCACGAGCGAGGACTCGACGACGGGCATGGACCGATCGTGGCACGGGTCCTCCGTCGAGCGCGCGCGACGGGCGCTACGGCGTCACTCCTGACCGAGGGCCTTGTCGGCGCGGTCGGTGCCCTGGTCGATGTGCTCGTCGTGCTTCCCGCCGGTGGCCTTCGAGGCGGCGTCGCCGCCCTTCTCGAGCGCCGCGTCGGACGCCTTCTCGCCCTTGTCGCTGTCCAGCGCGCCGGAGGCCTTGTTCTTCAGGTCGTCGATCCCCATGGTGTGCCACCCTCGTCGGAGGGCCCGACGGGCCCGTGCTCCTTCATGGTGGGCAGCGGCGCCGATGGTCGCATCTCACCGGGCGGTGACGGGCGGCAACGCGAGAGCGCCCCGCCCCTGAGGGGGACGGGGCGCTCGACCGCGGCGCAGGGGATCAGGACGCGAAGGCGTACCCGGCCTCGGTGCACTGCTCGCGGAGACCGTCGAGCGCGGGCTGCACGCCGGAGGTCTCGACCGTGGCGCCGGTGAGGGCCGCCTCGAACGGGGCCTTGATGCCGTTGAGGTTCTCCTGGAGCTCCACGTCGGCGAAGCGCTGGACGGAGGCGATCTTGTCGCGCGTGGTCGTGATCTCGACCCCGCTCTCGTCGGTGAGGGCCTCGGTCGTCAGCGGGAGGGTCGCGTCGACGCGCGTGGCGAGCGAGTTCTCGCCGCCGTCGTAGAACCCGGCGCAGGACTGGGCGATCTCGATGACCGTGGGCTCGGGGACCTCGGTCTCGGCCGTCGTGGTCTCGTCGGTGGGGGCGGTGGCGTCGTCGCTCGACGGGTCGGTCGTCGACGCGCAGGACGCCAGGAGGAGGGCACAGGAGAGCGCCGCGGTAGCGGCCAGGTACTTACGCATGCTAAGGATTGGACACCGGCGGGAGGCTGCGGTGCAAGAAGATTGACGCGGTCCGCACGGGCAGATCGGCGGGATCCCGCGGGTCACTCCGCGCGCTTGTGCGCAGCGTCACAGGACCTGGACGCTCGTCTCGGTCTCAGTCGACGTCGGTCAGCACCTCGAGCACGACCTTGCCCCGCCCGTGGCCGGCCGCGACGACACGCAGCGCCTCGGCGGCCTCGGCCAGCGGGAACCGGTGGGAGATCTCCATGCGCAACCGTCCGTCCTCGGCCAGCGCGAGCACCTCGTCGAGCGCTCCTCGGGCGTCGACCTTGTCGACGATGCCCGCCGCGCGCGACGCCTCCGACCCGACGATCGTGACGGCGAGCGGCGGCTCGTCGGGGTCGGCCAGAGCGAGGTCCTCGCCCAGCAGCTCGACCGTGGCGGCGACGGTCTCCGGGCTGCCGACGAGGTCGACGACGACGCTCGGCTCGGCGAGCCCGTCCGGGAGCGCGCGGACCGCGGCCACGAGGCCGGGGCCGTAGGCGACGGGTGTCGCGCCGAGCCCGCGCAGGTAGTCGTGGTTCGCGGGCGAGGCGGTGCCGACGACACGCGCGCCCAGCGCGAGCGCCACCTGGACCGCTGCGGAGCCGACGCCGCCGCTCGCGCCGTGGAGCAGCAGGACGTCCCCCTCGCCGACGTCGGCCTGCACGAGCGCCGAGAACGCCGTCGCCGCCGCGACCGGCAGGACGGCGGCCTGCTCCACGGGGACCGACGGCGGTCGCTGCCGCACGTTCTCGGCCCGCACGACGGAGTGCGCGCGCTGCGCCCCGGTCCCGTGCCACACGACCTCGTCCCCGGGCGCGAAGCCCTCGACGTCGGGCCCGACGGCGTCCACGACGCCCGCCGCCTCGAAGCCGAGGACGCCCGGAACCCTCCCCCCGAACGCGCCGGCGAGCCGCTTGACGTCGGCCGGGTTCACCCCGATCACGCGGTTGGCGACACGGACCTGGTCGGGACCGGGCGCCGCCACCTCCTCGTCGGCGACGCGCAGCACCTCGGGACCGCCGAAGGCGTCGAAGCGGACGACGGTCGTCGTCGGGCTCATGGGTCCTCCCCTGGTGACCCCGGCTCGGCCGGGCGGTGCCACTCTTCCATCACGGCGGGCCGCTGTCATGCGCATCCCGGCGCGTGGAACCGCTGGTCGGCGTCACGCCGGGGCGTGCGGGCCGGTCACAGCAGACCGCCGACGACGAGCCCGAGCGCCGTCGCGCCGAGGCACGCCCCGAGCATCCCGAGCGCGTGCACGACGGCCGCCGCCGGGCGACCCGCGAGCAGCAGCCGTGCGCCCTCGACGCTCGCGGTCGAGAACGTCGAGTAGCCGCCGAGGAACCCGAGGCCCACGACGGCGGTCAGCGCGTCTGGGCCCGCGTGCGCCACGAGCCAGCCGGTGACGAGGCCGAGCAGCAGGCACGCGCTGACGTTGACGACCACCGTGCCGACGGGGACCGCCGACCGTCCGCGGCGACGCTCGACGGCGCCGTCGACCAGGAATCGCGTGGCCGCGCCGAAACCGCCGCACACGGCGACGAGCACCGGGACCAGGAGCCACGTCATGCGCCACCTCGTCCGTCTCCGCGCGCGGCACTGCCCGTGCCGGTCGCTCGCGTCGCCACGGCGATCCCGGCCCCGGCCGCCGCGACGCCCAGCGCGACGCTCACGAGCGCGTACGCAGCGCCGAGCGCGGCGTGCCCGGCCTCGGCGAGACGCACCACCTCGAGAGCGAAGGCCGAGTACGTCGTGAAGCCGCCGAGGACACCGGTCCCGGCGAGGACGCGCACCCGCCGCCGCCACCCGTCGTCGGGCCCCGAACGTGCCAGGTGCCCGAGCAGCGCACCGAGGAGGAACGAGCCTGCGACGTTGATCGCGAAGGTCGTCCACGGCCAGGTCCCGGCCTCGGGTGCGAACGCCGTCTCCAGGCCGACCCGGGCGGCGGTGCCCACCGCGCCGCCGAGGGCGACCAGGGCCGCGAGCCGCAGTCTCCGCGCCACAGCTCGTGCCTCTCGTCCGGGATCGGTCGCCGGTACCACGGTAGCGGGCGCCGGCGGACCGTCCCGAGTGCCGGGACGGTTCCCGGCGTGCCCGACGTTGTGCGACACATGACCAGCCCGGACCTCGTCGGTGCCCGCGAGCGGCTCCACCGGGAGCGCGCCGAGGCGCTCGCCCGGCTGCGTGCCCTGCGCGGCGAGGTGGCGGAGATCGTCGAGGCCTCGCGGGACTCCAACGCGGACGACGAGCACGACCCCGACGGCGCGACGATCGCGTTCGAGCGCGCGCAGGTCGACGCCCTCGCGCGGTCCGCCGCCGCGCGGGTCGAGGAGGTCGACGCCGCGCTCGCCCGCATCGACGCGGGGACCTACGGGACGTGCGCGTCGTGCGGGCTGGACGTCGCCACCGCACGCCTCGAGGCCCGCCCGACCGCCCGCACCTGCGTGGCGTGCGCCGAGAAGTGACCTTCCGCCCCTGATCTGCGGAAAACAGGGGCGGGAGCTCACTTCTCGGCGGTCGACGGCGCGTGGCTCAGCGCGCGAAGCGCTCCGAGCGCTCGACGACCCGGCCGACCCCGCGCCCACCGTTCGCCGCGGTGTCCCACGTGTAGACCTCGACTCCCGTGACGAGCACGTGCTCGGCACGGGCGGTGACGTCGAGCGGGTCGCCCGACCACACCACGACGTCGCCGTCGAGCCCCGGCGTGAGGGCGCCGACGCGGTCGTCGAGCCCGAGGAACTGCGCCGGGTTCACCGTGAGCGCCTGGAGCGCGACGTCGCGGTCGAGACCCTCCTTCACCGCGAGCGACGCCTGGTGCACGAGGAAGTTGATCGGCACGACGGGGTGGTCGGTCGTGATCGCGACGCGCACGCCCGCGCGGGCGAGCACGCCGAGGTTCGCGATGGCGCGGTCGCGGAGCTCGACCTTGGACCGCGACGTGAACATCGGCCCGAAGATCACCGGCACGTCGCGCTCGGCGAGCACGTCGGCGATCGCCGCGCCGTCGGTCCCGTGGTTGAGGACGAGCCGGTAGCCGAACTCGTCGGCGAGACGCAGTGCCGTGGCGATGTCGTCCGCGCGGTGCGTGTGCTGGTCCCAGAACAGCTCGCCCGCGAGCACGCGCGCGAGCGTCTCCTTGGCGAGGTCACGGTCGAACGGCTCGCCCTTCGCCTCGGCGGCGTCGCGCTTCGCGACGTAGTTCTGCGCGTCCACGAACGCGGACCGGATGACCTTCGCGACGCCCAGGCGCGTCGAGGGGGTCTTCTTCTGATCGCCGTAGACGCGCTTGGGGTTCTCGCCGAGCGCCGACTTCACGGACACGGCCTGGCGGATCACCTGCTCGTCGACCGTCCGCCCGCCCCAGGTCTTGATCGCGACGGTCTGCCCGCCGATCGGGTTGCCGGAGCCGGGCTTGACGACGGCGGACGTCACGCCGCCGACGAGCGCGTCGCGGAAGCCCTCGTCCTCGACGTTGATCCCGTCGATCGCGCGCAGCGCCGAGCCGTTCGGGTCGGTCATCTCGTTCGTGTCGTTGCCGGCCCAGCCCTCGGCTTCCTCCATGACGCCCATGTGCGCGTGGGCCTCGACGAAGCCGGGGAGCACCCACCGGCCGCGCGCGTCGAGGACGCGCGCGCCGTCGGGCACCGCGACGTCCCTGCCGACGGCCGTGATGATGCCGTCCTCGACGAGCACGGTCCCGCCCTCGATCGGCGGGGACGTGACCGGTACGACGTACCCGTTCGTCACGGCGACGGTGCCGCGCGCGGTGCGCGGGGCGGTCCGGGCGGGGTGGGCGGGGGGAGTGGGCGATGAGGTCGTCATGGGTCCATCATCGCCCCGGCGACCATTGACCTGGGCAAGCGTCACCTCGCCCGGTCTGCGCCGGTGCGCGGGGACGGCTCGGGGCGGGACTAGGCTCCGAGGTGCGGACGGTCGCCCCCGAGCGACCGGACCGGCTCGGGAACGGACCGCGCGCGAAGGAGCTCGCATGCACGTCGTCGTCGGGATCTTCCGACTCTTCCTCGTCGTCCTCGCGCTCGTCGGCACGCGCGCGATCTGGCGGGACGGCGACGTCGAGGGACTGGTCTACTTCACGAACCAGACCGGGTTCCTCGTCGCGGTCGCGTTCACGTGGGCCGGGATCGCGTCCCTCCTGCGGCAGCGACAGCCCCCGGCGTGGTTCACCGGCGCCGTGACGCTGTTCGCCGCGATCACGGGCCTGGTGGCGTGGTTCGTCCTCGCGCCCGAGGACCCCGACGCCCCGGCGGTCTTCCTCGGGCTGACGGACGGGCAGATCGAGCACGAGGTCCTGCCGCTGGCCGTCGTCGCCGACTTCCTGCTGCTCACTCCGCACAAGCGCCTGCGCGGCCTCACCGCGGCGCAGTGGCTCCTCTACCCCCTCGCGTACTTCGCCTTCACGACGATCCGCGGGTTCGTGAGCCCGGGCAGCGAGTACCCCTACGGGTTCGTCGACCTCGACGCGCTCGGCTGGGCGGGGCTGCTCGTCAACGTCGTCCTCTACGGCGCCGGGTTCCTCGTGCTCGGGCTCGTGCTCGTCGGGCTCGACCGGCTGCTGCCCGCGCGCGCGCTGATCGGGTCGTACCCGGGCGCGGTGGCGCTCCCCGACGCCGAGGTCGAGGGCCGTGTCGAGGGCGCCGACGCCGAGTCTGCCGGCGACGCCGAGGGCGCAGCGCGGGGTGGCGGGCGAGGTGCCCCGGACGCCTCCGACGCCCGCGCGACGGGCCGGGGGGACGGTGCCCCCGCCTGACCCGAGCGGCTAGGGTGGCCTCGTGCTCTCCCCGGTCGCCGGTCCGCTGCGCGTGACGCGCGCAGCGCTCGTGGCGACCCTCGTGCTGGCGCTGGGCGCCGCGGCGCACGCCGTCGCGGGAGGTCACCTCCCGGACCCGCTGGTCCTCGCCGCGCTCGCCGCGTTCACGCTCGCGGGCACGATGGCCGCCGCTCGCGTCCGCTTCACGGTGCCGCGGCTCGTGGCGGTCCTCGGCACCGCCCAGCTCGGGCTCCACGTCGCGCTCGACACGCTCGGTCACGGCGCCGCGACCTGCGTCCCTGCGGGTCCGTCCCCGGGCGTGAGCCATGCCGGGCACGGCGCGGTCCTCGTGTGCTCCCCGAGCGCCGTCGTGCCCGACGCCGCAGCCGGCCTCGCGTCGTCGGCCCACCTCGCGTCGTCGGCTGGGTCGGGGGCCCCGGCGGGCCCGGGCGTGTGGATGGTCGTCGCCCACGCCGTCGCGACGCTCGTACTGGCGGTCGTGCTCGCGCGCGGGGAGCGCGCGCTCGATCGGCTCGTGGCGTGGCTCGCGCCGCGCGCGACCCTGCCCGTGCCTGTCGTCGTGGCCCCGGCCCGCCATGAGGCCGGAGTGTCGTCCGCGCCGGCACGCGGCGCCTCGACGCGCTACCCCGGGACGACGCCGACGCGCGGGCCCCCGGCCATGGTCCGGCTCGTCGGGATCCCTGCCTAGACCCTCCGCTCGCGCGACCGCGCGACTCCCGACGAGGCCGTGCCGGCGCACGCCGGACCCCGGGTACAGCCTGCGGCACCGCCGCACCTCGGACGGAAAGACCTCCCATGACTCTCAGCACCTCTTCTCGCACCGCACCCCGACCGGCCGCCGCGCTCGTCACCGTGATCCTCGCGCTGCTCGCGGCGCTGGCTCTCACCGTGGCGCTCGCGACGGTCTCCGCCCTGCCCGCGCAGGCCCACGACCGCCTCGTGGGCTCCGATCCCGCCGACGGCGCACAGCTCGACGCCCCGCCCGCCGCGATCGCGCTGAGCTTCAACACCGAGCCCCTCGCCGTCGAGCCGCAGGTCGTCGTGACCGACGCCGCCGGGACCGTCGTCGCGCAGGGCGCCCCGACGATCGACGGGTCGACCGCGACGCTCCCGCTCGACCCGGCCGCCCTCACCGGCGGCACGTACTCCGTCGCGTGGCGCGTCGTCTCGTCCGACGGCCACCCCATCGAGGGCACGCTCGCCTTCGGGGTCGCGGAGCAGCCCGCGGCCGAGCCCGCGCCGTCCGAGAGCGCTCCTGCCGAGGAGGCCACGCCCGAGGGCAGCGCGTCGTCGCCGGTCACGGACGACGCCACCGACGGCACGGCGGACACCGAAGGCGCCGAGGACTCCGACGCCACCGAGGACACCGGCAGCACGGTGGACACCGACGCCTCGGACGCGGCATCGACCGACGACGGCGGCAGCGCGCTGCCGATCGTGATCGGGGCCGTCGCAGTGCTCGCCGTCGCGGGCGTCGCGACGGTCCTCGTGCTGCGCCGCCGCGGCAGCGGCGACGCCGAGGCCGGCGGGGACACCGGTGCCAGCGGTGACGACCGAGCCGAGGACCCGCGCGGCTGACCCACGGCGGGCGGTGTCACACACCTCGTCCTGCGACGGTCGAGATGTCGCTCCACTTTTGATTGACGTGCATCAGAAGCGCCGGTACTTTCGGCGAAAGCAGGACGACGGGCGCGACGAGGCGACCCACGGCCCAGCGGAGGGAACTGGTCGATGACGACCCCGACGAGGACGGAGCGCGACCGGTCGACGGTGTCGCGCGTCGTCGGGGTGCGGTCGTGACGTCCCCGGGCTCCGGGCCGCTGCGCGCCGCCCGCGGTCTCGTGCTCGCGGCCGTCGTCGTGGGTCTCTCGCTCCTCTCGCACGACCTCGCGGGCGGGTCGCGCCCGGACGTCGTCCCCCTGCTCGTCCTCGCGGCGCTCAGCACCGTCGCCGTACGCCCGCTGACGCGCCGCGAGGTCGGGCTCCCGCGTCTCCTCGCGCTGCTGGGCGTGGGGCAGGTCGTGATGCACGTCGTGCTCGAACGCTCCGCGGAGCTGTCGCCGACGGCGACCGCGTCCGCCCACGCCCACGACGGCCCGGCCGCGACGGTGACGATGCTCGCGGCCCACGCCGTCGCGACCGTCGTCGTCGCGCTCGTGCTCCGTCACGGCGACGCCGTGCTGTGGCGGCTGTGGACGTGGCTCACCCGCCGCCGCGTGCCGGAGGCGCCGCGCGCCGTCGTCCTGCCGGTGCGGCCCCTGCCGCGCCGCGTGCTGCCGTCCGTGCGGCGGCCCCCGGTCCCCGGGGCGGTCGGCGGCCGGGCACCGCCCGCGTCCGCCTGACCCCGGACGCCCGTCGCGGCGTCCCGTTCCCGCGCGCCCTGGCGGGTCACGACGTCGTGCCCGCGCGCGCACCCTCATCTCCCCGAAAGGCACTCCCATGCGAAAGTCCCTGCGCGCCGTCGGCGCCGCCACCCTCGCCACCGGTCTCGTCGTCGCGGGCGCGACCGTCGCGTCCGCCCACGTCACCGTGACGCCGAGCACCACGACCGCCGACTCCTACACCGTCCTGACGTTCGCCTTCGGGCACGGCTGCGGCGAGTCGGCGACCACCGAGATCGCCATCCAGATGCCCGAGCAGATCCTGTCCGTCGCGCCCGAGATCCACCCCGGCTGGGCCGTCGAGAAGGTCATGGAGGAGCTCGAGACGCCCGTGGACGACGGGCACGGCGGCGAGTACACGGAGCGTGTCGCCGAGATCGTGTACACCGCCGAGACCCCGGTCCCGAACGGGTACCGGGACTCGTTCGAGCTGTCCCTCAAGCTGCCCGACGCCGCGGGCGAGACGCTCGACTTCCCCACCGTGCAGACGTGCGAGGAGGGCGAGACCGCGTGGGTCGAGATCCCCGCGGAGGGCCAGACCAGCGACGACCTCGAGTCGCCCGCGCCGTCGTTCGAGGTGACCGCGGCGGAAGCCGCGGACGCCGCCGAGGCCGGGACCGAGGACGTCGCCGCGGAGGCGGCGTCCGAGGACGGGAGCGCGGCGTCGTCGGCGGCGGACACGGACGACGCGGGCACGCCCGTCGTCTCCTGGGTGGCCCTCGCGCTCGGCGCCGCGGGCCTGGTCCTCGGGGCGCTCGCGTTCGCGCGCTCGCGCCGCAGCACCCAGGGCTGACACGACGATGACCAGCACGACCCGCCTCCCGGTGCTGCACCGGGTGGTGGCGCTGGTCGTCGGCGCCGTGGCCGGGCTCCTGCTCGTGATCCTCACGAGCGGCCCGGCCGCGGCGCACGCCGTCCTCGTCGACACCGACCCCCGGGACGGGACGGTGCTCGACGCGCCGCCCGACGCCGTCACCATCACCTTCAACGAGCCCGTGCGGGCCGTCGACGGCGGTACGACGGTGCTCTCCGCCGACGGGTCGGACGTCGCGGTCGACGCCTCGGCCGTCGACGACGCCCTCGTGATCACCCCCGCGCAGACGCTCGACGACGGGACGTACGTCGTGAGCTGGCGCGTCGTCTCGCTCGACTCGCACCCGGTCGCCGGAGCGTTCAGCTTCTCCGTGGGTGCACCGAGCGCGACGACGGTCGAGGCGCAGGTCGCCGAGCCCAGCGGCGCGCTCGTCGCGGTGCGTGCGGCCGACCAGGCCGCGGTCTACCTCGGCACGTTCCTCGTCGCCGGTCTCGTCGTCTTCGAGCTCCTCGTCCTGCACGCCACGCCCGGGGCCATGCCGCGGCTGCGGTCACGGCTGCAGCGTGCCCGGCTCGTCGGGCTGGCGGTCGGCGTCGTGGGCCTCGTGCTGAGCGTGCCGCTCACGCCGGCGTGGCAGGCCGGGGGCGGGCTGGACGCCGTGCTCGACGCCGCGACGTGGCGCACGGGCCTGACGTCCGACACCGCCCTCGTCGCGGCGCTCGGGATCGTCGGCCTCGGATGCGCGGCGCTGCTCGCGCCTCGCGCGGCGCGCGAGAGCCGTGCCGACTGGCCGGCGGGCGTCGCGCTCGGGGGTTCCGCCCTCGCCCTGGGTGCGCTCGTGCTCGTCGGGCACACGCGCACGTTCGGGCCGGCCGCGCTCGTCGTCGCAGCCGACGTGCTGCACGTCGTCGCCGGGGCGGTGTGGCTCGGTGGCGTCGTCGGCCTGGCCCTCATGCTCGCGCGGTCGTCCCAGGTCGACGAGCGGCGTGCCGCGGTGACCGTGACGCGCTTCTCCGCGCTCGGCGCGTGGGTCGTGCTCGCCCTCGCGCTGACGGGCGTCGTGCTGGGCTGGCGGATCGTCGGCACCGTCGAGGCGCTCGTGTCGACGGCGTACGGGCAGGCGCTCCTCGTCAAGGTCGGCGTCGCGCTGTGCATCGTCGCCGTCGCGGCGTGGAACCGCTACCGGCTCGTCCCGTCCTTCGCCGCCCGGGCGGAGCGCCGCACGACGCGCGGCACGCCGCGCCGCACGACCAGCACCGCCGAGGTGGAGCTCGACGTCGCGTCGCGCCGGCTCGGCCGGACGATCGCGCTCGAGGCGGGACTGCTCGTCGTCGTCCTCGCCGTGACCGGCGTGCTGGTCTCGCGCAGCCCCGTCGACGAGGTCGCGACCGTCCCCGTGGCGGACGACGCCGGGCCGACGGTCGTCGAGGAGACCCGGCCGCTCGGCGACGGGACGCTCGAGGCCCGGGTCACGCCGGGCGCCGTCGGGGTCAACGCCCTCGAGCTCGTCCTGCTCGACGCCGACGGGGCCCCGCTCGAGCCCGTCGCGGACCCCGTGGTCACGACGACGCTTGCCGAACCCGCGCTCGGGCCGTTCGCGCACACCCTCGTGCGCACCGGGCCGGGGACCTACGAGGCGCCGCTCGATCTCCCTCTCGCGGGGTCGTGGACGGTCACCGTGAACGTGCGGACGTCGAAGTACGAGAGCCCGATCGTCGAGATCCCCCTGGAGGTGGCGTCATGACCACGGACACCCCGCGCTCGCAGGGCGCAGCCCGTCGGACGCTCGCCCGGGTGGGCACCGTGCTCGCGCTCGCCGTGGCGGGCGTCGCGGTGGCCGGACCGGCCGGCGCCCACGTGCTCCTCGAGACCGTCGAGCCGCGCGGCGACGGGACCGCGCGGATCACGTTCACGTTCGACCACGGGTGCGACGGCGAGCCGACCGACGCCCTCCGCGTCACGATGCCCGAGGGTGTCGAGCTGCTCGCGGCGGACCAGCCCGCGGGCTGGACGTCCGAGATCGGAGCGGACGGCGTGGCGTGGTCCGGGGAGGAGGCCCCGGTCGCCGACGGCGAGCGCGCGGCGTTCACCGTCGACGTCCGCGTCACCGGCGAGATCGGCCAGGCGTTCGTCTTCCCCGCCGTGCAGGAGTGCCCGTCGGGCGCGTCCTACGACTGGAGCGACACGGACCCGGCGGGCGCCCACCCGGCACCGACCTTCGTCGCGACCGCCGCCACGCTCAGCACCCCGGCGGCGGCACCGCTGCCGGCGAGCGCGCCCCCGACGCCGCTCGGACCGCTGGTCGCGGGCGTCGTCGGCGCGTCCGTGCTCGCGGGCGCGGGCGGTGCCTGGGTGGTGCGTGCTCGCCGTGACCGGGTGGTCTGAGGACGACATGAGCAGCACGGCCGCACCGCCGCGCGCGCCGACCAGGTGATCGTGGCCCGTCCCCACGTCGGGACGGGCCACGACGACGTTCTCGGCCGTCAGGAGGGCATGCGCGGACGCCTGTCCCGCGCAGCGATGTGACACAGGTCACTCTCGTTCGGTGTCCCGAACCTGCGCGCCGGCCCTCGTTCGCAGGTGGGGGACGTCGTCGCGACGGGTCACGCGACGACACCCGGACCGGTGGCGGTCCGCGACGAGAGCTCCGCTGGGGGGAGCTCACGTGGCGGACCGCCACCGGTTCGTCGTGTCCGGGCACGACGGCCGTCGTCGACCGCCTCGGGGACCTCGTCGGCCCGGGACGCCGGCGCACCGGCAGGACGGCTGGGGTCAGACCTCGCTGCGCGCGCCGAGCCACGGCGCGAGGACGTCTTCCCGGCCGAGCCAGCGCAGCCCGCCGTCGGCGAGCTCGTCGGGTGTCGAGAGGACCTCGCCGAACGCGTCGAGCAGCCGGTCGCGCTCGTCACCCTGTGTGCCCGGGTCCGTGGCACCCACGACGACGATCCGCGTGTGCGGGCGGACGGGCACGCCCTCGGCGGTGCTCGCGTCGTCCCACGTGCCCAGCCCGCCGATGGAGAGCTGGCCGCCGGCCCCCTCCCAGGCGCACAGCGAGTCCGGCCGGTTGGCGACGTGGAAGACGCCGCGCGAGCGCAGCCGGCCGGTCCCGAGGTCCTCGATGCGGCGCAGGAGCCGCTCCGGGTCGAACGGGCGCGCCGAGCGCAGCTCGAGGGTCCAGCTCCGGTCGCCCGGGTCGCTCGCGCGGTCGCCGGGGCGCCGCTCGCCGCGCGCGCCGCGCTCGCCACGCGCGCCGAGCGGGTGCGCGCGCCGCTCGGCCGCGGCGGGGTCGTGGACCCCACCCGCGAGGTCTGCGGCGTCGAGGGCGTGGAGCCCGTCGATCCGGCGGGTCCCGGCCCCGCGGAGGCGGTCGACGAGACCGGAACCGGTGGGCGCCGCCTCGATCGAGCCCGTGGTGACCACGAGGTCCGCGTGCTCGAGCTGGGCGGCGAGCACCTCGCCGACCGCCCGCTCGTCGTCCGGTGTCAGGGCGATCCCGCGCTCGTCCACGAGGTCGTCTCCGAGCAGGTCGTGCTCCGCCTGCTCGACGTCCACGACGGCGAGCACGGTCGCGAGGCGCAGGCGCTCGAGCTCACCGCCCGGGGTGCTCGCGCCGGCGAGCGCCCGCGCGACGGGGAGGGACTCGGCGCCGACCGGCAGCGCGAGGACGACGTGGTCCCACCGGCCGTCGTCGGCGAGGCGGCGCAGCGTGGGGACGGCGTCCTCGCGCACCGCGCACGACAGGCACGCGTGCTCGAGCGGGACGCGGACGTCCTCCACCACGCCGGTGGCGTCGACGACGACGCGTCGCAGCTCGCCGTCGAGGGCGAGGATGTCGTGGCGCAGCACCACGGTTCCCTCCCCTCCGACGGCGAGCCCGAAGACGGCCGCGTCGCGCAGGACGGGGTCGACGGTCGCGAGGACGCTCAGCGGGAGGCGGGTGCCGAGCAGGTCCGGGTGATCGGTGGTCATGCAGGGGCTCCAGTTCTGGCCGGGAACATCCGGGTGGACGGGTGCGTTGGACTCTACACCTTGACGAGAACGATTCTCAGTACCTATCGTCTCGGCATCGTCCAGGAAGGAACACCATGTCCGCCGTCTGCCAGGTGCTCGGCACCTCGCCCGGGTTCGGCCACTCGATCTCGCACTCCCACGTGCGGACGAAGCGACGCTTCGACCCCAACATCCAGAAGAAGCGCTACTGGGCGTCCTCGCTCGGGCGCCACGTCACGCTGCGCGTGAGCACGCGCGGCATCAAGACCATCGACCGCAAGGGGATCGACGTCGTCGTGGCGGAGATCCTCGCGAGAGGGGAGAAGCTCTGATGGCCACCCGCCAGGACCTGCGTCCCGTGATCAAGCTGCGTTCCACCGCCGGCACCGGGTTCACCTACGTGACCCGCAAGAACCGCCGCAACGACCACGACCGGCTCGTGCTGCGCAAGTTCGACCCCGTCGCGCGGCGGCACGTCGACTTCCGCGAGGAGCGCTGATGGCCAAGACGTCGAAGATCGTGCGCAACGAGCAGCGCGCGGCGGTCGTCGCCCGGTACGCCGAGCGGCGCGCCGAGCTCAAGCGCGTCGTCGCCACGGCGACGTCCGACGAGAAGGCCGCCGCGGTCGCGGAGCTGCAGCGCCAGCCGCGCGACGCGAGCGCGACGCGCCTGCGCAACCGCGACGTCGGCGACGGCCGCCCGCGCGGCTATCTGCGGAAGTTCGGGATCTCGCGCGTGCGGATGCGTCAGATGGCGCACCGCGGCGAGCTGCCCGGAGTCACGAAGTCGAGCTGGTGACGGCCGCCGCCGTCACGCCAGCAGTACGGAGGCAAGCATGAAGAAGGACATCCACCCCCAGTACGGACCCGTCGTCTACCGCGACAAGTCGGCCGACCTCGCGTTCCTCACGCGGTCGACGCTCGCCGGGAACCACCCGGGCGGACCGGGCGTGCCGCGCGAGACGGTGGCCTGGGAGGACGGCAACACCTACCCCGTCGTCGACGTCGAGATCTCGAGCGCGAGCCACCCGTTCTACACCGGTACGCAGCGCGTCGTGGACACCGCGGGCCGTGTCGAGCGGTTCCGCCAGCGCTACGGCGCCCGCGGCGCGACGCAGGGCGGGGGCGGGCGATGAAGGTCCGCGCCTCGCTGCGCTCGCTGAAGGACAAGCCCGGCGCCTAGGTCGTGCGGCGCCGCGGGAAGACGTACGTCATCAACCGGCTCAACCCGCGCTGGAAGGCCCGCCAGGGCTGACCGGCGCGGGCCATGCGCCACGGCTCGAGCGATGCACCCACCGGTGCATCGCTCGAGCCGTTCGTGCGTCGGTCGACCTTCAGGCGAGCCGCACAGATGAGCCGCACAGACGAGAATGAGAACGGTTCTAATTACTGTTAGGGTGACGCCGAGCCGGGCGACCGGCATCCCTGACCACCGGAAAGGAGTGGGTTCCGCGCGCCCACCGCCGTGGAGCCCGACCACCGCATGACCCACACCGCACGCCACCGCACCCGACCGCTCGCTGCGCTCGCGATGCTCCTCCCGCTCGCTCTGATCGCCGCCTGCTCGTCCGGCGAGCCCGCCGCCGAGACCACGAGCTCGTTGGCCGCGGAGGAAGCCGCGAACGAGCCCGCCGAGGCCGCCGCCCGCACCCCGCGTCTCGCCGTCACCTACGACGGCGGCATCCAGGTCCTCGACGCCCAGACCCTCGAGGTCCTCGAGGACTTCGAGCTCGACGGCTTCAACCGCCTCAACGGCGCCGGCGACGGCCGCCACCTGCTCGTCTCGACGGCGGGAGGCTTCCAGGTGCTCGACGGCGGAGCCTGGGCCGAGCCGCACGGCGACCACTCGCACTACTACACGGCGGACCCCGAGCTCACGGACGTGATGTTCGACGCCGAGACGCCGGGCCACGCCGTCGTGCACGCCGGACGCACCGCGCTGTTCGACGACGGCACCGGTGAGATCACGGTCTTCGACTCCGGCGACGTCGCGGACGAGTCGCGCGAGGCACGCGAGCTCGCGACGCCGGAGGCGCACCACGGTGTCGCGGTCGCGCTGTCCGACGGCACGCTCGTCGTCTCCGAGGGCACCGAGGACGCGCGCACCGGCATCCGCGTGCTCGACGCGGAGGGCGCCGAGATCGCAGCGTCCGACGAGTGCCCCGGTGTCCACGGCGAGGCCGTGGCCGCCGACGAGGCGGTGCTCATCGGCTGCGAGGACGGCGTCCTCGTCTACAAGGACGGGACGATCACCAAGGTCGCGAGCCCCGACGCCTACGGCCGCATCGGCAACCAGGCCGGCAGCGAGGAGTCCACGGTCGTCCTCGGCGACTACAAGTCCGACCCCGACGCCGAGCTGGAGCGCCCCACGCGCGTCTCGCTGACCGACACCGCGACGGGCGAGCTGGCCCTCGTCGACCTCCCGTCGAGCTACACGTTCCGCTCCCTCGCCCGGGGCGACGCGGGCGAGGCCCTCGTGCTCGGCACGGACGGCCAGATCCACGTCATCGACCCGGCGACCAAGCAGCTCGTCCGCTCGATCCCGGTGGTCGACGCGTGGGAGGAGCCCGAGGAGTGGCAGTCGCCGCGACCGGCGATCTTCATGCTCGACGGCTCTGCGTACGTCACCGACCCCGAGAACCAGGCGATCCACGCCGTCGACATCGAGACCGGCGAGGTCTGGAACACGGTCGAGCTCGACGTCGAGCCCAACGAGATCAACGGCGTCTCCGGCGACGTCGAGGCCGGTTCGGCCGACCACGGCGAGAGCGACGCCGGGCACTCGGAGGAGGAGCACGCCGAGGAGGGCCACGACCACTCCGAGGAGGGCCACGACCACGAGCACGCGGACGAGGAGACCACGCCCGCGGGCTGAACCTCGCCCCGCCCTCCCCAGCACCGCGCGGCCGCGGTACCCGGTCAGGTCGACCGGGTGCCGCGGCCGTCCACGTCCCCCGGCGCGGCCCCGCCCCTCGCCGGACGGCCACCGATCCACGGAGCACCCCCATGACCCGCCCTGACCCCCGCGGCCGCACGCGCGCCGCGCGCACCCGCCCCCGCCGCCGCGCCGCCCTCGCCGCCGGTGCGATCCTCGCCCTGACGCTCACGGCCGCCTGCACGCCCGCGGACGCGGGCGCCGACGACGTCGAGGTCCTCGCGTCCTTCTACCCGCTGGAGTACGTCGCGGAGCGCGTCGGCGGCGACCACGTCGCCGTCAGCAACCTCACGCCCCCTGCGGCCGAGCCGCACGACCTCGAGCTGTCACCTGCGCAGGTGCGGCAGATCGGGAGCACGGACCTCGTCGTCTTCCTGTCGGGGATGCAGCCCTCGACCGACGAGGCGATCGCCGCCCGTGACCCGGAGCACGTGCTCGACTCGGCCGAGGCGGCGGGCCTGGAGGCCGGGCCCAACGGTTCGGCCGCCGCGGCGCCGGAGGGTTCCGCCCTCGACCCGCACTTCTGGCTCGACCCGACACGGCTCGCGACGGTCGGGCACCAGGTCGCCGAAGAGCTCTCGGCGGTCGACCCCGACCATGCCGACGACTACGCCGCGAACGCGCAGGCGCTCGAGGCCGACCTCGTCGCGCTCGACGAGGAGTACGCGACGGGACTCGCGGCGTGCGCGGGCGCGACGCTCGTCGTCTCGCACGCGGCCTTCGGCTACCTCGCCGAGCGGTACGACCTGGTCCAGGTCGGCATCTCGGGGATCGACCCGGAGGCGGAGCCGTCGCCCGCGCGGCTGCGCGAGGTCCGTGGCGTCGTCGAGGACGCCGGGGTGGAGACGCTGTTCTTCGAGGTGCTCGTGAGCCCGAAGGTCACCCAGACGCTGGCCGACGACCTCGGGGTCGGCACCGACATGCTGGACCCGCTCGAGGGGCACACCGACGAGGAATCCGACTACCTGGAGACCATGCGGGCGAACCTCGACGCCCTCCAGCAGGGGCTCGTGTGCGAGGCCGCCGGCTGACCGCAGAGACCTTCGACGCCACCTGGGGCGCCAGAAGTCGCGCGAAACTCCGCGTGTTCCCTAGTGTTGTCCCCGGTGCACGGCCTCTCGGCTGGCACACTGAGACCGTGACGACGCGTGGTGACCACCGCGCGTCGTGAACCGAGGAAGGGATTCGCATGTCGCTCAACAAGTCCGAGCTCGTCTCGGCCATCGCCAGCAAGGCCGACCTGTCGAAGGCGGACGCGGAGAAGGCCCTCAACGCCTTCCAGGAGGTGCTCATCGAGTCGCTGGGCAAGGGCGAGGCCGTCAAGGTCACGGGCCTCCTGTCCGTCGAGCGCGTCGAGCGTGCCGCCCGCACGGGCCGCAACCCCCGCACGGGCGAGGAGATCTCGATCCCCGCCGGCTTCGGCGTCAAGATCAGCGCCGGCAGCCTGCTCAAGAAGGCCGTCGCCAAGTGACGTCCCGCTGACCGAGCCGTCGCCGGTCGGTCAGCGTGTCGAAGGCCCGGTTCCCGCGAGGGAACCGGGCCTTCGTCGTCCGCGCGCGGGGCGTGGCTGCGTGGCTGCGCGGCGCCGCGCAGGCAGGTCAGGCGTGGACGACGTTCGCGAGGATCCCGGCCTGCGTGAGACGCGTGCCCACGGCCTGGTCCGCCTCCGTGAAGGCCTTGTTCGAGCGCGCGACGCCGATGGCCCCCGCCATCGCCCCGTGCCCGGTGGGGCGCTGGATCCGGGCGACCAGTGCGCCGTCCTGCTGCATGAAGTCGACCGTGAACACGAGGTGCTGGTTCTTCCCGGCAAAGGCGCCGAGCCAGAACGTCTTCCTCTTGCTCCCCCGCTCCACCGACCACTGGCCGCTGCGCAGGGTGGTCACGGTGAAGCCCTGCTCGTGGAGCGCGGTGGCGAGGTGGTGGCGTGCGGCGTCGTGGTCGCCGGAGAGGAAGTAGTCGACGGTGGCCATTGCGGTTCTCCTGAGATCAGATGAGGGCGCGCGAGCGCACGCGGCGCACGGATGCTACCGGTTCGTGCCAGCATCGTGCGGTGACCGCTCCGACCACCCGCCGCGCGGCGCGCGCCCCGTCCGCCTCGCAGGGACCCGTGCACGCCCACGGCCCCGCGACCCGGCGCGTGCGCCTGACGCTCACCGCGCTGCTCGTGCCGCTCCTGCTCGCCACGCTGACGGGGCTCGTCGCGCTCTGGCCCGCGGCGTCCGACGTCCCCGCCCGGATCCCCGTCGCCGCCGAGGGCAGCTCGGTCCTGCGCGCGACGGTCACGGGGCCGGTGGACGAGGAGACGTCGTCGGTCCTCGCGCGGCTCGACGACGGCTCGCGCGCCGGAGGCCAGGACGTCGGGGGCGACGAGATCACCGTGCAGGCGCCGCCCGAGTACCTCGCCTACGGGTTCGACGAGGGCGACCGCCTGCGGGTCCTGTTCATCGCCGGGGCGGAGGCCGGCGGCGGGACGCCGTTCGTGTTCCTCGACTTCGAGCGCGGCCTGCCGATCGGGATCCTCGCCGCCGCGTACGCGCTCGTCGTGCTGGCGGTCGCGCGGTGGCGCGGGCTCGCGGCGCTCGCCGGTCTGGCGGGCGCGTTCGCCGTCATCGGCTGGTTCACGCTGCCCGCGCTGCTCACCGGCCAGGACGCGCTCGGCGTCGCGCTCGTGACGTCGTCGCTCGTGATGTTCGTGGTCCTGTACGTCGCGCACGGGTTCACGGCCCGGACGTCGACGGCGCTGCTCGGCACCCTCGTGGGCCTCGCCCTCACGGCGCTGCTCGGGTCGTGGGGGTCAGGCGCGTCGAACATCACGGGCCTCACGTCCGAGGAGTCGCTGTGGATCCCGCAGTACGCGCCGTCGCTCGACATCCAGGGCGTCGTCCTGTGCGGGCTCGTCCTCGCGGGCATGGGCGTGCTCAACGACGTGACCATCACGCAGGCGTCCGCCGTGTGGGAGCTGCGCGCGGTCGCGCCGCTCGCGACGCGGGCCGAGCTGTTCACACGGGCGATGCGGATCGGCCGCGACCACATCGCCTCGACCGTCTACACGATCGCGTTCGCGTACGTCGGCGCCGCGCTGCCGCTGCTCATGACCGTGTACCTGTCGGACCAGTCGCTCGCGACGAGCCTCACGTCGGGGGAGATCGCGGAGGAGGTCGTGCGCACGCTCGTCGGATCGATCGGCCTCGTCCTCGCCATCCCGATCACGACGGCGATCGCGGCGATCGCGGTGCCGGGTCCGGCGTCGGTGGCCCTCGATCGTGGGCCGGCCGAGGTCGTCGAGGCCGCGGCCGGCTAGGTTGTCGGGGCGGCAGCCAGCGAGGTTGCCGGGGCGGCAGCCGGCGAGGTTGCCGATCCCCGGGTTGGGCGGCATGTCGACGTCCGAGTGACGCACAACCCGGGGTTCGGCAGGGTCCGGCGGGCCACACAGGGCGTCGCCGCCGCGGTCTTCACGAGACTGCCACGGTTCCCGCTGTGGACAGTGCCCCAGCGGGCTCCCAGGTTCGCCAGGATGTGCGCATGAGAGAGCCGTGGGTCGACGTCGCGCTGGCGCGGCTGCCCGACACCCGTTCGTGCCCCGCGTGCGCCGCGCACCTGCGCTCCACCCGCTGCGACCACTGCCGCCTCGACCTCGTCGGGCCGCTCGCGTTCGCGATCGACGGCGCGTCGCGCGAGGCCGCCGACGCGCTCGGACGGCGCCAGGACGCTCTCGACGCGCTGCGGGCCGCCCAGCCCGACGCCGCGGCGTGGGCCCGCGAGCACGCGAGCCCCGCGGGATACGCCCCGCCGCCCGGGCCACGCGCCGTCGTGCCCGGGCCACGCGCCGGTACCGCGTCGACGACCGGCTCCCCTCCCGCGCCCGTTCCCGGTGCCGCTCCCGGTCGACGCGTCGTGCCGCGTCCAGCGCCGCGACCCGTGCCGGGTCCGGTGCCGGGTCAGGGGCCGGCGAGGCCCGCGCCCGCTCGGGGGTACGTGCCGGCTCCCGGGTACTCGCCCATGCCGAGGCCCGGACCTCGATCCGCGCCCGCGGCCGGCATCGGTCTGCAGCCGGTCCTGGCAGCGGCCGGCGCGGGACTTCTCGCGGTGTCCGTGGTGGTCTTCGTGTTCTTCACGTTCGGCGACGCCCTCGCGCTGCGGGCCGTCGCGACCGGGGTGGTCACCGTCCTGACGCTCGGTGTGGCGGTCCTGCTGCGCCGCACCGGGCTGCGGTCGTCGGCGGAGGCAGTCGCGGCGCTCGCGGTCGTGCTCGCGCTCGTCGACGCGGAGCTCGCGCTCCAGGCCGGGCTGCTCGCCGGCGTCGACCCCGCGCTCGCCCGGGCGCTGGTCCTCGGGATCGTTGTCGTCGTGCTCGGCGTCGTGGGGGACCGGGCGCGCGTGCGCGCCTGGGTGACGAGCGCCGTCGTGCTCGCCCCCGTGGTGCCGCTCCTCGTGGCAGCCGCCGGCCTGCGCGCGTGGGCCTGGGTGCTGGGCCTGCTCGCGGCGAGCCTCGTGTCCGCTGCGGTGGGCGTCGTCGCACGACGCACGGGACCGCGGCTCGGCTCGACGCTCGCGCCCGAGCGCCGCCTGTCGCAGGTCGTGCGCGCGGTCCTCTTCCCGCTGGCGGTCCTGGTCTCGCTGACGGCCCTCGACACACCGGGGACACCGGGACGTCCCGCGGCGTCGGGGCTCGTGCTCGCGTGCGCGCTCGCCGCCGTCGTGCTGCGGCTCGTCACGCACGAGCGCGCGTGGCTCACCGCGACGGGCGTGACGGCCGTGCTCGCCACCGGGCTGCTCGGGGTGACCGACGACCTGCTCCGGGTCGGGCTCATCCCCGCGTGCGCGGCCCTCGGCTGGCTCGCGATCGTCGCCGTGAGCGACCCGCGCGTCGCGACGGCGCTCCGTGGCGGTACGCCCTTGGCGTCCCGGTCCCGCTCGGACCTCCTGCTCGGCGGCGGGCTGACCGTCCTGCTGCTCGGCACGGGCGCGCTCCTCGGACTGCCGGCGCGCGCGCTCGACGTCGTCGCGGGTGCGGCCAGCGGGACCGACGCGCGGCTCGGGACGACGCCGCTCGGCAGCGACGCATGGTGGACGGACTCGGTCGAAGGCCCGGGGACCGTGTTCTGGGCGGGGCCGCTCGTCACCGGGGTGCACGTCGGCGTGCTCGCGCTGCTCGTCGTGGCGCTCGTCGCCGGGCGCCTGTCTCTCGGCAGCCAGAGCGTCGTCGCGGCCGCGGCTCCCGGCACGGCGGCGAGACCCGGCACCGTCGCAGGCCCCGTCCGGACCGCGAGCCCCGTCACGACAGGTGGCCGTGCGACCGCGCCGTGGTTCGCCCTCGTGCTCGTGCTCGGCCTCGTGCTCGACCCGCGGCTCGCGGGCGTGTCCTCCCTCGTGCTGCTCGCGACGCTCGCGGCCCTGCTGCTCGTGGCGTGCGCCCGACGACGTGTCGCGACGGCGGGCGGCGAGGTCGCCCGCTGGCGGGCCGTCGGGATCGTGGGCGTCTTCGCCGCGACCGGTCTCCTCCTCGTCGGGTCGTGGTCGTCGCGCCCGACGGCGACCGTCGGGGCGGTCGCGGTCGGGGCGCTCCTCCTCGCGGTGCGTGGAGCCGTCCCGCGTCCTGCGCACGCGCCGCTCGTCGCGGCCGCGTACGCCTACGGGCTCGTCGTCCTCGGCGTGACGCTCGGCTGGTCCGGCCTCGACGGCGTCGCGGCCCTCTGCACGGTGTCCGCGGTGGCGTCCGTCGTGGCGCTCGCGACGACGCTCGTCCCGCGCGTGGGGCGCGACACCTGGTGGGCCGTGCTCGGGGTGACCGCCGTGCCGTTCCTCGTCGGGGTCGCGACCGTCGCGACCGCGCGCAGCTGGTGGTCCGTCGTCGCGTGCCTCACGATGCTCGCGCTCGAGGTCGTGCTCGTCGGCACCCGGCGTCCGGGCACGGCACCGGCCCTGCGGCTCGGCGGTGCAGGTCTCGCCCTGCCGACGGCCGCCGTCGCGGTCGTGAGCGCGGGCGCGATGCTCGTCCCCGGCAGCGGGTCGCCCGTCGTGCTGCCCGTCGTCGCGGCGCTCGTCGCCGCGGTCGCGGCCGGTGCCCGCGGGGTCGGGCACGCGGTCGGCGCGAGGGTGGGCGACGCGCGCGGCCTCCGGGAGGTGCTCGAGGCGAGCGCCGCGGTCACGGGGACGATCGCCGTCGGGCTCGCGTACGCGCGTCCTGCCGCGGGGCCCGACGTCGCCGTGGCGGTCCTGCTGCTCCTCGCCGTCGGCGCGGCGCTCGTCGCGCGCACCCCGGGCCGCCTCGCGGCGTGGTGGCTCGCCGCGGCGCTGACCACCGTCGCGGTCTGGACGGCGCTCGCGGACGCGGGCGTCGGTCTCGTCGAGGCGTACACGGCGCCGCCGGGTGTCGCGGCCGTCGTCGTCGGCGTGCTCCTCGCGCGGCGCGGACGTCGCGGATGGGACCTCGCGACGGCGGGCGGCGCGCTGCTCGTCGCGCCGTCGCTCGTCGTGCTCGTCGCACGGTCGAGCGCGGGCGACGTGCGGGCGACCTGCCTGGTGGCGGCCGCGGGGCTGCTCGTGGTCGGGGCGGCGGCGCTGGCGTCACGGGGACGACCTGCCCCTGCCTGGGCGCGTCCCGCGGTCGCCCGGCTCAGCGGGCTCGCAGTCCTGGCGGCGAGCGCCGGGACCGTCGAGTCGCTCCACGTGGCGCACGCGCCGGGCGGCGGTGCGCTGTTCGTGCTCGGATCCGCGTGGGCGTTCGCGGGCGCGGCGTGCGCAGCCGGCGCAGGGCTGCTCGCGGCACGTGTCGCCCGAGGGGCGTGGCGCGAGCGCGTGCGGAGCTGGGCCGCAGCCCCGGCGCTCGTGCTCGTCGTGGTCGGCGTCGTGGCGAACGTGCGGCCCGTGTGGGGAGCGATCGCCGCGGTCTGGGTCGTCGAGGTGCTGCTCGTCGCGCTCGTCGTCGTCGGTGTCCGACGCGCTCTGCGAGGTCTCGACGACCTGCCGCCGGCCTGGTTCACGTGGCTGCTCGCGCTCGCCGCGGCGATCGGTGCCTGGTCGCCGCGCGAGCTGCGCGTCGAGGTGTTCTCGCTGCCGCTCGGCGCCGGGCTGCTTGTCGCGGGCTATCTCGCGTTCGTCGCGTCGTCGGTGCCCGTCGCTTCCGGCGTCGCGCCATCCGGGACCGGGCCCGCTGGCGTCGTGGCGAGCGGCGCGGCGACCGGATCGGGCGCCGATCCGGTCGGCGGTACGGGTGGTGCGGCCGGTGCCGGGCGTCGGGCGTGGCCCCTCGGACGGGTCGGGTCGTGGGCGCTGCTCGCGCCGGGGATCCTCGCGACGCTCGGCCCGTCGGTCCTCGCGACCTACACCGACGCGCGGACCTGGCGCGCGATGCTCGTCGTGGTGCTCGCCCTCGCGGCGGTGCTGGTCGGGACGCGCAAGCACCTCGCCGCGCCGTTCCTCCTCGGCGTCGCGGTGCTCCCGGTGGAGATCCTCGTCGTGTTCGTCTCCCAGCTCGGGACGCGTATCTCTGCGGGCCCCTGGATGCTGACCCTCGCCGCGGCGGGCGGTCTTCTCCTCATCATCGCCACGTACTACGAGCGGCGGATCGCCGCGTACGACGGCGCCGCCGCCTACGTCCGGGACCTGCGCTGAGCGTCGCCGGATCCGACGATCACCTCCGCATCCCACGGCCGTGACGTATACATCTGATCATTGATGGGTGAGGATGGAGACCGCACGATGCCGAACCCGGGGTTGTCGCTCCTTCTGGACGTCGACAGCATCACAACCCGGGGTTCGACATCGTCCCGACCGGCTCCCCGCCCCAGCTTGGTCGGGGAAACACCCGACCAATGGCGCCCCGGAGGTTCTGTGACCCTCGCCCGTGAGTCGTCGCCGGCCGGAGCGCCCGTCGCGCTCTCGCCCGCCGCGCTCTGGTACGACGCGCCCGCCACGGACTGGTCCTCCGAGTCGCTCCCGATCGGCAACGGGCGCCTCGGGGCGACGCTGTTCGGCGGGATCTCCGAGGAGGTCGTCCAGCTCAACGAGCACAGCCTGTGGGGCGGGACGAACGGCTACGACAACGCCCTCGCGGGCGTGCCCGACGACGCCTTCGACATCGGCGTCACAGGCTTCGGCTCGTACCGCGCGTTCGGCGCGCTGCGCGTCGCCTTCGAGGGTTCGGACGTCGGGGCGTCCACCGGCTACCGGCGCGCGCTCGACCCGACCGTCGGGATCCACACCACGACGTTCGCGACGCCGGCGGGGACCGTGCGGCGCGAAGCCTTCGCGAGCCACGTCGCGGACGTCCTCGTCCTGCGCTGCACGACCGACGCGCCGTCGGGCCTCACCGCCACGATCACCCTCGACTCGGCCCAGGAGGACGCCCCGACCACCGTCGACTCGACGGCCCGCCGGCTCGCGTTCCGCGGCGTGCTCGCCAACGGGCTCCGCCACGCGGCCGCCGTGCAGGTCGTCGCGACGGGTCCGACAGTCGGCAGCGTCGGCACGGCCGCTCCGGAGCCGACGGCGGAGGTGACCGCCGACGGCACGGGGCTGCGCGTCGTCGGCGCGACGAGCCTGACGCTCCTCGTCGACGCCCGGACCGACTACCGCCTGAGCGCGGCCGACGGCTGGCGGGGCGACGACCCGGTGCCGGTCGTCGGCGCGGCGATCGCCGCGGCGGCGGCGCGGCCGTACGAGGCGCTGCGCTCCGAGCACACGGCCCACGTCGCGGAGGCGATGTCGCGCGTGCACGTGGACTGGGGGACCTCCGCGCCGGACGTCCTCGCCCTGCCCACGGACCGCCGTCGTGCACGGTACGCGGACGGCGGCGAGGACCCGTCGCTCGAGCAGACGCTGTTCGCGTACGGGCGCTACCTGCTGCTCGCGTCGTCGCGCCCGGGCGGCCTCCCCGCGAACCTGCAGGGGCTGTGGAACGACGAGAACCAGCCGCCCTGGGCGTGCGACTACCACACCAACATCAACGTCCAGATGAACTACTGGGGCGCGGAGACGACGAACCTGCCCGAGACGCACGAGGCGCTCGCGGCGTTCGTCGAGCAGGTCGCGGTGCCGAGCCGGGTCGCGACGCGCCACGCCTTCGGAGCGGGGACCCGGGGCTGGACCGCGCGTACGTCGCAGAGCATCTTCGGCGGCAACGCGTGGGAGTGGAACACCGTCGCGAGCGCCTGGTACGCGCAGCACCTCTTCGAGCACTGGGCTTTCACCCAGGACCGCGCGTTCCTCGAGGCCACGGCGTATCCGGTGCTGCGCGAGGTGTGCGAGTTCTGGGAGGACCGGCTCGTAGAGCGGTCCGACGGCGCGCTCGTCGCCCCCGACGGCTGGTCGCCCGAGCACGGTCCCCGGGAGGACGGCGTGATGCACGACCAGCAGATCGTGCGCGACCTGTTCGAGAACTACCTCGACTGCGCGGTGGCGCTCGACGCCGACCGGGAGCACCGCGCCGTCGTCGCCGGGCTGCTGGCGCGGCTCGCGCCGAACCGCGTGGGGCGGTGGGGGCAGCTCCAGGAGTGGCAGGAGGACCGGGACGACCCCGAGGACCTCCACCGGCACACGTCGCACCTGTTCGCCGTCTTCCCGGGGCGGCAGATCACCGTCGCGACGCCGGAGCTCCGGGCCGCCGCGCTCGTCTCGCTCAAGGCCCGCTGCGGCGAGCGGGACGGGGTGCCGTTCGACGAGGCGACGGTGTCGGGGGACAGCCGTCGCTCATGGACGTGGCCGTGGCGCGCGGCGCTCTTCGCCCGCCTCGGCGACGCGGAGCGCGCCCGGTCCATGGTGCGCGGGCTCCTGCGGTTCAGCACCCTGCCGAACCTGCTCGCCACGCACCCGCCGATGCAGCTCGACGGCAACCTCGGCATCACCGGCGCGGTCGCGGAGATGCTGCTCCAGAGCCACGACGGGTTCGTCCACCTGCTCCCCGCCCTGCCCGCGGCGTGGTCGGCCGAGGGGTCGTTCACCGGCCTCCGCGCGCGTGGCGGCTACGAGGTGAGCGTGCGGTGGCGCAACGGCAGGGTCGTGTCGTACGACGTCGTCGCGGACCGCGCGCCGAGAGCCGAACCCGTGCGCGTGCGGATCGACGGCGTCGACCGCCGGGTCGTGCCGGCGCGCGACGGCGTCCCGATGCGGGATCTCGGCCCCTGGGTCAAGGCCGCCGATGTGGCCGGCTCGGACGCGTCGAGCACGACGCCGAACACGACATGAGGGTCGTCATCCGACGGCTGGCGACCGCCAGGTCATGTTCGATGGCGCTCCAGGGCGTGCACGACGGCACGACGGCGCGTCGTGCCCGGAGGACCGGAGTGCCGCGGAGCGCGGCCCGATAGGGTGCGGACGTGACGTGGCCGTTCGTCGTCGTGGTCGTCGCCTTGGTGCTGTCTCCTGGCGCGGACTTCGCACTCGTCGTCCGCAACACGCTGAGCGGCGGTCGGCGGCAAGGAGTCCTCACGACGGCCGGCGTGAGCTCCGCCGCAGCGGCGCAGGGCCTTCTCGTGGCGGTCGGGCTCGCCGGACTGATCGTGAGGGCGCAACCGCTCTTCACGGTGCTCAGGTGGGCCGGGGTGGCTTATCTCGCGTGGCTGGCGTTCGGGATGTTGAGGAGCGCGGTGCGCGGTGTGTATCCGTCCACCGAAGAGGGCCAGCGTGTGAGCCCGTGGCTGGCGTATCGACAAGGCTTCCTGTGCAATGCGACGAACCCCAAGATTCTTGTCTTCTACCTGTCGCTGCTGTCGCAGTTCGTCCCGACGGATGCCTCGTGGACGACGGTGCTGGCCCACGCCTGGACGGTGCCCCTCATCGGCACGATCTGGTGCCTGACCGTCGTCGCGCTCGTCAGCACGTTCCGCCGCAGGCTCCTGCGCAGGACCGTGCGCCGAGCGCTCGACGCTGCGAGCGGGATCGTCCTGTCGGGATTCTGCGTCCGCCTGGCGACGGAGGGGTAGACCGCCGATGTGACGGTGGCGGTCCGACGGACGCTCAGAGCGAGCCGAGCCAGACCTCGAGCGCGGAGACGTCGGTCGCGGTGAGCCCGAAGCGCGGGTCGACCCGGTGGAGCAGTGCTGGTCCGCTGTGGTTCGCGCGGACCCAGGCCCGATCGACGTCGGTCAGCTCGTCGTCCATCCAGGCGAAGGGACGGCCTGACGCAAGCCTGACGAGTGCTCGCGTCTTCCAGCTCAGCTCGGCCGTCTCGTCGTTCTCGGACCAGGTCGGGTCGTCGATCCCGGGCAGTTCGCCGAGGTCTGCGACGGGGAGGTCGGGGAATCCGAGCAGCGGCGCGACGATCCTGTTCGCATCGTGCATCCAGGCGGTCGCCCAGACGATGTCGCAGGGCATCCGCCTCAACCGTGGACCATGGGCGACCGTGATGGTCCCGAGGTGAGGGTTCGACGGGCTCTGCCATGTCGCGTTCCAGTCGTCGAGGGTCGACGGCAGCTGGACGCCTGCGGTCGGGATCACGGTCCCGTCGACGTCGAGGAAGAGCAGCGGACGATCCGAGCGGTGATCCACGGGGCAGACAGTAGCGCTCGGGGTCAGGGCCGGTGGCCGGTGCCGTGAGACGACGTCCAGGCGGGCCTCACGACCCCCGGCGCTGCTTCTCGATGAGCGGGCGCAGACGGTAGGGGATGAGCTCGCCCATCGACAGCGACGTCTCGGTCCGCTCGACGCCGTCGATCGCGAGGATCGCGGCGTCGATGCGGAACAGGTGGTCGGTGTCGCGGCACGCGACGGTGACGCGCAGGTCGGCGGTCCCGCTGCGGCCGTGCGCCTGCACGACCTCCGGGATGCGCGCGACGTCCTCGACGATGCGCGCGAGCTCCTTCTGCCGCAGCTGCACCTCGACGAACGCGGTGAGCGGGTGGCCGAGGACGTGCGGGTCGATGCGCCGGTCGAGCTCGAGGAACGCGCCCTCGGCCTCGAGGCGCGCGAGCCGGGCGGCGACGGTGTTGCGCGAGAGCCGCAGGCGGTCGGCGAGCGCGACGATCGTGGCCCGCGGGTCGTCGCGGAGCGCGAGGAGGAGGTCGAGGTCGACAGCGTCGGCGCTGTGCATGCTGCTCACCCTAGCAACGTGACGGCGCTCACACTGCTCAGCGTGTCGGGCGTCGGTGGAGCCATGTGCGTGCCCGGGTTTACGTTCGGTGCATCCGGGCCTCGACGCCGAGGTCCGGCTCCCAGCAGTACTCGAAGGCGAGGTGGCATGGTGGCCAGCGAACCTGCGGTGCGGACCGGCTCGACGGTGGAGACCCTGCCGACAGAGCACGACGGTCACCGGGCGGAGATCCCGCACGACGCACGAGCAGCGAACGACGAGACGACGACCCCGGTCGGCCCGCGCACGGTGCGCCTCCTCGACGAGGACGGCTCGCGGCGTCCCGACCCGGAGCACGACCGGTGGCTCGCCGACCTCGACCCGGACGCCGTCGACGACGCGGCACGTGACGCGGCCCGGTCCACGCTCCTGCGGCTCTACGAGGACATGATCGTCGCGCGCCGGCTCGACGCCGAGGCCACGGCGCTCCAGCGCCAGGGCGAGCTGGCCCTGTGGCCGCCGCTGCTCGGCCAGGAGGCGGCGCAGGTCGGGTCCGCCCGGGCGTTGCGCGCCGACGACTTCGTCTTCTCGTCCTACCGCGAGCACGCCGTCGCGTCGGTGCGCGGTGCGTCCCCCGTCGACCTCGTGCGCGTCTGGCGCGGCGTCACGGTCTGCGGCTGGGACCCGTACGCGATCGGCATGGCGTCGCCGCAGGTGATCATCGGTGCCCAGGCCCTGCACGCGACCGGGTGGGCGATGGGCGTCCAGCTCGACGTCGACGCCGGCCGCGTCGACCCGGCGGACGGGCTGCCCGTCGGTGTCGCGTACTTCGGCGACGGCGCGATGAGCCAGGGCGACGTCAACGAGGCCTTCGTCTTCTCGGCGACGTACCGCTCGCCGGTGGTGTTCCTGTGCCAGAACAACCAGTGGGCCATCTCCGAGCCGGTCGAGCTCCAGTCGCGCGTCCCCCTCGTCGAGCGCGCGCGGGGCTTCGGCATGCCGGGCGTGCGCGTCGACGGCAACGACGTCCTCGCGGTCCTCGCGGTGACCCGTGCGGCGCTCGACCGGGCGCGGCACGACGGCGGCCCCACCCTGATCGAGGCCGTCACCTACCGCATGGGCCCGCACACCACGGCGGACGACCCGAAGCGCTACCGGGACGCGGCCGAGCTCGAGCTGTGGGCGGGGCGCGACCCGGTCGCTCGCTACGCGGCGTACCTGCGAGGCGTCGGCGTGCTCGACGACGCGGAGGCAGCCCGCGTGCAGGGCGTCGCCGACACCGCCGCCGCCGAGCTGCGCGCCGGGTGCGTCGCGCTCGAGGACCCGTCACCGTCGTCGCTGTTCGACCACGTGTACGCCGAGCCGCACGTCCCACTCGCGCGCGAGCGCGTCGAGCACGCGCGCTACCTCGCGTCGTTCGACGACGCACCCGGGGACGACGGCGGCCCGGGCGACCAGCCCGACGCCGCGACGTCGGGCACGGGGGGACCCGCGAGGGACGACGGGACGGGACCGGCTGCGGCCGCGTCGTCGGGCACGGGCACGCAGGAAGGAGCGGCGCGATGACCAGCACCCTGACCCTCGCGAAGGCGCTCGGCGCCGGGCTGAACCGGGCGATGACCGACGACGACCGCGTCGTCGTGATGGGCGAGGACGTCGGCCGGCTCGGCGGCGTGTACCGCGTGACCGACGGGCTGCAGGCCGAGTTCGGGCCGCGGCGCGTGCTGGACACGCCGCTCGCGGAGTCGGGGATCATCGGCACGGCGGTCGGGCTCGCGATGCGCGGGTACCGCCCGGTGTGCGAGATCCAGTTCGACGGCTTCGTGTTCGTCGCGTTCGACCAGATCGTGTCGCAGCTCGCGAAGATGCACGCGCGGACGGGTGGCCGGGTGCGGCTGCCGATCACGATCCGCATCCCGGTGGGCGGCGGCATCGGCGCGGCCGAGCACCACTCGGAGTCGCCCGAGGCGATGTTCGCGCACGTCGCGGGGCTACGCGTCGTGTCGGTCGCGAACCCGCAGGACGCGTTCACGGTGATGCGGCAGGCGGTCGCGTGCGACGACCCCGTGATCTTCTTCGAGCCCAAGCGGCGCTACCACCTCAAGGGCGAGGTCGAGGAGATCCCGCTCGCGCTCGCGCCGCCGATGGACCGCGCGCACGTGCTGCGCGAGGGCCGCGACGTCACGCTCGTGACGTGGGGCGGGCTCGTCGGGACGGCGCTCGACGCCGCCGTCGCCGCGTCCGACGACGGGGTGTCGGTCGAGGTGATCGACCTGCGGTCGCTGTCGCCGATGGACCACGACACGGTCGCCGCGTCCGTGCGCCGGACCGGCCACCTCGTGGTCGCGCACGAGGCGCCGCGCCACGCCGGGCTCGGGTCGGAGGTCGCCGCGACCATGACCGACCGCTGCTTCGAGTACCTCGAGGCCGCGCCCGTGCGCGTCACCGGATACGGCATGCCGTATCCGCCGGCGCGGCTCGAGGGCCACTACCTGCCGGACCTCGACCGCATCCTCGACGGGGTCGACCGGGTGCTCGGCCGGGTGCCGGGCGTGCTCGAGGAGGTGGCACGGTGATGACGACGCGCGAGTTCCGCCTGCCCGACCTCGGGGAAGGTCTCACCGAGTCCGACATCGTGGCCTGGCACGTCCACGCGGGCGACCGCGTCGAGCTCAACCAGGTGATCGCCGAGGTCGAGACGGCCAAGGCGCTCGTCGACCTGCCCTCGCCCTACGCGGGCGTCGTCGCGACCTTGCACGCCGCCGAGGGCCAGACGGTGAACGTCGGCGACCCCATCGTCACGTTCGAGGTGGACGACCCCGCGACCCTGGGCGACCAGCCAGCGGACGGCGCGGCGTCACCTCCCGCTGCCGAACCCGGGGTTGTGCTGCCTTCGGAGGCCGGATCGCCGCACAACCCAGGGTTGGGCAGCGGGTCTGGGGCCGAGGTTGTCGGTGACGACTCCGACGTCCGGGACGTCGTGGAACCGAATCTCGTCGGCTACGGCGCGCGGCCGGACAGCACGGGCCGCCCGGCGCGCCATCGTCGTCGTGCCACCGGGGGTGCCGAACCCGGGGTTGTGCGGCAATCGGGCGCGGATCTGCTGGACAACCCGGGGTTCGGCGACTCGTCCGCGCCCGACGCCGCGGGGTCGCTCGGGCCCGCCGCCGCGCCCTCGGACGGTGGGCGGACCGTCGTCGAGCGGCCGCGCTCCACGCCGCCGGTGCGCGCGCTCGCCAAGAAGCTCGGCGTGCACATCGAGCGCGTCGAGGGCACCGGGCCGGATGGTCTCATCACGCGCGCGGACGTCCTCGCGGCGGTGAGCTGCCGCCGCGACGTCGCGCATCCGGCGAGGGATGCTGAGCGACCGGCCCCCCGCTCGCCGCACGACCCGGGTGCGCGGCGGACCGCTGCCGCTCCGCCGCAGCTCGGACGCCCGGCTGCCGAGATGCGGGAAACGGTCGCTCGCGGCGTCGTGCCCGGGACCACTTCTCGCAGCTCGGTGACGGGGGATGCCGGCGCCGGGCCGGAGCGCGTCCCGGTGCGCGGCGTGCGGAAGCACACGGCCGCGGCGATGGTGTCGAGCGCGTTCACGGCCCCGCACGCAACGGTCTTCCTCACGGTCGACGTCACGCGCAGCGTCGAGCTGCTCGACCGCCTGCGCACGCACCGGCTCGCGCGGGACAGCCGCCTCACGGTGCTCGCGTTCGTCGCCCGCGCGCTGTGCGTCACGCTCCAGCGCCATCCCGACCTCAACAGCGCGTGGCACGACCTGCCCGACGGCGCGACCGAGATCTGGCGGTACCGCGACGTGCACCTCGGCATCGCGGTCGCGTCGGACCGCGGGCTCGTGGTCCCGCACGTCCCGCACGCGGACGCGCTCGACCTCCCGGCGCTCGCGGACGCGCTCGGGGAGCTCGTCACGACGGCCCGCGCCGGCCGCACTCCGCCCGAGCGGCTCACGGGCGGGACGATCACGATCACGAACGTCGGGGTGTTCGGCGTCGACGCCGGGACGCCGATCCTCGTGCCGGGCGAGGCGGCGATCCTCGGTCTCGGCGCGGTCCGACGGCGGCCGTGGGAGCACGACGGCGAGGTCGCCCTGCGCGACGTCGTCACCCTCAGCCTCTCGTTCGACCACCGCGTGGTCGACGGCGAGCAGGGCGCCCGCTTCCTCGCCGATCTCGGCGCGCTCCTGGAGGACCCGGGCCTCGCGCTCTTGGGCTCTCCGACCCGTCGAACCCCGGGTTCGACGGCCTTGGACGGCGATCCTGCCGCGCAACTCGGGGTTCGGCAGGGAGAGGGGGGACTCGCGTGACCGTCCTGACGACCGCCGTCGACCCGGGTTCGGAGACCGCCCGGGTGAACGACGCCGCGCAGCGCGCGCTCGCGGCCGACCTGCGCGAGCGCACGGCCACCGCTGCGCTCGGCGGACCGGCGTCGGCGCGCGACCGCCACGTGTCGCGCGGCAAGCTCCTCCCGCGGGACCGTGTCGACCGGCTGCTGGACGAGGGCAGCCCGTTCCTGGAGATCGCGCCGCTCGCCGGTCACGGCGTGGACGACGGCGTGTGGCCGGCCGCGGGCGTCGTGGCCGGGATCGGCGTGGTGAGCGGGCGCCAGGTCATGGTCGTGTGCAACGACGCGACGGTGAAGGGCGGCACATACCACCCGCTCACGGTGAAGAAGCACCTGCGCGCGCAGGAGATCGCGCTGGAGAACCGGCTCCCGTGCGTCTACCTCGTCGACTCGGGCGGCGCGTTCCTGCCGCGCCAGGCCGAGGTGTTCCCCGACCGCGACCACTTCGGGCGCATCTTCTACAACCAGGCCCAGCTGTCCGCCGCGGGGATCGCGCAGATCTCCGCCGTGCTCGGGTCCTGCACCGCGGGCGGCGCCTACGTGCCGGCGATGAGCGACGAGACCGTCATCGTGCGCGACCAGGGCACGATCTTCCTCGGCGGGCCGCCGCTCGTGAAGGCCGCGATCGGCGAGGTCGTCACGGCGGAGGAGCTCGGCGGCGGCGAGCTGCACGCGCGGCGCAGCGGGGTCGTCGACCACCTGGCCGAGGACGACGACGACGCGCTCGACACCGTGCGCCGCATCGTCGCGACGCTCCCGCCCGACCCGGCGCCCGCGTGGGCCGTCGAGCCGAGCGAGCCTCCTGCGATCGGCACGGTCGGCACGGTCGGGCAGCCCGACGGCGCACGCGCCACCGCCGAACTCGGCGCGCCGGGCCGTGGTGGCCCCGGAGAGGACCTGTACAGCGCCGTCCCCACCGATGTACAAGCCCCGTACGACCCGCGGGAGATCGTCGCGCGCATCGTCGACGGCAGCCGGTTCCACGAGTTCAAGCGCGAGTACGGCGACACGCTCGTCACCGGGTTCACGCGGATCCACGGCCACCCCGTGGGGATCCTCGCGAACCGTGGCGTGCTGTTCGGGGCGTCGGCGCTCAAGGGCGCGCACTTCATCGAGCTGTGCGACCAGCGCGGCATCCCGCTGCTGTTCCTGCAGAACATCTCCGGCTTCATGGTGGGCACGGACGCCGAGGCGGGCGGCATCGCGAAGGACGGCGCGAAGATGGTCACGGCCGTCGCGACGACGCGCGTCCCGAGGCTCACCGTGATCGTCGGCGGGTCGTTCGGCGCGGGGAACTACTCGATGTGCGGGCGCGCGTACTCGCCGCGGTTCCTGTGGTCCTGGCCCGCGAGCCGGATCTCCGTGATGGGCGGGCCGCAGGCCGCGTCGGTGCTCTCGACTGTCAAGCGCGACCAGCTCGCCGCGCGCGGTGAGACGTGGGACCCGGACGAGGAGGCCGCGTTCGCCGACGGCATCCGCGCGGACTACGACGAGCATGGCAACCCGTTCTACGCCACGGCCCGGCTCTGGGACGACGGCGTCATCGACCCCGCCGACACGCGCCGCGTGCTCGGCCTCGCCCTCGGCGTGTGCGCACGCACGCCGCTCGCCCCGCTCGATGCCGGTCCCCGGTTCGGGCTGTTCCGGATGTGAGGCCCGTGACGATGCACCTCACCCCGACCGACGCCGCCTCGACGGCTCGTCCGTTCGGCACCGTCCTCGTCGCCAACCGCGGCGAGATCGCGTGCCGCGTGATCGGCACGCTGCGCCGCCTCGGCATCCGGTCGGTCGCGGTGTTCTCCGCCGCCGACGCCGGGGCGCGCCACGTGCGCGAGGCCGACGTCGCGGTGCGCCTCGGACCGGCGGCGGCGACCCGGTCGTACCTCGACGTCGAGGCCGTCGTCGCCGCTGCCGTCGCGACCGGCGCGGACGCGATCCACCCCGGCTACGGCTTCCTCTCCGAGAACCCCGCCCTCGCGACGGCGTGCGCGCGCGCCGGGATCGCGTTCGTCGGGCCGGGCGTCGACGCCCTCGAATCCATGGCCGACAAGCTCGCCGCCAAGCGCATCGTCGCCGCGCGCGGCGTCCCCGTGGTCCCGGGCGCGGGCGAGCCGGGGATGCCGGACGACGCACTGGTCGCCGCCGCGACCGACGTCGGGTTCCCGCTGCTCGTCAAGCCGTCCGCCGGGGGCGGGGGCAAGGGGATGGTCGTGGTGCGGTCCGCGGCCGACCTGCCGGCCGCGCTCGCTTCGGCGCGTCGCGTCGCGGCGTCGTCCTTCGGGGACGACACGCTGCTCCTCGAGCGGCTCGTCGAGGCGCCCCGGCACATCGAGGTCCAGGTGCTCGCCGACGCGCACGGGAACGTGATCCACCTCGGCGAGCGCGAGTGCTCGCTCCAGCGGCGCCACCAGAAGGTCGTCGAAGAGGCGCCGTCGCCGCTGCTGTCCGCCGCCGAGCGCGCGCGGATGGGCGACGCCGCGTGCGAGGTCGCGCGGTCCGTCGGCTACGTCGGCGCGGGGACGGTCGAGTTCCTCGTCCCCGCCGCGTCGCCCGACGAGTTCTTCTTCATCGAGATGAACACCCGCCTGCAGGTCGAGCACCCCGTGACCGAGATGGTCACGGGGCTCGACCTCGTCGAGCTCCAGCTGCGCGTCGCGGCGGGGGAGCAGCTGCCGCTGCGCCAGGACGACGTCGCGCTCCGCGGCCACGCCGTCGAGGCGCGGATCTACGCCGAGTCGCCGGCGCGCGGGTTCCTGCCCGCGACCGGGACGGTCCTCACGTACGACGACGCGGGCGCGCCGTCCGGCCCCCGTCTCTCGGTCGACACGTCGCCGCTGCGGCTCGACTCCGGGATCGAGCGCGGGTCGGTCGTCGGCGGGCACTACGACCCGATGCTCGCGAAGGCCGTCGCGTGGGCACGGACGCGTGCCGAGGCGATCGAGCGGCTCGACGGGTTGCTGGCGGGGGCCGTCGTGCTGGGGGTCGAGACAAACGTCGGGTTCTTGCGGTCGTTGCTCGCGGACGAGGACGTCCGGGCCGGGTGGCTCGACACCGGTCTGATCGACCGGTTCCTCGGTGCTGGTGCTGTAGCCGGGGCCGGGGCCGGGGCCGGTGACGTGGTCGGGTCCTGCGAGGGGGTCGGGGGTGTGGGCGCCGTCTACCATCCGCGGGCTCGTTCCTCGCCCGCTCCCGCCAGGCCTGACCACGACGGCGCCCACACCCCCGACCCCCTCACCTCCGATGTCGGGGCACCTTCCGCTGGCGACGGGGCGCGCGCCCCCGACCCCCTCACCTCGTCCGGCGCATCGCCGGGCGACCTGGTCGCGGCGGCGATGTACGTGGCCGAGCACGCGGCTGTTCTTCGCGAGCACGGGGTTGGCCACCGGATCGGGGCTGATCCGGTGGATAACCACGTGCTCGGCGGCGGTGGTGAGGACGACCCGTGGCGGTCCGGGGACGGGTGGCGGCTCAACGCGCCCGCGGCGGCGCGCGTCGTCAGGCTGCGCGACGCGACCGGTCCCGCCGGTGGGCCCGACCACGAGGTGCGGGTGACGGGGACGGCGAGGGACGCCGTCGTGCATCTCGTGGCGGCCGACGGCGAAGCGGCCGACGGCGGAGCGGCGGGCCCCCAGGCCGGGACAGGCGTGGGCGGTGCCCGGGCGGGCGACGTCCGGGCGTCCCTCGTCCGGGACACCGTGCACGACGGCGCGTGGTGGCTCACGGTCGACGGCACCCGGGAGCGGGTGCGGCTCGCGTCGCAGCCCGCCGCCGCGGGGGAGCCCTCGGTCGTGTGGCTCCACCGTGCCGGGCGGGTCGTCGCGTTCGCTGCCCCCGACCGGGCGGAGCGCGCCGCGCGGAGCCGGGCCGAGCGCCGTCGGGCACGCGGGGGGACGGCCGCGGCGACGGACCCGGAGGTCCGGGCCGCGATGCCCGGGACCGTCGTGGCCACTGCGCCGGACGGCGACGTCGTCACCGCCGGGGCCGTGCTCGTGACGGTCGAGGCCATGAAGATGGAGAACCCCGTGCTCGCGCCGCACGACGGCGTCGCGCGCGTCACCGTGCGTCCCGGCGACCTCGTGCGCCGTGACCAGGTGGTCGCCGTCGTGGAGCCGGCGACGTCGCCCTCGCCGGTCGGGTCCGCCCCGGACGAATCGGCGACGGACGACTCGGCGACGGACGAATCCCCGACGGACGAGCCGGTGGCGGACGAGCCGGCCGCGACAGTCCCGGACGACGGGAACCTACGCGCCGTCGCGGCACACCCCGCCGCGTCGGCCACCACCTCCGACACCCAGGGAGCACCATGATCGAGGTCGACACCCTGCTCACCGACGAGCAGGCGAAGCTGTACCAGGTCGTGCGGGACTTCGCCGACGGCGTCGTCGCGCCCGCCGCGTACCGGTACGACACCGAGCGGCGGCTGCCGATGGAGATCATCGCGCAGATGGGCGAGCTCGGGCTGTTCGGGCTGCCGTTCCCGCGCGACGTCGGCGGCCAGGGCAAGGACTACGTGTCGCTGTGCCTCGCCGTGGAGGCGCTCGCGCGCGCCGACCAGTCCATCGCGGTGACGCTCGAGGCGGGCGTCGGGCTCGGGATCGTGCCGATCTACCGGCACGGGACGCGCGCGCAGCAGGAGCGCTGGCTGCCGGACCTGCTCGCGGGGAAGGCGCTCGCGGCGTTCGGGCTGACCGAGGCCGAGGCGGGGTCCGACGCGGGCGGGACCCGCACGACCGCACGCCTCGACGGCGACGAGTGGGTGATCGACGGGTCCAAGCAGTTCATCACCAACTCCGGCACCCCGATCACGAGCCTGGTGACCGTTACGGCCGTCACGGGCGAGACGCGCGGGCCGGGTGGCGCGGTCCGCAAGGAGCTGTCGAGCATCATCGTCCCCGCAGGCACGCCGGGGTTCGAGGTGGGTCCGGCGTACGACAAGGTCGGCTGGCACACGTCCGACACGCACCCCCTCACCCTCACCGACGTGCGCGTCCCGGCGGAGAACCTGCTCGGCGAGAGGGGCCGCGGGTACGCGAACTTCCTGCGCGCGCTCGACGAGGGCCGCATCGCGTTCGCCGCGCTCGCGACGGGGGCCGCGCAGGGCTGTCTCGAGGAGGCGCTGCGGTACGCGAAGCAGCGCGTGGTGTTCGGGCGGTCGATCGGGGAGAACCAGCACGTCGCGTTCACGCTCTCGCGCATGCAGGCCCGCGTCCACACCGCACGGCTCGCCTGGCTCGACGCCGCGCAGAAGCTCGTGCACGGCAAGCCGTTCAAGACGGAGGCGTCGGTCGCGAAGCTCGTCGGTGGAGAGGCGGCGATGGCGAACGCGCGCGACGCGTCGCAGATCTTCGGCGGGTACGGGTTCCTCAACGAGAACGCGGTCGCGCGGCACTACCGTGACGCGAAGATCCTCGAGGTCGGCGAGGGCACCACCGAAGTGCAGCTCATGGTCATCGCGAGGAGCCTGGGCCTGGAGGGTTGACCACGGTCGACGGCCGAACACGGGGTCGGCCACCGGATCCGGCGAGAAACGGTCGACAACCCCGTGTTCGGGTGTCGATGACCCCGTGCTCGGCGGAGGAGAGAAGGAGCAGCATGCGCGAGGTGGTCCAGCGGGGCCTGTACTACGACGAGCTCGAGCCGGGCGTGGTGTACCGCCACCGCCCCGGTCGCACGCTCACCGAGGCGGACGACGTCCTGTTCTCCACGCTCACCATGAACCACCAGGCGCTCCACCTCGACGCCGCGTGGGCCGCGACGCAGCCGTTCGGGCAGCGGCTCGTGAACTCGATGATGACGCTCTCGACGCTCGTGGGGCTGTCGGTCGGACAGGTCACGCAGGGCACGATCGTCGCCAACCTCGGCTTCCGCGAGGTCGAGTTCCCGAAGCCCGTCTTCCACGGCGACACGCTCTACGCCGAGACGGAGGTGGTCGACAAGCGGCTGTCCGGGTCCCGCCCCGGGCAGGGTGTCGTCACGCTCGAGCACCGCGGGCTCAACCAGCGGGGCGAGCTCGTCGCCCGGGCGGTCCGCACGGCGTTGTTCTGGACGGGCGCGGCCCACGATGCCGCCGTCGTGCCCGACGGCGCGGCGCACGCGGCGGTCGTCGTGCCCGACGGCGCGGGGTCGGCCGACCCGCCCTCGTCCGCCGAGACCGGGGCCGGGGCCGAAGCCGGGCTCGCGGGTCAGGCCGGGTCTGCCGAGCCCGGGGTCGCGGGGCAGTCGGGGTCTGCCGAACCCCGGGTTGTGCGGCCATCGGAGCCCTCAGCGCCGCACAACCCAGGGTTCGGCACCAGTACCGGCACCCGGACCGGGACCGGCACCGGCACGGGCACGCGCATCGGCACCGGCACCGACCCGCGTCTCGCCGCCGGTGACGAGGAGGGCGCGTGGTGAGCGGCGCCGTCGGGCACGGGACCGACGCGACACCCCCGCCCGAGGCGCGGGAACCGTTCGCCCTGGGGCCCGCGCTGCTGTTCTGCCCCGGGGACCGGCCCGACCGGTTCGCCAAGGCGGCGGACCGCGCGGACGCCGTGATCCTCGACCTCGAGGACGCCGTGGCGCCCGCCGCGAAGGACACCGCGCGCCGGGCCGTCGTCGAGGCGTCCACCACCCTCGACCCCGCGCGCACGATCGTGCGGGTCAACGCCGTCGGGACGCGCGAGCACGCGCTCGACGTCGCGGCGCTCGCGGACACACGGCTGCGCACGGTCATGGTCGCGAAGGCCGGGCCGGAGCTCCTCGCGTCGCTGCCCGTTCTCGCGAGCACGCTCCCCGGCGTCCGCGTCGTGGCGCTGTGCGAGACCGCGGCGGGGGTCCTCGCGGCGCCCGAGCTGGCGCGCCGGGACGACGTCGTCGCGCTCATGTGGGGTGCGGAGGACCTCGTCGCGTCGCTCGGGGGCACGTCGAGCCGGCGCGCGGACGGCTCCTACCGGGACGTCGCGCGGCATGCCCGCGCGTCGGTGCTCCTCGCGGCGGGCGCGGCGGGAAAGGGGGCGATCGACGCCGTGCACGTCGACATCGCGGACCTGGACGGGCTGCGCGCCGAGGCCGAGGACGCCGCGGCGAGCGGCTTCGCCGCGACGGCGTGCATCCACCCGAGCCACGTCCCGGTGATCCGCGCCGCGTACGCTCCGACGGCCGAGCAGGTCGAGTCCGCCCGGGCCCTGCTCGACGCCGCCGCTGCAAATCCCGGCGGGCCGGACACCGTCTTCACGTTCGAGGGCCGCATGGTCGACGGTCCTGTGCTCCGCCACGCGGAAACCGTGCTGCGTCGCGCTCTCCCTCGATGAGCGCTGAGCGCTCTGTCGCCCGCGTGAGCGACCCTGGGTTCACCCCACCCGCAGGTGGGCGACGATGCCCTCGACCCGGTCCTTCGCGTCGCCGAACAGCATGGACGTGTTCTCGCGGAAGAACAGCGGGTTCTGCACGCCCGCGTAGCCGGTGGCCATCGACCGCTTGAACACGACGACGTCGCGCGCTTCCCACACGTGCAGCACGGGCATGCCGGCGATGGGTGAGCCGGGGTCGTCGAGCGCGGCGGGGTTCACGGTGTCGTTGGCGCCGATGACGAGCACGACGTCGGTGTCGGGGAAGCGGTCGTTGACCTCGTCCATCTCGAACACGACGTCGTACGGGACGCGAGCCTCGGCGAGCAGCACGTTCATGTGGCCCGGCAGACGTCCGGCGACCGGGTGCACGCCGAACCGCACGTCGACGCCGCGCGACCGCAGCAGCTCGACGAGCTCCGCGACGGGGTACTGCGCCTTCGCGACGGCCATGCCGTAGCCCGGCGTGATGACGACGGTGCGCGCGTCCCTGAGGAGGCGTGCGACGTCGTCGGCGTGGGTCTCGCGGTGCTCGCCCTGCTCGCCTGCGGACGCCGAGACGGTGCCCTCCTCCGTGCCGAACCCGCCGAGGATCACGGAGACGAACGACCGGTTCATGGCGCGGCACATGATGTACGACAGGATCGCGCCGGAGGACCCGACGAGCGCGCCGGTGACGATGAGCAGGTCGTTGCTCAGCATGAAGCCGGCCGCCGCGGCGGCCCAGCCGGAGTACGAGTTGAGCATCGAGACGACGACGGGCATGTCGCCGCCGCCGATCGACGCGACGAGGTGCCAGCCGAGCGCGAGCGCGACGACGGTCATGAGCAGCAGCGGCCAGACCGACGGCGCCCCGACGAACCACACCAGGAGACCGACGCTCGCGACGAGCGCCGCGAGGTTGAGGAGGTTCCGTCCGGGGAGCTGCAGCGGCGCGGACCGGGCCCGCCCCGAGAGCTTGAGGTACGCGACGACGGACCCCGTGAACGTCACGGAGCCGACGAGGACGCCGAGGTACACCTCGACGAGGTGCGCCGGGTCGTGTCCCTCCGAGAGGTAGGAGTTGTACCCCACGAGCACGGCCGCGAGGCCGACGAAGCTGTGGAGGATCGCGATGAGCTCGGGCATCTGCGTCATCTCGACGCGTCGCGCCCGCCACGTCCCGACGACCGCGCCGACGAGGAGCACGCACGCGATGAGCAGCCCCGTGACGAGGGCCGGGCGCCGGCTCGTGTCGAGCGCGAGCACGATCGTCGCGCCGAGCGCGAGCGCCATGCCGACGGCGCCCGCGACGTTGCCGCGCCGCGCGGTCTCCTGCCGGGACAGGCCCGCGAGGCTGAGGACGAACAGCAGCGCCGCGAGGACGTAGACGGCCTGCGCGACGGACGTGGGCGTCATCGGACCGCCCCCGCGCTGGCGCTCGTGCCGGCTGCCGGACCCGCCGGTGCATCCCGTCGGAACATGCGGATCATGCGGTTCGCCACGAGGAAGCCACCGAAGATGTTGATGCTCGCGACGGCCGCGGCGACGCACGCGAGGGTCGTGACGAGCCAGTCGTCCGAGCCGATCTGCAGGAGCGCGCCGACGAGGATGATCCCGGAGATGGCGTTCGTCTGGGCCATGAGCGGCGTGTGCAGCGAGTGCGTCACGTGCGAGATGACGTAGTACCCGACGACGACGGCGAGCAGGAAGACCGTCATGTGCCCGACGAGCGACGGCGGCGCGAACGATAGCGCGAGCGTCACGAGCACCGCGGCGAGCGCGGCCCCGACGAGGCGCCGGCGACCGCGCAGCGCGCGCTGCTGCTCCGCCTGTGCCGCCGCGGCGGCCGCCCGTTCGGCGACCACGGCCGGGTCCTCGGGCGGTACCGCCTCTCCGGGCGGCGGCGCCGCGCTCACCGCCACTGGCGGCGGCGGCCACAGGATCTCACCGTCCCGCGCGACGGTCATCCCGCGCTGCACCGGGTCGTCGAGGTCGAGGACGGTCACGCCGTCCTTCCCGGGCGTGAGCAGCTCGAGCAGGTGCACCACGTTCGTCCCGAGGAGCTGCGACGTGTGCTGCGGGAGCCGTCCGGGCAGGTCCGTCCACCCGAGGACGACGACGCCGCCGTCGGTCACGACGCGCCGGCCCGGGACGGTGACCTCGCAGTTCCCGCCGCCCGACGCGGCGAGGTCGACGACGACGCTCCCGGGGCGCATGCCCGCGACCGCCGCCGCGGTGAGGGTGCGCGGAGCGACGCCCCGCACGAGCGCCGTCGTGATGACGACGTCCGCGTCGGCCGCCTCGCGCGCGTAGACCTCGAGCGCATGCTGTTCCTGCTCGGGCGTGAGCGGACGCGCGTACCCGTCGGCGTTCATGTGCTGCTGCGCCTCGGGCGCGCGCACGGCGACGCCCCCGAGCGACTCGATCTGCTCCGCCGCCTCGGTGCGCACGTCGAACGCGCGCACCTGTGCGCCGAGGCTCGACGCCGTGCCGACGGCCGCGAGCCCGGCGACGCCGCCGCCGATGACGAACACCTTCGCGGGCGGCGTCTTCCCGGCGGCGGTGACCTGCCCGGCGAACATCCCGCCGTACTCCTGGGCCGCCTCCACGACGGCGCGGTAGCCCGCGACGTTGGACAGCGTGCTCAGCACGTCGAGCGCCTGGGCGCGCGAGATGCGCGGGACGGCGTCGAGCGCGAGGGCCGTGACGCCGGCGGCGGCGAGGTGCTCGACAAACGCGGGCCGGCTGCCCGGGTAAAGCATCGCGACGAGCGTCGCCCCCGGGCGCAGTGACGCGACCTGGTCGTCGGTCGGTGCGTTCACCGCGACGACGACGTCGGCGCCCCACGCCGTCGTGCCGTCGACGACCGACGCTCCCGCCTCCGCGTACGCGGCGTCGGCGAACGTGGCCCGCGCCCCGGCGTCGTGCTCGACGACGACCTCGTACCCGAGCGCGCGTAGGCGCTCCACCGTCCTCGGGGTCGCGGCGACGAGCCGCTCCCCGTCCCTCACCTCGCGGGGGACACCGATCCTCACGTGCGGGCTCCTCGCCTCGTCGAAACATCGCCGAACATCGCCGAACATCGCCGAACACCGAACATCGCCGAGCATCACCGAGCCCGTCGGCCTCGCTGTCGACGGGTGCGCCGTGAGCCTACCGAGTCGGCGTGCGGAGCCGACCGGGTCCGACGTCCCGGACCTGGCGCGGACCGCCCGGACGGGGAGCTCTCCCCATCGTGGAAGGTGGCGGCATGTCGCCCCCGTCCGCCATGCTCGGGCCCGACATCAACCGATCTTGGGGGATCCATGCACCGCAGCACGTCCGTCCGTCCCGTCCGCGCGCTCCTGCTCGCGCCCGCCACCGTGCTCTGCGCCGGTGTCCTCAGCGCCTGCTCGTTCAGCGCCAACCTCACGGTGCCCGCGTCCACGATCGCGGCGGACGCCGAGCGCGCGCTGGCCGAGATCGGGGAGTCGGACGTCGACTGCGGCGACGAGAGCATCGACCTCGTGGACGGCGAGATCGTCGAGTGCGAGCTCACGGACCCCGTGACCGGCACGCTCTTCGACCTGACGGTCACGCTGTCCGAGGTCGACGGCACGGACTACCACGTGGACGTCCAGGTCGCCGACGAGCCCAAGGCCTGACCGCGGGCTACAGATCGCCCTTCTTCTGGAGGTAGCGCATCGCGGCCCAGCCGAACGGGATGCGCCCCCAGTACGTCGCGACGCGGAACAGCACGGTGGCCGACGTCGCGAGCGCGACGGGAACCCCCGCGGCGGTGAGGCCGGCGGTGAGCGCGAGCTCGATCGTGCCGAGGCCGCCGGGGGTGGGCACGGCCGCCCCTGCCGCGTTGCCGACGAGGTAGATGACGGCGACGTCGACGAGCGAGAGCTCCTGGCCGAACGCGGCGAGCGCGGCGTCGAACGCGAGCACGTACCCGAGCGTCATGACGACGTTGCCGCCGAACCCGAGCGCGAGCCGGCCCGGCTGGCCGAGCAGCTCCGACAGGCGCGGCCACACCTGCTGGAGCGTGGGCCGGATCTTGGCGAGCACCCAGTTGCGGACGGCCGGGACCAGCAGCGTCGCGAGGACCGCGAGGGCGACGCCGCCGATCGCGAGCAGGACGGTCGTCGACGGGAGCTGCACGAGGCCGCCGTCGCCCGTGAAGATCGACAGGACGACGAGCAGCAGGATCGTCACGACGAACTGCGACACCTGGACCAGGCCCACCGTCGCGACGGCGACCGGCGTCGAGATCCCGCGCTTCTGCAGCATGCGGAGGTTGAGCGCCGCCGGTCCGATGCCGGCGGGCGCCGCCAGGGCCACGAAGGAACCGGCAGCCTGCGTGAGCGTGGCCCGGATCATCGGCAGGTGGACGGGGGAGAACGCGACGAAGGTCAGGGCCGCGCCGACCCACGTGAGGACGCCGAGCGCGAACGAGACGACCGCCCACCACGGGTTGGCCTGCGAGACCGCCTCCGTGATCTCGGCGAAGTTGATGCTCGTGACGATGACGGTCACCGCGACGACGGCGAGCGCGAGGGTGATGACCGTGCGGGCGCCGAACCGGGTGATGCGCTGCGGCTCCACGTCCGCCTCGGGCAGCCGCTCGACGAGCGCGGCGCGCAGCTCCTTGAGCAGCTCCTTGTCCTGTCGCATCTCCTCGCGCGTGCTCGGGGGCAGCGCGATCGACTGCAGCAGGGGCCCGATCGCGGCGATGTCGTCGTCGGGCAGCACGCTCACCGCGGACTCGACGGCCCGGCGCGCGCCGACGCGCAGCGCGAGCAGCGCGACCATCTGCGCGAGGTCCATGCGCCGCGCGAGCTGCGACGACGCGATGTCGCCCTGGTCCCACCCCGTGAGCCAGACCTGCGGGGCGCCGGTGGCAGGCTCCCGCGAGACGAGCACCACGTCGGACGTGAGCGCCCGGTGCGCGATGCCCGCGGAGTGCGCGAGCGTGAGCTGGCGCCACGCCTCGTTGAGCACGGAGTCGCTGAGGCGGTCGGCGGGCAGGTCGCGCAGGGACACGGCGCCCTCGGCGTGCTCCTGCACGAGCACCATCGAGTCCGCCGCCTCGGCGACGCCCAGGAGGCGCGGCGTCCGGATGCCGGCCGCGCGGGCGGCGTAGGTGAGGAGCGCGGTCCGCTCGGCCGCGGCGCGCAGCGAGATCGCGGTACGGCCCTCGAGGCCGCGCAGCCGAAGCGAGCGCCAGAACCGGGTGAGGAAGCCGACGACCTGCCGGTCGCCGTCGAGCACGACGACGTCGCGGCGGCCGCCGTCCTCGCCGAGCATCGCGTAGACGCGGTTGTCGCCCGCGCGCGTGAGCGCGATCGCGGCCGGGTCGGACGGCGCCGCCTCGCCCGCCCGGGCCGGGTCCCCGGCCTCGTCCGGACGCCCGCCCGCGGTCTCCTCGCCGGGCGCCGTGCCGCCGAGGTGGTGCCGCGCGAGGGCGGCGTCGGCGGTGAGGACCGTCCCGGCGTCGTGCCCCGCACCCGGCGCGCGCAGGACGCCGACGTGGACCTCGGAGGTGATGTGGCCCTCGGCGTCGACCTCGGTGATCGGGTCGTCGGCCGCCTCGGCGAGCTCGTCGTCGTCGGTGACGTCCCGCACGCGCACGAGCGCGGCGGGGGAGAAACCGGCGCGGCGCACGCCGGCGACGAGCTCCGGGCCGTACGCGCGCTCGCTGCGCACGCCGGACACGTACCGGACGGCGAGACCGGCGACGCGCCCGAGCAGGAGCGCGATGAGGATGCCGGGCAGCGAGACCTGGCCCGTGACGAGCACGACGCCGATGGCGACGAAGATGAGGTTCCACGACCACGCGACGGTCCGGCGCCTCGTGCGGGTCCCTGCCGCGGTGAGCAGACCGCCGAGCGCGGCGACGTAGCCGGGGATCGTGAGCCGCCACTCGCCCTGCGTGAAGATCGACAGCCCGCGCACGAGCTCGTCGGTACCCCACGCCGTCACGGCGAGCGTCACGAGGATGCCGAGCAGGAGCCCGAGCGCGGCGGCCACGATCGACTCCACGACCTGCCGCCCGAGCCGGCGGACCCCGAGCTCGATGAGGACGGCCGTCGGGACGAACAGCGTGACGAGCCCCTCGAGCACGGCCACGGGGACGAACAGCACGCGGGCGAGGATGTCGGAGAAGTTCTGCACGTCCTCCGCGACGCCCTCGGTCGTGCCGTGCGCGAAGACCGACATGAGCATGACGAGCGCCACGCCGACCGCGCACAGGACGAGGTTGACGAGGTCGCTCGGGTGCCGGACGCGCTGCTCCGCGGTGTCGACGACGCGGACCGTGCCCTCGTCCACCGGCGCGGGACGCGCGAGGAGGGCCTCGAACGCGCCGGTCTGCGGCCGGAGATCTGGCCGCGGGCTCTCGGCGAGGCTGCCGACCTCCACGACGGACCCGGTGGCCGGGCGGCCCTCAGGCGTCTCGTGGGAAGTCACGGGCATGGCTGCGAGTCTAGGGCGGGGCGCCGCCGCGGGCGCGGTATTTGGCCGATTCCTCCGGGCGATTCGACCCTTTCATCCGGGCGGCGACCGGTACGCGGCAGGCCTGGACGCGCGAGTGTGAGCAAGCCCTCCCTAGCATGGAGGGGATCCTGCCGTCCGTCGCCGCGATCGGGCGGGCCCCGGGCGGCGATCGGCGGCGCATCGGGCGGCTCGGAGCGGGAGGTCGGCATGGCACACGACAGGTCGGCACGCGAGACGGCGGGCGACGACCCGGCGCACGCCGGTGGGGTGGCCGCCGGCGGAGTCCCCGCCGCGGAGGCGGCCGTGCAGGAGCGCAACCCGTTCCGCAGGGTGTGGTGGCTGCCCGTGGTGCGCGGGATCCTGCTCGTCGTCCTGGGCCTGCTCCTCATGATCGAGCCGCTCGAGCAGCTCGAGACGCTGCGTCTCGTCCTCGGCGCGTTCCTCGTGGCCGACGGCGTGCTGGTCGCCGTCCAGGGGTTCGTGCACCGGCAGCAGGTCGGGTCGGCGTGGTGGCTCGCGCAGGCGGGGGTCAACGTCGTGTTCGGCGTGGTCGTGGCGTTCTGGCCGGACCTCACGCCGACGGCGCTCTACTACGTCCTCGCCGTGTGGGTGCTCGTGCTCGGCATCACGACGATCGCCGGTGCCGCGGCCCTGGCCCGCAACCGCGACCTCGGGTGGGCGTGGATGCTCGCGTTCGGGATCGTGTCGGTGCTGTTCGGGATCCTGCTCGTCACGCGTCCGCTGGACGCGTTCGACGTGCTGCGCCTCGTGACGGTCGTCTTTGCGCTGTACGCGTTCGTCGCCGGGTCGATCCACGTCGTGTCCGGGTTCGCCGTGCGTGCCGTGGCGCGCGAGCTCGCGGACCTGCGCTCCCAGGCGGTCGCCGCGGGCGTCGTCGTGACGGGCGGGTCCGTGCTCGGCGCGGCCGCCGCACGGCCCGACGTCGCGCCTCCCGCCGCGGGTCCGGCGCCCTCGTCGAGCACCGAGCCGACCACCGAGCCGACCGCGGGTCCGGCACCCTCGTCGAGCGTCGAGCCGACCGCCGGGCAGTCCGCCGAGCCGTCCAGTGAGCCGAGTGCCGAGCCGACCAGCGACCCGGCGGTCCCGACGGTCCCCGGGGGTGAGGGGCGGACACCGGAGGCGGACACCGGTACGCAGGGCACGCGGTGAGGGGTTGGCCGGGAACGTCTGACATGCTCGCCCCGTGCTCCGAGCTGCGGTGACGTCCGTCGACCCCCGCCCGACGCCGTCCGGCCGCGTCGCGGCGCTCGCCGCCGCGGTCGGGGTGCTGCTGCTCGCGGCATGCGGCGCGGCACCGGCCGGGCCGGACGCCGCGCCGTCGGCCACCTCCCCGAGCGCGTCGCCGTCGGACTCGGCGACGACCGAGCCCGAGCCGAGCCCGGAGCCGGTGGACCTCGGCACGGTGGTCGCGGCCGACCTGGCGGCGCTCGAGAGCACCTACGACGCGCGGGTCGGCGTCTACGCGGTCGACACCGCGACGGGCGACCTGGTCGGGTACCGGGCCGAAGAGCGCTTCGCGTACGCCTCGACGATCAAGGCGCTCGCCGCGGGGTTCGTGCTGCGGGGCGAGTCGGTCGAGGTCCTCGACGAGCCCGTGCCGGTCACGCCCGAGGACGTGTCGGGCGCGGGGTGGTCGCCCGTCACCGAGTCGCTCGTGGGCGCGGACGCGACGGTGCGCGAGCTGGGCGCGGCCGCCGTCTCAGAGAGCGACAACGGCGCGTTCAACGCGCTCCTGCGCCGGCTCGGCGGACCGGAGGCGCTCCAGGCCGCGCTCGTCGACCTCGGGGACGCGACGACGCTCGTGGACGCCTGGGAGCCCGAGCTCAACCGGTTCACGCCCGGCGAGCCCGCACGGACGAGCACGCCGCGCGCGCTCGCGGACGGCCTCGCGGCCTTCGCGCTCGGGGACGAGCTGGAGCCGGGCGTCCGGGAGGAGTACGTCGGCTGGCTCACGGGCAGCACGACGGGGGACGGCACGGTCCGGGCCGGCGCGCCCGACGGCTGGGTGGTCGGGAGCAAGACCGGCAACGCCGGCCGCTACGGGTCGCGGAACGACGTCGCGGTCCTCTGGCCGCCCGACGGCGCGCCGATCGTCCTCGCCGTGCTCACCGACCGCGCCGCGCCGGACGCCGAGCCGGACGACGCGCTGCTCGCCGACGTCGCGCGGACCGTGCTCGGGGCCTACGCCGACCGGGGCTGACGGGTCCCGGAGCTGACGGATCGCGGTACGCCCGGGGGGCGGGGCAGTCGTCGCGCGCGACCGGTCTGCGGCCTCGACGCCCGTGACCGGCCTGCGGCTTCGAAGCTCTGCCGCCGGCCTGCGGTCGCTGCCGTGTGGAGATCTCGGTGAGGTCCTGCGGCGTGGCGCGCGGTCCGGGCCGCCGCGCGCGAGACTCGCCGCGTGACGACACCACAGGGCGGCGGGACCGATCGTTCCGAGCGGATCGGGCGCGCTGTCACCGGGGTGGTCGTGGGGGTGGTCGGGCTCGGGCTGGTGGTCCTCGTCGTCGCCGTCGTCGGGTACCAGGTGCTCGTCAGCGGCTGGGCCGAGCAGTACGACACCTCGACAGAGGCCGGCACGTCCGCGCCGGCGTCGACCCCCACGGCGACCCCGACGGCGGCTCCGGCGTCGACCCCGACGGCGTCAGGTTCCCCGTCGGCCGATCGTCCGGGCGTCTCCGCGGAAGGGCTCGACCTCTCGAACGAGGCGTACCGCGAGCGCGTCGGGTCGTCCGGCCACGAGCAGGCGGCGCTCTCGCTGCCGGACGTGCAGGCTGCGCTCGAGCCGCTCGTCTCCGGGGACGCGGTCGACCAGGACGACGTGGTCTCGGCGCTGGTCGCGGCGGGCTTCGAGCACGTCCAGGTGCACGACGGGTCTGCGCTCGCGTCCGAGGCCTCGACGCACGTCGGGGTCGGGGTCGGCGTGCCGGGCGGCTGCGTCTACGGTGCGGTCGGCCCCGACGGCGTCACGCTCGAGGCGGGCGGGCCGATCGCGGACGGCGGCTGCCTGGAGATGCCCGGCCACTGACCCGCGTCGAGAGCTCTGCCGGGTCGCCGACGTAGAGCGCCGGTCGCCGACGTAGAGCCCTGGCCTTACGCCAGTCCGAGCGACTGCTTCCACTCGAGAGGCAGCAGCGCGTACCCGACGAACGCGACGACGTCGAGCAGCGTGTGCGCGATCACGAGCGGCATGACCCGGTGCCGTCCCCACCGGCTCGTGTAGAACCACGAGAACACGACGCCCATGACGACGTTCCCCACGAACGGCCCGATGCCCTGGTACAGGTGGTACGAGCCGCGCAGGAGCGAGCTCGCGACGACGAACTTCACGCGTCCCCACCCGAGGTCGCGCGTCCGCTCGTACAGGTAGCCGACGGCGATGACCTCCTCGAGCAGCCCGTTCTGCAGCGCCGCGAGGACCAGGACGGGGACGGTCCACCACGCCGCGTTGAGCGCCGCGGCCTGGACCTCGACGGTGATGCCCATGGCCCGTCCGGCGAGGTAGAACGCGAGTCCCGGGATGCCGATGGCGGCGGCGAGCGCGAACCCCCAGCCGACGTCGCGCAGGGGGCGGGCGCCGTCGAGCCCGATCGCGCGGACCGCGGACCGGCCGCGCGCGCTGAGCAGGTAGAGCGCGAGCGCGACGGGCAGGACCGCGAAGAAGATCCCGACGAGCTGGTACGTGAGGTCGAGGTACGGCCGCGCCGACTGGCTGACGTTGAGGCTCGTCGACTGGTCGCGCAGCGGGGTGTCCGCGGTGAGCCGCGCGACGATGTTGATGACCGCGTAGACGGCGGACCTGCCGAGGCTCAGGCCGAGGACGATCCAGATCTCGGCGCCGATGCGGCGGCGCGTCGCGCGGTCCGGGCGCGCCGGAGCGACGGTCGTCGGGACGGCGGTCGCCGTCGCGACCGGCACCGCGGTCGGATCAGGGGTGGGCACCGTCCGGTTATAGCACCGTCGCCCGGGTGCGGCCTCGACGTCCGCTGGACGCCGGGTGTCCGTCGAGCACGGGTCTGCCCACCGCCGAGCACGCGACTGGCCACCGGATCGGGCGGGATCCGGTGGCTGATCCCGTGCTCGGCGACGACGTCAGGTGTCGCGGGGCGGGCGACCGGGGCGGCGGACCGGACGGACGTCGCGGGGGAGCCGGTCGGCGTCGGCCAGCGCCTGGCGCAGGAGCATCTCGATCTGCGCGTTGACGCTGCGCAGATCGTCGGCCGCCCAGCGGGCGAGCGCGTCGTGCACGGCCGGGTCGAGCCGCAGCAGCACGGACTTGCGGGAGGGCTTGCGCGGCCGGTCCGCCGTGGCGTCGTCGGGCACGCCGCTGCCCGACGACGGACCCTCGCCGTCGCCGGGCGCGTCCGGCCGCCGCTCGGGCGGAGCGGGCGTCACCGGTACAGCGACCCCGTGTTGACGACCGGGGTCACGCGGCTGTCGCCGCACAGCACGACGAGCAGGTTGGACACCATCGTGGCGCGACGCTCGTCGTCGAGCGTGACGATGTCGTCGGCCTCGAGGCGGGAGAGCGCGTCCTCGACCATCGAGACCGCGCCCTCCACGATGCGCGAGCGGGCGGCGATGATCGCGCCGGCCTGCTGGCGCTGCAGCATGGCCTGGGCGATCTCGGGCGCGTAGGCGAGGTTGGAGATGCGCGCCTCGATGACCTCGACGCCCGCGACGACGACGCGCTCCGCGACCTCCGCGGCGATCTCCGCCGAGACGAGCTCGGTGGCGCCGCGCAGCGACTCCTCGCCGGCGTCGGCGTCGTCGTAGGGGTGCGACATCGCGACGTGGCGCAGCGCGGACTCGGACTGGACCACGACGAAGTCGTCGTAGTCCTCGACGGCGAAGCTCGCCTTGGCGGTGTCCGCGACCTGCCACACGACGATCGCCGCGATGTTGATCGGGTTGCCGTCGGCGTCGTTGACCTTGAGCTCGCTCGTCTCGAAGTTCCGTACGCGCACGGAGACGCGGCGGCGCGTGCTGAACGGGACGGTCGCGACGAGGCCCGTGCGGCGCACCGTGCCGAGGTACCGGCCGAAGAACTGGACGACGAGCGTCTCGCCGGGGTTGACCACGGCGACGCCCGTCGGGAGGAAGATCCCGACGAGGAAGAGGACGATGCCGACGGTGATGAGGACGCCGGGGCTGCCGAGCTCGGCGGCCGCCGCGACGACGAGGCCGACGCCGCCGAGGACGAGCAGGGCGCTGAGTGCGATGAGGCCGGCCGCGGCGCCCGCCCCGAGCGACCAGGCGGAACGCTCGGTGACGTCGACCCGGGTCCCGGCGTGGCCCACCGGGCGGCCCACGGGCTCGCCGCCCACGGAGTCCTGCGGGGGTGCTGCGCTCTCGGTCACGGTGTCCGCCTCTCTCGCGGCCGGCGGGCCGCTCGTGGATGTATAGCAAAGTGATATCACATTTTGTCGACGTCGGGCCAGTCGACGACCGTCCACGCAGCACGCCAGGTCGCCGAGCACGACGTGACAGTCGTTCTGCGGCCGTCGGCGACCTCCATGTCGTGTTCGACGCCTGAGGGGGTTGTCATCCGGTCGCGTGTGTGGAACGCTACAAACAGGTTTGCAGCACAAACTACTCTGCGAGGACAGCGACATGGCAAGCGAGCACGACGAACCGAGCAGTGAGGCGGCGTCCGCGCTCGACCCCGCGGCGATGCTGCGGATGATCCAGGAGCAGCAGGACCGTGCGCGCGCCGCGACCGAGCCCGACGGCCGCCTCCTGTTCCTCGCGTGGGGCCTCGCGTGGGTCGTCGGCTACCTCTGCCTCTACCTGAGCGCGGACACCGACGGCCAGGCCGCGCCGTGGGCGTTCTTCGTCTTCTCGGGCGCGATCATCTCGGCCGTCGCGTTCACGATCGTCCACTCGGTGACGCGCACGGCCGGGACCCGCGGCGTCAGCGCGCGCACCGGCGCGATGTACGGCTGGTCGTGGATGCTCGGGTTCCTCGCGTTCGGGCTCGTCCTCGGCGGCCTCGGACGCGCCGGGGCCTCCGAGGAGGTCATGGCGCTCGCGAGCAACGCGTTCGCGTGCGTCGTCGTGGGCCTGCTGTATCTCGGGGGTGCGGCGGCGTTCCAGGACGTGCGGTTCTTCACCCTCGGCGTGTGGATCCTGCTCGTCGCCGCGGTCGCGACCTTCGCGGGGCTCCCGCTCACCTATCTCGTCATGGCTGCGCTCGGTGGCGGGGGCTTCCTCGTCATGGCCGGGATCGAGCACGGGCTGCGCGCCCGACGGCGCAGCATCGCCGCCCGCTGCGTCGGCACCTCGGCCGGGACGGGGGAGGCGGTCGATGCCTGACACCGAGCTCGACGCGGTCATCCACGCCCCCGCCCGCCTGCGCGTCGTCGCGACGCTCGCCGCGCTCGGCGCCGGGGACGAGCTGTCCTTCCCCAAGCTGCAGAAGCTGCTCGACATGACGGCCGGGAACCTGTCCACCCACCTGCGCAAGCTCGAGGACGCGGGCTACGTCCGCGTCACCAAGACCCACGAGGGCCGCACGCCGGCCACCTACCTCGCTCTCACGCGGCGCGGACGCGACGCGTTCGAGGACTACACCACCGCCCTGAACACCCTCCTGAGAGGAGCCGGAGCATGAGCACCCCACGCACCGGGCCCGGCGCACCGCCCGGGACCCGACCAGCCGAGACCGGTGGGGCGCCGTCGGGCGCGGCCACCGCACGACCCGCCCCCGCGTCGTCGGGCACGGAGGACCAGCGACCCGTCGTGGTCGCCGACCACGTGACGCGCCGCTTCGGGCAGGTCGTCGCGCTCGACGACGTGTCGCTCACCGTGGGCGCCGGCGAGCTCGTCGGGCTGCTCGGGCCCAACGGCGCCGGGAAGTCCACGCTGCTGTCCCTGATCAGCGGGCAGCGCAAGCCCGACACGGGCACCGTCCGTCTGTTCGACGGCGACCCGCGCAACGCCCGCAACCGCGTCTCGCTCGGCATCACGCCGCAGGAGACGGGACTGCCCGCGACGCTCAAGGTCCGGGAGGTCGTGGACTTCGTGGGCGGGCACTACCCCGACCCCGTCCCGACGGCCGAGCTGCTCGACCAGTTCGGCCTCACCGACCTCGCGGGCCGTCAGACGGGCGCGATGTCCGGCGGGCAGAAGCGTCGCCTCGCGGTCGCGCTGTCGCTCGTGGGCCGGCCGCGCGTCGTCCTGCTCGACGAGCCGACGACCGGGCTCGACGTCGGCGCGCGCCAGGCGCTGTGGGACGCGATCCGCGCGTACCACGCCGACGGCGGGACCGTCCTGCTCACGAGCCACTACCTCGAGGAGGTGCAGGCGCTCGCGGAGCGCGTCGTCGTGATCGACGAGGGCGTGGTCCGGGCCGACGACTCGCTCGACGCGATCCTCCGACGCGTGTCGCTGCGCCGCGTCGTCGTGGGCTCCGCGACCGACCTCGCGGGGTGGCCCGGCGTGGTCCGGGCCGAGCGTGCGGGCGACGGCCGGCAGGAGCTGTACACGCCCGACGCCGACGCGCTCGTCCGCGAGCTCGTCACCTCGGGCGTGGACTTCCACGACCTCGAGATCCGGGGCGCGAGCCTCGAGGAGGCGTTCGAGCAGATGGTCGCGCGAGACGTGTCAGCGCCAGGCCGTCCGGCGGTGCGAGCAGCGGCTGACAACTCGGTGGAGGGATCACGATGAGCACGACGGCGAGCACGACCCGCCCGGGCGAGGGCCCGGCGTCGGGCACGACGAGCGGCCGCGCGGCCCTGCCCGGACCGCTGCGGCTGACCTGGCTGCACCTGCGTTACCAGTTCCTCGAGACGGTCCGCGTGCCGATCGCGGTGCTCGGCAACCTGCTGTTCCCGGCGCTCGCGATGTTCTTCTTCGTCGTGCCGCAGAGTGCCGTCGCGCAGGACCCTGTCGCGGCGACCACGGCCGTCGCGTCGCTGGGGCTGTTCGCGATCTGCTCGGCGAGCCTGTTCACCTACGGGCTCGGCGTCGCGGAGGACCGCCAGCTCCCGTTCGACCCGTTCGTGCGGTCGTTGCCCGCCGGTCCCGCCCCGCGCATGATCGCCCGCATCCTCAACGGTGGGATCTTCTCGCTGTTCGGGGTCGTGCCGCTGATCCTCATCGCGTGGCTGTTCACCGACGCGAGCGTGACGATGTCGCAGCTCCTTGCCGGGGTCGGGACGGTGCTGCTGGTCTCCGTGCCCTTCGTGCTGCTCGGCATGGCGATCGGGTACTCGCTGTCCGCGAAGGCGGCGCTGCCCGTCGTCCAGGTGATCCTCTTCCCGCTCGCGTTCGCCGGCGGCCTGTTCCTCCCGCCGTTCCTCTTCCCCGACTGGCTCGACGCGATCTCGATGGCCACGCCCACGCGCGCCGGCCGCGACCTGCTGGTCCAGGCGCTCACGGGCGAGCCGGCGTACGGGCTCGCGTGGCCCGTGCTCATCGGGTGGACGGTGCTGTTCGCGGCGCTCGCGGTCGGGGCCTACCGCCGCGACGAGGGCCGCCGCTTCCGCTGACCCGCCTTGCGCCGAGCGCCGCCCGGTTCGCCGCCGAACACGGGATCAGCCACCGGAATCGTCCAGATCCGGTCGCTGATCCCGTGTTCGGCGGTCGCCCAGCACGTGGTCGTCAGCGGCGCGCGTGCTGTCCGGTGCGAGCCGTCGTCGGATCCGGCGAGGACGGGAAGCGGTCCGCGAGGAACTCCTCCCAGGTCCCGTGCCCGACGGCGCGGTCGGGCGCCAGGTTGGCACCCCTCCGGTAGGCGGCACCCGCGGCGCCGGGGACGGGGACCTGGACGACGAGTCGGCGGCGTCCCGTCGCGCGGAGGTGGTCGCGGACCAGGTCGATCATCGGGTAGGTGGTCGGGCCGCCGAGGTCGGGGACCCGGCCGGCGGGCGCGCCCAGGGCGAGCTCGACGAGCCGGTCCGCGACGTCGTCGGCGGCGACGGGCTGGAAGCGCACGCCCCGGAAGACGGGTACGACGGGCATCTTCGCGAGCGGCTCGGCGAGCGCGAGCACGAAGTCGTGGAACTGCGTCGCGCGCAGCGTCGTCCACGGGAGGCCGGAGCTCTCGATCACCCGCTCGGCGCCGAGCTTGGCCGCGAAGTACCCGAACATCGCGCGGTCGACCCGGCTCACGATCGGCACGCGGTCCGACCCGACGACGGAGACGAACACGACGTGCGGGCGCGTGCCCGCCCGGTGGGCCGCCTCGACGAGGGTGCGGGCCTTGTCCTCGTCGCCGGTCGTCGACCCGGCGCAGTGCACGATCGTCGCCACGCCGGCCACCGCGGCGTCGACCCCCTCGCCCGTCGAGAGGTCGGCGGCGACGTGCTCGACCATCGGGTCGACGGACGCGTCGCCGTCGGGGGCGACGCTCGGGACCTGTCGGCTGAGCACGCGCACCGGGTACCCGGCGTCGCGCAGACGGGCGACGACACGACGTCCGAGCGTCCCGGTACCGCCGGTCACCAGCAGGGGAGCGGTCATGATGGTCTCCTTCTCGTCATCGTCGGCAGGGCGGGGGGACGGATCCCCGGGACCCTCCCGGTCAGGTCCGCGGTTTTTCGCGGGTCTACCGGACTGACCCCGACGACGAGAGGAACGTGACCGTGCACGACGTGACCTGGCTCACAGAACGCTTCGAGGAGGAGCGCCCGCGCCTGCGCGGGGTCGCGTACCGCATGCTCGGGTCGGCCAGCGAGGCCGACGACGCCGTGCAGGAGGCGTGGCTGCGCCTGCACCGCAGCGGGGCCGACGACGTCGAGAACCTGCAGGGCTGGCTGACGACGGTCGTGGGGCGCGTGTGCCTGAACATGCTGCGCGCGCGGGACCGGCGGCGCGAGGCGCCGCTCGACGACGCGCCCGAGGCCTCGCCGCGCGGTGGCGGCGACCCGTTGCTCGCCCCGACGGACGCCGTCGACCCGGAGCGGGAGGCCGTGCTCGCCGACTCGGTCGGGCTCGCGCTCCTCGTCGTCCTCGACACCCTGGCCCCGGCGGAGCGCCTCGCCTTCGTCCTGCACGACATGTTCGACCTGCCGTTCGAGGAGATCGCGCCCGTGGTCGGCCGGACCACGGAGGCGACGCGCCAGCTCGCGAGTCGGGCACGTCGCCGCGTCCGGGGCAGCGGGCCGCCCGCCGACGCGGGTGTCGGCCGACGTCGGCGCGTCGTCGAGGCGTACCTGGCGGCCACGCGCTCCGGCGACTTCGAGGGTCTGGTCGCGCTGCTCGCACCCGAGGTCGTGCTCCGGGCCGACGCCGGCGCGCTGCCGTCCGGCCGGCCCGTCCAGGTCCGCGGTGCGCACCCCGTCGCGCTCGGAGCGCTCGCCTCGGCGGAGCGCGCGCGCCTCACCGCGGTGGCCCTCGTCGACGGCGAGCCCGGCCTCGTCATGCTGCACGAGGGCCGCCTCGCCGTCGCGCTGCGCCTCACGGTCGTCAACGGGCTCGTCACGGAGATCGACGTCGTCGGCGACCCCGACCGCCTCGCCCGGATCGACGTCGCGCTCCTCGCCGCCTGAACCTGACCTTGGTGAGCACGTACGCGCAACGCGCGGTCCTACCGACAATGCAGCCTGGTGCAGAGGGCCACGAGCCATGCCGGTCAGCGCCAGACTTGTACTTCACCTCCTCATGTACTGGTTGACCGCACGCCTCCTGTGTAATGTCCATGGGACACCCGAGGGAGCATCTCAATGGCGAGTAGTAACAACGGCGATCCCGAATTCGACTTCGAAACCCACGGTATGCATGCAGAGAATGCATACCGAAGAGTCTTCGAGAGATACGCAGAATTCTCGGCCACCATCAGGTCGATACTTGCAAAGGCGATCGAATCTCACGGTGTCAAGGCTCATTCCATCGAAGCGCGGCCAAAATCTGTGGAATCTTTTGTCGCTAAAGCTGTGCGTCCTCGCGAGGATGACGCCGGTGCTCCGAAGTACTCCGATCCGATGTCCGAGGTAAAGGATCTTTCGGGGTGTCGGGTCATCACTTTCTTCCTTAAGGATGTCGAGGAGGTTGACGAGATAATTCGAGAGCAGTTTGAGGTGCTCGAGAGGGCAAACAGATCATCCTTCGCAAGGCCGGGCGGTGGTCACCTTGGTTATGAGAGCATGCACTACATCGTCAAACTCGATGCCCCGCGTCGCCAGTTGCCCGAATACTCGGACTACTCATCTCTCGAAGCGGAGATACAAGTTCGCACGATTCTCCAGCACGCGTGGGCAGAGATTGAGCACGACGTTCAATACAAATCAGTCGGGCTGTTACCAGAAGAGATTCGGCGTCGATTTATGGCCCTTGCGGGCATGATCGAAATCGGCGACCGCGAGTTTCAAGCGATGGCCAATGCTCACGAACGCCTTCAGGTTGAGGCGCGCGAGTCAATCGACTCAGGTGAATTCGAGGGCGTCGAAGTGACGCCAGACTCGTTGCGGGCATATCTGGATAGAAAGTTTGGATCGGACGGGCGGATCAGCGTTTGGAGTTACAGTTGGACGGCAAAACTGCTGAAGGAACTTGGGTTTAACACGATCGAGCAGGTCGACGAGTGTATCGAGCCCTATGATCCGAATAAGATCAGCCGTGCTATACATGGCCGACTGCAAGGGCAGTTGACAAGATTGGAAGACGCGGTCCTCGCGGGAATGGGAATGCGCTTTGCTGAACTGCACCCCTGGTCGCATCCTGACCCCGAGATCGGTGATGGCCAATGGTTCATCGATCGCTGCAGGAAATACATCGAAAAGCTTGAGACTAAGAAGTTCAAGATCGGTACGTACCTTCCGCGTTCTGCCAGCTCGGCGCATAAAGGGATGAGCATCAAGTAGCTGCAGATTTAACTCGCGCCCGCGCGACGCAGACGCAGCGAGTTCCCGACGACGAGCACCGAGCTCGCCGCCATCGCCGCCCCCGCGATCATCGGGTTGAGCAGCCCCGCCGCGGCGAGCGGGATCGCCGCGACGTTGTACGCGAACGCCCAGAACAGGTTCTGCTGGATGATCCGCAGGGTCCGGCGCGAGAGCCGGATCGCCGTCGCGGCGCTGCGCAGGTCGCCGCGCACGAGCGTGAGGTCGCTCGCCTCGATCGCGACGTCCGTCCCTGTGCCCATCGCAAGCCCGAGGTCCGCGGTGGCGAGCGCGGCGGCGTCGTTCACGCCGTCGCCGACCATCGCCACGACGCGGCCCTCGCGCTGGAGGCGTGCGACGACGTCGACCTTCTGGTCCGGGAGGACGCGCGCGATGACGTCGGTCTCCGCGATCCCGACGGCGCGCGCCGCCTCGCGGGCCGCGCCCTCGCCGTCGCCGGTGAGGAGGTAGGGCCGCAGTCCCAGCTCCTGGAGCTCGCGCACCGCCTCGGCGGACGTGGGCTTCACCGGGTCGCGCAGCACGAGCACCGCACGGGCCACGCCGCCCCACGCCACGACGACGGCGCTCGCCCCCGTGCGCTCGGCGTCGGCGAAGGCGTCGTCGAGCGTGGGCGACGTCGTGACGCCCTGGCCCGCGAGCCACGCCGGCTGGCCGACGAGCACGCGCCGCGCGTTGAGCCCCTCCGCCGCGCCGGAGTCGAGCGAGAGGCCCGAGTGGGCCATCCGCACGACCGCCTCGACGCCACCGCCCGCCGTGCTGCGGAAGTCGAACGCCTGCAGGGAACCGATGCGGACGCCGTCGGCCCCGATCGGGGCGTCGGAGCTGTCAGCATCCGGCCGCCCCACGGCCCGGCCGAGCGCTGACACGTCGCGGGCGGCAGCGGCGATCGCGCGGGCGATCGGGTGCTCGCTGAGCGCCTCGACCGCGCCCGCGTGGCGCAGGGCGTCGAGCGCCTCCGCGTCGGACGACCTGTCAGCGCCTGGACGCGCCATGGACCGGCCGTCTGCTGACACGTCTCGCAGCGTCAGCGTGCCCGACGGCGCGACCACGGCTTCCAGCGCCATCGCACCCTGGGTGACGGTGCCGGTCTTGTCGAGCACGACCGTGTCCACGCGCCGCGTCGACTCGAGGATCTCCGGACCCTTGATGAGCACGCCGAGCTGCGCGCCGCGACCCGTCCCGACGAGCAGGGCCGTCGGCGTCGCGAGCCCCAGCGCGCACGGGCACGCGATGATGAGCACCGCCACGGCGGCGGTGAACGCGAACTGCGTCCCGGCGCCGGCGAGCAGCCAGCCGACGAGCGTCGCGACCGCGAGCACCAGCACGATCGGCACGAACACCGCCGAGATGCGGTCCGCGAGGCGCTGCACCGGGGCCTTGCCCGTCTGCGCCTGCGACACGAGCCGCCCGATCTGCGCGAGCGTCGTCTCCTCCCCCACACGCGTCGCGCGCACGAGCAGGCTGCCCGACGAGTTCACCGTCGCGCCCGTCACGTCGTCCCCCGGGGCCACGTCGACCGGCACCGGCTCGCCCGTGAGGAGCGACGTGTCGACGGCGCTCGACCCCTCGAGCACGACGCCGTCCGTCGCGACCTTGTCGCCCGGCCGCACCACGAACACGTCCCCGACCCCGAGCGCGGCGACCGGGACCCGCTCGGTCACGCGCGCGCCGTCGGGCCCGGTCCGCGGCGTGCCGTCTGCGGCGAGCAGGACGCGTTCGGCGTCCTTCGCGCCCAGCTCGAGCAACGACCGCAGCGCGTCGCCCGCGCGGCGCCGCGACCGGTGCTCGGCGTAGCGCCCCGCGAGGAGGAACGTCGTGACGACCGCCGCGACCTCGAAATACAGCTCCGGCGTGCCCATCTCGTCGCGCGACGGGATGAGCGACGGTTGCATGCGCATCCCGATCTCGCCCGCACCGCCCAGCAGCAACGCCCACAGCGACCACAGCGTCGCCGCGACCACGCCCAGCGACACGAGCGTGTCCATCGTCGACGCCCCGTGGCGCGCCGCGCGGGACGCCGCCCGGTGGAACGGCCACGCCGCCCACGTGACGACCGGGAGCGCGAGCACCGCGACGACCCACTGCCACGCCGGGAACTGCAAGGCGGGGATCATCGACAGGGCCAGGACCGGGACGGTGAGGAGCGACGCGACCCGCAGGCGGCGCAGGAGATCCGTGCCGCGGTCGCGCGTCGGGGCGGAGGTGTCGGGTGTCGGTGTCGGTGTCGGTGTCGGTGTCGGTGTCGGGTCGGCGCGGACGGGGGCGGCGTCGGGGCTCGGGCTACCCTCCGCGCCGCTCGTTCCTCGCGTCGCTCCCGCCAGGCCCACCACGCCCTTCGCCTCCGACGCCGCCCCCGTCCCCGCCTCTGCGGCCGTCTCGCCACGGGCGGTTGCACGGGCCGTCGTGCCCGACGGCGGAGGCGCGGCTGCGGCGGTCGGCTCGCCCGGGTCCGTCGCCGAGGTAGTACCGCGGTCGGGTGAGGTGGCACCGTGGTCTGGCGAAGTAGTTCCGCGGTCGGGCGGTGTGAGAGCGCGGCGGGTCGTGATGCGGGCGGTGTAGCCCGCCTTCTCGACCGCCGCGACGAGGTCGGCGTCGGGGACGTCGGCGGCGAGGACGACGTGGGCGTTCTCGAGCGGGAGGTTGACCGTGGCCGTGACGCCGTCGACGCGGTTGAGGCGCTTCTCGACACGCGCGACGCACGACGCGCACGTCATGCCCTCGATCGCGAGGTCGACCTCGGCGAGGGGTGCGGGCGGGACGGCGGACGCTCCGGCCGTCGCGGCCGTCGCGGCCGTCGCGGTCGTCGCGGCCGTCGCGGTCGTCGCGGCCGTCGCGGTCGTCGCGGCCGTCGCGGTCGTCGCGGCCGTCGCGGCCGTCGCGGCCGTCGCGTGTGGTGCGGCCGGTGCACCCAGGGACTGTGGGGACTGCGGGGACATGAGGGTGACTCCTCGACAGGATCGTGGCGGTGTCACCGGCGGTGTCCGGAGTGGCGGACGTCGCGGCGGGCGCTGCCCCCGGTGGGGTGGCGGCGCGGCGCGGAGGGCCTGGGTCGCGCGGACGCGACGTGTCGGCAGGCGGTCCGCGGTGGGTGCTGCGGGCTCCCGACGGCGGGGCGCGCGGTCGTGCGCGAGGTGCGCCCCGCCGTCGGGCACCGGGCGGGCTGTCAGCGCGTGACCGGTGCGGGGGCCGGTGAGCTGCTGACACCCCGGCCGGTCAGGCGGAGGGGTCGCGCAGGTCGGCGGTCCGGGTGGCGAAAGACGTCGCGGCGGCGTCGGACGTGGTCGCGTCGTCGTGCGCGGCCTGCTTGCCGGGCGCCTGCTCGGCGTACTGGGCGGCGAGGGCGTCCTGCTGGACGTCCACGGACTCGACGGCGTAGCCCGCCTCGTCCACGGCGTCGCGCAGCGCCTTCTCGTCGAGGGGCTCGTCGGAGAAGACGCTGACCTCGCTCGTGCCCCCGTCGTGCAGCTCGACGCTGACGTTCTCGACGCCGGAGACCTTCTCGACCTCCTCCGTGACGCTCGCGACGCAGTGGCCGCAGGTCATGCCGGTGACGCCCAGGGTGGTGACGGTGCTCATGGTGCTCCTCGGTGATCGTGCGGTGCGGATGGCTGGTGCTGGTGCTGGTGCTGGTGCTGGTGGTGCGGGTGCGCTGTGCGTGGCGGGAGTGCCGACCTCAGCTGCGGACGAGGCGGGCGATCGCGTCGGCGGCTTCCTTGACCTTCGCGGCGCCGTCCTCCTCGGACTGCCGTGCGGCGTCGACGACGCAGTGCCCGAGGTGGTCCTCGACGAGCCCGATGCTCACGGCCTGCAGAGCCTTGGTCACGGCCGAGACCTGCGTGAGGATGTCGATGCAGTAGACGTCCTCGTCGATCATGCGGGCGATCCCGCGCACCTGCCCCTCGATGCGGCGCATGCGCCGGAGGTACGCCTCCTTGTCGGACGCGTAGCCGTGCGGGCCGTCGTGGCTCACGTGCTCGTCGTGCTGGACGTCGTGGTCCGTCGCGGTGTCGGTCATGGTCTCTCCTCGTCGCCGGGCTCATCCCATCATACCCCCTGAGGGTATCTGCGCAACGGCCGACGGAGACCGGGCGTCATGACAACTGTCATCCCGAGCCCGTGACGGGCGCACCCGGGCCGGTGACGGGGCGCACTGCCGGGCGGCCTGTTCCCGCGGGACGGTGGTGGGACCACGACACGAGAGGCTCGACATGACCGACATCGTCACCGCCCTGCAGGACTTCACGCTCGCGCTGCCGCCCCTGCTCCGCTGGGTCGGCGTGCTCGTCGCCGGCATGGTCCCCTTCGTCGAGGCGGAGGGCGCCGCCGTCCTGGGCGTCGTGGCCGGCGTCAGCCCGCTCGTCGCGATCCCGGTCGCGGTGCTCGGCAACGCCATCGCCCTCGCCGTCGTCGTATGGGTGATCGGCACGGCGCGCTCCGGTCTGACCCGGGGCCGGCAGGTCGAGACGAACCCCAAGCGGCAGCGGATGCGCCGCGTCTTCGACCGGTACGGCGTCCCGGGCGTCAGCCTGCTTGGGCCCCTCCTGCTGCCCAGCCACGTCACCGCCGCGGCGATGGTCGGGTTCGGCGCGCCGCGCGGGCGGGTCTTCGTGTGGGGCGTCGTCGCCGTCGCGCTCTGGGCGGTGGTGCTCGGCACGCTCGTCTACCTCGGTGTGCAGGCGGCCGCCTGACCGTCGCGCATCGACCGGCCGGATCCCCGGCCGGTCACGGCCGGATCACGATCCGTCGCTCCGCCGGGCGCGCTCCCGCGGCGCGGCCTAGCCTCCCAGCATGGGGACGCGATCCGCGACGACGCGGCGGGGGGCACGTGCGGCGCTCGCCTCGGTCGCGCTCGCCGCGGGGCTCGTCGCGACGGCGCCGCCCGCGTCCGCGTGCGCGTGCGGCGGTCTCGTCGACACCCCCGCGTACGACACGGCGGTGAGCTCCGAGTCCGCCGTCCTCCAGTGGGACGGGACCACCGAGACCCTTCTCCTCGAGCTCGAGACGCTGTCCCAGGCGCCGGAGGTCGGCCTCATCCTGCCGACGCCGTCCCCCGCCGAGGTGGCGCTCGCCGACCCGGCGGTGTTCCGCGAGCTCGACACGATCACCGCGCCCCGACCGGTCGTCTCCGCCCACCGCTGGTGGCCCGAGCTCGGGTTCGGGTCGCCCGCCGACGGGGCGGGCGCGGCGTCCGGCGTCGACGTGTTCGACGAGGTGCGCCTCGGACCGCTCGACGTCACGACGCTCGCGGCCACCGACGGCGCGGCGCTCGACGCCTGGCTCAGCGAGCGCGGGTTCCAGCTCACGCCGTCGATCCGCGGCGCGATCGCCCCGTACGTCGCCGAGGGCTGGACGTTCGTCGCCGCACGCCTCGCCCCCGAGGCGGCGGCCACGTTCGACGGCACGCTGCAGCCGCTCCGCGTCTCGTTCCCGAGCGACGCGCTCGTGTACCCGATGCGGATGTCGGCCGCCGCCCAGGACACGCAGCGCACCCGCACCTACGTCCTCGGGGACGGGCGCGTGGACCGTGCCGACGCGACGGCCGACCTCGCCGCACCGCAGGTCCGCTTCGCCGGGCGCGTCGACCCGGCGTCGGTGGAGAGCGACGAGCTTGCCGCGCTCCTCGCCGCTGGTGGCTACGTGACGGCGCACGAGCAGACGTTCACCGAGCCGTCCGCGCAGATCGTCTCCGACTTCGCGTTCGTCCCGGCGGCGTCCGACGTCGCCTACTCGCCGACGTACGCCGTCGTCGCGGACAAGCGGATCGGTCCCTTCTTCGCCGGTCCCGTGCTCGCGTTCGGTGGTGTCCTCGCCCTGTCCGTCCTCGTCGTCTGGGCGGCCCGACGCCGGCACGCGCCCACCCGCGGCGTCGCACCCCGACCCGTGCGGGCCTGACGTCGGGCGCGCCGGTGCGCCGGTGCGCGCCTGAGGTGGGTGCGCCGGTGCCCGGTCACCGGTGCGGCGACGGTGCGCCTCTGACCGGTCCGAGGGCTGTGGGCGAAACGCGCGGTTCGGCGCGACACGGGCGAATCCCGGGTGTTTCATGAGGTCGAGGCGGGACGCGAACCTTCCCGCGCTGCCACCCCACGTGAGAGGTGCATCATGACGACGCAGGACCCCATCCTCACCGCGTTCTCCTCGACGGCCAAGCAGGTCTGGTACTGGCCCGTGCTGCGCGGCGTGCTCGCGATCATCTTCGGCATCGTCGCCATCGCGTGGCCTGAGATCACCGCCGCCGCGATCATCTGGGTGATCGGCATCTTCGCGATCGTCGACGGCATCGTCGAGATCGTCGAGGGCATCCGCCGTCGCGGGACCGGCAACGGCACCGCGTTCCTCGTGACGATGGGCGTCCTGAGCCTGGCGGTCGGCATCGTGCTGCTGGTCTGGCCGGGGAAGACCGCCGAGGTCCTCGTGTGGATCATCGGGTTCTGGGCCGTGGTCTACGGGCTCTTCCAGCTCGTCGCGAGCCTCGACCTGCGCAAGGTGGCCGGCAGCGGCTGGGTGTGGGGCGTCGTCGCCGGTCTCCTCGGCATCGTCTTCGGCCTCCTGGTGCTCTTCAACGTGACCGCCGGGCTCGTCTCGATCGTGTGGATCCTCGCGATCTTCGCGATCCTCTGGGGCGTGATGCTCATCGCGTTCGGGTTCCAGATCCGCTCGCTCGGCAAGCAGGCGGGCACCGCCGCCCAGCGCGGCTACTGACGCTCGCGCCGTCGGGCACGCCCTGGCGCGCTGCCGAACACGGGGTTGGCCC
>NZ_JBZGBZ010000013.1:0-87675 GCF_059159985.1 Cellulosimicrobium sp. BMG9.23
GAGGTGCCCTCGATAGGATTCGAACCTACGACCTTCTGCTCCGGAGGCAGACGCTCTATCCACTGAGCTACGAGGGCGTGCGCCGTGTGCAGGACGACTGCTGGGACGACCCGGCGGCGCGATGCACGAGACTACCAGCCGCCGGAGTGAAGTCGGCAACAGGTTCGCGCGCGCCGGCCGACAGACGCCCATCGCGACGGCGACGGGCGCCGGGTGGCGCGTCGGTAGGATTCTCCCGTGACCCCCGACGAGCTCTCCGAAGCGCTGAGCGCTGCCCTGGCCGCCGCCGTCGCCGACGGCACCCTCGCCCTGCCTGCCGAGGCCGTCCCGGCCTCCGTGCACGTCGAGCGACCCCGCCAGCGCGAGCACGGCGACTGGGCCACCAACGTCGCGCTGCAGCTCGCGAAGAAGGCGGGGACGACGCCGCGCGCGCTCGCCGAGGACCTCGCGACGCGCCTCGCCGCGACGCCGGGCGTCAAGGCGGTCGACGTCGCCGGGCCGGGCTTCCTCAACATCACGCTCGAGGCCGGCGCCGCGGGCGAGCTCGCGCGCACGATCGTCGAGGCGGGCGTCGCGTACGGCCGTGGCGGCTCGGAGGCGGGCAAGCACGTCAACCTCGAGTTCGTCTCCGCGAACCCGACGGGGCCGATCCACATCGGCGGCGTGCGCTGGGCGGCGGTGGGCGACTCGCTCGCGCGCGTGCTCGAGGCGAGCGGCGCCGACGTGACGCGCGAGTACTACTTCAACGACCACGGTGCCCAGATCGACCGGTTCGCCCGCTCGCTGCTGGCCCGGGCGCGCGGTCTGGAGGCCCCGGAGGACGGCTACGGGGGCGAGTACGTCACCGAGATCGCGGACGCGGTGATCGCCGAGGCGCTCGCCGCGGGCGAGCCGGACCCGCGCACGCTGCCCGACGCCGAGGCCCAGGAGGTCTTCCGCTCCCGCGGCGTCGAGCGCATGTTCGGCGAGATCAGGAAGGCCCTGCACGACTTCGGGGTCGACTTCGACGTGTACTTCCACGAGGACTCGCTGCACGAGTCCGGCGCGGTCGAGCGCGCGGTCGAGCGCCTGCGCGAGGCCGGGCAGATGTTCGAGCAGGACGGCGCGACGTGGCTGCGCACGACGGACTTCGGCGACGACAAGGACCGCGTCGTCATCAAGTCCGACGGCGAGGCCGCGTACATCGCGGGCGACATCGCGTACTACCTCGACAAGCGCGAGCGGGGCTTCGACGAGGTCATCATCATGCTCGGCGCCGACCACCACGGGTACGTCGGTCGCATGATGGCGGTGTGCGCGGCGTTCGGCGACACCCCGGGGAAGAACCTCCAGCTCCTCATCGGGCAGATGGTCAACCTCGTCAAGGACGGCCTGCCGGTCCGCATGTCGAAGCGCGCGGGCACGGTCGTCACGCTCGAGGACCTCGTCGACGCGGTCGGCGTCGACGCCGCGCGCTACTCGCTCGCGCGCTCGTCCGTGGACTCGAGCATCGACCTCGACCTCGACCTGCTCACCCGCGCGACCAACGAGAACCCCGTCTACTACGTGCAGTACGCGCACTCGCGCACGTGCGCGGTGGACCGCAACGCGGCCGACCGCGCGGTGGCCCGCGCGGACGGGTTCGAGCCGTCGCTGCTCGACCACCCGACCGAGGCGGCGCTCATCGGGCGCCTCACGGAGTTCCCGCGCATCGTGGCCCAGGCCGCGGAGCTGCGCGAGCCGCACCGCGTCGCGCGCTACCTCGAGGCCCTCGCCGGCGACTACCACACGTGGTACCAGCAGAAGGACCGCCGCGTCCTCCCGTACCCGGACGAGGAGGTCACGGACACGCACCGCACGCGGCTGTGGCTCAACGACGCCGTGCGCCAGGTCCTGGCGAACGGCCTGGGTCTGCTCGGCGTGTCCGCGCCGGAGCGCATGTGACCACCGGCGGCCCGACGGGGCAGCCCGGCCACGCGACGTCGGGCAACTGGGGAGCGGGGCACCCGGGCGAGCCGTGGTCGCGCGGCGTGCGCCGTCGCGACGACGGCGTGGTCGAGGTCGCGGGCCTCGGCGTCCACGAGCTCGCCGCGCAGGTCGGCACGCCCGCCTACGTGCTCGACGAGGCGGACTTCCGTGCCCGCGCCCGGGCCTACCGCACGGCGTTCGAGACGGCCTTCCGCGCGGTCGGGACCGACGTCGACGTGTACTACGCGGGCAAGGCGCTGCTGACCGTCGCCGTCGCGCGCTGGGCGCGCGAGGAGGGCCTGCGCGTCGACACGGCGTCCGGCGGGGAGCTCGCCGTCGCGCTGCGCGCGGGCGTCCCGGGCGCCGAGATCGGCCTGCACGGGAACAACAAGTCCGACGCGGAGCTCGACCGGGCGCTCGAGGTCGGCGTCGGGCGCATCATCGTCGACTCGCTCGTCGAGATCGAGCGCGTCGCGCGCGCCGCCGCTGCCCGCGGCGTCGTCGCGCCCGTCATGGTCCGGGTCACGACGGGCGTGCACGCGGGCGGGCACGAGTACATCTCGACCGCGCACGAGGACCAGAAGTTCGGGCTGTCGATCGCAGCACCGCATCGCGCCGGGGACGCCGCCGAGGAGTCCGACGCGACCGCCGACTCGCCCGCCATGACCGCGCTGCTCGACGTCGTGCGCCGCCCGGAGCTGCACCTGCTCGGCATCCACTCGCACATCGGGTCCCAGATCCTCGACCCGACGGGGTTCGAGGTCGCGGCCCGCGCCGTGCTCGAGCTCCGTGCCGACCTCGCGGCCCGCACCGGCGTGCTCGTCGACGAGGTGGACATCGGCGGTGGGTACGGCATCGCCTACCTCCCGGGGGATGTCGCGCTCGACCCCGAGCGGATCGCGCAGGACGTCGCCGGTGCCGTGAACGCCGTCGCGGCCCGTCTCGGCACGCCGCTCCCGCGGTTCTCCATCGAGCCCGGCCGCGCGATCGTCGGGCCGGCGGGACTGACGCTCTACACGGTCGGCACGGTCAAGCCCGTGACGCTCGACGACGGTCGCGTCCGGACCTACGTGTCCGTCGACGGCGGCATGAGCGACAACATCCGTCCCGCGCTGTACGGCGCGCAGTACCACGCCGAGATCGTGGGTCGATCCTCCGGGGCCGAGCCGGTGCTCGCGCGCGTCGTCGGCAAGCACTGCGAGAGCGGCGACATCGTGGTGCACGAGGTGATGCTGCCGGGCGACGTGCGGGCGGGGGACCTCCTCGCCGTGCCGGCGACCGGTGCCTACGGTCGGTCGATGGCGTCGAACTACAACCTCCTGACGCGGCCACCCGTCGTCGCCGTCGCGGACGGCACGGCACGCGTGCTCGTCCGGCGCGAGACGGTGGACGACCTCCTCGCGCTCGACCTGGGCTGAGCACGCTCGTGCCGGCGCGGTTCCCGACCCGTGGGCGCAGGCGCGCCCGGCGGCCGGGCGCCCGTATCCTGTCGGCGCGGTGCCGGCGCCCGCTCGGTGCGCCGGACCTGCTTCGCCCCCTGACCGCCTGAGGAAGGTCCGTCGTGCCCGCTGCTGCCGTGCCCCACCCGCCCCTGCGCGTCGCCCTCCTGGGCTGCGGCGTCGTCGGGACGCAGGTCGCGCGGCTGCTGACGCAGCAGGCGGACGACCTGGCGTCGCGCGTCGGCGCCCGCCTCGAGCTCGTGGGGATCGCGGTGCGGAACGCGTCCGCGCCGCGCGACCCCGCGATCGACCGGTCGCTGCTCACCGAGGACGCCGTGGCGCTCGTCGAGCGCGCGGACATCGTCGTCGAGGTCGTGGGCGGGATCGAGCCCGCGCGGGACCTGCTGCTCCGCGCGATCGGCGCGGGGGCCGCCGTCGTCACGGCGAACAAGGCGCTGCTCGCCGAGGACGGCCCGACGCTCTACAAGGCCGCCGACGACGCCGGGGTCGACATCTACTTCGAGGCCGCGGTCGCGGGCGCCATCCCCATCGTGCGGCCCGTCCGCGAGTCGCTCGCAGGCGACCACGTGCGTCGCGTGCTCGGCATCGTCAACGGGACCACGAACTACGTGCTCGACCAGATGACGACCACGGGCATGAGCCTCGAGGAGGCGGTCAAGGAGGCGCAGGACCTCGGGTACGCCGAGGCCGACCCGACGGCCGACGTCGAGGGCTACGACGCCGCCGCCAAGGCGGCGATCCTCGCGAGCCTCGCCTTCCACACGCGCGTCGCGCTGGACGACGTCGCGCGCGAGGGCATCATGTCCGTCACCGCCGACGACGTGGCCTGGGCAGCGCAGACCGGCCACGTCATCAAGCTGCTCGCCATCGCGGAGCTGCGCGACGGCGCGACGGCGGCCGGTGCGCCGGGAGTCTCCGTCCGGGTCCACCCCGCCCTCGTGCCCACGTCGCACCCGCTCGCGAACGTGCGGGGCTCGTTCAACGCCGTGTTCGTCGAGGCCGATTCCGCGGGTGAGCTGATGTTCTACGGCCGCGGCGCGGGCGGCGCCCCCACCGCGTCAGCGGTCCTCGGCGACGTCGTCTCCGCCGCGCGCCACCGCGTGCTCGGCGGCAAGGGCCCGCAGGAGTCCACCTACGCCGAGCTCGCGATCCTGCCCCCGAGCGCCGCGCTCACGCGCTACCAGGTGCGGCTCGAGGTCGACGACCGTCCCGGCGTCCTCGCGCAGGTCGCGCACGCGCTCGCCGCGCACGGTGTGTCGATCGAGGCCGTGCGGCAGCCCGGCACGCCGGAGGCCACGGAGACCGTCGAGGGCGGCGAGGCCGAGCCCGCGGTCGCCCAGCTCGTCATCACCACGCACACCGCGCCGGAGTCGGCGCTCGCGGCGACCGTCGAGGCCGTCGCGAGGCTCGAGCCCGTCCGCACCGTCACGTCTGTCCTGAGAGTCGAAGGAGCCTGAGATGACCGGCCGGATGGCCCACCAGTGGGGCGGCATCATCGCCGAGTACGCCGACCGCCTGCCCGCCCACGTGTCGGAGCGCGTCGTGACGCTGGGGGAGGGCGGCACGCCGCTCGTCGAGGCGCCCGCGCTGTCCGACCGCACCGGCGCGCAGGTCTTCGTCAAGGTCGAGGGCATGAACCCGACCGGGTCCTTCAAGGACCGCGGCATGACGACGGCGATCTCGGCAGCGGCCGGGCGCGGCGCGAAGGCGGTCGTGTGCGCGTCGACGGGCAACACGTCGGCGTCGGCCGCGGCGTACGCGACCCGGGCCGGGATGGTCTGCGCGGTCCTCGTGCCGGACGGCAAGATCGCGATGGGCAAGCTCAGCCAGGCGATCGCCCACGGGGCGCGCCTCCTGCAGGTCGACGGCAACTTCGACGACTGCCTCGTCGCGGCGCGCAAGCTCGCCGAGGCGTACCCCATCGAGCTCGTGAACTCCGTGAACCCCGACCGCATCGAGGGCCAGAAGACCGGCGCGTTCGAGATCGTCGACGCCCTCGGCGACGCCCCGGACATCCACGCCCTGCCCGTCGGCAACGCCGGGAACATCACCGCGTACTGGAAGGGCTTCCGGGAGTACGCGGGCCAGGGCGCGCCGGGCCACGCGGGGGAAGGCCTGCCGGCCGTCGCGACGCACGTCCCGCGGATGTGGGGCTTCCAGGCCGCCGGTTCGGCGCCCATCGTCGCCGGCCACCCGATCACCGAGCCCGAGACGATCGCCACGGCGATCCGGATCGGCAACCCGGCGTCGTGGGAGCTCGCCGAGGAGGCGCGCGACCACTCGGGCGGCGTGATCGAGGCCGTCACGGACGAGCAGATCCTCGCGGCCCACCGGGTCCTGTCGAGCGAGGTCGGCGTCTTCGTCGAGCCCGCGTCGGCGGCCGGCGTCGCCGGGATCCTCGCTCGCGCCGAGCGCGGGCTCGTCCCGGCCGGCGCGCGGATCGTCGTCACGGTGACGGGCCACGGACTCAAGGACCCGCAGTGGGCGCTGCGGACGGCCGACGGCGGCGAGGTCGTGCCGACGCGCGTGGGCGCCGACGTCGTGTCCATCGCCGACGCGCTCGGCCTCGGCTGATGCAGCTCGGCGCCGACCACGTGCGGGTCCGCGTCCCTGCGACGAGCGCGAACCTCGGGCCCGGCTTCGACGCGCTCGGCCTCGCGCTCGCGCTCCACGACGTGATCGAGGTGCGGGCGCTCGCGTCCGACGGGGTCGTGGTCGACGTCGTGGGCGAGGGCGCGGGCGAGGTCCCCGGCGACGAGAGCCACCTCGTCGTCCGGGCCCTGCGTGCCGCGCTCGACGTCGCGGGGGCACCGCAGACCGGCCTGCACCTCTCGTGCGTCAACCGGATCCCGCACGGCAGAGGGCTCGGTTCGTCCGCCGCCGCCGCGGTCGCGGGGATCGTCGCGGCACGGGCGCTCGTCGCCGACCCGACCGTGCTCGACGACGCCACCGTCCTCGGCCTCGCGAGCGAGCTCGAGGGCCATCCCGACAACGCCGCGCCCGCTCTCCTGGGCGGGGCGACCGTGGCCTGGCTGGCCGGCGCGACGGGCGGGGCGCGCGCCGCGCGCCTGGACGTGCACCCCGACGTGCGCGCGACGGTGCTCGTCCCCTCGTCGCGCCTCGCGACGAGCCGCGCCCGCGGGGTCCTGCCGCCGACGGTGCCGCACGCCGACGCCGCGTTCAACGCCGGCCGCGCCGCACTCCTCGTCGAGGCGCTCACCCGCAGGCCCGACCTCCTGCTCGAGGCGACCGAGGACCGGCTGCACCAGGGCTACCGGTCCGACGTCATGCCGTCGACACACGAGCTCGTGCAGGCGCTGCGCGCCGAAGGGCTCGCGGCGACGGTCTCCGGGGCGGGGCCCACGGTCCTGGTCCTCGAGGACGCGGCCGGTCCGGACCGCGCAGGCCGGGTCGCGGCCGATCTCGTCGGTGGCGCCGCCGACTGGGAGGTCCGCGCGATCGAGATCGACCAGCGTGGCGTGGTGGCCGAGCGTCTCCGGACGGCGTAGTCCCGGTGCTAGGATGGGGTCAGCCTTCGGTCACGTTCTCCCGTACCGTCGGGTGCCCCGTCAGGTGGCCCGCCGCGCACATCTCGACCGCCATCTCGTGCGGTCGAGGCGAGGACCGTCCGAGAGAAGGCCATCCAGCCCACGTCAGCTGACGTCGTCGTACCACTGACGCGTGGTAACACCTGCGCTCCGGCCGTCACGCGCCGGGCGTCGACCACCCGCGTCCACCCTCTGAGAGGTGGGCGCAAACGAGGGGGAAGGGTCCTTCGTGACAGACACCATCGACACCGCCACGAGCAGCGCGACCGGTACGGCCGCTGCAGGCGGTCAGGCCCGGACCGGCGCGCTGAGCGCGCTGCGTCTCCCGGAGCTCCAGGCGCTCGCCTCGCAGCTCGGGGTCAAGGGCACGTCCAAGATGCGCAAGAGCGATCTCGTGGACGTCATCCGTGCTCGCACCGGCGAGCAGAGCGCCCCCGCGCGTGCCGCGGGCGCGGCGCCCCAGAACGACACGCCTCCGGCTGCAGCGTCCCAGGACGGCGCCGAGGCGCGTCCCGCGCGGAGCCGCAGCCGCCGTGCGGACCGGCCCGCGAGCGCCGCGGCCGAGACCGCCGACGCGCGCTCCGACGCGCCCGCCGCGGCGAGCCGCGAGGACCGCAGCGCCGCCCCGGTGCTCGACCTGCCCGTCCGCGCCGACGCGGCGCGAGCCGACGACGCGCGCACCAACGGCTCGCGCCGTGACCGCTCGCGCGACGTGCGTCCCGAGGCCGCCGCGGCGGTCGCCGAGGCGCTCGGTGAGCAGGGCGTGCGCACGCGGGACGACGGCGAGACGCCCGACGAGCGTGCCGCCCGTGCCGCGGCAGCGGTCGGCCTCGTGACGGGCGAGCGCGGGTCGCGCCGCTCGGGCCGCGGTGCCGGCGCGCCGTCGGGCGACGACCTGGCGGAGCCGACCGGACAGCGCGGCGAGCGCCAGGTCGAGCGGCAGCAGGACCGTCAGCCCGAGCGGCAGCAGGCGTCGCGCCAGGGCGAGCAGGCGCCGCGCCAGGTCGACCAGGCGCAGCGCGGCGAGCGCGCCGCCGACCGTCAGGCTCTGCTCGACGACGAGCGCGGCGGGCGCCGTCGCCGTGGTCGTGACCGTGGCCGGGAGCGGGACCGCAAGCGCGGTCGCGGCCGTCAGGGCCCCGACGTCGCGGGCCTCGACGACATCGAGGTGCACGACGACGACGTGCTGCTCCCCGTGGCCGGCATCCTCGACATCCTCGACAACTACGCGTTCGTCCGGACGAGCGGCTACCTGCCCGGCGCGAACGACGTCTACGTCTCCCTCGGCCAGGTCAAGAAGTCGGGCCTGCGTCGCGGCGACGCGATCGTCGGCGCCGTGCGCCAGCCGGGCGAGGGCGAGAACGCGGGCAACACGGCCCGCCAGAAGTTCAACGCGCTCGTGCGCCTCGACTCGGTGAACGGCATGTCGCCGGACGAGGCGCGCGAGCGCCCCGACTTCACGAAGCTCACGCCGCTGTACCCGCAGGACCGGCTGCGCCTGGAGAACGCGGAGGCCACGCGGCTCACCCCGCGCGTGATCGACATCGTCGCCCCGATCGGCAAGGGTCAGCGCGGCCTCATCGTCGCGCCGCCCAAGGCCGGCAAGACGATCATCATGCAGCAGATCGCGAACGCGATCACGGCGAACAACCCCGAGGTCCACCTCATGGTGGTGCTCGTGGACGAGCGGCCCGAAGAGGTCACGGACATGGAGCGGACGGTCAAGGGCGAGGTCATCGCCTCGACGTTCGACCGCCCCGCGTCCGACCACACGATCGTCGCCGAGCTGGCCATCGAGCGCGCGAAGCGCCTCGTGGAGCTGGGCCAGGACGTCGTCGTGCTGCTCGACTCGCTCACGCGCCTGTCCCGTGCGTACAACCTCGCGGCGCCCGCCTCGGGCCGCATCCTCTCCGGTGGTGTGGACGCCTCGGCGCTCTACCCGCCGAAGCGGTTCTTCGGAGCCGCGCGCAACATCGAGAACGGTGGCTCGCTCACCATCCTCGCGTCCGCGCTCGTCGAGACCGGGTCCAAGATGGACGAGGTCATCTTCGAGGAGTTCAAGGGCACGGGGAACATGGAGCTCCGCCTGTCGCGCAACCTCGCCGACAAGCGCATCTTCCCGGCCGTGGACGTCAACGCCTCCGGCACGCGCCGCGAGGAGGTGCTGCTCTCCCAGGACGAGCTGCGCATCGTCTACAAGCTGCGCCGCGTCATGGGTGCGCTCGACCAGCAGCAGGCGATCGAGCTGCTGCTCGGCCAGCTGAAGAAGACGGCGACCAACGTCGAGTTCCTCCTGCACGTCCAGAAGACGACGCCCAGCGGTCTCGCAGACGACGAGAACGTGGGTCGCACGATCTGATCTCACCGGGACCGTGCCGGGAAGATTTCGGCACGGTCCCGCGTTCTGGCACAATGGTTCGTCGGCCTGCGTCACGCAGGCCCGCCTGCGGTTCACAGGCACGGGGTGTCCCGTCCTGACCCGGAGGCATCTCACCCAAGGAGCAACCGTGAAGTCTGGTATCCACCCCGAGTACGTCGTCACCGAGGTGACGTGCACCTGTGGCAACACCTTCGTGACGCGCAGCACCGAGACGTCCGGCAAGATCGGCTCGGACGTGTGCAGCGCCTGCCACCCGTTCTACACGGGCAAGCAGAAGATCCTGGACACCGGTGGCCGCGTGGCCCGGTTCCAGGCGCGCTACGGCAAGAAGGACGCCGACAAGTAGCACCCCCGCAGCGCCGGTGGTCCGAGCCCGACAACCTCTCCAGGGGCAGTCGACGAGCTCGGACCACCGGCGCTGTCGCGTTGTCCGGGGTCTTCCCGCGATTTCGCTCGCACGCCCGCACGTGCCAGCACGACGTCTGCACGTCTGCACGGCCCTGTACGTACCTGCCGCCCCGAGGAGCCCTCGTGACCGACCAGTTCGCCGCGACGCGGCCGCTCCTCGCCGAGCACGCGGAGATCGAGGCCCAGCTCGCCGACCCGGCCGTGCACGCGGACGCCGCACGCGCCCGCTCCCTCGGCCGGCGGTACGCGGAGCTCAACCAGGTCGTGGGCGCCTACCGGGCGTGGCGCGACGCGTCCGACGACGCCGGGGCCGCGGCCGAGCTCGCCGACGAGGACGAGGGCTTCGCCGCGGAGCTGCCGGCGTTGCGCGAGATGGCCGACGCCGCGGCCGAGCGCCTGCGGCGAGTGCTCGTCCCGCGCGACCCCGACGACGGCCGCGACGTCATCCTCGAGATCAAGGCGGGCGAGGGCGGCGAGGAGTCGGCCCTGTTCGCGGGCGACCTCCTGCGCATGTACCTGCGGTACGCCGAGCGGCGCGGTTGGAAGACCGAGGTCATCGAGGCGACGGAGTCCGACCTCGGTGGCTACAAGGACGTCCAGGTCGCGGTGAAGGCGAAGGGCACGCTCTCCGACCCTGCCGACGGTGTCTGGGCGAACCTCAAGTACGAGGGCGGCGTGCACCGCGTGCAGCGCGTCCCCGTCACGGAGTCCCAGGGGCGCATCCACACGTCCGCCGCCGGCGTGCTCGTGTTCCCCGAGGTGGAGGACGCGGGCGAGGTCGAGATCGACCCGAACGACCTGCGCATCGACGTCTACCGCTCGTCCGGTCCGGGCGGGCAGTCCGTCAACACGACGGACTCCGCGGTGCGCATCACGCACGTGCCCACGGGCATCGTGGTGTCGATGCAGAACGAGAAGTCGCAGCTGCAGAACCGCGAGCAGGCGATGCGCGTCCTGCGGGCGCGGCTGCTCGCCGCGCAGCAGGAGGCGGCCGCGGCCGAGGCTGCGGACCTGCGTCGGTCGCAGGTGCGGACCGTCGACCGCTCGGAGCGCATCCGGACGTACAACTACCCCGAGAACCGCATCGCGGACCACCGGACGGGGTACAAGGCCTACAACCTCGACCACGTGCTCGACGGCGACCTCGACCCCGTCGTCCGCTCGGCGATCGACGCGGACGAGGCCGCGCGCCTCGCCGCCGCCGGCGAGGTCTGAGGTGGTCGAGGGTGGACACGGCGCCGACGGTGGCTCGGACGGACGGGGGCCCGACGGCGGCGGCTCGCCTCGCTCACGCTCGCTGCGCTCGCTCCGCTACGGCTTGACGGCTTCGCCTCCGCCGTCGGACCCCCGTCCTTCTGCGTGGGTGCGCTGGGCGACCGCTCTGCTCACCGACGCGGGGGTGGCGTCGGCGCGCGCTGATGCCGAGATCCTCCTGGCGCACGCTCTTGCGGTGCCCACCGGCGAGGTGCGGCGGCTCGTGGTGCTCGACCGGCCGCTGCCCGACGACGCGGTACGGGCCTTCGCGGACCTCGTCGCCCGGCGTGCGGAGCGCGTGCCGCTCCAGCACCTCACGGGGAGCGCGCCGTTCCGGCACCTCGAGCTCGCCGTCGGGCCGGGCGTCTTCGTGCCGCGGCCCGAGACCGAGCAGGTGGCGCAGGTCGCCGTCGACGAGGCCGCCGCGGTCGTCGCGCGGGAGGGTCGCGCCGTCGTGGTCGACCTGTGCACGGGTTCCGGCGCGATCGCGCTCGCCGTGGCGAGCGAGGTGCCGGGCATCGAGGTGCACGCGGTCGAGCTGGACGCTGCGGCGCACGGGTGGGCCGCGCGCAACGTGGCCGCGGTGCAGGAGGCGACGGGCGCCGTCGTGCACCTCGTGCGGGGCGACGCCCGGCGCGCGCTGGCGGGGGAGCCGGCCCACGGCGGGCTCGACCGCGCGTGCGACGTCGTCGTGTCCAACCCGCCGTACGTGCCGTCCGACGCCGTCCCGCGCGACCCCGAGGTCGCGGAGCACGACCCGGCGGTCGCGCTCTACGGGCTCGGCGCTGACGGGCTCGAGGTGCCGCGCGGGATCACCGCCGCGGCCGCGCGCCTCCTGCGGCCCGGCGGGCTCTACGTGATGGAGCACGCCGAGGTGCAGGCCGCCGCGGCCCGCGCCATGGTCGAGGCGACCGGGGCGTTCGTCGAGGTCCGCACGCTGCCCGATCTCACCGGGCGCGACCGGATGGTCGTCGCCCGCCGGGCGGACACCCCCGTGACCGACGGCACGGAGCGGACCGACCGGCGTGGAACACTGGACCCGTGAGCTCCGTCCACCCCGTGACCGACCCGAACAGCTGGGGACCCGGGATCGACGAGGCGGTCAACGCGGTCTCCCGCGGCGGCCTCGTGGTCCTGCCCACCGACACCGTCTACGGCATCGGCGCCGACGCGTTCGACGCCGACGCCGTCGCCGCGCTCCTCGCGGCGAAGGGCCGCGGCCGGCAGATGCCGCCTCCGGTCCTCGTGCCCGACGCGCGCACGCTCGACGGCCTCGCGACCGAGGTGCCCGACGACGTGCGCCGTCTCGTCGAGGAGCTCTGGCCGGGCGGTCTCACGATCATCCTCAAGGCGCAGCCGTCGCTCGCCTGGGACCTCGGGGAGACGCACGGGACGGTCGCGCTGCGCATGCCCGACCACGAGGCGGCGCTCGCCCTCCTGCGGCGCACGGGGCCGCTCGCGGTGTCGTCCGCGAACAGGACCGGAAGTCCCGCCGCGCTCGACGCCGACGACGCGCGCGCCCAGCTCGGCGATGCGGTCGCCGTCTACCTCGACGGCGGTGTCGTGCCCGGGGGAGTGGCGTCGACGATCGTCGACGCGACGTCGGGCACCCTGCGCGTCGTGCGGGCCGGCGCGGTCTCCCTCGACCGCCTGCGCGAGATCGCGCCCGTCGACGGGCCGGACGACACGGGTCGCGCGACCCCGGAGGCCACGGGCGCCGGGACCCCGGAGGCCACGGGCGCCGGGACCCCGGAGGCCACCGGCGACGAGACCTCGGAGGCCACCGGCGACGAGACCAGCCAGAGCGCGCCGGAGGCGAACGGCGGGTGAGGGTCTACCTGCTCGTCATGCTCGTCGCCGCAGCGGTGACGTTCCTGACGACGCCCTTCGCCCGGTGGGTGGCGATGCGGACGGGCGCGATCACGGCGGTGCGCGCGCGCGACGTGCACACGATCCCGACGCCGCGGCTCGGCGGCGTCGCGATGCTGCTCGGGCTCGTCGTCGCCGTCGTGCTCGCGTCGCAGATGCCGTTCCTCGAGGGTGTTTTCGTGCGCGACGTCGGCGGCGTGCCCTACGTGGACAGCCGCGTGTGGGGGATCCTCGGCGCCGCGGCGATCGTGTGCCTCCTGGGCGTCGCCGACGACATCTGGGACCTCGACTGGATGACCAAGCTGGCCGGGCAGGTGCTCGCCGCAGGACTCATGGCGGCGCAGGGCGTCGTGCTGTACACGCTCCCGACGGGGGACCTCCTCACGCTGCCGTCGTCCCGCATGCAGCTCGCCGTGACGATCCTCGTCGTGGTCGTCGCGATGAACGCGGTGAACTTCGTCGACGGGCTGGACGGTCTCGCCGCCGGCCTCGTCGCGATCGGCGGGACCGCGTTCTTCCTCTACTCCTACGTGCTGACGCTGCGCACCAACCCCGACGACTACTCGAGCCTCGCGACGCTCGTCATGGCGGCCCTGGTGGGCGTGTGCATCGGCTTCCTGCCGCACAACTTCAACCCCGCGCGCATCTTCATGGGGGACTCGGGGTCGATGGTGCTCGGTCTCGTGATGTCCGGCGCGGCCATCGTCGTCACCGGGAACATCGACCCGGGGGTGACGTCCGGGGCCGCGACGCTCCCCGCGTACATCCCGCTCCTCCTGCCGCTCGCCGTGATCCTCCTGCCCCTGCTCGACATGGGCATGGCCGTCGTGCGGCGCGTGCTCGCGGGCAAGTCGCCGTTCCACCCCGACCGCATGCACCTGCACCACCGCATGCTCGCGATCGGGCACTCCCACCGGCGCGCCGTGCTCATCCTCTACGTGTGGACCGCGGTGTTCGCGTTCGGCGCGGTCGCCCTCGTCTACTGGGACGTGCGGACGGTGGCGAGCGGCCTCGGGGTGGCGGCCGTCGTCGCGCTGCTCCTCACGCTCGGCCCGCTGCGCACCCGCGGGCGGTTCCTCGACGACCAGGAGCCGACGACCGCCGCGCAGCCCGCGGTGCCGACCAGCCCGACCCTCCCGACAAGCCCCACCGTCCCCTCGAAGGAAGCCTGAGATGTCCACGAACCTGCCCGAGCCCGCGCGCCCCGACGACGAGACCGCCCGCTCCGCGCAGGGCCCTGCGGCCCCGGGCGCCGAGGCGCAGGGCCGTGACGAGCAGACGGTGGGCCTGCACGGGCAGGCGGTGCGCGCCGTCTTCCGCACGGCGCTGCGCGACGTCCTGGTGCTCCTCGGGGGGCTGACGGTGCTGGGCGTCGCGATCGGCGCGCTGGTCGCGGGCGTGCCGGGGGTCTGGGGCGCTCTGCTCGGCGTCGCGGTGGCCCTCGTCTTCTCGGCCACGACCGTGTGGACCATGCTGCGCACCGTCGACTCGACCCCCGCGACCACGGCGGCCGTCATCATGGGGAGCTGGCTCGCCAAGATGATCGTGCTGATCGCCGTCCTCGTCGTCCTGCGCGGCCAGGACTTCTACGACCGGTGGGTGTTCGCGGGCGTCCTGCTCGTCGGGGTGATCGGTTCCGCGGTGCTGGACTACCGGGCCGTGAACCGCGGTCGCATCCCGTACGTCGAGCCGCGCGCCTGACCGCCGAGAAGCGGCCGGACGTCCCGCCGCACCGGTTGCCCGGGGCGCATGAGCAAAAGGTCACAAGCGGCCCAGGATCGGCGTGAGCACGCCGATCCATACGTTAGGCTAGCCGCGAATCCATGACGGCCAGGTCCGACGGCGTGCCCACGATCGCGTGGTGAGTGCCCGGGCCACACGACCATTGGGAGTCCACCCTGTCCACGCTTGCGACCCCCGTGCTCCTCGCTGCTTCAGAGAGCGAAGGTGGCTTCCACGCGCCGTCCATCGCCGACTTCTTCCCGCCGGCGATCCTCTTCGAGGACACGATCTTCCAGATCGACCGCATCTGGATCCTCCGCATCATCGCGACCGTCGTCCTGCTGACGATCTTCGTCATCGGTGCCCGCCGCGCGCGGCTCGTCCCCGGCCGGTTCCAGAACGCCCTCGAGATGCTCATCGACTTCGTGCGCGTCCAGATCGTCGAGGAGATCATGGGGAAGGAGAACGCGCGCCGGTTCGTCCCGATGATCGCGACGATCTTCTTCGCCGTCCTCGCGTTCAACATCACGAGCGTGATCCCGTTCCTGAACCTGGCCGGGACGTCACGCATCGGCCTCCCGCTCGTGCTCGCCCTCTGGGTGTTCGTCACCTACTGGGCGGTCGGCATCAAGAAGCACGGCCTGGGCGGCTACCTGAAGAACAACCTCTTCCCGCCGGGCATCCCGTGGCCGATCTACCTCATCGTGGCGCCGATCGAGCTGCTGCAGATCCTCATCATCCGGCCCGCGTCCCTGGCGATCCGGCTCGCGGCCAACATGATCGCCGGGCACATCATGCTCGTCCTGTGCTTCGCGGCGACGCAGTACTTCATCTTCGAGGCGGTGCCCGCGATGAAGGCCTTCGGTGCCCTGACGCTCGTCGGCGGGTTCGCGATCACGCTGTTCGAGATCCTCGTGGCGTTCCTGCAGGCCTACATCTTCGCGCTCCTCGCGGCCGTGTACATCAACATGTCGCTCGAGGAGGAGCACTGACCCGCGGGTCCGTGCACCGACTCCGCTCCACCAGACACATCATCAAGCGCAGTACCAACGCGACGCCCGGTCACCCGGTCGGGCGCCCAACGGAAGGAACGAGCAATCGTGGACGTCACCACTCTCGCTGAGGTCACCGGCAACATCGGCACCGTCGGTTACGGCCTCGCCGCCGTCGGCCCGGGCATCGGCCTCGGTATCCTCATCGGCAAGACCATCGAGGGCATCGCCCGCCAGCCCGAGGTCGCCGGGCAGCTCCGCGCCACCATGTTCATCGGTGTCGCGTTCGTCGAGGTGCTCGCGCTGCTCGGTCTCGTCGCCGGCTTCCTGTTCTCGTGATGACGGCGCTGGCTGACGCCGCGCTCGTCGTCGCGGCGGAGACGGGTGAGGAGCACTCCGGCATCGAGCTCTTCCTGCCTGCCGGGTACGACCTGCTCTGGTCGTCCGTGATCATGGTCGTCATCGCGGCCGTGTTCTACAAGGCGATCCTGCCGAAGTTCCAGGCCGTGCTCGACGAGCGCACGGCCAAGATCGAGGGTGGCCTCGCCAAGGCGGAGTCCGCCCAGGCGGAGGCCGCGGCGGCGCTGGCGGAGTACCACCAGCAGCTCCAGGAGGCTCGGGCCGAGGCCGCGAAGATCCGCGAGGAGGCGCGCGCCGAGGGTGGAGCCATCGTGGCCGACCTGCGGGTCAAGGCGTCCGACGACGCCGCGCGCATCGTCGAGACGGCGCACCGCCAGATCGAGGCCGAGCGTCAGCAGGCCGCGATCTCGCTGCGCAACGACGTCGGCCTGCTCGCGACCGAGCTCGCGTCGAAGATCGTCGGCGAGTCGCTCGCCGACTCGGCGCGCCAGAGCCGTGTGGTCGACCGCTTCCTCGACGAGCTCGAGGCCGCGGGTCCCGCGGCGGCGAGCGCCGTCGGCGGTCGGGCCGCAGAGGAGAGCTGATGCGCGGTACCAGCGGAGAGTCCCTGAACCGGGCCCGGGAGCGGTTCGAGCCGGTCCTGCGGTCGGCCGGGGAGGACGGCCTCACCCTCGGTGAGCAGCTGTTCGCGGTCACCGCGGCGCTCGACGCGTCGGCGCCGCTGCGGCGCGGTCTCGCCGACCCCTCGCGCTCGGGCGACGACAAGGCCGCGCTCGTGACGGCGGTGCTCGGCTCCGGTTTCGACGGCCGTGTCGTCGACCTCGTGGCGGGCGTCGTCCGGTCGCGCTGGGCGCACGAACGCGACCTGGGTGACGCGATCGAGCGCCTCGGCCTCGACGCGGTGCTCGCGTCCGCCGAGTCGCGGGGCGCTCTTGAGAAGGTCGAGGACGAGCTCTTCCGCGTGTCGCGCTCGCTCGTCGGGCAGCGCGACGCCCGGCAGGTCCTCTCCGACGCCGCGACCGACCCGGCGCGCCGCGCGGCCTTCGTGGCCGCGCTGCTCGACGGCAAGGTCGACCGCGTGACGGCGGTGCTCGCGCAGCACGCGACGCGCGCCCTGCGCGGGCGGCGGTTCGTGCCGACGCTCGGCTGGTTCGGCGAGATCGCGGCCGAGCGGCGTCAGCGCCTCGTGGCCGCGATCACGTCGGCCGTCGTCCTCGACTCCGCGCAGCTCGAGCGTCTCGGCGGGCTGCTCGAGCGGGCCTACGGCCGCGCGGTGCAGCTCAACGTCACGGTCGACCCGGCCGTGCTCGGCGGGCTGCGCGTGCAGGTGGGCGCCGACGTCGTGGACTCCACCGTCCTGTCCCGTCTCGCCGACGCTCGTCGGCGACTCGTGAGCTGACGCCCGCGAGCCGACGATCTCCCGACCGACGACCGACCGCCGGCCACCGGCCGCACAACCCACACACGTTCGACCGCACCCGAACCACGAGGCGCGGTTACGACAGGAGAAGAGCAATGGCTGAGCTGACGATCCGGCCGGAGGAGATCCGGGCCGCGCTGGACAGCTTCGTGAAGTCCTACGAGCCCGAGGGCGCCGTGTCCGAGGAGGTGGGCAGGGTCACCCTCGCCGCCGACGGCATCGCCAACGTCGAGGGTCTGCCCGGCGCGATGGCCAACGAGCTGCTGCGCTTCGAGGACGGGACCCTCGGTCTCGCCCTGAACCTCGACGTCCGCGAGATCGGTGTGGTCGTCCTCGGCGAGTTCACCGGGATCGAGGAGGGCCAGGAGGTCCGTCGCACGGGCGAGGTCCTGTCGGTCCCGGTCGGTGAGGGCTACCTGGGTCGCGTCGTCGACCCGCTCGGGAACCCGATCGACGGTCTCGGCGAGATCGCGACCGAGGGCCGCCGCGCGCTGGAGCTCCAGGCTCCCGGCGTCATGGACCGCAAGTCGGTCCACGAGCCGCTGCAGACCGGCCTCAAGGCGATCGACTCGATGATCCCGATCGGCCGCGGTCAGCGCCAGCTGATCATCGGCGACCGCCAGACCGGCAAGACGGCGATCGCGACCGACACGATCATCAACCAGAAGGCCAACTGGGAGTCGGGCGACCCCGAGAAGCAGGTCCGCTGCATCTACGTCGCGATCGGCCAGAAGGGCTCGACGATCGCCGCCGTGCGCGGCGCGCTCGAGGAGGCCGGTGCGCTCGAGTACACGACGATCGTCGCGGCTCCCGCGTCCGACCCCGCGGGCTTCAAGTACCTCGCGCCGTACACCGGCTCGGCCATCGGCCAGCACTGGATGTACCAGGGCAAGCACGTCCTCATCGTCTTCGACGACCTGTCGAAGCAGGCCGAGGCGTACCGCGCCGTGTCGCTCCTCCTGCGCCGCCCGCCGGGCCGCGAGGCGTACCCCGGTGACGTCTTCTACCTGCACTCCCGCCTGCTCGAGCGTTGCGCGAAGCTCTCGGACGAGCTCGGCGCGGGCTCGATGACGGGTCTGCCCGTCATCGAGACCAAGGCGAACGACGTCTCGGCGTACATCCCGACGAACGTCATCTCCATCACGGACGGGCAGATCTTCCTCCAGTCCGACCTGTTCAACGCCGACCAGCGCCCGGCCGTCGACGTCGGCATCTCGGTGTCCCGCGTCGGTGGTGCCGCGCAGGTCAAGGCGATGAAGCAGGTCTCGGGCACGCTCAAGCTCGAGCTCGCGCAGTACCGCTCGCTCGAGGCGTTCGCGATGTTCGCGTCCGACCTCGACGCGGCGTCCCGCGGCCAGCTCAAGCGTGGTGCGGTGCTCATGGAGCTGCTCAAGCAGGGCCAGTACTCGCCGTACCCGGTCGAGGAGCAGGTCGCATCCATCTGGTCCGGCACCAAGGGCAAGCTGGACGACGTCCCGGTCGAGGACGTGCGTCGCTTCGAGTCCGAGATGCTCGACCACCTGCGTCGCAACACGGACGTGCTGTCCGTGATCGCCGACACCGGCAAGCTGGCCGAGGACACCGAGGCGCAGCTCGCCTCGGCGGTCGACGCCGTGCGCGCCGGCTTCCTCAAGGCCGACGGCTCGCCGCTCGTGGGCGGGGACGAGGCCGAGGACGAGGGCGTGGACGTCGAGCAGGAGCAGATCGTCCGCCAGAAGAGGTCCTGAGCATGGCCGGATCCCAGCGCGTCTACAAGCAGCGGATCAAGTCGACGCAGTCGCTGAAGAAGATGTTCCGTGCTCAGGAGCTCATCGCGGCGTCGCGCATCGGCAAGGCCCGGGCGCGGACCGCGGCGTCGGTCCCGTACGCGCGCGCCATCACGCGCGCCGTGTCCGCGGTGGCGACGCACTCCTCGACAGCGCACCCGCTGACGAGCGAGCGCAGCGACACGAACCGCGTCGCCGTCCTCGTCGTGGCGTCGGACCGCGGCATGGCCGGCTCCTACTCGGCGTCGATCCTGCGCGAGTCCGAGCGTCTCGTGGAGCGGCTGACGGCGGAGGGCAAGGACGTCGCGCTCTACGCGTCCGGTCGCCGGGCGATCTCGTACTACACGTTCCGCGGGCGCGAGCTCGCCGGGACGTGGTCGTACGGGTCCGACGCGCCGGACGCCGAGGTCGCGGCCGAGATCGCGGACTCGCTCCTCGGGGCGTTCCTCGCCCCGGCCGCCGAGGGTGGTGTGAGCGAGCTGCACATCGTGTACACGCAGTTCGTCAACATGGTGACGCAGCGCCCCCGTGTGGTGCGCATGCTGCCGCTCGAGGTCGTCGAGGGCGTCGCGCCCGCAGGCAAGCACGACGTGCTGCCGCTGTACGACTTCGAGCCCTCGCCCGAGGCCGTGCTCGACGCGCTGCTCCCGCGCTACGTGCGCAGCCGGATCTTCAGCTGCCTCCTCGAGGCGGCGGCGTCCGAGCTGGCAGCCCGCCAGCGCGCGATGCACACGGCGACGGACAACGCGGAGGACCTCATCCGCACCTACACCCGTCTGGCGAACCAGGCGCGGCAGGCCGACATCACCCAGGAGATCAGCGAGATCGTCTCGGGTGCTGACGCGCTGGCGGCTTCATGACAGCGCGCATCGTCGCCCGAGGTGGCGACACCACTCCCCAGACCATCTCCATCGAGACCGCCGGACCCCGCTCCGGCACTGCGAAGCGAGGCAAGCAATGACCGCCACCACCGTGGAAGCAGCACAGGGCGCGGACCCGACTGAGCCGGGAACTGGCCGTGTCGCCCGCGTGATCGGCCCCGTCGTGGACATCGAGTTCCCCGCGGACGCCATCCCCGACATCTACAACGCGCTCCAGGTCGACATCGACCTCTCGGGGCAGGGCGAGGACGAGAACAGCTTCACGCTCATGCTCGAGGTCGCCCAGCACCTCGGCGACTCGCTCGTGCGCGCCATCGCGCTCAAGCCCACGGACGGCCTCGTCCGCGGCGCCCAGGTGACCGACACGGGTGCGCCCATCAGCGTCCCCGTCGGCGACGTCACCAAGGGTCGCGTGTTCAACGTGACCGGCGACATCCTCAACGCCGAGCCGGGCGAGACCATCGAGATCACCGAGCGCTGGCCGATCCACCGCCGGCCCCCGGCGTTCGACCAGCTCGAGTCGAAGACCACGATGTTCGAGACGGGCATCAAGTCGATCGACCTCCTCACCCCGTACGTGCAGGGTGGCAAGATCGGCCTCTTCGGTGGTGCGGGCGTCGGCAAGACGGTCCTCATCCAGGAGATGATCCAGCGCGTCGCTCAGAACCACGGCGGTGTCTCGGTGTTCGCCGGTGTCGGCGAGCGCACGCGTGAGGGCAACGACCTCATCGTCGAGATGGAGGAGGCGGGCGTCTTCGACAAGACGGCCCTCGTCTTCGGCCAGATGGACGAGCCGCCGGGCACGCGTCTGCGCGTCGCGCTCTCCGCGCTCACGATGGCGGAATACTTCCGCGACGTGAAGGGGCAGGACGTGCTCCTGTTCATCGACAACATCTTCCGCTTCACGCAGGCGGGCTCCGAGGTCTCGACGCTGCTCGGCCGCATGCCGTCCGCGGTGGGCTACCAGCCGAACCTCGCCGACGAGATGGGTCTGCTCCAGGAGCGCATCACCTCGACGCGTGGTCACTCGATCACGTCGCTCCAGGCGATCTACGTCCCGGCGGACGACTACACCGACCCCGCCCCGGCGACGACGTTCGCGCACCTCGACGCGACCACGGAGCTCTCCCGCGAGATCGCGTCGCGTGGTCTGTACCCCGCGATCGACCCGCTGGCCTCGACGTCGCGCATCCTCGACCCCCGCTACGTGGGCCAGGATCACTACGACGTCGCGACGCGCGTGAAGTCGATCCTGCAGCGCAACAAGGAGCTCCAGGACATCATCGCGATCCTCGGTGTGGACGAGCTCTCGGAGGAGGACAAGACGGTCGTGGCGCGTGCGCGCCGCATCCAGCAGTTCCTCTCCCAGAACACGTACATGGCGGAGAAGTTCACGGGCGTCGTCGGCTCGACGGTGCCGCTGAGCGAGACCATCGAGGCGTTCAAGAAGATCGCGGACGGCGAGTTCGACCACATCTCCGAGCAGGCGTTCTTCAACATCGGCGGTCTCGAGGACCTCGAGCGCAACTGGGCCCGTATCCAGAAGGAGTACGGCGCCTGACCTGACGTGCGTCACGGGGTCGGGCCGAGCGGCCCGACCCCGTGGCACCGTCATCACACGGTCCGTCCACGGACCGTGGGGAACGTCGACGGACGTCGTCCCGGCCACGGAGCGCCGGGACGACGTCCGGACCCGATCCGGACCGAGTGCCGGGCATGGAGGAGTTGCAGTGGCAGAGCTGAACGTCGACCTCGTGTCGGCAGACCGCAAGATCTGGTCGGGCACCGCACAGCAGGTGAGCGCACCCGCGGCGGACGGCGAGATCGGCATCCTCGCGGACCACTCGCCGTTGCTCTCGGTCCTGCGCGAGGGCCAGGTCCGGATCAAGGGTGGCCAGGGTGCCCCGGTCGAGGTCCACGTCACCGGTGGGTTCATCTCCGTGGACTCGAACCACGTGACGATCGTCGCGGACTCCGTCGAGTCCGTACCGAGCCGCTGACCACCGGGGCCGTACGACCATGACGCTCCCCGCCTGGATCGCTCTCGGACTGCTTCTCGCGGTCCTGGTGGTGGCCGGGCTGGGAGCGTTCCGTCTGCGCGCGCTCTCCCACCGCGTGGGCTCGTTCGAGTGCGGTGCTCGCCCGGCGGGCGGGGACGGGTCGTGGACCCTCGGGATCGCCCACTACGGCGTCGGACGCATCGACTGGTGGCGCTCCTGGTCGCTCTCGCTGCGTCCCGCCCGGACCTGGGCGCGCCACGACCTGCTCATCACCGGCCGGGAGCCCCTGACGACCGCCGAGTCCCGCCCCGACACCTACCTCGTGCGCTGTCGCTACCAGGACCAGGACTTCGAGCTGTCGATGTCCCGCGGTGCATACGAAGGCCTCGCCTCCTGGCTCGAGGCCGCCCCGCCGGGCCGGCGCGACGTCGTCGTCTGACCTCGTCCGTCCTCGCCCCCGACCTGGAGGACCCGCCGTCCCATGCGCCTCGTCGTCGCCCGCTGCTCCGCCCGCTACACGGGCCGGCTGTCGGCCCACCTGCCCCTCGCGACCCGAGTGCTCCTCGTCAAGGCCGACGGGAGCGTGCTCCTGCACTCCGACGGCGGCTCGTACAAGCCGCTGAACTGGATGAGCCCGCCGTGCTCGCTCGCCACGAGCGAGCCCGACGAGGAGGCGCGCGAGCGCGGCGTGAGCGAGATCTGGGCCGTCCAGCACGCCAAGAGCGACGACCGGCTCGAGATCGAGCTGCACGAGGTGCTGCACGACAGCCGGCACGACCTCGGCGTCGACCCCGGGCTCGTCAAGGACGGCGTCGAGGCGCACCTGCAGGAGATGCTCGCGGCGCAGATCGAGCTCCTCGGCGGCGGGCACACCCTCGTGCGCCGTGAGTACCCGACGGCGATCGGGCCGGTCGACATCCTCGCCAAGGACTCCACGGGGGCGACGGTCGCCGTGGAGATCAAGCGCCGCGGCGACATCGACGGCGTCGAGCAGCTCACGCGCTACCTCGAGCTGCTCAACCGCGACCCGTTGCTCGCGCCCGTGCGCGGGGTGTTCGCGGCGCAGGAGATCAAGCCCCAAGCCCGGGTGCTCGCGACGGACCGGGGCATCGGGTGCCTCGTGCTGGACTACGACGCGATGCGCGGTGTCGACGACGTGGACTCACGCCTCTTCTGAGCCGGCGTCGAGCAGTCGGCCGGCAGTCGGGTGAGCCTGTGGCTGGGTGGGCGGACGGGACGGGTCCCGGCGGGTCTACCATCCGGACCCTCGTTCCTCGGGTCCTCCCGCCAGACCCGCCACGACCCGCCGGAACCCGTCCCGTCCGCCCTGCTGCGACCTCACCAGGACGTGCCTCGCCGTTCGCGTCTCATGCCTCGCGCCCTCGCGCCTTCGTCGCCTCGACCGGTCGTTCTCCTTGACGCGAGAGGTGCACTCCCTTCCGCGTGGCGGAAGGGCTTCGTTCGTCTGCTAGATTTTGAACATGTTCAGAAAGATGGTCGGGGTGGGGCGATGAGCGGGTCGACGGCCAAGTCCGAGCGGACGCGGGCGCACGTGCGCGAGGTCGCGATCCGCATGCTGCGTGACGTCGGCTACGAGCGCACGACGATGCGCGCGATCGCCACCGAGGCCGGGGTGAGCACGGGGAACGCGTACTACCACTTCCCGTCGAAGGACGCGCTGGTCCAGGAGCTCTACCTCGACGTGCAGCGCGAGCACGCAGCGCTCGCCGCTCCCGTCCTGGCGGCCGGAGGGACACTCGCCGAGCGGCTGCGCGGTGTCTGGGGCGCGTCGGTGGACGCGTTCGCCCCGTTTCACGCGTTCGGCGCCGAGTTCGTGTCCGTGGCGATCCGGCCCGGTTCCGACGCGAGCCCGTTCTCTGGGGCGTCGACCGCCGCCCGTGAGCAGTCGCGGGAGCTGTTCGAGGAGGTCGTGGCGGGGGCCGAACCTGCGGTCCCGGCGCGGCTGCGGGCGGACCTGCCGGAGATGCTGTGGCTCGCGCAGCTCGGCGTCACGCTCTTCTGGGTCCACGACACCTCGCCAGGCTTCGCCCGCACGCGCCGGCTCGTCGCCGGAGGCTCGGGCCTCGTCGGCAACGTCGTCCGGCTCGCCCGGCTCCCGGTCGCGCGCGGGGTGGTCGACGACGCGCTGCGCCTCGTGCGGTCGGTCCACCCCGGCGTCGCGGGGGACCGGACATGAGCGCCGACGGGCTGGCGGTGAACGAATGAGCGACGGAGGCATGGCGGTGGTCACGGCGCTCGTCGTGCTGGGGATGGTCGTGGTGCTCCCGCTGGGGCTGCGGCTGCTCGGCGCGCCGACGGTGCCCGCGCCCCGCAGCGTCGCGTGGCCGCTCGCCGGACTCGTGGGTGCGGCGAGCCTCGCGCTGCCGCGCGGCCCCGTGGCCGTGGTGCTCGCCGGTGTGTTCGCCGTGGCGACCGCCGTCCTGCTGGGCGCGGCGGCCCGCAAGGCCGTCGGCGGTCGGTCGCGTCGTCTGTCGGCCGTCGGGGCGGACCTCGCGACGGTCGTGGCGCTCGCGACCCCCGCCGTCGGTGCGTGCGCGCTCGTCGCGGAGCGAGGCGGCTGGGGGCTGCTCGGCTTCTCGGGGACCTACCTCGCGCTGACCGTGCCGCACATGCTGTACGCGGGCTTCGGTGCGGCGCTCGTCGCGGGCACGGTCGCGCACCTCGCGCCCGACGACGTCGGCGCCGTCGTCGGCGCCTGGGGCGTCCCCGTCGGCACCCTGTTCGTGCTCGTCGGCTACTTCGTCGGCGACACCGCCGAGCTCGTCGGCGCGCTCGTGCTCACCGTCGCGCTCTGGGCGACCGCCCTCGCCACCGTGCGGTCGCTCGCCCTGGGCCGGCGCGACCGGTCCGCTCGGGCTCTCGTCGGGGTCGGCGCCGTCGTCGTCGCGCTCTCGATGCTGCTCGCCGTGTGGTGGGCCGCGGGCGAGGCGCTCGACCTCCCGCACCCGGGCCTCGACGTCATGGCCGCGACGCACGGGGTCGCGAACGCGCTGGGGTTCGTGCTGTGCAGCCTGCTCGGACTGCGACTTCTCGTCCGCGACCGCGCGACGGACCATCCCGCCCCGGACGGGGCAGATACTCGGAGGACACGATGACCTTCACCTACCCCGAGGTCGGGGCCACACGCACGGGGGACCGTCCCGGGGGCTACCGGCACCTCACCGTGCGCCGACGGCTGTCGCGGCGCGCGCACCCGGCGCAGGACCTCGCGTGGCTGGGTGAGCAGCTCCTCGCGTGGCAGGTCCACGCGGCCGCGCGGGTGCGGGTCGAGGCAGACGCCCCCGTCGCGGCCCCCGGTGGTCGGGTGACCACTCTGCTCGGCGTCGGGCCGCTCGTGCTGCGGGAGTGCTGCGAGGTCGTGTGGGTCGAGCGCGGCCAGGACCGCGTCGCGTTCGGCTACGGGACTCTCCCCGGTCACGCGTTCGTGGGGGAGGAGATGTTCGCCGTCGAGCGCGACGACGCGGGCGACCTGTGGTGGCGGGTCGAGGTGTTCAGCAGGCCGGTGCTGTGGTGGCTGCGTCCGATCTCGTGGGCGGTCCCGACGTTCCAGCGCGTGTTCGCGCGTCACCTCGGACGGGGTGCGGCGCGGCTCCTGCGGTCTCCCGGCGCCTGACCGGAGGGTTTGTGCGCCGGGTGTACGAAGTGCGTCACAATGGCCGCATGGCTCACGAGCATCCCGCGCCGCCTCCCGACGAGCGCCCGGTCCCGATCGTCCTCACCGGCCGCGTCGTCACCCCGGACGGGGTCCTCGACGACGGCGTCGTGGTCGTGGAGGGCGAGCGCATCGCCTGGGTGGGCGCGCGCGCGGACGTCGCGGCGGCCGGGTTCGGAGAGACCGAGCCGGAAGACGGGGTCACGGTCCTGCCCGGCCTCGTCGACCTGCACGACCACGGCGGCGGCGGCGCGAGCTTCCCCGACGCGACGAGCGCCGACGAGGCGCGCGTCGCCGCGCACGAGCACCTGCGCCACGGCACGACGAGCCTGGTCGCGTCGCTCGTCACGGCGCCGCGCGACGTCCTGCTGGAGCGGGTCGCGACGCTCGCGGACCTCGCGGACGCGGGCGAGCTCGCCGGGATTCACCTCGAAGGTCCGTTCCTGTCCGTGGTGCGCTGCGGTGCGCAGAACCCGCACGACATGCTCGACGGCGACCCCGGCCTCGTCCGCGCGCTCGCGGCCGCCGCACGGGGCCACCTGCGGACGATGACGGTCGCGCCCGAGGTGCCGGGCGTCGTCGGGCCGGGCGGGGTGATCCAGACGCTCGTCGAGGTCGGCGCGGTCCCGTCGATCGGGCACACGGACGCGAGCACCGAGCAGACCGATGCCGCGATCGCCGCGGCCCGCGCGGCGTTCGCAGCCGCCGGGCGCCCGACCGCGCGCCTCACCGCGACGCACCTCTTCAACGGCATGCGCCCGCTCCACCACCGCGAGCCCGGCCCCGTCGCCGCGTGCCTCGCGGCCGCGGCCCGGGGGGAGATGGTCGTCGAGCTCGTCGCGGACGGCACGCACCTCGCGCCGGGCACGACCCGCAGCGTCGTGGACCTCGTCGGCGCCGGCGTCGGCGGCGGGACGGCCACGGGTCCGGACGCCGTCGCGCTCGTCACCGACGCCATGGCCGCCGCCGGGATGGCCGACGGCGCGTACGAGCTCGGGCCGATGCACGTCACCGTCGCGGGCGGCGTCGCACGGCTCACCGACGGCGGGGCGATCGCGGGCGGGACCTTCCACCTGCTCGACGTCGTGCGCGAGACGGTCGCGTCGGGCGTGCCCCTCGTCGACGCCGTCCGCGCAGCGTCCTGGACGCCAGCGGGAGTGCTCGGGCTCGACGACGTCGGCGGGCTCGTCGCCGGCCGGCGGGCCGACGTCGTCGTGACCGACGCGGACCTGCGCGTCCGGCGCGTCCTGCGCAGCGGCGCGGACGTCACAGAGGTCACGCACGGCACAGACGTCACCGACCGCTGACCGGAGCGCCAGGAGGGAAGCGGGTCCCTCCCGGCGCATCCTGCTCGTCGGCCGTTCGGCGCGCCGTACGGCTCAGACGGCCGGATCAGGCGTCCGGCGCGGTCTCCGCGAAGCGGACCGCCCCGAGCCGCACGCCCGCGGGCACCACCACGCGCACGTCGTGCACGCCGGCCCGGGCATCGGCATGTCCGGCGACCTCGTGCCACCGGTGGCGCACCGGGGTGTCGCCGTCGTTCCCCGCGACCTGGCCGGGCTCGACGGCGGTGAGCGCGACCCACGCGTCGTCCGTCCCCGACGCCCGCACCTCGACCCGCACCGGACGTGCCGCACCGGGCCCGGTCCGGGCGACGTCGAGCACGACCGTCCCCACGCCCGTGAGGTCCACCCGGTCGAACGCGACCCACCCGTCGCGCCGTCCCGGAGCCACGTCGACGGCCCAGCCCGCCTCGGCCGTCCTCTCGGCGGTCACCACCCCGTCGTACGCGCTGAACGCGTGCGCCGGGAGGCGCAGGTCCGGACCGTGGCGGGGAGCCGGGTCGACCCCGTCGACCCGCAGCGTCGCGCGGACGGGGAGCTCGGCGCTCGACGGGCCCGCGGCGAGGACGTACGTGCCCGCCTGCACGCGGAACGCCCCGACGTGCAGGTCGGGGTCGGCACCGGCGAGCAGGTCGGCGAGCCGGTCGTCGGCCGGGGTCGCCGTGACGTCCCACACCGCGAGGCGCGCGAGGTCGACGGCGAGCGCCACCTCTCGGTGTTCGCCGACGTCGAGCCGAACACGGGTGTGCGCGACGAGCACGCGACGGGGCGCCGGCACCGGCAGGCCTGCCGGTGCGAGGGCGTAGAGCTGGACCAGCTCCTCCGCGGGACGGTCGCCGTCGTTGTGCACGACGACGCGCGCCACCACCCGCCCGGCGTCCGGCACGGTGCGCGCCGACCAGGCGGCCGGGGCGTCGACGCGGTCGCGGTCGAGCGCGACCGCCGCGTACGTCACGTGCGAGTAGGTCAGGCCGTGCCCGAACGCGAACGCCGGCTCGCCGTCCGCGTACCGGTACGTCATCCCCGCACGCTGGACGTCGTACTCCAGCAGGGGGCCGGGCTGGTCCGCGTCGGCGGGCCACGACTGCGCGAGGCGACCCGACGGCTCGGCGTCGCCGGACAGGACGTCGACGAGCCCGAGGCCGAGCTCCTGGCCGCCGTGCGACGACCAGACGACCGCGGCGGCGTCGTGCGTCGCCGGACCGAGCACGTACGGGTAGCTCGAGACGACCACGAGCGCGGCGCGTTCGTTGACGTCCCGCGCGGCGCGCCACACCTCCTCCGCCGCCGATGGCAGCGCGAGGTGGGGGCGGTCCTCGGTCTCGCGGCCCGCGAGGTGCGGGTCGTTGCCCACGACGACGAGGACGGCGTCCGCGTCGCGCGCGGCCTGCGCGACCGCCTCGTGGCCCGCGCGCACCGTGCGCCAGACGAAGCGCTCGGACCCGCCCGGCCCGGACGCCTCCGCGACGAGCAGGCCCGAGCCGTGCTGCACGCGCAGCCACCGGCCCGAGGCGACGTGCTGCAGGGACCACGTGCCGTCGTCGTGCAGGTGGCGCCGGATGCTCTCCTGGACGACCCAGCCGCCCACGCGCTCCGCGTCGGCGGACACGATCCACGACGCCCCGCTCAGCAGGCGGCCGGTCGCCACCGAGCGCAGCGTGAGCACGCCGTCGCCCCAGTCCGTGACGTCGAGGTGGGCGCTCGGGCCGGCGGTCGCGGAGCTCGCGGTGACGACCGCCGGGTCGTCGCCGACCTCGAGGTAGGCCCCGGTGGTGGTCGAGCGCAGCGCGACGCGGTCGGCGCCGTCGGCGACCGCGACCTCGGCGTCCGGGTACCGCGCCGCGACGGCCGCGGCGACCGACGTCGTGTACGGCGGGGTCCCGGAGTACCAGTCGTGCAGCACGCGGTCGGCGAGCGGTCCGACGACCGCGATCCGTGCCGGGGCCGCCGGGAGCGGGAGCACGGGCGCGCCGGTCCCCCCGGGATCGTTGCGCAGCACGGCGACGGAGCGGGCGACGGCCTCGCGCGCGAGCGCCCGGTGGGCCGGCACGTCGATCGCGTCGGCGCCGATCGCGGACCAGGGGTCGTCCGCGACGTCCAGCTCGCCCGTGCGCAGGCGCAGCTCGAGGACGCGCAGCGCCGCCCGGTCGACGTCGTCCTGGGAGATCAGCCCCTGCTCGAGCGCGACCCGCAGGCGCTCGAGCGTGAGGTGCGGGTCGGCGTCGTTGTCCGTGAAGGAGTCCACGCCCGCGCGCAGCGATGCGGCGTGCGAGGCGACGTGGTCGGGGAAGTACCGTTCGCCGACGACGAGGTTCGTGGGAGCCGCGGCGTCGGAGACCACGGCGACCGAACCGTCGGTCCACGAGCGCAGCTCGTCGAGGAGACCGCGCGCGACGTGGTTGGGCCGCCCGTTCGTGAGGTTGTAGCCCGGCATGACCGCGCCGGCCGTGCCGTCGGCGATCGGGCCGCGGAACGCCGGCAGCTCCCACTCGTGCAGGAGGCGCAGCGGGACGTGCGAGCTCGTCACGGCGCGGTCGGTCTCGCTGGAGTAGGCGAGGAAGTGCTTGAGCGTGGGGACCGTCCGCCACACGCGCGGGTGGTCCCCGCGCAGGCCGCGCGCGTAGGCGCTCGCGAGCCAGGCCGTCACGTGCGGGTCCTCGGAGAAGCCCTCCTCGGTGCGGCCCCACCGCGGGTGCCGCAAAGGGTTGACGACGGGGGCCCACACGTTGAGGCTCACGGTCGGGTCCGCCGCGTGCTTGGCGCGCACCTCGGTGCCGACGGCCTCGCCGACCCGGCGCAGCAGCTCGGTGTCCCACGTGGCCGCGAGGCCGACGGGCTGGGGGAAGACCGTCGCCGTGCCCAGCCACGAGACGCCGTGGAGACCCTCGGTGCCGGTGCGGAACGGCGCGAGCGCGAGGCGGTCGACGGCCGGTGCGTGCTGGTGCAGCAGGGCGAGCCGCTCGTCGGGCGAGAGGCGCTCGAGGAGGTCGGCCGCCCGGACCGGGACGGGCAGCTCCTCGCGCAGGTACGGGGGTACGTCGGTGATCGCCTCGGGCGGCACGGCATCGTCCTTCCTGGCAGGGGAGTTCACGTCGAATTCGCGTTCGAAACGGTTCGACGCCGCGTCGCGACCTTGCGACGCATTCGGCCCATGGTGCCACACGTGCCGAGCCGGACGGCGGCGGTGGTACCGAGACCGGACGGTGACCTGGCGAGCCTTGCACTGGGCCGAGCCAGCCCGTACTCTCCGTTGAAGCGCTTCGACATCACCGAGCATGTCGAGGCGGCCCGGGGGCCCGGGCACCGGAGGGCGGCAGAGCGGCAGCCCTCCCGAGGTCACGAAGGAGTGCGACGTCGATGAGGGCATTCAGGCACGGAAACGGCCGGCGCTGGGGCGCCGTCTTCGCGGCTGTGGGAGCGATCTCACTCACGGCAGCGTGCAGCGGCGGAGGGGGCGGCGGCAACGTCGCCGACCCGGACCAGCAGGTGGGCAACGACGCCGCGCTCCCGAACCACGTCCCGGTGGAGTACGTCGAGCCGGACTTCCCGAGCGTCGAGGGCTCGACGGCCGGCTTCGAGACGGTGCCCGACGAGTTCGTGCAGGTCTTCGACTCCCCGCCCGGCTCCGGTGGCTCCTACACCGTGATGACGCCGCTGTGGGGGACCATCCCGCCGACCGAGGGCAACCAGTACTTCGACGCGGTGAACGAGGCGATCGGCACCGACCTCACCTTCCAGATCTCCGACGGCAACACCTACGGGGACAAGCTCGCCGCCGTCCTGGCCTCGCCGAAGGACGTCGCGGACTGGGTCACCATCCCGTCGTGGAACGTCCCGCCGCGCTTCGGCCAGGCCGTCGACACGATCTTCACGGACCTCACGCCGTACCTCGAGGGCGACAAGGTCGAGGACTACCCCAACCTCGCGAACATCCCCACCGACGCCTGGCGCGCGTGCATGTGGAACGGCAAGCTCTACGGCCTGCCGCTCCCGGGCGAGCTCGTCAACGACGCGACGTTCTACCGGGAGGACCTCCTGCCCGAGGGCACCGAGCTCCCGACGAACGCGGACGAGGCGCTCGATTTCGTGTCCTCGCTCACCGACGCCGACGCGCGCCAGTGGGGCAGCAACGACCTGTGGATCCTCGCGACGCAGATGTTCTCCGTCGTGCCGAAGTGGACGCAGGACGAGGAGGGCAACCTCGTGCACCGCGTCGAGACGCAGGAGTACCGCGACGCCCTCGAGTGGATCTCGACGCTCTACGCGTCCGGCGCCGTGCACCCCGACGCGGTCGCGGAGTCTGGCGACGGCAAGGAGCGGTTCGAGTCCGGCCAGGTCCTCGTGACCTCCGACGGCGTGGGTGCGTGGCACGAGGCGCTCGGCCGCAACCTGCCGTCGAACCCCGAGTTCTCCCAGCAGCCCCTCCCGCTCATCGCGGCCGACGGCGGCGAGCCGAAGATCTTCAAGGGCGGCGCCGCGAGCATGTGCTCGTACCTCAAGAAGACCGACACCGAGGGCGCGATCGAGGAGCTCCTCTCCGCAGCCGACTTCCTCGCCTCGCCCTTCGGCACCGCCGAGTACCAGCTCGTCAACTACGGCGTCGAGGACGTGCACTACACGCTCGACGAGAACCGTCTCCCCGTCGCCACCGAGCTCGCGGCGACCGAGGTGCAGCCGTCGTACATCTTCCTCGTCGGCCCGCCCATGGTGAACGCGAAGGTCCAGTACCCGGGCTTCGTCGAGGACTTCACGACGTGGATGGCCGACGCCGCCCCGTACGTCGAGGAGCCGCTCTTCTACGGCATGCAGATCACCGAGCCGGCGCAGTACGCGTCGCTCGGCCAGCCGTTCGAGGACCTGGAGAAGGACATCGCCCGCGGGCGCAAGTCCCTCGACGACCTCGACGCGGCGGTCGAGACCTGGCGGACCTCGGGCGGTGAGGAGCTGCGCGCGTACTACCAGGAGATCCTCGACGGCGGGTCGGCCGAGACCGACGGCGAGTGAGCTCGTCGTGAGCACCAGGATCTCCGACGCCACGGACGCGCCGAGCGCGGACGCGGCGACGAAGGACCCCTCCGGCCCGGCGAGCACGCCGGGCCGGAGGGCCCGCACGGCACGGCCGGACCGACCGGACTCTGCCGGGCAGCGTCGCCTGTCGTGGCGGGCGCGCCTGCGTCGCGATCGGTCGCTGCTCCTCATGACGCTGCCGGGCGTGCTCCTGCTCGTCGTGTTCGCCTACGTCCCGATGCTCGGGAACGTCATCGCGTGGCAGGACTACTCGCCCTACGTCGGCATCCTCGACTCGCCGTTCGTCGGCTGGTGGAACTTCGAGCGGGTCTTCACGAACCCGCTGTTCCTCGAGGCGGTGGGCAACACGCTCGCCATCACGGCGTTCCAGCTCGTGTTCTACTTCCCGATCCCCATCGCGCTCGCGCTCCTGCTCAACAGCGTCATCACGCCCGCGATCCGGACGACGATCCAGTCGATCGTCTACCTGCCCCACTTCTTCTCGTGGGTGCTCGTCGTGACGATCTTCCAGCAGCTCTTCGGCGGCGCGGGGCTCCTGAACTGGGTGCTCGCCGAGCACGGGTACGCCGGGTTCGACCTCATGACGAACCCGGACACCTTCCTCGTCCTCATCACCATGCAGTCGGTGTGGAAGGACGCGGGCTGGGGGATCATCATCTTCCTCGCCGCCCTGAGCACCGTCGACCCGGCGCTCCACGAGGCGGCGGCGATGGACGGTGCGGGCCGGATGCGCCGCACGTGGCACATCACGCTGCCCGCGCTGCGGCCGACGATCATCCTGCTGCTCATCCTGCGCCTGGGCGACTCGCTCACGGTCGGGTTCGAGCAGCTCATCCTCCAGCGGGCCGCCGTCGGCGCCGAGGTGTCCGAGGTCATCGACACGTTCGTCTACTACCAGGGCGTCGTGAACGGCGACTGGGCCTTCGCCGCGGCAGCCGGGCTCGTCAAGGGTCTCGTCTCGCTCGCGCTCGTCCTCGGCGCGAACAAGCTCGCGCACGTCTTCGGTGAGGCAGGGGTGTACAAGAAATCATGAGCATCACCAACGACACGGGGCAGGGGCCCCTGAGCCACCCGGACGCGGTGCCGTTCCCGGCACCGCCGGCATCGGGCCGCCGTCGTCGGCGGCGCCGTTCGCCGCACCGCGCCGCGTGGGAGGGCACACCGAGCCCGATCGGCCAGGCCGGCAAGGGGCTGGCTCTCCTCCTCATCGTGCTGGTCGTCCTCTTCCCCCTCTACACGGTCGTCCTCACGTCGTTCTCGACGCAGGCCGACATCAACCGGTCGGGCGGCATGGTCGTCGTCCCCGGCGACTTCACGACGGCGGCCTACCAGCAGATCCTCTCCGGCGGCATCGTGACGCGCGCCGCGATGGTCTCGATCGTCGTCACGACGATCGGCACCGTCCTCTCCACGGTCGTGTCGGTCCTCGCGGCGTACGGGCTCTCGCGGCCGTCGAGCCTGGGGCACCGGACGATCCTCTTCGTCTTCCTCATCACGATGTTCTTCGGCGCCGGCATGATCCCGACGTACCTGCTCGTGAGCAACCTCGGCCTCATCGACAGCCTGTGGGCGCTCATCCTCCCGGGCGCGGTCTCGGCGTTCAACGTCCTCATCCTGCGCAACTTCTTCATGAACATCGACGCGTCCATCACGGACGCGGCCCGGATCGACGGGGCCGGGGACTGGCGGATCATGGGGCAGATCGTCGCCCCGATGTCGAAGGCGGCGATCGCCGTCGTCGCGCTGTTCTACGGGGTGGGCTACTTCAACGCGTTCTTCAACGCGATGCTCTACATCAACGACAACGCGAAGTGGCCCCTGCAGCTCGTCCTGCGCTCGTACGTCCTGCAGGGCGTCACGCTGCCGGGCAGCGGCACGGGTCAGGTCGACGTCGCGACGGGCGCCGTCACGGGCCTGCCGGTCAAGATGGCGATCATGGTGCTCGCCGTCGTGCCGATCCTGCTCGTCTACCCGTTCGTGCAGCGCCACTTCACCAAGGGCGTGATCTTCGGGGCCATCAAGGGCTGAGCACGGACCGAGAGGCCGACCGGACGGCGCACGCGCTGCGCCGCCCGGTCGGCCCCTCGTCGTGTGGTCCGCCCGCGGCGGCGGCAGCACGCGTCAGGGGGCAGCACGCGTCAGCGGGCCGCGTGTGTCGACCCGCGCTCGGTGAGGACCGGCGTGAGCAGCCGGGTCTCGGCCGGCTCGTCGTCCTCGATGCGCGCCATGACCATGTCGACCGCGACGTGGCCGATGCGCTCCGCGGGGATGTCGATGCCCGTGACGGGGACGACCTGGGCCGCCGCGACGTCGGCCGGGCTGATGGTCACGACCGAGAGGTCGTCGGGCACGCGGCGGCCGCGCTCCGCGAGGCGGGCGAGGACGTGGGGCAGCGCGGCCTCGTTGTGCACGAGAAGGGCGGTGAAATGCGGTTCCTCGTCGAGCAGCGCGTCGACGGACGCGACGACCCCGTCGCGCGTCGTCGGGGTCTCGACCGTGCGGGCGTGCACGTCCTCGTCGCGCGCGGCGACCGTGAACCCGCGCAGCACGCGGTCGGCGTACGAGGTGTGGCGCGCGACGACCTCGGGCGGCGGCCCGAGGAACGCGACCCGGCGGTGGCCCAGGCGGGCCAGGTGCTCGAGGCCGAGCCGACCCGCGGCCTCGAAGTCGAGGTCGACGCAGCTGAGCGTCCCCGGGTCGGCGGGCAGCCCGATGAGGACCGCGGGCTGACGCAGGCGCGCGAGGCTCGGCAGCCGCTCGTCGTGCGCCTCGACGTCCATGACGACGATGCCGTCGACCATCGACCCCGAACCGACGCGCTCGGCACCCGACACGTCGTCCTGGGTCAGCAGGAGGACGTCGTGGGAGTGCTCGCGGGCGCGCAGGAGGACGCCCGAGACGAACTGCATGATGACGTTGACGTCGACCCCGGCGCGCAGCGGCGCCATGAGGGCGAGGACGTTGGTCCGGGACGAGGCGAGGGCGCGGGCGCCCGCGTGGGGGCGGTACCCGAGCTGCTGGATCGCCTTCTCGACGCGGCGGCGCGTGGGGGCGGAGATGCTGCGCTTGCCCGACAGCACGTAGGAGACGGTCGACGCGGAGACCCCGGCCGTCCGTGCGACGTCCTCGATGGTGGCCACTGCTTCTCCTCAGCTGACGGGATCGCGGCGGTCGGGACCGGCTCGACCGCGCGACCGCTCGGGGGACACCGTAGCGCCTGGCGCGGCGCTGGGTGCGCCGGGCCTGGGCCGTCGGCGCGCTCGGACGGTGCGCCGACCGGTACCGATGCCTCCGTGACGGGCGCTGATGGACGCAAGCGCTTCGATGCGCCAGGGGTGCGAGCGTGCCGGAGCGGGCCCGCCGTCCGGGCGCGGCGGCGCATCGTCCGGGCGTGGTGGGAGGTGGTCGGCGACGGCGCCGTTCATGGGGCGGATCCTCTGATGGTCGGGTGATCGCACCGTTCCGGGGTCGGGCCGTGACGACGACGTCGCGGCCGGCAGGGATCCCGGGGGATCGCCCGCCGGTGTCCTGGACAAGCGCGTAGGTCACAGGTTAGCGTGTTGAAACGCTTCGACGATGGCGCCCTGCCGCGTCGTCGCGAGACACGACGGAGGTAGGCGACGGTGCCGACGAACGCGATCCACGCGTCCCCGCGCGACGGGAGGTTCGCGGATCTCACGACGGGCGGGATCCGCTTCGGGGGTGACTACAACCCGGAGCAGTGGCCCGCGCACGTCTGGCGCGAGGACGCGCGGCTCATGCGCGAGGCGCACGTGAACCTCGTGACCGTGGGCGTCTTCTCCTGGGCTCGCTACGAGCCGTCGCCGGGGGTGCGCGACTTCGCGTGGCTCGACGAGGTCCTCGACGTGCTCGGCGAGCACGGCGTCGGCGTCGACCTCGCGACGCCCACGGCCTCGCCGCCACCGTGGCTCGGCGTCCTGCACCCGGACACGCTGCCGGTCGACCCGGACGGCGTGCGGCTCGTGGCAGGGTCGCGCAACCAGTTCAGCCCGGCGTCGCGCGTCTACCGCGAGCACGCGCTCGCGATCACCGACGCGCTCGTCGCCCGGTACGCCGCGCACCCCGCGGTGCGGATGTGGCACGTCGGGAACGAGTTCGGCCAGGTCTGCTACGGCGACGAGTCGGCCGCCGCGTTCCGTGCGTGGCTCGTTGCGCGCTACGGGACCGTCGAGGCGCTCAACGCGGCGTGGGGCACGACCGTGTGGTCGCAGCACTACGCCGACTGGTCCGAGATCGTGCCCCCGCGCCGCACGGTCTACCACGTCAACCCCTCCCAGGCGCTGGACTGGCGCCGGTACTGCTCCGACCAGCTCCGCACGCTCTACCGCGAGCAGCGCGACCTGATCCGCACCTACGACGCCGAGCGGCCCGTGACAACCAACTTCATGGGCTTCTTCCCGGGGATCGACCCGTGGACGTGGGCCGACGACGTCGACGTGGTCGCGGACGACGCGTACCCCGATCCGGGAGACCCGCGCGCACCGGTCGACGCCGCGCTCACGCAGGACCTGATGCGGTCGCTGGGCGACGGCGCGCCCTGGCTGCTCATGGAGTCCGCGACGAGCGCCGTGAGCTGGCGTCCCCACAACCTCCCGAAGTCGCCCGAGCGGTCCCGGCTCGAGTCGCTGCAGGCGGTCGCGCGCGGTGCGGACGGCGTGTGCTTCTTCCAGTGGCGCGCGTCGCGCAGCGGCGCCGAGCGCTTCCACTCGGCGATGCTGCCGCACGCCGGTCCCGAGACCCGCGTGCACCGCGGCGTGCGGCGCCTCGGCGCCGACCTCGCCCGGCTCGCGCCGGTCGTCGGGGGACGGGTCGCGGCGGACGTCGCCGTCGTCGTCGACTGGCCGTCGTGGTGGGCCAGCGGCGAGGTCGCCCGCCCCACGGACCGTCTCGACGCGCTCGAGCAGGTGCGCCGCTGGTACCGCGTGCTGTGGGCGCGCGGCGTCGCGTGCGACCTCGTCCCGGCCGGCCGTGACGTGTCCCGCTACCGCGCGGTGCTCGTCCCGCAGCTCTACCTCCTCGACGAGCCCGGTGCGGAGGCGCTGCGCGCCGCGACGCACGGCGGGGCGACGCTCGTCGTCGGGCCGTTCACCGGCGTCGCGGACGAGAACGCGCACGTGCGCACGGGGCGGTTCCCGACGCTCCTGCGCGACGTCCTCGGCGTCAGCGGCGAGGAGTGGGTCCCGCTGCCCGACGGCGGTGTCGGCCTCGACGTCACGGCACACCCCGATGCCCGCGCCCAGGTGCTCGGCGAGCTCCTCGACGCGGACGGCGCGACGGTGCTCGCGACGTTCGCGGACGGGCACCTCGCCGGCGGGCCCGCGGTGACCCGGCACGCGCACGGGACGGGCGAGGCCTGGTACGTCGCGACCGTCCCCGACGAGGGTCTTCTCGGCGACGTCCTGGGTGCCGCTCTCGACCGCGCCGGCGTCGCGCCCGTCCTCCCGGGGGCGGACGACGCCCCCGGTGTCGAGGTCGTGCGCCGCGGCGACGTGCTCTTCGTCCTCAACCACACCGCCGGGCCGGTCACCGTGCCGGTCGCCGGTCACCACCTCGACCTCCTCACCGGGCGCCCGGTCGACGACGCCGTGCGCCTCGCCGCGCACGACGTCGCCGCGCTGGTCGACCACCCCACCGAAAGGACGCCATGAAGTTCACCGACGGGTACTGGCAGCTGCGACCCGGGGTCAGCATGCTGCGCCCGCGCTCGATCGACGAGGTCGTCGACGACGGCGAGCGTCTCGTCGTGCACGCGCCCACGGCCGTCGTCGCCTCGCGCGGCGACACCCTCAACCAGCCGGTCGTCACCGTGACCTTCGACGCGCCCGCGGAGGGCGTGATCGGCGTCCGGATCGAGCACCACCGCGGGCGCCGCGACCGCGGGCCGCACTTCGGCCTCGAGCGCTCGACGGCTGGCGCCAAGGTCGCGCTCCCCGAGCTCATCGGGGCTCCCGAGGCCACGATCACCTCGGGCGGGCTCACCGCGCGCGTGCGGACCGACGGCCCCTGGCACGTGGACTTCGAGGCCGACGGCACGGTGCTCACGTCGTCGCTCGACCGCAGCATCGGGATCGCGACGACGGCCGACGGGAGCACGCACGTGCACGAGCAGCTCGCCCTCGGCGTGGGGGAGCACCTCTACGGTCTCGGCGAGAGGTTCGGCGCGTTCGTCAAGAACGGCCAGAGCGTCGACGTGTGGAACGAGGACGGCGGGACCGCGAGCGACCTCGCGTACAAGAACGTGCCGTTCTACCTCAGCGACAAGGGCTACGGCGTGCTCGTGGCCCACCCGGAGCGGGTCTCGTTCGAGCTCGGGACCGAGGTCGTCTCGCGTGCCCAGTTCTCCGTCGAGGGCCAGGCCCTGCAGTACTACGTCATCCAGGGCCCGACGCCCAAGGACGTGCTGCGCCGCTACACGGCACTGACCGGGCGGCCCGCGCGCGTCCCGGCCTGGTCGTACGGGCTGTGGCTCTCGACGTCGTTCACGACCGACTACGACGAGGCCACCGTCACGAGCTTCGTCGAGGGCATGTCCGAGCGCGACATCCCGCTGAGCGTCTTCCACTTCGACTGCTTCTGGATGCGCCAGTTCCACTGGTGCGACTTCGTGTGGGACCCGAAGACCTTCCCGGACCCCGAGGGGATGCTCGCGCGCCTGCGGGGGCGCGGCCTGCGCGTCAGCGCGTGGATCAACCCCTACATCGCGCAGCGCTCCCACCTGTTCGACGAGGGCCGCGAGCGCGGCTACCTCGTGACGACCGCGGCGGGCGACGTCTGGCAGTGGGACCTGTGGCAGGCGGGCATGGCCCTGGTCGACTTCACCAACCCCGACGCGCGGGCCTGGTACCAGGAGAAGCTGCGCGGTCTGCTGCGGCAAGGCGTCGACTGCTTCAAGACGGACTTCGGCGAGCGCATCCCGACCGACGTCGTGTGGCACGACGGCTCGGACCCGCAGCGCATGCACAACTACTACTCGCACCTGTACAACGAGGCCGTGTTCGAGGTGCTCGAGCAGGAGCGGGGGAGCGGCGAGGCGGTCCTCTTCGCGCGGTCGGCCACGGCCGGCGGGCAGCAGTTCCCGGTGCACTGGGGCGGCGACTGCGAGTCGACCTTCGTCGCGATGGCGGAGTCGCTGCGCGGCGGTCTGTCGCTCGCGCTGTCCGGCTTCGGGTACTGGAGCCACGACATCGGCGGCTTCGAGGGGACGCCCGACCCGGCGGTGTTCAAGCGCTGGGTCGCGTTCGGCATGCTCTCGTCGCACTCGCGCCTGCACGGCTCCGACTCCTACCGCGTCCCGTGGGCGTTCGACGACGAGGCCGTCGACGTCACACGACGGTTCACGCGGCTCAAGATGTCGCTCATGCCGTACCTCGCGCGGCTCGGCGAGGAGGCGCACACCGACGGCGTGCCCGTCATGCGCCCGATGGTGCTCGAGCACCCCGCGGACCGCACCGCGGCGCTCGTCGACACGCAGTACATGCTCGGGGACGCGCTCCTCGTCGCCCCGGTGTTCCGCGCCGACGGGCAGGTCGAGTACTACGTCCCGGAGGGCACCTGGACGCGGCTCGTCGACGGCGCGCCGGACGGACCCGCCGGGACCCTCCCCGCGACCGTGACGGGCCCGCGCTGGGTCACCGAGACGCACGGCTTCGACTCGCTCCCCGTGCTCGTGCGCGCGGGGTCGGTGCTTCCCGTCGGGGCGCGCGACGACGCGCCCGAGTACGACTGGGCGGACGGGGTCACGCTCCGGGCGTTCGCGCTGCCCGACGGGCACGAGGGCGACGTCGTCGTCCCGCGGCCGGGCGGCGCGTCGGCCACGTTCCGCGTCCGGCGGGAGGGCCGGCTGCTCACTGTCGCGTCCGACGACGCCCCCGGCACCTGGTCCGTCGAGGCGGACGGCGTGACGGCGGCTGCGACCGGCTCCGGGTCGGTGACGCTCGCACTGCCCTGACCGAGGTACCCTGGGGAGGTCGGCGTGGAAGCGCTACCACGCCGACTCCCACCGCCCCCGCACGGGGCCGCCAGGCCCCGCACCCGATCAGCGAGGATCTCGTGACGACCGACACCCCCACCCGTGCCGCCGAGGCGACGCCCGGCACCAGCCCCGAGCCCGCGCCGTCGGGCCGCGCGTTCCCCCCGGACTTCGTCTGGGGCTCGGCCACCGCCTCGTACCAGATCGAGGGGGCCGCCGCCGAGGGCGGGCGCACCCCGTCCATCTGGGACACCTACTCCCACACGCCCGGACGCATCCTCAACGGTGACACCGGCGACGTCGCCGACGACCACTACCACCGGTGGGTCGAGGACGTGCAGCACATCGCCGACCTCGGTCTCGGTGCGTACCGCTTCTCCATCTCCTGGTCGCGCGTGCAGCCCGGCGGCACCGGACCGCTCAACCCCGAGGGCGTCGCGTTCTACTCGCGCCTCGTCGACGCTCTCCTCGAGAAGGGCGTCAAGCCCGTCGTCACGCTCTACCACTGGGACCTCCCGCAGGAGCTCGAGGACGCCGGCGGCTGGGCCAACCGCGACACGGCCTACGCCTTCGCGGAGTACGCCCGCCACATGGCCCGTGAGCTCGGCGACCGCATCGACACGTGGACCACGCTCAACGAGCCCTGGTGCTCCGCCTACCTCGGCTACGGCTCGGGCGTGCACGCCCCCGGCCGCACCGAGCCCGCGGCGGCGCTCGCGGCCGTGCACCACCTCAACCTCGCCCACGGGCTCGCCGTCGCGGCGATCCGCGACGAGCTGGGGGAGGACGCCAAGACGTCCGTCACGCTCAACCTCCACGTGATCCGGCCGGACGACCCCGCGAACGAGAACGACCTCGACGCCGTCCGCAAGATCGACGCGCTCGCCAACCGCGCGTTCCTCGGCCCGATCCTCGACGGCGCGTACCCCGCCGACCTGCTCACCGACACCGCGCACGTCACCGACTGGTCGTTCGTGCACGACGGCGACCTCGAGCTCGTGCGTCAGCCCGTCTCGATCCTCGGCGTCAACTACTACTCGACCGTGCGCGTGCGCCACTACGACGGCACCGGCGAGCGGGCCGAGAACGACGGCCACGGCGCGTCGACCCACAGCCCGTGGATCGGCGTCACCGACGTCGAGTTCGTCCAACAGCCCGGTCCGTACACCGCGATGGGCTGGAACATCGAGCCCGCCGGGATGACCGAGCTCCTCGTGTCCGTCGCGACGACCTACCCCGACCAGCCGCTCATGGTCACCGAGAACGGCGCGGCGTTCGACGACGAGGTGACCGTCGCGCCCGACGGGTCGCAGCGCGTGCACGACGACCGCCGCGTCGCCTACCTGCACGACCACGTCGACGCCGTCGGTGCCGCCGTCGACGCCGGCGCCGACGTGCGCGGGTACTTCGCGTGGTCGCTGCTCGACAACTTCGAGTGGGGCTACGGGTACGACCGCCGCTTCGGGATCATCCGCGTCGACTACGAGACGCTCGAGCGCACGTGGAAGGACTCGGCGCACTGGTACCGCCGGCTCGCGACGTCGAACGTGCTGCCGGGCGTCGACGAGACCGCCTGACCCGTCGTGCAGAGCCCGTCCTCGACGCAGGTCGAGGGCGGGTTCTTTGCGTCCGCGGTCCGCGGGATTGGGTCCGCGGGCGGGCCTCCGCGGGCGGGGTCGCGGGTCTACCATCCGGCCGCTCGTTCCTCGCGGCCTCCCGCCAGACCCACCACGACCCGCGACCCCGCCCGCTCCGGCCCGCCCGCTCCGGCCCGCCCGCTCCGGCCCGCCCGCTCCGGCCCGCCCGCTCCGGCCCGCCCGCTCGTTCCTCGCGACCTCCCGCCAGACCCGCCACGACCCGCGGCCCCGCCCGCTCCGGCCCGCCCGCTCGTCTCTCGGCTCACCAGCCGAGGTAGAGCCGTGGTCGGTGAGGTAGAGCCGTGGTCGGGCAGGGTGCGGTCGCTCGCCGCCTGATCTCGGGCGCGTTCGAGGTGACGTTCGTCGCAGATTCGGGTTGCCGTGCGAGGGAGGGCGCGACACGCCGACGAGCTCTGCGGGCTTCGTGTCCGGATTGAGGCGTTCTGGGGGCCGTTCGGGACGGCGCATCGGGGTCTCGTGCGGGGTGTCCACCGGCCTGCACAGGGTGTGGATCGACGTCGTCCCCACCCTGTGGACGACGGCGCTCAGGCCGCGTCACGACGCGGTTCTCGACCGCGCGGCGCGGTGGACGACGGGGTGCGGAAAGGCGTGTCAGAGGGGCCTGGGACCATGGATCCATGGCTGCTACCACACTCGGCGGGGTGAAGTTCAGACACGACATGTAGTGGGGTGGCAGTGTCCGAACCCCTAGGTATAGTGGTTTCACACCCAGGGGGCGCAGGCTCTCCGGGGAATCACACAGACGTAGTTCCAGCGGTGTCCTTCGAGGTCAGAGACTCTTCTCCCTCCCCGAGGACGAGGCCCCGGACGAGAAGCGAGGAGTCACCACCATGAGCGTCACGGTCTACAGCAAGCCGGCTTGCGTTCAGTGCGACGCGACGTACCGCGCTCTCGACAAGAAGGGCGTCGAGTACACCGTCGTGGACATCAGCCAGGACGCCGAGGCGCTCGAGCTGGTGCGCGGGCTCGGCTACCTGCAGGCGCCCGTCGTCGTGGCCGGCGACGAGCACTGGTCGGGCTTCCGCCCCGACCAGATCAACGCCCTCGCGCAGAAGGTCTCTCCGGTCGTCGCCTGACGACGATCAGCGGGCGGGCCGGCGACGGCCCCGCCCGCAGCGCCGGGCGGCGCGAGCCTCCCGGCAGCACGGCAGCAGGTCGCGAGCACAGCAGGACGGAGGTGCGGTCCCCGTGGGGTCGCTCGTCTACTTCTCCAGCGTCAGCGAGAACACGCACCGGTTCGTCCAGCGGCTCGACCTGCCGGGCATCGGCATCGACGTGCGGCGCATCCCGACGCGACCCACCGAGGGGTTCCTGCGGGTCGACGAGCCGTACGTGCTCATGGTCCCGACCTACGGGGGCGGCAACGAGGGCGGAGCCGTCCCGCGTCAGGTCGTGAAGTTCTTGAACGACGCGCACAACCGGTCGTTGATCCGCGGCGTCATCGCCGCGGGCAACACCAACTTCGGCGAGGCGTACTGCATCGCCGGCGACATCATCTCCGCGAAGTGCCAGGTGCCCTACCTGTACGCCTTCGAACTCCTGGGAACAGCCGAGGACGCCGCGCGCGTCCGCGACGGATTGGGACGATTTTGGCAACGACAGTCACAGATTCCGGCGTGATCTCCGAGAGCGCAGGCACGGGCGACGTCGCGCTGGCGCCGCAGAAGGTGTCGCTGTCGAGCGCGCAGCTCGACTACCACGCGCTCAACGCGATGCTCAACCTCTACGGCCCGGACGGCGAGATCCAGTTCGACAAGGACCGTGAGGCCGCGCGGGCGTACTTCCTGCAGCACGTCAACCAGAACACGGTCTTCTTCCACGACCTGCAGGAGAAGCTCGACTACCTCGTCGAGAACAAGTACTACGACCCCGCGGTCCTCGCGAAGTACGACCGCGCGTTCGTGAAGTCGCTGTTCGAGTTCGCGTACTCCAAGAAGTTCCGGTTCGAGACGTTCCTCGGCGCGTTCAAGTACTACACGTCGTACACGCTCAAGACGTTTGACGGCAAGCGCTACCTCGAGCGCTTCGAGGACCGCGTGTGCATGGTCGCGCTCGGTCTCGCCGACGGCAACGAGCAGCAGGCCCTCGACATCGTCGAGGAGGTCATCTCGGGCCGCTTCCAGCCCGCGACCCCCACGTTCCTCAACGTCGGCAAGGCGCAGCGCGGCGAGCCCGTGTCCTGCTTCCTGCTGCGCATCGAGGACAACATGGAGTCCATCGCGCGCGGCATCAACTCCGCGCTGCAGCTCTCCAAGCGCGGCGGCGGCGTCGCCCTGCTCCTGTCGAACATCCGCGAGCACGGCGCCCCGATCAAGCACATCGAGAACCAGTCGTCCGGCGTCATCCCCGTGATGAAGCTGCTCGAGGACTCCTTCTCCTACGCGAACCAGCTCGGCGCGCGCCAGGGCGCCGGCGCGGTGTACCTGCACGCGCACCACCCGGACATCCTGCGGTTCCTCGACACCAAGCGCGAGAACGCCGACGAGAAGATCCGCATCAAGACGCTGTCGCTCGGCGTCGTGATCCCGGACATCACGTTCGAGCTCGCGAAGAAGAACGAGGACATGTACCTCTTCTCGCCGTACGACGTCGAGCGCGTCTACGGCGTGCCGTTCGCCGACATCTCCGTCACGGAGAAGTACGACGAGATGGTCGACGACTCGCGCATCCGCAAGACGAAGATCAAGGCCCGCGACTTCTTCCAGACCATCGCGGAGCTGCAGTTCGAGTCCGGCTACCCGTACATCATGTTCGAGGACACGGTGAACAGGGCGAACCCGATCAAGGGCCGCATCACCCACTCGAACCTGTGCTCCGAGATCCTCCAGGTCTCGACGCCGTCGACGTTCAACGAGGACCTCTCGTACGAGCACGTCGGCCGCGACATCTCCTGCAACCTCGGCTCGCTGAACATCGCGAAGACGATGGACTCGCCCGACTTCGCGAAGTCGATCGACACCGCGATCCGCGCGCTCACCGCCGTCTCGGACCAGACGAGCATCGAGTCGGTGCCGTCGATCAAGCGCGCCAACGAGGGGGGTCACGCCATCGGCCTCGGGCAGATGAACCTCCACGGCTACCTCGCGCGCGAGCGGATCCACTACGGCTCCACCGAGGGCGTGGACTTCACGAACATCTACTTCTACACGGTCGCGTACCACGCGATCGCGGCCTCCAACCGGCTCGCGATCGAGCGCGGGCGCGCGTTCGCCGGCTTCGAGGACTCGAAGTACGCGACCGGCGAGTACTTCGACAAGTACACCGACGGGGTGTGGGAGCCGGAGACCGACCGCGTGCGTCAGCTCTTCGCCGACGCCGGCGTGCACATCCCGTCGCAGGACGACTGGAAGGCCCTCAAGTCCTCCGTCATGGAGCACGGGATCTACAACCAGAACCTCCAGGCCGTCCCGCCGACCGGCTCGATCTCGTACATCAACAACTCGACGTCGTCGATCCACCCGGTGCCGTCGAAGATCGAGATCCGCAAGGAAGGCAAGATCGGCCGCGTCTACTACCCGGCGCCGTACCTGACGAACGACAACCTCGAGTACTACGAGGACGCGTACGAGATCGGGTACGAGAAGATCATCGACACCTACGCCGCGGCGACGCAGCACGTCGATCAGGGCCTGAGCCTCACGCTGTTCTTCAAGGACACCGTGACGACCCGCGACGTCAACCGCGCGCAGATCTACGCGTGGCGCAAGGGCATCAAGACGCTCTACTACATCCGTCTCCGCCAGATGGCCCTGGAGGGCACTGAGGTGGAGGGTTGCGTCAGCTGCATGCTGTAGTCGCCTGAGGCAACTACTTGCGGTCGTGCAGCAGAGCCCGACGCCGCAGCTCCGTCCCACAGTCATCGTCCCGGTCGGTCCGGGGTCAGCAGGAGAGAAGAAGGCAGATGTCGCCCACCGGGAAGCTCAAGCTCATCGATCGCGTGAGCGCGATCAACTGGAACCGTCTGGAGGACGAGAAGGACCTCGAGGTCTGGGACCGCCTCGTCGGGAACTTCTGGCTCCCCGAGAAGGTGCCGGTGTCCAACGACATCCAGTCGTGGCACACGCTCACCGCGCAGGAGCAGGAGCTCACGATGCGCGTATTCACGGGCCTGACGCTGCTCGACACCATCCAGGGCACCGTCGGCGCCGTGTCGCTCATCCCGGACGCGATCACGCCCCACGAGGAGGCGGTGTACACGAACATCGCGTTCATGGAGTCGGTGCACGCCAAGAGCTACTCGTCGATCTTCTCGACGCTGTGCTCGACGCGCGAGATCGACGACGCGTTCCGCTGGTCGGAGGAGAACCCGAACCTGCAGCGCAAGGCCGAGATCGTCATGGAGTACTACAAGGGCGACTCGCCGCTCAAGCGCAAGGTCGCGAGCACGCTCCTCGAGTCGTTCCTCTTCTACTCGGGCTTCTACCTGCCGATGTACTGGTCGTCGCGCGCCAAGCTGACGAACACGGCCGACCTCATCCGCCTCATCATCCGCGACGAGGCCGTGCACGGGTACTACATCGGCTACAAGTACCAGAAGGGCCTGGAGAAGCTCTCGCCGGCCGAGCGCGAGGAGCTCAAGGGCTACACGTTCGAGCTGCTCTTCGAGCTCTACGACAACGAGGTGCAGTACACGGAGGACCTCTACGACGGCGTCGGGCTGACCGAGGACGTCAAGAAGTTCCTGCGGTACAACGCGAACAAGGCGCTCATGAACCTCGGCTACGAGGCGCTGTTCCCCAAGGACGAGACCGACGTCAACCCGGCGATCCTCTCGGCCCTGTCGCCGAACGCCGACGAGAACCACGACTTCTTCTCCGGGTCGGGCTCGTCGTACGTCATCGGCAAGGCCGTGAACACCGAGGACGACGACTGGGACTTCTGACCCTCCCCGCTCCGTAGCGACGACGACGGCCGCCAACCCGCGAGGGGCGGCGGCCGTCGTCTGTCGGTCGCCGGCCAGGACCGGTCGGCTGCCGAGATCGGTCGACGGACTCAGTCCGCGGGGCGGGGCTGCGCTCCCTCGACGGGCGGGTCCGCCGACCACGGGAACGTGATCCAGAGGTCGGTGTCCTTCCAGGAGAAGTCCGGCTGGATGATCGTGCGCGGCTTCGTGTAGAGCACGGCGGACCGAGCCTCGGCACCGTGGTGCGAGAGCATCTCCATGACCAGGGCGAGCGTCCGGCCCGAGTCCGCGACGTCGTCGACCACGAGGACGTGAGCGCCCGGCAGGTCGGACGTGTCCATGAGGGGCGGGAGCACGCGCGGGTCGTCGAGGGTCTGACCGATGTCCGTGTAGAACTCGACGTTGAGCGTGCCGACGCCCTTCGTCCCGAGCGCGTACGCCACCGCGCCGCCGGGCAGCAGGCCACCGCGCGCGACCGCGACGACGACGTCCGGCCGGAACCCGCTCGCCACGACCTGCTCCGCAAGCTCGCGGGCGGCCACGCCGAACGTCTCCCATGTGAGGACCTCCCGCTCGGGCGGCACACCGGCCACCGGCGGGGCCGAGAACTCGGCGGGCTCAGCAGACACGGCGGGCTCAGCGGGCTCAACGGGAGCGAGGGGCGTCGAGGATTCGGTCATGCGTCGAGCCTACGGCGACCCGCGGTGCCCGACGTCGCTCCGGACACCCGGCACGACGAGGGCCGCCCCCCGTCGGAACGGGTGGCGGCCCTGTGCGTCAGCTCGCGCGGAACGGTCGCGGTGCGGCCGTCACTCCGCCGCGAGGATGTCGACGACGAACACCAGCGGCGAGTCCGGCGGGATGGTGTCGCCGCTGCCCTGCGCGCCGTAGCCGAGCTCGGACGGGATGACGAGCAGCACCTGGCTGCCGACCGTCTGGCCCGCGAGACCCTGGGTCCAGCCGGGGATGACGCCCTGCAGCGAGAAGCTCGTCGGCGTGCCGCGGTCCCACGAGGAGTCGAAGACGGTGCCGTCGAGCAGCATGCCCGTGTAGTGCGCGGTGACCGTCTGGTCCTCGGTGACGACCGGGCCGTCGCCCTTGATGAGCGTCTGCGCGACGAGCTCGGTCGGGGCCTCGTAGCCCTCGGGGATTTCGATCGTCGGCTTGCCGGTGTCGTCGAGCGTCACGGTGGGCAGGCCCTCGGCGGGCGTCACGGCCTCGCCCTCGGCGCGCGAGGGGATCTCCTTGGCGTCGACGACCTCGATGAGGTTGACGACGGTGCCGCCCGACTGGTCCGGTCCGGCGAAGAGGAGGCGGGCGCCGACCTTCTGGCCGAGGAGCGGCTCCGTGAGCAGGTCGAACTGCGGGTCGCCGAGCGTGAAGGACTGCGGTGCGTCGTCCTCCCACGTCGAGCCGGCGCGCGTCGCGTCCGCCCCGTTGTAGGCGACGTACTGCATCGTCACCTGCATGCCCTCCTCCAGCTCGGCGCCCGTGCCTTCGTCCTGCAGGCTCGTGACGGCGGCGGACACCTCGAGAGGCGCCTCGAACTCGAGCGTGGGCTCGGCACCGGGGTCGCCCGTGACGGTGATGGCCTCGAGCGCGGCGAGGTCCTCGGGCGACGCGGAGGGCGCCTCGCTCGCCGAGGCGCTCGGCGACGTCTCGGCGTCCGACCCGCCGTCGCCCGAACCGCAGCCGGCGAGGAGGAGGGAGGCGCCGAGGGTGAGCGCGGCGACGCCGCGCAGGGTGCGGTGCTTCACGTGGGGGAGTCCTTCGGTCGAGGGGACGACGCGCGCGCCGTCGGGGTCTGTGCCACAACCGGACGAACCACGTCACGACGACGTGGTCGATCCTCAGGTGCAGCACCGGCCCGGACACTCTAGCGGTCCGGTCTGGACGCCCGCTGGGAGCCCGAGTTCGGCGCCGGGCGGCCGTCGGGGGATCATGGAGGCGTGCCGTCCCGTCGACCCTCCCGCAAGCGTCCCTGGAGCGCCGAGCCCGCCCCGCTCGACCTCGACCGCGCCCTCGGGGGCGCGCGTCGCGAGTCCGGGTCCGACGGCGAGTGGTCCGTCCGCACGGTGCGCGGCGCCGACAAGTCGTACCTGTGTCCGGGCTGCAACCAGACGATCCCGCCCGGGACGGGGCACGTCGTCGCGTGGCAGGAGGACTCGTTCTTCGGTGAGCAGACCGCCCTGGAGCACCGCCGCCACTGGCACACGGCATGCTGGCAGGCGCGCGGACGCCGTCGTCCCCGCTGACGACGGGCCCCGCTGACGACCGACCGTGCGGCACCCCGTCGGCGAGGTACCGAGGCCGAGCAACTAGGCTCGAACCGATGAGCACCGCACCCGATCCCGCGCCCGCCCAGCTCGCCGGCTCCCGCGGCCCCGAAGGCACCGACGGCACCGACGGCCGTGCCGATGGTGCCACCCCGATCCGTTCGCTCACGGTCCTGCCCGCGCGCCGGGAAGACATCGAGCTCCACACCGCCGACGGACTGACGCTCGTCGGCGAGCTCGCCCTCCCCGAGGAGCGCGACCCCGCGGCGACCCTGCTCACGCTGCACCCGCTGCCGACCCACGGTGGGTACATGGACTCCCACGTCTACCGCAAGGCCGCGTGGCGCCTGCCGGCGCTCGCGGACCTCGCGGTGCTGCGGTTCAACACGCGCGGCACGTCCTCGCCCCGCGGCACGAGCGAGGGCGCGTTCGACGGCGGCGAGTCCGAGCGCTTCGACGTCGCCGCCGCGATCGAGTACGCCGAGTTCCACGACCTGCCCCATCCGTGGCTCGTCGGGTGGTCGTTCGGCACGGAGCTCGCGCTCAAGCACGGCACGGACCCCGCGGTCAAGGGCGCCATCCTGCTCTCACCGCCGCTGCACCGCGCCACGGACGAGGACCTCGACCGCTGGGACGCGTTCGGCAAGCCGCTCGTCGTGCTCGTGCCGGAGCTCGACGACTACCTCCGCCCGGACGAGGCACGCCGCCGCTTCGCACGCGTGCGGCAGGCGGAGGTCATCGGCGTCGACGACGCGAAGCACCTGTGGGTGGGGGAGTCGTCGGTGCGCCGCGTGCTCGACGAGATCGTCGGGCACGTGCTGCCCGGCCACCCGCTGCCGCTGCCGACGACGTGGGCCGGCTCCTCAGGTGCGGCGCGCGCGGCCGAGCAGGACACCGAGGGCACCGATCAGGCGAGCTACGACGCGAGCCGCAGCGACGGCGTCGCGGACTGATCGGCGCCCGCCACAGCAGGGAGGTCCCGTCCGTGGCAGCGTGGAGGGTGGCGCGCCCGGCGTGACAGGGTCTGGGCGATGCACCGACGACACGAGGAAAACGACGTGACGACTGCACGGCCCCAGGGACGACTCGAGACGTTCACCCTCCGCGACGGGTCCGGCCTGCCGCTCGTCCTCCTGCACGGCTTCCCGGTCGATCACCGCATGTGGTCCGACGTCGCCGCCGCCCTCCCCGGTGAGCCGACCGTCGTCGCGGTGGACCTACCCGGTCTCGGGCAGAGCCCGCTCGGGTCGGAGGTGCCGTCGATCGAGGCCGCCGCGGACGCGACGGCCGAGTCCTTGCGCGCGGCGGGCGTCTCGCGGGCGGTCGTCGCCGGGCTGTCCATGGGCGGGTACGTCGCCCTCGCGCTCGCCGAGCGGCACCCGGACCTCGTCGCCGGGCTCGGGCTCGTCGACACGAAGTCCACCGCCGACACCGACGAGGCGCGCGCGAACCGGTTGCGCATCGCCGACCGCGTGACGTCGGAGCAGACCGTCGACGCCGTGCTCGGCATGCCGGGAGTGCTCCTCGGGGAGACGAGCAAGGCGGCGCGAAAGCACCTGACCTCGCGCCTCGAGGAGTGGATCCGGAGCCAGCGAGCCGCCGGCGTCGCGTGGTCGCAGCGGGCCATGGCCGCCCGCCCCGACCGGACGCACGTGCTCGAGGCGTTCGGCGGCCCGGTCGCGGTCGTCGTCGGGGAGGAGGACCAGGTCACGCCGGTCGCCGAGGCGGAGCACATGGCCTCCGCAACACCGCACGCGCAGCTCGTCCAGGTCCAGAGCGCGGGTCACATGAGCGCGCTCGAGGACCCTGCCGCCGTCGCGGACGCGCTCGCCGACCTCCTGGCGCGCGCGTCGTCCTGAGCGGCGGACCGGTCGGCGAGGGCCCCGGGCGTCAGGAGCCGTCGAGGACCAGCGCGAGCGCGTCGGCGAGGTCGATCGACTCGCCGTCCCGGCCGCCCTTGCCGAGCACGAGCGGCGGGTCCGACGGCGTGAGCGCCGCGCCGCGCACGCGCGCACCCAGGCTGGCCGGGACGCCGAGGACGTAGAACTCGCCGTCGGTGTCGACGGCCACAGACCGGTTGCGGCGCAGGTACCACCCGAGCACCGGGGTGCGGTATGTCGCTCGGCCGTCGAACGACCGCGCGCGCAGCGGCTCCGGCTCGAGCCCTCGCTCACGAGCGCGCTCGACGAAGTCGGCGAGGAGGGCGCGCGCCGCCGCCGACTCCTGGGCCCGGCGACGGTCCAGCTCGCGCTGCTGGTGCTCCGCCGCCTCCGTCCGCTGCCGACGCCACGCGTCGGCAGCCGCGTCGGCGTCGGCAGCGGCCGGCGTGCTGCCGTCCGTCACGGGTCAGGCCTTGGCGGGCGCGTCGGTCTCACGGTCCGAGGGTGCCGGGACCTTCGGGGTCCCGCGCCGCGGCGCCTCGACGGTGGCGACGGGCACCGCCGGCTCCTCGGCGGCATCGGGGACCTCGGGGACCTCGGCCGTGACGAGCTGTGCTGCCCGTGCCTGCTGCGCGGGCGTCCCGGCCGGGACGGCGTCGGGCCGGGACGTGGCCTTCGAGCCGGCCTCGGCGTCGCTGGCGAGCAGGCCACGGAGCTCGTCGAGGTACGTGTTGATCGAGTCGTGCTGGCGTGTGAGGTCCTCGAGCTGGCGCTGGGCGACGGCGCGCTGCTGCTCGGCCTCCGCCTTCGCGTCGCCCACCGTCTGCTCCGCGAACTCGCGGGCCTCGGCGACGACCCGGTCCGCGTTGCGCCGGGCGTTCTGCATGAGGTCCTTGACGTACGCGTCGGACTCGGCGCGCACCTTCTCGGCCTGCTCGAGGGCGAGAGCCACGCGCTTCTCGGCCTCGGCGGCGTGCTCCTCGGCGGTCGCGACGAGCTTCTCGGTCTCGGTCTTCGCGGCGACGTGGCGAGCGGCGTTCTCCTGCTCGGCCTCCTCGCGACGACGGACGACCTCGAGCTCCGCGTCGGCCAGCGCGGTCCGGGCCCTGTCGCGCAGCTCCTCCATCTCGGACGTCACGGCGTTCGCCGCCTCCGACGCCTTGCGCTGCGCCTCGTCGACCTGGCGCTGGGCCTCGCGGCGCGCGTTCTCCAGCAGCTCGGACGTCTCGCGGTCCGCCGCCTCGCGCTGGGCCGCGGTCTCGGCCGCGACCCGGGCGCGCAGCTCCGCGGCCTCGCGCTCCGTGCCGACGCGCAGCTCCGTGGTCTCGCGCTCGACGGACGCGCGCAGCGTGCCCAGCTCGCGCTCGAGCGACGCGCGCCGCTCGCTCTCCTCCGTGGCGATCGCGCTCTGGATGCGCGCGGCCTCGCGCTCCGCGGAGCCGACGAGCTCCTCGGCGCGGCGCTGCGCCCCGACGAGCGTGCTCTCGACCTCCGAGGCGCTCGTGCTGCGGATCTCCTCCGCCTCGAGGCGCGCGCTGTTGAGCAGCTCCGCGACCTCGTTCTCCGCGCGCGAGCGCACCTGGCCTGCGGACAGCTTGGCGCGCGCCATGATGTCGGCGGCCTGGGCGTTCGCCTGGGAGAGGATGTCCGCCGACTGCTCCTCCGCGGAGCGCATGAGCTGCTCGATCCGTGAGCCGAGCCCCGCGTACGACGGGCGGTCCGCCTCGCGCAGCTGGCGCTGCGCGTCCCCGAGCTCGGTCGTCAGCTGCATGATCCGACCGTCGGACGCCTCGAGCCGAGCGCGCGTGTCCTCGAGGGCCTTCTCCAGCCTCGCGAGCTGGGCCTCGACCTGGACGCGGTCGTAGCCGCGCATGGTGATGGGGAAGAGCGTGCGCTCGTCGGACACGTCGATGACCTCCGGTGTGGTTCGTCGTGGACTCCACCGCTGGGCGAGGTGCCCTCCAGCGCTGGTCGGCGGGCGGCGGTCGCGCCGCGGCCCCACGTGGTCCGTCCAGGATACGGGCCAGAGCGTGTCCTGAATACCCGGAATGGCTGACCGTGGAATGGCGCGAGGCCGCCGTCGTGACAGGCTGGGACCGGCTCGCGGCCGTGTCGTGAACGGTTGGTGAGGGATCCACAGCGAGTGCCCGCAGGTCGAACCACGAGGGCGTTCGCACCTATCCTGGAACGTCGGTCGACGAAGGGAACACTCGGTGCTGCAACGAATCATCGCCGCCGTCCTGATCGTGGGAGGGCTCGTCGCGGTGGGTCTCGGCGTCGCGTCCGCCACGGTCTGGCGCGACAGCGACACGGTCGCCGCGACCACGGCGTTCGACGGCGACGGCACGGTGCTCGTCACCGAGCCCGGCGTCCTCGACCTCGTGGACGACGGCGTCACGATCCGCGCGACGGTGCCCGACGAGCAGCAGGTGACCCTGGCGATCGGTCGCGAGGTCGACGTCACCGGCTGGGTCGGTGAGGACCCGCACGGGGCCGTGACCGGGCTGTCGGACTGGGACCGCCTCGCCACGAGCGCCGTCGTCCCGGAGGACCCGGAGGCCGAGGCTCCCGCGGACGGCGAGACGTCGACCGAGACTCCTGCCGAGGGCGAGGCAGCAGAGACCGAGACACCTGCGGAGACCGAGGCTCCCGCCGAGGGTGAGACGCCTACCGAGGGCGAGACGCCGGCGGAGGGCGAGACCGCGGCGGCGGAGGAGCCCGTCGTCGGCGTGGACCCTGCCGGCTCCGACATGTGGGTCGCCGAGACCACGGGGACCGGTTCGGTGACCCTGCGCTGGGACGACCAGCCGGGGCGCTGGCAGCTCCTCGCCGCCGGCGTGGGAGAGAGCGCGGTCGCACCGACGATCGAGCTCTCCTGGCCGCGCGAGGTCGAGACGCCCTTCCTGTGGCCGGGCGTGGTCGGCGGGATCGTCCTGATCCTGCTCGGCCTGGGGATCGGTGCTGCCGCGATGCGTCCGAAGCGCAAGACCGCCGGCGGCCGGTCGGCGACCGCCGCGACACCGGTGGCCGGCGCGACCGGCGCCCCCGCGTCGTCGGGCCAGGGACCGGACGACGCACCGGGCGAGGTGCCGACCGACACCGCGCAGGTCCGGATGCTCACGCGTCGCGAGATGCGCGAGCGCGAGGAGGCCGAGCGGCTCGCCGAGCAGCAGGCCAAGGCGCAGAAGCCCCGGCGCGCGTGGCTGACCGGACAGATCCCCGTGGTGCCGCGCGACCGCCGCCCGAAGACGGCGGCCCAGCCCGTGGTCGACGCGGCCGCCGCCCACCCGACGGAGCAGGACAGCGCGGTGACCCGCGCCGACGCCTGGCGTCGCACCTGGGGCTTCACCGCCGGTGCGCCGGCCCCCGAGGTCACGCGCGACGAGGACGAGACGAAGGACGCCACACGATGAGGACGCCGCACCGCACCCCTGCCCGCCCCCACCGTGCCCGCCTCGCGGCGGTCGCGGCGGCCGCCGGCATGGTCCTGCTCGCGGGCTGTGCCGCACCGCTCCCGACGCCGCAGCCCGAGGAGACCCCTGCCACCCCTCCGCCCGTGCTCGACGAGACGCAGCAGGACGACGTCCTCGCCGCGGTCGGGACGACGCTCGAGGAGGCCGGGGCGGCCACCGACCCGGCGCTGCTCGAGGGCCGCGTCTCCGGACCGGCCCTCGCCATCCGCACGAGCCAGCTCAAGGTCGCCAAGGCGCGCGGCAACGCGGACCTGGTCACGGAGCTCCCGACCGACGTCCAGCAGGTCGTCATCCCGACGACGCAGACGTGGCCCCGCACGTCGTACGGCGTCAGCGTGCAGCCGGAGAGCCTCCAGCCGCCGCGCCTCAGCGTCTACGAGCAGGCCGGGGCGCGCGACCAGTACGAGCTGTGGGGATGGGTCCGGCTCTTCCCGAGCACGACCCTGCCCAGCTTCGCGGCGCCGACCATCGGGAGCGAGGCCGTCGCGCCCGACGACGACTCGCTCCTCGTCACGCCGACGGACGCCGTCGCGCAGTACGCGGACGTCCTCAACGTGGGGTCGTCGTCGAGCTTCGCCGCGTCCTTCCCGGACGACTCGTTCCGCGCGCAGCTCGCGGAGCGGGCCAGGGTCTGGACGGATGCGCTCGCCCCGGCAGCGGGGAAGTACACCTTGACCTTCACGCCGGACCCTGACCAGCCCGTCCGATCCGTCCGGACCGCGGACGGCGGCGCGCTCGTCGTCGGCACCATGACCTCGGCCGAGTCCATGACGGCCGAGGAAGGGGCGCAGGTCCCGCCGGACACGGAGTCCGTGAAGGCGCTCTTCGGCTCGGCGGGGACGACCAACGTCCTCAAGGTCGACTACCGCGACGTCGTGGCGATCTACGTGCCGCCGGCGGGCTCGGAGGAGCAGATGCAGGTGCTCGGGACGGAGCACGTCGCGACGTCGGCGGCCAACGCCTGACGCTCCGTAGGATGCACCCATGAGCGAACCCACCCAGCCCACCTTCGACGTGCGCGGCGCGGTCGACCTGTCCGCGCTCACCCGCCCGCAGGCCCCTCCGCCCGGTGCGGAGGGCGGTGCGCCGGCGGCGGGAGGCTACGTCGTCGACGTCACCGACGAGACGTTCCCGCAGCTCGTCCAGGACTCCACGCAGTACCCGGTCGTCGTCCTCCTGTGGATCCCGACCGACCAGGCGAACGCCCAGATCGGCACCGACCTCGGCGCGCTCGCCGACGAGTACGCGGGCCGGTTCCTGCTCGCCCGCGTCGACGCCCAGACGTACCCGCAGGTCGCCGCCGCGTTCCAGGTCCAGGGCGTCCCGACCGTCGTGGCCGTGCTCCAGGGCCAGCCGCTGCCGCTGTTCCAGGGCGCCGCACCCGTGGAGCAGATCCGCGAGGTCCTCGACCAGGTCCTCCAGGCCGCCGAGGCCAACGGCGTCACGGGCCGCGTCCCGTCCCCGGACGGCGCGCCCGCCGACGACGCCGCGGAGCCGGCAGCCGAGCCCGAGCCCGAGCTGCCGCCGCTGCACCAGGAGGCGTACGACGCGATCGAGCGCGACGACCTCGACACCGCCGTCGCCGCCTACGAGAAGGCCATCAAGCAGGACCCGAAGGACGCCCTCGCCGTCGCCGGCCTCGCGCAGGTCCACCTCCTGCGCCGCACGCGCGACGCCGACCTGAACGCCGTGCGCGCCGCCGCGGCCGACGCGCCGTCCGATGTCGACGCCCAGCTCGCCGTCGCCGACCTCGACCTCCTCGGCGGCAAGGTCGACGACGCGCTGGGCCGCCTCCTCGACCTCCTGCCGGGCGCCGACGCCGACGCGAAGGAGAAGATCCGGGTCCGCCTCCTCGACTACTTCGAGGTCGTCGGCCCGGCCGACCCCCGCGTCGGCAAGGCACGCCAGCGCCTCGCGATCAGCCTGTACTGACACCCCAGCAGCCCGACGGCGGCCCGGTCACCTCCCCAGGTGACCGGGCCGCCGTCGTGCACGCGCCGACCTGTCAGCACCCGGCGGACCCAGGGACCCGCCAGACGCTGACAACACCGGGACGCGAGGTGAGGCGACACGGGTGGGTGGGGTGGGGGCGCCGGGTCGTGGTGGGTCTGGCGGGAGCCGCGAGGAACGAGCGGCGGATGGTAGACCCGGCGCCCCCACCCCACCCACCACCCAAGGCGAGCATCAGAAGCAAGCCACCACCCAGGGCGAGCGAGCGACGGGAGACCTACGCAGGCACGAGGTACAGCGCCCCGAGCGGCGGCACGCGCAGCGTGACCGAGTGCGCACGTCCCTTCCACGGCACGGCCTCCGCCTCCACGACGCCGAGGTTCCCCACGCCCGACCCGCCGTACACCTCGGCGTCGGTGTTGAGCACCTCGCGCCACGCCCCGCCGGACGGGAGGGCGACGCGGTAGCCCTCGTGCGGCGTCCCGGCGAAGTTGACGACGACGGCCACCTGACCACCGTCGCGCCCGCGGCGCATGTAGGCGAGCACGTTGTGGCCGGCGTCGTCGGCGTCCAGCCACTCGAAGCCGGAGGGGTCGTGGTCGAGCTCCCACAGCGCGGGCGTCGCACGGTAGAGCGCGTTGAGGTCGCGCACGGCCCGCTGGACCCCGGCCCGGCCCGGGTCGGCCGCGAGGCCGTCCCAGTCGAGCGAGCGTCCCTCGTTCCACTCGGTGTGCTGCCCGATCTCGCTGCCCATGAAGAGCAGCTGCTTGCCGGGGTGGGACCACTGGTAGGCCAAAAAGGCGCGCACGCCCGCCCTCTTCTGCCAGTCGTCGCCGGGCATCTTGCCGTACAGCGACCCCTTGCCGTGCACGACCTCGTCGTGGCTGATCGGCAGCACGAACTGCTCGGAGTACGCGTAGACCATCGAGAACGTGATCTCGTGGTGGTGGTAGCGCCGGTTGATGGGCTCCTCGGCGACGTAGCGCAGGGAGTCGTTCATCCAGCCCATGTTCCACTTGAGACCGAACCCGAGGCCTCCCGCGGACGTGGCCCGCGTGACGCCGGGCCATGCCGTCGACTCCTCGGCGATCATCATGACGCCGGGAGTGCGCCGGTAGGCGGTCGCGTTGGTCTCCTGGAGGAACGCGATGGCTTCGAGGTTCTCGCGACCGCCGTGCACGTTAGGGTGCCACTGCCCGGGGCCGCGCGAGTAGTCGAGGTAGAGCATCGAGGCGACGGCGTCGACGCGCAGCGCGTCCACGTGGAACTCCTCGAACCAGTAGGTCGCGTTCGCGACGAGGAAGTTGCGCACCTCGTTGCGCCCGAAGTCGAAGACGAACGTGCCCCAGTCGGGCTGCTCACCGCGCAGGGGGTCGGCGTGCTCGTACAGGGGCGTGCCGTCGAAGCGGGCGAGCGCCCACTCGTCGCGCGGGAAGTGCGCGGGCACCCAGTCGACGATCACGCCGACGCCCGCGGCGTGCAGGCGGTCGACGAGGTGCCGGAAGTCGTCGGGGTGCCCGAAGCGGGACGTGGGCGCGTAGTAGCCGGTCACCTGGTAGCCCCACGAGCCGCCGAACGGGTGCTCCGCGACGGGCAGGAGCTCGACGTGCGTGAAGCCCTGCTCGACGACGTAGTCCGTGAGCTGTTCCGCGAGGTCCCGGTACGACAGCCCTTGGCGCCACGAGGCCAGGTGGACCTCGTAGACGCTCAGGGGCCCGGCGTGCGGGTCGCGGGACGCGCGGTCGGCGAGCCACGCGTCGTCGGACCACGTGAAGGAGGACTCGACCACGACGCTCGCCGTGGCGGGCGGGACCTCCGTCCCCTTCGCGAGGGGGTCGGCCTTCTGCCGCCACGAGCCGTCCGGGCCCAGGATCTCGTACTTGTACCGGGCGCCTCCGACCACGCCGGGGACGAACAGCTCCCAGACGCCGGTCGAGCCCAGCGAGCGCATGGGGTGCGTGCCGCCCCAGCCGTTGAAGTCGCCGATCACGCGCACCGCGCGGGCGTTCGGCGCCCACACGGCGAACGCGGTGCCGGTCGTCGCGCCGAGGACGCTGGGGAACGACCGCACGTTCGCGCCGAGCGCCGTCCAGAGCTGCTCGTGCCGGCCCTCGCGGATCAGGTGCTGGTCCACCTCGCCGACGGTCGGCAGGAAGCGGTACGGGTCGTCGCCCGTCGTGGTCTCGTCGCCGTACCGGGCCCGGACCCGGTAGTCCGGGGCGTGGCGTGCGCCGTCGTCGCTCACCTGGACCGGCACGACGGCGGCCCACACCCCGTCCTGCTCGTGCACGGCCGGGTGCTCGCCGTCGAGCGTCACGACGACGACCTCGTCCGCGAGGGGACGCAGCACGCGCACGACGGCGCGGGCGTCGTCGGCGTCGGGCGCGAGGTGCGGGCCGAGCACCGCGTGCGGGTCGAACGTCCGTCCGGACGCGGTCGCGGCGAGGGCTTCCGGCGGTGCGACGACGGGAGGCGGGGTGGAGGATGCGGCAGGCCCGGTCATGGCCCAACCTTTCCACGTCCCCGTTTCCCCCACAGGACGGGCTCGCCGGGTGGGACCTCTCGACGTCGTGCCGGGCGTCAGCCGTTCCCGGCGACCAGGCGGTCGACCGCGGCCAGCGGGATGGGTTCCCAGTCGGGCCGGTTGCGCGACTCGTACACGACCTCGTAGAGCGCCTTGTCGAGCGTGAGCGCTCGCACGAGCGCCTCGGACGTGTCGCGGTCGACCCCGGCGGTGTCGGCCCGCGCGTACGCCTCGAGGAACGCGGTCCGCGCCTGCACGGCCCAGCCGGGGTTCGTCGCGCGACCCACCGCCGCGGCGTAGTCGAACGAGCGGACGATCCCGGCGACGTCGCGCAGCGCGAGGTCGGGACGGGTGCGCTCCGCGACGGGACGCAGGGGCTCGCCCTCGAAGTCGAGCACCTTCCAGCCGAAGCGGCGCGCGTGGAGCACCTGCCCGAGGTGCAGGTCGCCGTGCACGGTCTGCAGCCGCGGGAGGGCGTCGGGGACGCGCGTGACGCCCGCGAGGCGCTGGGCCGTGCGGTCCCAGAACGCCGCGACGGCGTCCGCGCGGCGGGCGAGAGCGCGCGAGGACGCGACCGCCTCCTCGGACCGTCGTCGCAGGTCGGCGACGAGCCACGCGGCGTCCACGGGCGACCCGGTGCCGAACGCCTCGCGCAGGGCGGCGTGGAGGTCGGCGAGGACGCGACCGAGGTCGACCGCGAGGTCGGCGAACGACGCGTCCTGCCCCGCGTAGGCGCACGCGAGGTCGAAGCCGTCCCGCGCGCCGTCGACGAACTCGCTGAGGATCGCGAGGTGCGCCGAGCGCTCGGGGGTGGCCTCGGGTGTGCGCCCGGCGGCGTCGTCCTCCGCGCCCCAGGTGACCTCGAGCCACGCGAGCGGCCGCGGCACGCCCGACCACCCCTGGGCGGCGAGCGCGCGCGGGACGGTCAGGTCGGGGTTGGGCCCGATCGCGATGGCGCGCAGGATCTTGAGCATCGTGCCGCCCGCGGTCCCGGGGAGGAGCACCGAGCTGTTCGACTGCTCGACCGCGAGGGCACGGCCGCCCTCGAGGTCGACGGCGGCGGGTGCGGCGCCGTCCCACGTGGACGTCGCGAGCAGGGCGGCCCAGCACGCGGGGTGGGCCGCGCCGTCGTGCACGACCCACGTGCCGCCGTCGTCCACGACCTCGCCGATGCGGGACGGTCCGGCGGTCGCCGCGGCGCCGGCGTGTTCGAGCACGACGGGGACCTGGACCACGAGGTCGACCCCGTCGCCCACGAGCCGGAGCAGGTGGAGCACCACGCGCGGCGTGCCTCCGGTCGGCCCGGGAGCCGCGCCGGCGGCGTCGAGCGCGTACGAGATCCACGGGACGTGCCGCACCTCGACGCCCTTGACCGGGTACCAGCGTCGCGCGGGGAGCCACCCGTCCAGGAGTGCGAGGAGTGCCGGGGAGGGCAGTTCCGTCCGTCGTAGGGCCACGCGTCTCCTTCGGTCGGTCAGGTCGCCTCCCATGGCACCACGGGTCCGCGCTGCGCGCCCCGCGGGCGGTTCCGTGTGTGGGTGGCTCGTGCGACGGTGTGCCGGTCACGGCGGGTGCCGCGACGGGAACCGACCGGAGGACGGACCATGGACTGCGAGCACCACGACGTACGGCTGACGAGCGAGTCGGTGCCCCTGCGGCACGTCGTCTCGATCGTGAACTGGTTCACGTGCGAGGCGTGCGGCGAACGGGCCGCCGTCGTCGAGAAGGCCGCGATGTTCGAGCTCGGTCAGTCGTCGTCGTCCCGCTGGCCCACGACGAGCCAGTAGAAGTCGCGCGAGCCCCAGGTCATCGAGACGGTGCCGTCCTCGTCGACGTCGGGGAAGCGCGCGCCCCCGAAGACGTCGGTCAGGGTCGCCCCGGCGTGGTCGCCCAGCCGGACGGTCGCGGAGCGGGCCGTCGCGGCCAGGTTCGCGACGCACAGCAGGGTCTCGTCCGGGGAGCGGCGCAGGAACGCGAGGATCGACTCGTTGTCGCACTCGAGCGCGACGAAGTCTCCCGTGCCGAACCCCGGGTGGCGACGACGGACCTTGAGCATGCCGTGCACCCAGTGCAGCAGGGACGTCGACTGCTCGAGCTGCGCCTCGACGTTGACGTATCCGTAGTGGTGCACGAGCGACTGGACGAGCGGGAGGTACAGCTTGCCCGGGTCAGCCGTCGAGAAGCCGGCGTTGCGGTCGGGCGTCCACTGCATGGGCGTGCGGACGGCGTCGCGGTCGGGGAGCCAGATGTTGTCGCCCATCCCGATCTCGTCGCCGTAGTACAGGCACGGGCTGCCCGGGAGCGAGAGCAGGAGCGCGTGCGCGAGCTCGACCTCCTTGCGGGAGTTGTCGAGCAGCGTCGCGAGCCGGCGCCGGATGCCGACGTTCGCGCGCATGCGCGGGTCCTGCGCGTACCAGCCGTACATCGACGCGCGCTCCTCGGTCGAGACCATCTCGAGGGTCAGCTCGTCGTGGTTGCGCAGGAACGTGCTCCACTGGGCGCCGGGCGGGATGTCGGGCGTGTCCGCGAGGATCTCCAGGACCTGGTTCGCCCGCTGGTCCCGGATCGCGGAGAAGATGCGCGGCATCACCGGGAAGTGGAAGCACATGTGGCACTCCGGCTCCTCCTCGGTGCCGAAGTAGTCCACCACCTCGCTCGGCCACTGGTTCGCCTCCGCGAGCAGGATCCGGCCGGGCAACTCGGTGTCGACCATCGTCCGCACCCGGCGCAGGAAGTCGTGGGTGCGGGGAAGGTTCTCGCAGTTCGTGCCCTCCTCCTCGTAGAGATAGGGCACGGCGTCGAGCCGGAAACCGTCGACGCCCATCTGCAGCCAGAAGCGCGCGACGTCGAGCATCGAGTCGGCGACGCGAGGGTTCTCGAAGTTGAGGTCCGGCTGGTGGGAGAAGAACCGGTGCCAGAAGAACTGGCGGCGCACGGGGTCGAACGTCCAGTTCGACGTCTCGGTGTCGACGAAGATGATGCGTGCGTCGGGGTAGCGCGAGTCGTCGTCGCTCCACACGTAGAAGTCCCCGTAGGGGCCCTCGGGGTCGGCGCGCGACGCCTGGAACCACGGGTGCTGGTCGCTCGTGTGGTTCATGACGAGGTCGATGACCACGCGGATCCCGCGCGCGTGGGCCTCGCGGACGAGCTCCGCGAAGTCGGACGTCGACCCGTACTGCGGCGCGATGGCGGTGTAGTCCGAGACGTCGTACCCGCCGTCGCGCAACGGCGACGGGAAGAACGGTGGCAGCCAGAGCGCGTCGATGCCGAGCCACTGGAGGTAGTCCAGGCGGTCGACGAGGCCGCGCAGGTCGCCCGTGCCCGAACCGTCCGAGTCGGAGAACGCGCGGACGATGACCTCGTAGAACACCGCGGTGCGGTACCAGTCCGGGTCGTCGGAGAGCCCGGGGCGCGTCTCCGTCGCGGCGACCGGCTGACGACGCGGCGGCAGCGCCGCCATGGGGACCGGAGCGGTGATCGGCGGCACCGGCGCCGGGCCTGCTGAGACCCCGCGGGACGAGACGGGCACGCCCGCGACCCAGGTCGTCCCACCGTCCCTGTGCCCGGAAGCGGGCGGCATCATGCCTGCCTCACGTGCACGACGTGCGCGACCTGGCGCATCGGCTCGAGCCGCACGTACACGTTCTCGCCCCAGCCGTAGCTCTCGCCCGACAGCTCGTCGTGCACGACGAACGACGGCGCCCACGGGTCGTGGCCCTCCGCGGGAGCGGGCAGGCCGAGCGTGACGGGGTCGAGGTGGACGTCGGACTCCTGCGGCGAGTGCGGGTCGAGGTTCACGACGACGACCACGGTGTCGGCCTCGCCCGTCGGGGAGTGCTCGGCCGGCAGGTGCCGGGAGAACGCGAGCACCTGGTCGTTCGTCGTGGGGTGGACCGTGAGGTTGCGCAGCTGGCGCAGCGCGGGATGGTCGCGGCGGATCTCGTTGAGCCGCGTGAGCAGGGTCGAGATGCCGATCTCGTCGGCCGCCGCCCAGTCCCGCGGCTTGTACTCGTACTTCTCGTTGTCGATCTGCTCCTCGACGCCCGGTCGCGGGACGTTCTCGACGAGCTCGTAGCCCGAGTAGATGCCCCACGTCGGCGAGCCGAGCGCCGCGAGCACCGCGCGCACCGCGAACCCGGCCACCCCGCCGTGCTGGAGGTACGGCGGGAGGATGTCGTGCGTCGTCGGCCAGAACGACGGGCGCATGTACGCGGCGCCCTCCCCGGACACCTCCTCGAGGTACTCCGCGAGCTCCTCCCGGGTGTTGCGCCACGTGAAGTACGTGTACGACTGGTGGAACCCGATCCGGGCGAGGGTGTGCATCATCGCGGGCTTGGTGAACGCCTCCGACAGGAAGATCACCTCGGGGTTGGTGCGCCGCACCTCGGCGAGCAGCCACTCCCAGAAGTCGAGCGGCTTCGTGTGCGGGTTGTCGACGCGGAACGCCGTGACGCCCCGTGCGATCCACACGCGCACGACCCGCAGGACCTCGGCGGAGATGCCCTCGGGGTCGTTGTCGAAGTTCAGCGGGTAGATGTCCTGGTACTTCTTCGGCGGGTTCTCCGCGTACGCGATCGAGCCGTCGACGCGCGTCGTGAACCACTCCGGGTGCTCGGTCACCCACGGGTGGTCCGGGGAGCACTGCAGCGCGAGGTCGATCGCGACCTCGAGCCCGTTGCGCCGGGCCTCCTTGACGAAGGCCTTGAACGTGCGCTCGCTGCCCAGCTCCGGATGGATCGCGTCGTGGCCGCCGTCCTTCGAGCCGATCGCGTACGGGCTGCCCGGGTCGCCCGGCAGCGCGGTGAGCGAGTTGTTGCGGCCCTTGCGGTGCGTGGTGCCGATCGGGTGGACGGGCGTGAGGTAGACGACGTCGAAGCCCATCGCCGCGATCGCCGGCAGGCGACGGGCCGCGCTCGTGAACGTGCCCGAGCGCCAGCGCCCGTCCTTGAGCCGGCGCGCACCCTCCGAGCGGGGGAACATCTCGTACCACGCGCCGGCGAGCGCGAGCGGCCGCTCGACGCGCAGGTCGTACGTGGCGGACGCCGTCACGTGGTCGCGCAGCGGAGCGCGGTCCAGGGCCTCGCGGACCTCGGGCGAGGTCCCGGCGGCGAGGCGGGCCAGGGCGGGTCGGCTCGCGTCGGCGAGGGCCGCGGCGGCGTCGGCGAGCGTGCGGGCGTCGTCGGGGTCGCGGCGAGAGCCCGCCGGTGTCGCGGTGGGGGACGCATGCCGCCCGCCCGGCGCCGCGCCGTCGGCCAGGATGCGCTCGTAGAGGCGCACGCCCTCGGCGAGCATGAGGTCGACGTCGACCCCCGCCTCGATCTTGATCGTCGCGTCGTGCAGCCAGGTCCCGTAGGGGTCGCTCCACGCCTCGACGCGCAGCGACCAAGAGCCCTCGACGTCGGGGTGGAGCGTCGCGCGGAACCGGTCGAGCCCGGGCGCGACGTCGACCATGCGCGCGGTGCGCTCCGTCCCGTCGGGGGCGACGAGCACCGCGGTCGCCGCGACGGCGTCGTGACCCTCGCGGAACACCGTGGCCTCGATCGGGACCATCTCGCCCACCACGGCCTTGGCGGGCCAGCGGCCGCCCTCGACGACGGGGGAGACCTCGAGGACGGGGATGCGGCCGATCGGCGTCGCGGGGGCAGGGGAGGGGACGGGCGAGCGGAGGGGGGCGCTGGCCGGCGGGGTCGACGTCACACGGACAACGTAGCGAGGGCTGCGGGGGCCCGGCACCTGGGGAGCGCTCTCGGCGCGCCGGGACGTGCGGCTGAGATTTCATGCAAGCGTTACGCCGAGGTGACACGGACGGGGTGTGCCGGGTCGTCGGGCTGCGTAGTCTCGTCCCCGTGAGAGCGATCCGACGGTTCACCGTCCGCACCCTGCTGCCCGCCGCGCTGCGCGACCTCGACGAGCTGGCCCACAACCTGCGCTGGTCCTGGCACGCCCCGACGCACGACCTGTTCGCCGGGATCGACCCCGAGTGCTGGGCGACCGTCCACGGAGACCCCGTCGCGCTGCTCGGCGTGCTCGGCCCCGAGCGGCTCGCGGAGCTCGCCGGCGACGCGGCGTTCGTCGAGCGCGTGCGCGCCGCCGCCGACGACCTGCGCCACTATCTGCAGGACGACCTGTGGTACCAGCAGCAGGCGGCGACCCGGGTGGCCGGGGCGGACGACGCGTCGGCGAGCGGGGAGGGCGCGCTGCCCGCCGCGATCGCCTACTTCTCGCCCGAGTTCGGCATCACGTCCGTCCTGCCCCAGTACTCGGGCGGCCTCGGCATCCTCGCGGGCGACCACCTCAAGAGCGCGAGCGACCTCGGCGTGCCGATCGTCGGCGTCGGGCTCCTGTACGGCGCCGGGTACTTCAAGCAGTCCCTCACGCGCGACGGCTGGCAGGTCGAGACCTACCCGCTGCTCGACCCGGACGGCCTGCCGCTCACGCTCCTGCGCGAGGACGACGGCACGCCGGCGCGCGTGTCCCTCGCCCTGCCGGGCGGGCGCGCGCTCCACGCGCACGTGTGGGTCGCGGCCGTCGGCCGCGTGCCGCTGCTCCTCCTCGACTCCAACGTGCCCGGCAACGACGAGGCGGCGCGCAAGGTGACCGACCGCCTCTACGGCGGCGGCGGCGAGCACCGCCTCCAGCAGGAGCTGCTCCTCGGCGTGGGCGGCGTCCGGGCGCTGCGCCTGTGGTCGCGTCTCACCGACGCCCCGGCGCCCGAGGTCTACCACACCAACGAGGGCCACGCGGGGTTCCTCGGCGTGGAGCGGATCCGCGAGCTCGTCGAGCAGGGCCTGACGTTCGAGGAGGCGCTCGAGGCGGTCCGCGCCGCGACGGTCTTCACGACGCACACCCCCGTCCCGGCCGGCATCGACCGCTTCGGGCGCGACCTCGTCACGCAGTACTTCGGCGGCGACATGGCGGTCGACGGCCTGCCGGTCGACCGGATCCTCGCGCTCGGAGCCGAGGACTACGACGGCGGCGACCCGACGGTCTTCAACATGGCCGTCATGGGGCTGCGGCTCGGCGGCCGGGCGAACGGCGTCTCGCTCCTGCACGGCGAGGTGTCGCGCGGGATGTTCGAGGGACTGTGGCCGGGCTTCGACGCGCGCGAGGTCCCCATCACCTCGGTGACCAACGGCGTCCACTCGCCCACCTGGGTCGACCCGGCGCTCGCGGCCCTGGAGGCCGAGCGGCTCGGGCTCGACGAGCTCACGGCCGACGCTGCGTCGTCGGGCTGGCTGCGGACCGGTCGCGAGGGCTCGGGCGACGGGGCCGGCGACGGGCCCGCCGTGAGCGACGGCGAGCTGTGGGCGATCCGGCGCGAGATGCGCGGACGCCTCGTCGACGAGGCGCGACGCCGCGTGCGCAAGTCCTGGCGCGAGCGCGGCGCGAGCCCGGCCGAGCTGGGCTGGATCGACGACGTGCTCTCGCCCGACGTGCTCACCATCGGCTTCGCGCGCCGCGTGCCCACGTACAAGCGGCTCACGCTCATGCTGCGCGACCCGGCGCGGCTCAAGGCGCTCCTGCTGCACCCGGAGCGTCCGGTGCAGCTCGTCGTCGCGGGCAAGTCGCACCCCGCCGACGACCAGGGCAAGCGCCTCATCCAGCAGCTCGTCCGGTTCACCGACGACCCCGAGGTGCGGCACCGCATCGTCTTCCTGCCGAACTACGACATCGCCATGGCGCAGTCGCTGTACCCGGGCTGCGACGTGTGGCTCAACAACCCCCTGCGCCCGCTGGAGGCGTCGGGCACGTCGGGCATGAAGTCGGCGCTCAACGGCGGTCTCAACCTGTCGATCCTCGACGGCTGGTGGGACGAGTGGTTCGACGGCGAGAACGGGTGGGCCATCCCCACCGCCGACGGCGTCGACGACCCGGACCGCCGCGACGACCTCGAGGCCGCGGCGCTGTACGACCTCGTCGAGCAGCAGGTCGCGACGCGCTTCTACGACCGCTCCACGGACGGCGTGCCCGAGCGCTGGCTCGAGATGGTGCGGCACACGCTCGCCACCCTCGGCCCCAAGGTCCAGGCGACGCGCATGGTCGGCGAGTACGTGACGCGGCTCTACGCCCCCGCGACCGCCGCGGGGCGTGCTCTGGCTGCCGACGGTCTCGGGCCGGCGCGTGAGCTCGCGCACTGGAAGCGGTCCGTGCGCGACGGCTGGTCGCGCGTGCGCGTCGACCACGTCGACTCGAGCGGCATCAGCGAGGTCCCGCAGGTGGGCGACACGCTGACGGTGCGCGCGTACGTGTCGCTCGGCGACCTGCGGCCGGAGGACATCGAGGTGCAGGTCGTGCACGGTCGCGTCACCGAGGCCGACGTCATCGAGGAGTTCACCGCGGAGCCGCTCGCGCTCGCGGAGACCTACGAGTCGGGCCGGCACGCGTTCGCCGGTGAGGTCGTGCTCGAGTCGTCGGGCCCGTTCGGCTACACGGTGCGCGTGGTGCCGAAGCACGCCGGCCTCCCGAGCGTCGCCGAGCTGGGCCTGGTCGCCAACGCCTGACGCGGTACGCGCCTGACCGCGAGATAGAACCCGCGGTCGCGAGATAGAACTCCTCGCGTTCTACCTCGCGACCGCGGCTTCTACGTCGCGGGATGCCGCCAGGGCGCGGTGGCGACGGCTTCTCCGCTCGTCCACAGGCTTTTCGCTCGTCCACAGGCGCGCCGTCCGTTCTGGCGACGGCGATCCGGCTCGGCCAGGCTGTGCCGCATGGACACGGACGGGCACGAGGTCGAGTCGGCGCGGCGGGCGGCGGGTCGCCCGCGAGGAACACGTCGTCCGGCTGGACGTGTCGACGTGCCGTCGACCATGCCGCTGCCCTCCGTCGTGCGCTTCTCCGCGGAGCGGCGCGCGGAGATCGCCGGGGCCCTCCGCCGCGGCAGGCTCGTGCGGGCACGCCAGGGGATCTACGTGAGCACGCCCTCTGCGACGACGCCTCCGGCGCAGCGCAGGCGGGAGACGGTCGTGGTGCAGGCCGTCGCGCTCGCCGAGCGGCTGACGACGGACTACTGGTTCAGCCACTCGACCGCCGCCGTCCTGCACGGGCTCTGGACGTGGCGCCTCACCGAAGAGGTCCACGTGACGCAGCTCGGGAACCCGTCAGTGCGGCGTCGTTCCGACCCTGGTGTCCGGCGGCACTGGACGGCGCTCCCGGTGGCGGACCGTGACGCGGTCGACGGGCTGCCGGTCACCTCGCTCGAGCGGACGATCGTCGACTGCGCGCGCTGCCTCGCCCCTACGGCCGGGATCGTCGTCGCGGACTCCGGCATCCGTGCCGGCGCAGACATCGGGCGGGTCGCGGCGCTGCTCGAGGCTGCCGCCGGTGCGCGAGGAGTGCGACGAGCGCGACGGGTGCTGGCCGAGGCCGATGGGCGGTCGGAGTCTCCCGGTGAGAGTGTCGTCCGATGGATCGCGGTCGACGGAGGGCTTCCGCGCCCGGTGCCGAACCACGTGGTGTCGACCTGGCGCGGCGAGTACCGGCTCGACCTCGCCTGGACGGAGCAGCGGGTCGCCGTCGAGTTCGACGGCGCGGTCAAGTACTCCGGCGGCGAGTACGGCGACCCGCAGGGCCGGCTGCTCGCGGAGAAGGCACGTCACGACGCGCTGGTGGAGGCCGGGTGGCTCGTGCTGCGTGTCACCTGGGGCGACCTCGCGGACCCGGATCTGCTCGTCCGCCGGATCCGGACGGCTCTCGTCCGGCGCGCCGCGAGATAGAGGTCGCGGTCGCGAGGTAGAGCTCGGCGAGCTCTATCTGGCGACGGGAGGTTCTATCTCGCGGCGAGGAGGTCGAGGTAACGGGCGCGGGTGTGCAGGACGTCGCGGAGTTGGATACCGATGCCCTCGACGAACTCCTCGCGGTACACGGCGTCGACCTGGACGGAGATGGCGTAGTAGAGCCCGGTGAACGTCGCGATCGCGACGGACACGCGCAGCAACGTCTGCGTCACGACGAGCTGCGCGCCCTCGACGCCCGGGCCGCCCGCGAGCGTGAAGGTGCGCTGCCACGTGCCGCCGTCGACGTCCCACAGCGCCATCACCTCGGGCGTGACCGTGAGCGTGCCGAGCGCCATGAAGAACACCCCCATGCCGAGGCTCACGACGAGCACCTGCAGGAGCTGGCTCGTCGCGATCATCGCGGCGAGGTTCGCCATCTGCCTCCGCGTGAACCGCGCAGCCCGCTCACCGTCGGGCACCTCGGCGGCGGCGTCGGCGAGAGCGTCACGTGCCTCGCCGGGCACGCGCAGCGCCACGAAGAGCACGACCAGCAGGAGGAAGAAGCCGCCGAGCACGAGGTCGGCGACGCCGTGCGTGCGGTCGAACACCTGCCACACCTCGGCGTTGTAGAACAGCACGAGCGAGAACACGAGGAGCAGCGGGAGCAGGCGCACGAGTCGCAGCAGCGACGCCCCGAGCTCGTCGACGACGCGCGCCAGTCCCCACCACACCGATGACAGCACGCCGTACCCGACGACCACGCGCACCACCCCCAGGAGCACGAGGTTCCCGACGACGGTGAGCAGCGCGTCGGCCCACTGGCCGCCGAACACGAGGGGGAGCAGGGCCGGCACGAGGACGAAGAACGCGAGCTCGGGGACCCCGACAGACTGCGGGAGCGTGGACCACCGCCGACCACGCAGCACGTTGAGCCCGGCGTAGGCCGCCCCCACGAGCGCCGCGCCTCCGAGCAACGCGAGCACGTTGGCCCACGCGGGCCAGCCCATCCGGACCGCACCCGAGAGCTCTGCGAGCAGCACCAGGAGCAGGAACGGCGCGGAGCGACCGAAGACGTCGCGGTCGAGCGAGTGGCCCTCGACGAGGAGCGGCAGGCCGTTGCGCCGGAAGAACCGCTCGCACGCGGCGGCGTCCCCGCGCTCGACGCCGGTGCTCGTTCCGCGCTCGACGCCGGTGCTCGTTCCGCGCTCGACGCCGGTGCTCGGCCAGGGCTCGTCGTCGCGCCCGGGCGAGGGCGTGCCGGGGGCGACGTCGGGTGCGCGGGTGGGGGACACGTCGTCGGGCACGGTCATGGATGCCGACCCTACCGGCGACACCCGCCGAACCGGTGCCGCAGTTGGCGCCCGCCATGGGCAGGTCGGGCTCCACACGACCGGACCATCTCGCCGACCAGGGCTCTATCCCCCCGACCAGGGGTCTACCTCGGCGACCAGGGGTCTACCTCGGCGACCAGGGCTCTACTTCGGCGACCAGGGCTCTACTTCGGCGACCAGGGCTCTACTTCGGCGACCAGGGCTCTACTTCGGCGACCAGGGTCCTCCCTCCGAGGGGACGTCAGGCGAGGTCGGCCGCGAGCGCCCGGCCGGCGACCCGGCCCGAGAAGAGGCAGCCGCCGAGGAACGTGCCCTCGAGCGCGCGGTGCCCGTGCACGCCGCCGCCGCCGAACCCGGCCGCCTCGCCCGCCGCCCAGAGCCCGGGGAGCACGGAGCCGTCCGCGCGCAGGACGCGCGCCGACGTGTCGGTCCACAGCCCGCCGAGCGTCTTGCGCGTGAGCACCGAGAGCCGCACGGCGAGCAGCGGCCCGTCCTTCGGCGTCGTGAGCGGGCGCGGCGGCGAGACGCGGATGAGGCGGTCGACGCGGTAGCGGCGGGCCATGGCGGTCGCGACGACCTGCGGGTCCTTGCCGAGCCCGGTGCGGACCTGCTCGTCGCGCAGTCGGACGAGCTGCGCGAGGGCGGCGGGGTCGACGTGCCCGCGCGAGCCGGGGGTCGCGTCGACGAGCGCGTTCATCCCGGCGGCGAGCTCCTCCGGCGTGTCCGCCCAGATGAACTCGGGCGACTGCTCCGCGAACCGCGCGACCGGCCCGACGGCGCCCGGCAGCACGCGCTGCGCGAGGAGCCGGACGTCCTTGCCGGTGAGGTCGGGGTTCTGCTCGGAGCCCGAGAGCGCGAACTCGCTGTCCATGATCGCCTTGTTGAGCACGAACCAGGAGTGGTCGTCGCCGCGCTCGGTGACGTGCTGGAGGGCGCCGAGCGCGTCGAACCCGGGGAACAGCGGCGCGGGGAGCCGGTTCCCGTCGGCGTCGAGCCACAGCGAGCTCGGGCCGGGCAGGATGCGGATGCCGTGGTCGGTCCACACGGGGGAGTGGTTGGCGATGCCCTCGGGGTAGTGCCACATGCGGTCCTCGTGCACGAGGGCGGCACCCGCGTCGGCGGCGGTGGTGATCATCAGCCCGTCGGTGGAGTCCGGGACGCCCGAGAGCATGCGCGTCGGCAGCGTCCCCGCGGCCCGCGGCCACCGCGACCGCACGAGCTCGTGGTTCGCCCCGATCCCGCCGGACGTGACGACGACGGCGCTCGCCGCGATCTCGACCTCGCCGACCACGTCCCGCGAGGAGGGCGCGCCGCGCTCGGCGACCGACGGCGCGAGGATCTCCGCGCGCACGCCCGTCACCGCGCCGTCGGTCACGACGAGCGACGTGACGCGGTGCCGGAACCGGACGTCGAGCAGCCCGGCGGCGCGGGCGTCGAGCGCGGCGCGGACGAACGGCTCGAGGACGGCGGGGCCGGTGCCCCACGTGACGTGGAAGCGCGGGACGGAGTTGCCGTGCGCCCCGGAGGCGCCGCCGTCGGCGCCCGAGAGGACCGGGTAGCCGCCCCGCTCGGCCCACTGCACGAGCGGGAACCACCGCACGCCCTGCGCGTGCAGCCACGACCTCATGTCACCCGCCGCGAAGTCGACGAACGCCTGCGCCCACGCGTACCCGTGCCGGTCCGGTCCCTCGCCGCGGTCCGCGCCGGGGGCGAACTGCGCGGACCCGAGCCAGTCGTCGAACGCGAGCTCGGCCGAGTCGGTGACGCCCATGCGACGCTGCTCGGGCGACCCGACGAGGAACAGACCGCCGAACGACCACCACGCCTGACCGCCCAGGCTGGCGGCGGGCTCCTGGTCGAGCAGCACGACGCGACGACCTGCGGCGGTGAGCTCCGTCGCGGCGACGAGCCCGGCGAGCCCGGCCCCCACCACGACCACGTCCGGGTCGTGGATCACGGGGATGCTGACGGAGGAGTCGACCGCGCTGTCACTCATGCCGGAAGAGTAGGGCACGTGTCCACCCCTCGGGCGGCCGGACGCGTACTGGGGCGGGGCGGGGCGGGGCGGGCGCGGGGGCGGCGGCGGTGCTCGGGCTACCATCCGCGCCCTCGTTCCTCGGGCGCTCCCGCCAGGCCCACCACGCCCTTCGCATCCGACGCCGCCCCCGCGCCCTCGGCTTCCGGCTCACCTCGTGCGGCGCTTCCGGCGGGGAGATCGCAGCGCCCGGAACGGACCGGACCAGCTCTTTAGGGTTGCGGGGTGGAGACGTAGACGCGCAGGCTCAGGGCCTCGAGCCCGACGACGTCGCCCGCGCGGGCGGTGTCGTCACCGTTCGTACGGTCCGGGTCGTCGGGGTGCTCCCAGTCCGAGTCCCAGGCGAGCTCCCAGTGCTCGGGCTCGCCGCCGACCGCGAAGCGCGCGCTCGGCAGGGTGACGTCCACAGGGTCGAGCGACCCGGCGAGCACAACGAGCACGTCGCTCGCGCCGGGCTCCCGAGCGGTGCGCAGCATCTGCAGCGTCCTGACGGCCGGGTCGTGCCACGCCGCGTGGTCGAGGAGCTCGCCATCGGCGTCGAACCACACGAGGTCGGGTACTCCGGGGACGTCCGACCCGGGGACGGGGCGTCCGGTGTAGAACGTGTCGGGTCGCAGGGCCGGGTGCGCGCGGCGCAGCGCGAGCAGGTACCGGGCGGTCGCGAGGAGGTCCTTGCGCCACGGCGACAGGTCCCACGAGACCCACGACGTCTCGCCGTCCTGGACGTACGCGTTGTTGTTGCCCCGCTGCGTGCGGCCCATCTCGTCGCCGGCCGTGATCATGGGCGTCCCGGCGGCGAGGACGAGCGTCGCGAAGAGGTTGCGGATCGACCGCCGCCGCAGCGGCGCGATCTCGACCCCCGGGCCGAACGCCCCCGCACCGTGCCCGTCCTCGGGGACCGCGCCCGCGCCGTGACCCGCCGCTCCCGCGGCTTCGGCCGCGACCGTCGCGTCGGGGGACGCGACGGGGCCCTCGAGGCCGTGGTTCCACGACCTGTTGTCGTGGGTGCCGTCCCGGTTGCCCTCGCCGTTGGCGAGGTTGTGCTTGTGGTCGTACGCGACGAGGTCGGCGAGCGTGAACCCGTCGTGCGCCGTCACGTAGCTCACCGACGCGACGGGACCGCGCAGGAGCGGCGGGTCGGTGTGGCCGAACAGGTCCGCCGACCCCGCGAGCCGCGTCGCGAGGTCGCGCACGCCGTGGCCCGGCCGCCCGTGCGAGGCCTCGCGCGCGTCGGCGAGCCAGAACTGGCGGACGGCGTCGCGGAAGCGGTCGTTCCACTCGGCCATCGGCGGCGGGAACTGGCCGGTGCGCCACCCGCCCGGGCCGACGTCCCACGGCTCGGCGACGAGCTTGAGCCCGCTGAGCACCGGATCGGTCTGGAGCGCGACGAGGAACGGGTGGTCGGGGTCGAACCCGCTCTCCCCGCGCCCGAGCGTGACGGCGAGGTCGAACCGGAAGCCGTCCACGCCCACGACCTGCGCCCAGTACCGCAGCGAGTCGAGCGCGGCCCGCACGACGGCGGGCCGGCGGAAGTCGAGCGAGTTGCCCGTCCCGGTGACGTCGGCGAGCCGGGCGGGCGTCGCGCCGTCGTGCAGGTAGTGCACCGCGTTGTCGAGGCCGCGCCACGACAGGTGGTACCCGTCGGCGCCGCCCTCGCACGTGTGGTTGTGCACCACGTCGAGCAGCACCTCGAGCCCGGCCTCGTGCAGGAGATGCACCATGCCGCGCACCTCGTCGAGGACGGCGCCCGGCCCGGCGTCCTGCGCAGCGCGCGTCGCGTACGCGGCGTGCGGGGCGAAGAAGCCGAGCGTCGAGTAGCCCCAGTAGTTCGTGCGCCCGCTCGCCAGCAGGTGCGGCTCCGGGACGTTGGCGTGCACGGGCAGCAGCTCGAGCGTCGTGACGCCGAGCGAGCGCAGGTGCTCGATCGTCACCGGGTGCGCGAGCCCCGCGTAGGTCCCCCGCAGGTGCTCGGGCAGCGCGTCGAGGCGCTGCGTGAGACCGCGCACGTGCGCCTCGTACACGACCGTCTCCGACCAGGGCACGCCGGGCCGAGCGGCGACCGGGCCCGTCGGCGCCGCGACCACCACGGAGTGCGGGACGAACGGCAGCGAGTCGCGGTCGTCCGCCGGGCCGTACGGGTCGTCGCCCGCGTGGCCGCGGATCGACGGGTCGTCGACGAGCTCGCCCACGAGCCCGCGCGCGTACGGGTCGACGAGGAGCTTCGCCGGGTTGTGCCGCAGGCCGGCGGCGGGGTCCCACGGGCCGTGCACGCGGAAGCCGTACCGCTGCCCGGCGCGGACGCCGGGCACGTGCGCGCGCCAGACGCCGAACGCCGGCCCGGCCAGCGGCACGCGGCGCTCGCGGAACCTCGGGGTGTCCGTGCCGCTGCCGGCGTCGTGCGCGTCGCCGCCGCCCTCGTCGACGACGTCCACGAGGCACAGCTCCACGGCGGTCGCGTGGGAGGCCTGCACGGCGACGTCGACCCCGTCGCCGGCGAGGTGGACGCCGAGCAGGGGGAGAGGCGCGTGGCGGTCGACGCGGGCGGGCGTCGGGGAGTCGGACGGAGCGTGCACCCGTCCATTGTGGCGGGTGTCACCGGCCTCGTCGTGCACCCGCCGGTACGCTTCCGTTGCAGGGCGGGCACGCTGCCCGCCCACCGCCCAGCACAGGGAGTGAGCACTCGATGCGGATCGTCGTCGCCGTGAAGTACGTCCCGGACATCCATGCCGACCGGGCCTTCGAGGGCGGGCGCGTCGTCCGTCGCTCCGACGAGGGGACGCTCAACGAGCTCGACGAGAACGCGCTCGAGGCCGCGCTGCGTGTCGTCGAGGCCCTCCCGGAGGACGAGCGCGCCACGAGCGAGGTCGTCGTGGTCACGGTCGCCGGGCCGGATGCCGACGCGGCCGTGAAGAAGGCGTTCCAGCTCGGCGTCGACCGCGGCGTGCGCGTGAGCGACGACGCGATCGCCGGCTCCGACTACTTCGGCACCGCGCGCGTGCTCGCCGCGGCCGTGCGTCGGCTCTCCGAGGAGTCCCCGGTCGACCTCGTGGTGACCGGCATGGCGGCGCTCGACGGGCTGGGCTCGGTCGTCCCGGCGCTGCTGGCCGCCGAGCTCGGCCTGCCGCAGCTCACGCTCGCCGGGAAGCTCGAGCTCGACGGCGAGGCGGGCGCTCGCACCGCGCGCGTCACCCGCGAGCTCGACGGCGTCGACGAGGTGCTCGAGGCGCCGCTGCCCGCCGTCGTGAGCGTCACGGACCACGCCAACGACCCGCGGTTCCCGAACTTCAAGCTCATCATGGCGGCCCGAACGAAGCAGGTGGAGGCGTGGAGCCTCGCCGACCTGGAGGTCGAGCCTGCCGAGGTCGGCGACGCCGGCGCCCGTACGCGGGTGCTCGACGCGTCGCCGCGCCCGCCGCGGCCCGAGGTCGAGATCGTCGTCGACAAGGGGGAGGGCGGCCGCGCGCTCGCCGAGTACCTCATCCGCAACGAGCTGGTCTGAGAGGACGCCACCATGACCGCCACCACCTCCGCGACCGCCCCCACGGGCAACCGCACCGTCCTCGTCCTGCTCGACAGCCCCGGCACCGAGCTGCGCTCGCCCGGGCTCGAGCTCCTCACTCACGCGCGCGCCGTCGGCCGCGTCGAGGCCGTCGCGCTCGAGGCACCGAGCCTCGACGTGCTCGCCCAGCTCGGCGCGTACGGCGTCGAGACCGTCCGTCAGGCCGAGCTCTCGGCCGACGGCCACGGCGTGGGCGGCGACGTCGCGCACCTCACGCCCGTCGTCGCCGAGGCGCTCGCCGCGGCAGCCCGGGCGACCGACGCCGACGTCGTGCTGCTCACCTCGTCGTTCCCCAACAAGGAGGCGGCGGCGCGCCTCGCGTTCCTCACGGGCTCCGGTCTCGTCGTCGACGCGACCGCCATGGACGTGGCCGAGGACGGCCCCGACGCCGGGCACGTCGTGGCGGGCAAGAGCGTCTTCGCCGGGTCGTGGGACGTGCGCAGCGCCGTGACCACGGAGCTCGCGGTGCTCACCGTCCGCGCCAACTCGGCCGCGCCCGAACCCGCGGCCGAGACCGTCGCCACGGACGTCGTCGGGTTCTCCGTCGAGCTGTCCGCCGTTGCGACGTCGGCCCGCGTCGTGTCGCGGACCGTCCACCCGACGTCCGCCGCGGGTCGCCCCGCGCTCGGCGAGGCCGCGGTCGTCGTCACCGGCGGGCGCGGAACGAACGGCGACTTCGAGCCCGTCCTCGAGCTCGCGGACGCCCTCGGCGCGGCGGTCGGCGCGACGCGCGACGCCGTCTACGAGGGCTGGCACGACCAGTTCGTGGGCCAGACCGGGGTCACCGTCGCGCCGCGCCTGTACATCGGCGCGGGCGTCTCGGGCGCCCCGCACCACCGCGGCGGCATGCAGGCGTCGCAGGTCGTCGTCGCGGTGAACAACGACCCGGAGTGCCCGCTCTTCGAGATCTCGGACTTCGCGGTCGTCGGCGACCTCGCCGACGTGCTGCCGCAGGCGGCGCAGGTCATCCGGGAGCACCGGGCGGCCCAGGGCTGACCGCGGCCCGGTGCCCGCACAGCGCGCACCGGGCCACCACCCGGTGGGCATCCAGAGTTCACCCGCTCGCCACCCGCCGGCACACCGGTCGTCACGGACTGTTCCTAGCGTCGGGCCGACTCCTCGCCACGAGGAGGCCCCCCGACCCGTGGAGACCCCGATGACGATCACTCCCGCCCCCGAGCAACGCACGATGCTGCCTCTCGCGCCCTACGTGCGCGGCAAGCGCAGCCCGGTGACGTGCCGACTGAAGTGCGCCGACGCGTGCTCGCACGCCGCGCCCAACGCGAGCGACAACGAGTACTTCCGCGACGTCGCCGGCCAGGCGCTCTCGCGCCGCGCGCTGCTCGGCGGGCTCGCCGTCGGGGCCGCCGTCGTCGTGGTCGGCGCGCAGACGGCGACCGCGCCCTCCGCGCAGGCCGCGGTGCCCGCGCACGGCGGATGGGGCGGGGGCCACGGCGCAGGCAAGGGTCTGTCGTTCGGCCCGATCGCCCCGCAGGCCGCGGCGACGGACGCGTTCGTCGTGCCCGACGGCTACGCGTGGCGCCCGATCATCCGCTGGGGCGACCCGATCCTGCGCGGCGGCCGCGCGTTCGACCCGGCGAACCAGTCGCCCGAGCAGCAGGCGCTGCAGTTCGGTTACAACAACGACTACCTCGACATCCTGCCGTACGAGCGCCAGCGCGGGCTGTGGTGGTGGGGCCGTCACAAGGACGACGGCCGCGGCACGCGCGGTCTGCTCGTGACGAACCACGAGTACACCAACCCCGGCGTGATGTTCGACGAGTCGTACGACTCCGCGACGCGTCGGGCGATCGAGCGGGCCGCGCACGGCATGTCGGTCGTGGAGGTCCGCCGTCGTCGTACGGGAGAGCCCTGGGAGTACGTGGCCGACAGCCGCTCGAACCGCCGCGTCCACATCGGCACGGAGTTCCGCGTCGACGGTCCGGCCGCGGGCTCCGAGCTGCTGCGGACGGTGGCCGACCCGTCGGGCACGCGCGTCCTCGGAACGCTCAACAACTGCGCGGGCGGCACGACGCCCTGGGGCACGGTCCTCTCCGGCGAGGAGAACTTCCACGGCTACTTCCGCACGGCGGGCACCGGGCACGACGCGCGCTACGGCCTGCGCGACGCGGCGACCGGCTACGGCTGGGAGCTCGACGACCCGCGCTTCGACGCCCGCAACGCGGGATACGAGAACGAGCCGAACCGGTTCGGCTGGATCGTCGAGATCGACCCCTACGCGCCGGACGAGGCGCCCGTGAAGCACACCGCGCTGGGGCGCTTCAAGCACGAGGGCGCGAACGTCATCCTGTCCCGCCGCGGCCACGCGGTCGCGTACATGGGCGACGACGAGCGCTTCGACTACGTCTACAAGTTCGTCTCCTCGCGCACGATGCGTCCGGGCAACAGCGACTGGGCGCGTCGCCACAACAAGACGCTCCTCAGCGAGGGGTCGCTCTACGTCGCGCGGTTCACCGGGGACTCGCCGGCTGCCGAGATCGACGGCTCGGGCGCCCTGCCGTCCGACGGCGCGTTCGACGGTCGCGGCGAGTGGCTGCCGCTCGTGGTCGACGGGCGCAGCACCGTCGAGGGCATGTCGGTCGAGGAGGTGCTCGTCTACACGCGCGTCGCGGCCGACAAGGTCGGCGCGACGAAGATGGACCGCCCCGAGGACGTCGAGCCGAACCCGGTGACGGGCCGCGTCTACGTGGCGTGCACGAACAACACCTCGCGCGGCCCGTCGGGCACGGAGGCGGCGACGGAGCCGAACCCGCGCAACACCAACCGCGACGGGCACGTCGTGGAGATCGTCGAGGACCGGGACGACGCCGCGGCCCTCTCGTTCCGGTGGAACCTCCTCCTCGTCGCGGGCGACCCCGCGACGAACGCCTCGACGTACTTCGCGGGCTACCCGAAGGACAAGGTGTCTCCGATCTCGTGCCCCGACAACCTCGCGTTCGACGCCGAGGGCAACCTCTGGATCTCCACGGACGGCCAGCCGAGCACGATCCAGAAGTGCGACGGGCTGTTCAAGGTGCCGCTCAGCGGTCGCGAGCGCGGCCGCGTCCAGCAGTTCCTGTCCGTCCCCGCCGGTGGCGAGACCTGCGGTCCCGTCATCGACTCCGAGGACCGGATGGTCTACGTCGCGGTCCAGCACCCGGGCGAGGACGGTTCGTTCGCGAGCCCGCAGTCGCGGTTCCCGGACTACGTGACCCCGGGTGCGCCCGTGCCGGCCGGTGCGTTCGCCGGCCCGCGGCCGGCGATCGTGCAGGTCTGGAAGGACTGAGCGAGGACCCGTCGTGCCCGACGGCGCCGGTCACCCTCGCGGGGGACCGGCGCCGTCGGCGCGTCGCGGGGATCAGTGGTCGCAGAGGCCGACGTGCTCGAGCCACGCGACCGCCGCGACGCCCTGCGCGCGCTGGAACGGTCGCAGGTTCGGGATGCTCGGTATGTCCGGCTTGCGCGCCGAGTGGAGGAAGTATCCGGCGATGCCGGCGACGACCGCGCGCAGGTCGGCGGGATGCACGTCGCCGGTGAGCGGGTGCGCGGCGAACGTCGACGCCGCCCACGCGCCGCCGCGCGCGCGCCGCGCGGCGTCGGCGTGCGGCGTCACAGGCTCGACGACGCCCACGACGCCCTGCATGACGACGCTCGGCAGGAACATCGCGAGGTCCAGCCACCCCGCGCCGCGCGAGGCGTACGGCCAGTCGACGAGGTAGACGGTCGACGGCGTGAGGAGGACGTTGTCGGCGCGCAGGTCGCCGTGCACGAACGACTCGCCCTCGCACGCCACGAGCGCGCTGCGCTCCGCCTCTGCCAGCGCGTCGAGGTGCTCGGCCGCCCACGGCACGAGCCTCGCGAGCCCCGGGTCGGGGTCGTCGCGCAGGGCGCGCCACCCGGTGGACATGTTGGAGAAGTCCGGCCCGGTGGGGGGCAGGCGCATCGCGCGCGCACCCGGGACGGCCGCCAGGGCCTCGAGCGCCGCGAGGACGCGGTCCAGCTCGTCGGGCACCCAGGGCGTGGCGGGGACGTGCCCGTCGACCACCTCGAACGCGAGGACGATCCAGTCGCCGTCGCCGTGCCCCCACGAGAACCGGGGCGTCGGGATCTGGCGCGGCAGCCGCATGGCGATCTTCGCCTCCGCGCGGTGCAGGTCGGCGGCGACCGGCTCGTCCGCCGAGCGGGCCGCCTTGACGAAGAGCCGCTGGCCGTCGTCGAGCTCGAGCACGGACGCCAGGCCGGGGCTGAACCCGGACAGCACCGAGGTCTCCGCGACGACGCGTCCTCCGGCGACCGCCTCGAGCTCGTCACGAAGAGCGAGCGGCAGGTCGCCCCAGCGCAGCCTTCGTCCGCCGGCGGCGACGGGCACGTGGGAGGTCTCGTCCACGGCAGGTGCGACGTCGTCGGGCATCGTGGTGCCATTTCCCCTGGTCGGCTCACGGGTGTGCCGGCAGGTGCTGCCCGTGCCGCACGGCCGCACGGGCTGTCCTGCCGGGGTGCCGGGCCTGCGACGGAACGGTTGGCGCGTGGCCCGGTTCGATGGTCGGGGACCGGCCGACGGCCGGGCACAGACCTCAGACAAAATAGCGCGTCCGGGACGTTTGTCCAGCGACGGACCACAGGGTGAACGGCAGGACGCCGATGCTTCGTAGACTGGGTGACCGTGACCCAGCCATCCGGCGCCCCGTCCGGGACGTCCCCAGCCACCGTCCGAGGAGTCGCGTACCTCGACCACGCCGCCACGACGCCTCTCTCGGCGGCCGCTCGGGACGCCCTCGTCGACGAGCTGTCGCGCACGGGCAACCCGTCCTCGCTGCACGCCGCCGGCCGCGCCGCGCGGCGCACGGTCGAGGAGGCGCGCGAGGCGGTCGCGACGGCGCTCGGCGCCCGGCCGAGCGAGGTCGTGCTCACGGCGGGGGGCACCGAGGCCGACAACCTCGCGATCAAGGGCCTGTTCTGGGGTCGGCGCACCACCGACCCGGGCCGGCGCCGCATCGTCGTCTCCGCGGTCGAGCACCACGCGGTCCTCGACCCGGCGTTCTGGATGGCGGAGCACGCGGGCGCGGAGATCGTGCTCCTACCCGTCGACGCGCAGGGCCGTGTCGAGCTCGACGCGCTGCGGTCCGAGCTCGCGCAGCACGCCGACGAGATCGCGCTCGTCTCGGTCATGTGGGCGAACAACGAGGTCGGCACGCTGCAGCCCGTGCACGAGGTCGTCCAGCTCGCGCGCCCGCACGGCATCCCTGTGCACTCGGACGCCGTGCAGGCCGTCGGCCAGGTCCCGGTCGACTTCGCGGCGAGCGGTCTCGACGCGATGACGGTCTCGGCGCACAAGCTCGGGGGGCCGGTGGGCGTGGGTGCGCTCGTCGCTCGGCGCGACGCGCCGCTGACTCCCGTGCTGCACGGCGGCGGCCAGGAGCGCGGCGTGCGGTCCGGCACGCTCGACGCCCCTGCGATCCGCGCGTTCGGCGTCGCGGTCGCCGAGGCGGTCGAGCGCCGCGCGGAGCGGGCGCAGCACCTGGAGTCGCTGCGCGACGAGCTCGTCGCGGGCGTGCGCCGGGTCGTCCCGGACGCCGTCCTCAGCGGTCCCGAGCCCGGCCGCGGCACGGGCGACGATGACGGGGAGGACATCATGAGGCTGCCCGGGAACGCGCACTTCACCTTCCCCGGCGCCGAGGGCGACTCGCTGCTCTACCTGCTCGACTCCGCCGGGGTGCAGGCGTCCACCGGTTCCGCGTGCCAGGCGGGAGTCCCGCAGCCGTCCCACGTCCTGCTCGCGATGGGCGTCCCGGAGAACGACGCGCGCGGCGCCCTGCGCTTCTCGCTCGGGGCCACGTCCACGTCCGACGACGTCGCGCACCTCCTCGACGCGCTGCCCGCCGCGGTGGACCGCGCCCGGGCGGCGGGGCTCGCGTCGTCGCCCGCCCGGACCCGCCCGGCGGCCCCGCCGCCACAAAGGTCGGTGACGACGAGCGCGCCCGTCGCGAGCGGGGGTGCGGCATGAGGGTGCTCGCCGCGATGTCCGGCGGCGTCGACTCCGCGGTCGCCGCAGCCCTCGCCGTCGACGCGGGGCACGACGTCGTCGGCGTCCACATGGCCCTGTCGCGCAACCGCGACCAGTTCCGGACCGGGTCGCGCGGCTGCTGCTCGATCGAGGACGCGGGCGACGCGCGGCGCGCCGCCGACGTGCTCGGTATCCCGTACTACGTGTGGGACCTCTCGGAGCGGTTCGAGGACACCGTCGTCGCCGACTTCCTCGCCGAGTACGAGGCCGGCCGCACGCCCAACCCGTGCGTGCGCTGCAACGAGCACATCAAGTTCGAGGCGCTGCTCGACAAGGCGACCGCGCTCGGCTTCGACGCCGTCGCGACGGGCCACTACGCGCGTGTCGTGACGCGCGGGGCGGCCTCGGACGGCACGGGCGGTGTCCGCGAGCTGCACCGCTCGCCGAACGCGGGAAAGGACCAGTCCTACGTGCTCGCGGTCATGGGGCCCGAGCGGCTCGCCCGTGCGATGTTCCCGCTCGGCGACTTCGCGTCGAAGGACGAGGTCCGCGCGGAGGCCGCGCGCCGGGGGCTCTCGGTCTCGGCGAAGCCCGACTCGTACGACATCTGCTTCGTCGCCGACGGTGACACGCAGGGGTTCCTGCGCGACCGGCTCGGCGCGCGCCCGGGCGAGGTGGTCGACACCGACGGCCGCGTCCTGGGCGAGCACGACGGCGCGTACGCGTACACGGTCGGTCAGCGCAAGGGGCTCGGGATCGACCGCCCCGCACCCGACGGGCAGCCTCGCTACGTGCTCGACGTGCAGCCCGCCACGAACCGGGTGGTCGTCGGACCGGCCGAGCTGCTGAGCGTCGACCGGATCGAGGCCGGGGGAGCGGTCTGGTTCGACGGCGTCCTCGACGGCCCCGCACCGCTCGCCGGACCGGGCGAGGCGTTCGACGCCGAGGTGCAGGTCCGCGCGCACGGCGCGCCGGTGCCCGCGCGCGTACGGGCCACCGGCGGCGGCTCCGGCGGCGCGGGGGACACGGCGGCGACGACCGTCGAGCTCACGGGCACGCCGCTGCGCGGCGTCGCGGCAGGGCAGTCGCTCGTCGTCTACGCGGGCACGCGCGTCCTCGGCCAGGCGACGGTCGACCGCGCCTTCCGGGCCTCCCGTGCCTCCCGTGCCGACCGTGTCGCTGCCGCCCCCGTGGCCACCCCCGTCACAGCGTCCGCTCAGCCCACCCGCGCGGGGGTGTCGTCCTGAGCGAGGGCCCGCGCGAGCGCCGGCTCGTCGCGCACGCACCAGTGCTCGACCTCGCGGCCCTCGGCGAAGCGCAGGACGTGCATCTCGCGCACGCGGAAGCGCCGCCCCGTCGGCGCCAGCCCGCGGTAGAAGCCCGTGTGGCGAGCGCTCACCTCGACGTGCAGCGCGACGAGGTCGCCCTCGGCGACGGCGTGCAGCACGTCGACGCGCTGGTCGTCGAACGCGTCGGCGTGCCAGTGCATCGTCGCGACGAGCGAGTCGATCCCGCCGTCCCCGCCGGCGTCGTGGTCGCGGAACCCTGGCGCGAGCAGCGCGGCGAGGACGTCGGCGTGGTTGCCCGGGATGGCCTGCGTGTGCACGGTGATCGCGACGGCCTTGTTGGCCGCCGTGGCGAGCGGTGCCGCCGTGCGACGGGCGTCGTCGTGGACCCTCATGTCGGTCGTGTCCTCCGGTCGGTACCGTCCCGGACAGAGGTGCTCCCCCGGGCCTCGGCGAGGTCTCGGCACGGCTCCGTCCTTCGAGTACTCCTGGAGAGAGGTGACGGACGCATGGTCCGTGACGTGGAACGCATCTTGGCGTCCGAGGGGCGGGTCCGATGACGGCCGTCTCGGGTCTCGGACCCTGGCCCGGCGGCGAGGGCGAGGTCCTCGAGGCGCAGCTCACGGTGCTCGGCGATCTCGCCGCGGTGCCCACGGGGGTGCGCGGGATCCCGTTCCTCGCGCAGCTGTCCGGGCGCGGTCCGGGCGCGGACGCGACCGGCCGCACCACCGCGCTCCTGCCGGGCCTGCCGGTCGAGCTCGGTCCGCACGGGTGGCGGCTCGCCGACCACCCGGGTGCCGACGAGCGCCGCGCGGAGGCGCTGGTCCGCGAGGACGTGGAGGCGCTCGCGATCGCGGCGTCCGGGTACACCGGGCCGCTCGCCGTGACGGTGCTGGGTCCGTGGACCCTCGCGGCGGAGCTCTACCTCGCGCGCGGGGACCGCGTGCTGTCCGACCGGGGCGCCGTCCACGACCTCGTCGAGGCGCTCGCGGCCGGGGTGGGGGAGCACGTCGCCGAGGTGCGGCGCCAGGTTCCCGGGGCCGACGTCGTCGTGCAGCTCGACGAGCCACTGCTCGCCGCGGTCGGCGCGGGCGCCCTGCCCACCTTCTCGGGGTTCTCGCGGCTGCGCGCGGTCGCGGGGCCGGACCTCGTCGACGGTCTGCGCACGGTGCTCGACGCCGCGCGCGGTGCCGGCGCGACGACGGTCGTGCACGTGGGGCCGGCACGCGTCGGGATCGCGCCGGTCGTGCTGGCGGGCGCGGACGCCGTCGGGCTGGCCCTGGGCGCCTGGGACGAGCGCCTGTGGGAGACGGTCGCGCGCGCGGTCGAGCGGGACGTAGGGCTGTGGGCCGCGCTGCCGCCGGCAAGGGTCTCGCAGTGCGCCGGCCCGGCGCTCGGCGAGCTCGCGGACCTCGTCGCGACGCCCTGGCGTCGCGTCGGTCTCCCGCTCACCGCGCTCGACGACGTGACGCTCCTCGGCGCGTCGCGCACGCACGCCGCGGGGCTCGGTCGGACGGTCGGGGGGACGCCCGACGAGCACCGTGCGCTCCTCGCGAACCTCGGCCGCGTCGCGGAGGTGCTCGCGGAGCGCGCGCACGCCTGAGCGGCTTCTCGCGATCGTCCCCACGTGCGTAGGCTGGTCCTCGGCGCGGGCGCCACCCGCCCGGGTGGTCCTCGCACGTCACGACCTGTCATGATCCTGCACGCCCGGACCGTTCCGGGACCGTGCCGCTCCCCGCCCCGCCCCACCGCGAAGGACCCTCATGCCCGTCCTGCGAGCCGTGCTCTTCGACCTCGACGGCGTCCTCACCCCGACCGCCGAGCTCCACATGCGCGCCTGGGAGCGCCTGTTCGCCCCGTTCAGCGCGGAGCGCGGTCTGGCGCCCTACACGTCCGCCGACTACTTCGCCCACATCGACGGCAAGCCGCGCTACGACGGCGTCGCGACGTACCTCGCGTCGCGGGGCGTCGGGCTGCCGCGCGGCACGACGGACGACGCACCGGGCGAGGACACCGTGTGCGCGCTCGGCAACCGCAAGGACGAGATCGTCAACCGCATGTTCACCGAGGAGGGCATCGCGCCCTACCCGGGCTCGGTCCGGTTCCTCGACGCCGTGACGGCGGCGGGCGCGGCCGTCGCGGTCGTGTCGTCGTCGCGCAACACGCCGACCGTGCTTGCCGCGGCCGGCCTCGCGGACCGCTTCGAGGTGGTCGTCGACGGCAACGTCGCGGCGCGCGAGGGCATCCCCGGCAAGCCGGCCCCCGACACCTACCTGCGGGCGGCAGACCTCCTCGGCGTGCCCGCCGCGGCGGCGGTCGTCGTCGAGGACGCGCTCTCGGGGGTCCAGGCCGGATCGGCCGGCGACTTCGGCCTGGTGCTCGGCGTCGACCGCGGCGTGGGCCCCGACGCGCTGCGCGCGCACGGCGCGGACCTCGTCGTGGCGGACCTGGGCGACCTCGACGCGTCGGTGCTCGACGCCCCGGCCCGCCAGGGGGGTGCCGCATGATCCGCAAGACCTCCGACGAGCAGAACACCATCGACCGGCTCCGGTTCCCCGCCGACCCGTGGCGCCTCGTCGAGGCGCGGTTCTCCGCCCAGGACATCGGGGTCACCGAGACCCTGTTCGCCACCGCCAACGGCTACCTCGGCATGCGGGGCAACGTCGAGGAGGGGCGCGAGTCCCACGCGCACGGGACGTTCATCAACGGCTTCCACGAGACCTGGTCGATCCACCACGCCGAGGAGGCGTACGGCTTCGCGAAGGTCGGGCAGACCATCGTCAACGTGCCCGACGCCAAGGTGATCCGCCTCTACGTCGACGACGAGCCGCTCCTGCTGCCGGTCGCGGACCTCGTCGACTACGAGCGCTCGCTCGACCTGCGCGACGGCGTGCTGCGCCGCGAGCTGCTGTGGCGCACGCCGTCGGGCAAGCGCGTGCGGATCCGGTCGGAGCGCATGGTGTCGTTCGTCGAGCGGCACCTCGCCGTCATGACGTTCGAGGTGACGATGCTCGACGACGCGGCCCCCGTCGCCATCTCGTCGCAGGTGCTCAACCGGCAGGACGGGCAGGACGAGTACCACGTGCGGTCGGCGTCGCTCGGGGAGGGGTTCGACCCGCGCAAGGCCGAGCAGTTCGCCGGGCGGGTGCTCCAGCCGCAGACGCAGTGGGGGGACGACGAGCGCCTCGTGCTGTCGTACCGGTGCACGAACTCGGGCATGACGCTCGCCGTCGCGGCGGACGACCACCTCGAGACCGAGAACGAGTGGGACGTGCGCACGCAGGTCGACGAGGACCTCGCCAAGCACGTGTTCCGCGTGCACGCCGAGCCGGGGCGGCCGATCCGGCTCACGAAGACCGTCGCGTACCACACGTCGCGCGGCGTCCCGTCGCGCGAGCTCGTGGACCGCTGCCGGCGCTCTCTCGACCGGGTCCGGGACCGCGGCGTCGCGGCGGAGATGGCCGACCAGCGCGCGTGGCTCGACGACTTCTGGGCGCGCTCGGACGTCGAGGTCGCGGGCCGTCCGGAGATCCAGCAGGCCGTGCGCTGGAACCTGTTCCAGCTCGCCCAGGCGACGGCGCGCGCGGAGGGTAACGGCGTCCCGGCGAAGGGTCTGACCGGCTCCGGCTACAGCGGGCACTACTTCTGGGACACCGAGATCTACGTCCTGCCCTTCCTCACGTACACGAGCCCTCGCTACGCGCGCAACGCGCTGCGGTTCCGCTACCAGATGCTCGACGCCGCGCGGCGCCGGGCGCAGGAGCTCTCCCAGAAGGGCGCGCTCTTCCCGTGGCGCACGATCAACGGCGAGGAGGCGTCGGCCTACTACGCGGCCGGCACCGCGCAGTACCACATTGACGCCGACGTCAGCTATGCCCTGGTGCAGTACGTGCGCGCCACGGGCGACACGGACTTCCTGCGGCGCGAGGCCGTCGACATCCTCGTCGAGACGGCCCGGATGTGGGAGGACCTCGGGTTCTGGCGCGTCAACGGGGACGACAACTTCCACATCCACGGTGTCACCGGTCCGGACGAGTACACGACCGTCGTCAACGACAACCTCTTCACGAACGTCATGGCACGCTTCAACCTGCGCGCGGCGGCGTTCGTCGTCGAGCGCATGCGCGTGGAGTTCCCCGACGACTACGCCCAGATGGTCGACCGGCTCGGCCTCGGGATCACCGAGCCCACGGAGTGGGAGCGGGCCGCCGACCAGATGTCGATCCCGTTCGCCGAGGGCATCGGCATCCACCCGCAGGACTCGCACTTCCTCGAGCGCGAGATCTGGGACCTCGCCCACACCCCCGCGGACAAGCGTCCGCTCCTGCTGCACTACCACCCGCTCGTCATCTACCGCTACCAGGTGCTCAAGCAGGCCGACGTCGTGCTCGCGCTCTTCCTCCAGGGCCAGAACTTCACGGCCGAGGAGAAGCTCGCCGACTTCGAGTACTACGACCCGTTGACGACCGGCGACTCGACCCTCTCGGGCGTCGTGCAGTCGATCATCGCGGCCGAGGTCGGCTACCACGAGCTCGCGATCGAGTACTTCCTCTCGTCGCTGTTCGTGGACCTCGCGAACCTCCACGCCAACGCGGCCGACGGCGTGCACGTCGCCTCCGCGGGCGGCACGTGGACGGCGCTCGTGTGCGGGTTCGGCGGCATGCGGGACCACAACGGCGAGCTGACGTTCGACCCGCGCCTGCCGCAGGGCTGGGACTCGCTCGCGTACCGCCTCGCGTGGCAGGGGTCGCGGCTCAAGGTCACCGTGCTGCCCGACGCGATCGAGCTCGTCGTCGAGACGGGCGACGCGGTGCAGGTCGCGGTGCGGGGCAAGCAGGTCGACGTCGCGCCGGGCGAGGTCACGAGGGTGCCCCTGGAGGACCAGGGCCCCGTACGGCCCGGTCGCCCGAGCCTGCGCGCGCTCTCCGGCAACCGCCGCGAGGACGGCACTCTCATCACCGCGACGGTCCCGCACTCGTAGGGTCGGCAGCACCCCAGGCGACCGCATGGGGTGTGCGGTCGCCTGGGGTGTCGGGGTGGGT
>NZ_JBZGBZ010000014.1:0-56405 GCF_059159985.1 Cellulosimicrobium sp. BMG9.23
GGTTGGCATCGGTGAAGCGGATGTGTGCGTTGAAGGTCTCGGCGTAGGTGCGCCTGTTGTAGGAGATCGCCCAGGCTGTCGATTGCCAGGGCAAGGTCTGGCGGTCGCGCTCGTGGGTGGTGTCCGCGACGGTGACGGTGATTCCGCAGTCGGCAGGGGGTGGTGGCTCGGCACGTCGTGGTGGGCCGGTGTGTGCCCAGACGCAGCGTTGCGGGGTGGTTGTTCGGACAGCATGGCGGGCGTGTGGGAAGAACCGGTAGGGCTCGCGCGCGTCGAAGATCGCGCGCGCTCGGGCCTGGCCGGCCGAGACTGGAGCGGGCATGGCCAGGATTCTTCGTACAAGATGTCCCGCTTCGCGGCCGATGGAGGCTCTGATGTGCGCCGGCTTCCAGATTCGCTTCGACTCATGCGCGACGTCGCGCATATCCGGCATTCGGTGGAGTTCAGTCCTTCTCGACCGCGACCAGGTCAACCAGGTCCGCGAGCTCACTGGGGTCGTGAGCCTGGTCGAATCGGCGCAATGCCGGGATGTAGAGCGTCTTGTCCAGGTCCCAGTCGAGCACGACCGCTGGCTCGTCGTCGGGCGTCGCCGCGAGTAGGACGAGGTCGGCCAGTAGGCGGGTGGACCTGCCGTTGCCGTCGACGAAAGGGTGGATCCGCACGGCCTCAGCGTGCGTTGCCATCGCCAGCTGTTTGGCGGTCCAGTCTGAGGTGTGCTCCCAGCGGTACAGCAGGTCCTCGAGCGTGGAACGAAGCTCGACGGCGATCATCACGGGGTCGATGCCGATGCTGAGTTCGCGCTGACGGTACAGGCCCGCCCAGGTCCAGACGTTCTCGTAGAGGCGAGCGTGCAGGTCCCGGAGCGTCCAGTCGGTCAGCAGGTCGGTCAGAGGGAGCTCGCCCGCCGCGGCGCGCACCACTAATGCTTCGCGCACCGCGTCCTCGTACGCCTGCTCCAACTCGTAGACCGAGGCCTTTGTCAGCGGGTCGCCGATTGCCTCGGCGACGTCCGGCAGGAGGGCATCCAGCTCCTCGAAGTCGAGCGGGGTGCTGCCGTAGTCCGGGTCGAGCCCGGTCACTTCGTCCGCGCGGGGCGCGCGGCGACGTAGCGGCCCGTGACCGCGGAGCGCGTCGTGGACTTGACGACGCGACCTTCGAGCTTCGCCGACGCTCTCGTCGAGCGAACGGCTGCCCGTGCGGCGTCGCTCGCACTGATCTTCTTGGCCACCTGACCCACCTCCATCACGGTCATCTCCCAGGATAGCGCCGCGCCCTCGACCAACCGGCCGACGCAGTAGGTAAGGACTCATGACGGCGGCTTGAAGGTGTGCCTAGATGGCCGATCTGGGTGTGCCTGGCACCGGTGCCGTACCCCCGGACGTGCTGGTCAGGGTGTTTCCGGAACCACCCACGTGACGAGGGTTTCGACTTCCGAGTCGGAAAGACCTTCGGAAAGTCCCGGTCAGGTGATCCTGGCCGGGACTTTCTGCGTTCGGATGGCGGTCCCGGACTCGCACCGCGAGCACCCCGACTCACCGGGTTCCGACCTCTCAATCCCAGGTGTGTACCGGCTCGTTGGTGTGCATCCGCTCGCGGTAGTCCCGCAGGGTCTCCCGGAGGGCGTCGTAGCGAGGCTTTCCCCGGCGTGCCGCGTGCATCCGTCGCACGAACCACTCGGCGCCGTTCACACCGGTGAGGCAACGCTGCTCGATGATGCCGAGCAGGCGGTCGGTCTCCGTGGTCGAGGCTCCCCACGCGGCCAGCCCGTCGCGCGCCATCGGGAGGAGCCGGCGCAGCACCAGCTCGGTGGCGGGGACCTGCCCGAGCCCCGGCCAGTAGACATGGGCGTCGATCCCCCGCCGGGCGGCGACGTGGAAGTTCTCCTCAGCCGCGCTGAACGACATCTGCGACCACAGCGGGCGCGCACTGTCGGCGAGCGCCCGCACCAGGCCGAAGTAGAAGGCGGCGTTCGCCATCGTGTCCGCGACGGTCGGTCCGGCCGGGAGCAGCCGGTTCTCGACTCGTAGGTGCGGGATCCCGTGGGCGATGTCGTACACCGGACGGTTCCAGCGGTAGATCGTGCCGTTGTGCAGCCGGAGCTCGGGCAGGGTCGGGGTGTCGCCGCGCTCGAGGACCTCGAGCGGGTCCTCCGGGTCGGTCACCGGGAGCAGCGCCGGAAAGAACCGCACGTTCTCTTCGAAGAGGTCGAACACGGAGTTGATCCAGCGCTCGCCGAACCACACCCGCGGTCGGACGCCCTGCGCCTTGAGCTCGTCGCTGCGGGTGTCGGTCGCCTGCTCGAACAACGGGATCCGGGTCTCGCGCCACAGCTCCTTGCCGAGCAGGTACGGCGAGTTCGCGCCCAGCGCCACCTGCACCGACGCGATCGCCTGGGAGGCGTTCCAGTACTCCGCGAACTGGTCGGGTGCGGTCTGCACATGCAGCTGGGTGCTCGTGCACGCTGCCTCGGGCACGATCGAGTCGGTGGTCGTCCGCAGCCGCTCGGTACCGTCGATCGCAATGGTGATGTCCTCGCCGCGGGCGTTGAGGATCTGCTCGCTGAGCAACGTGTAGCGCGGGTTGTCGCTCAACGAGCCCGGGCTCATGTGCCCCTCGTCAAGGGTCGGCAGGATGCCGATCATCACCATGTGCGCGCCGACCCGCGCCGACTTCGCCTCGGCGTTGTTGAGGCTGCGGCGCAGCTTGTCCTCGAACGCGGTCAGCCCACCCTCACGGATCTTCGCCGGCGGTATGTTGATCTCGATGTTGAACTGGCCCAGCTCGGTCTGGAAGTCAGGGTCGGCAATGGCCTCGAGCGCCTCGGCGTTCTGCAGCGCGGGGTCGTCGGCGTCGTCCACGAGGTTGAGCTCGACCTCGAGGCCTGTCATCGGATCGTCGGTGTCGAACCGGGCCTCACGCAGCATCCGGGCGAACACGTCGAGGTTGCGGCGCACCTTCTCCCGGTGGCGCGTGCGGTCGGCGCGGGAGAACTCCTGGGCCTTCACCTCTTCGCCCATGACGTGTCCTCAGCCCAGTTCCCTGGGGTCACCGGAGGCCGTGGTCGCGACGAGAGTGCGGGTCATGCCTGCCTCCTCGGGTGTCGACGTAGCGCGTCCCCGAACGATGACACGACGTGGTCCCGGTCGCACGCGGCCCCGGCCAGCCCGGACGTGGACAACCGGGACGCTCTGCGGGTGAGCGGCACGCGGTGGGACCGGCGCGCGGCCGTCGCTCACGCGAGAGACAACGCGAACGACAGCGTGAAGCCGGCGGCGGTGCTCAGCGCGACGACCGGGCCGCCCTGCTCGTAGGCCTCGGGCATGAGCGTGTCGGCGAGCGAGGCGAGCACGGCCCCGGCGGCGAACGCCAGGGGCAGCGAGATCGTCTCGCCCGACGCGGTGGAGAGCGGTCCCGCGCCGGACCTCGTCCAGGGTCACCGCAGCGAGAAGCGCGAGCCCGGCGGCGCCGCGCGTCGACGCCGACGTCGGCGGGAGCTCCTGCGACGCGGCGTCGAGGTCGAGCTTGTCGCTCCCCTCGTCGTCCGGTCCGGTGCGCGATCCGGCCCGGGCCGCGGCGTCCAGACGTGCGCTGAGGAGCGTGAAGACGAGTGCTCCGGCGGCGAGACCGAGGACCGCGCGGCCGAGACCGCCACGCTCGTACGACCCAGCACGAGCGCGCTCGAGGCGATCACGCCGAACAGCACCGCTTCGGCCACAAGATCACTGAAGCGGAACCGCCCTCAGCCCGCATCTCAGCACCGTCGCGCGTGCCGGACGGGAAACTCGGCCTTGCGCATGAGAAACCGGTCTCCTACGATCGAGAAACCGGTTACCCGTCCTCCTCCGGGTCTCCATGGGTGTGCCCGCTCCGACGGCGGAGCGGGCACGGCCCGGGACCACGTGCTCGTCGAGGAGGCGTGAGAGGGAGCTCGACGGACGTCCGCACCGGAGCGGACGACGTCGGTATCGGAGCGCTCGGGTCAGCCAGACCCGGCAGCGGAGCACCACAGCACCAAGAGCACGAACAGCTCGAACAGCACTGCCCCGAATTTCGATGACGAAAGGTGAGGCAACGATGAGACGACCAGTCGCACGACGACTCGTCGCGGCAGGTGCCGCGATGTCCCTGGCCGCAGCCATGGGCGTGACAGCCCTGGCGACGACGGCCACGGCGGCCGTGACCGGCAGCCCGACGGGCTACGCGACCCAGAACGGGGGGACCACCGGCGGTGCCGGCGGGCAGACCGTCCGGGCCACGACGGGGACGCAGATCCACGCGGCCCTGTGCAACCGGGCCAGCGACGACACCCCGATCACGATCCAGGTCGAGGGCACGATCAACCACGGCAACACGGCGAAGGTCTCGGGCGACAGCTGCAACACCGCAGCCGGCGTCATCGAGCTCAAGCAGATCAGCAACGTCACGATCGTCGGCGTGGGCAGCGGTGCCACGTTCGACCAGCTCGGCATCCACATCCGCGAGGCCGAGAACATCATCATCCAGAACGTCACGGTCAAGAACGTCAAGAAGTCGGGCTCCCCGACCTCCAACGGCGGCGACGCGATCGGCATGGAGAGCGGCGTCCGCAACGTGTGGGTCGACCACGTCACGCTCGAGGCGTCGGGCGGCGAGTCCGAGGGCTTCGACGGCCTCTTCGACATGAAGGGCGGCGTCCAGTACGTGACGCTGTCCTACAGCATCCTGCGCAACTCCGGCCGTGGTGGCCTCATCGGCTCGAGCGAGAGCGACACCTCGAACGGGTTCGTGACGTTCCACCACAACAAGTACGAGAACCTCGACTCGCGCACCCCGCTGCTGCGCGGGGGGATCGCGCACATCTACAACAACCACTACGTCCAGCTCAACGAGTCGGGCATCAACTCGCGCGCCGGCGCGAAGGCGAAGGTGGAGAACAACTACTTCGAGGACTCGAAGGACGTCCTCGGGACGTTCTACACGGACCAGAAGGGCACGTGGCAGGTCGCGGGCAACGTCTTCGACAACATCACGTGGTCCGAGCCGGAGGGTGACATCCAGCCCGCCGGGCCGAACCCGACGTCCACGACGAGCGTCTCCATCCCCTACTCGTACACGATGGACGGCGCGAGCTGCGTCCCCGCCCTCGTGAACCAGACGGCCGGTGCGAACAAGGGCCTGAAGGTCTCCGACGGCTCGTGCACGCCGCAGACGCCGGACCCCACGGACCCGCCGGACCCTGACCCCACGGACCCGCCGGACCCGGACCCGACCGACCCGCCGGACCCTGACCCCACGGATCCGCCGGAGCCGACCGCCGAGACGATCTACGTCGCGCCGAACGGCAGCGCGTCCGCCGCGGGCACGCTCTCCGCGCCGACGACGCTCCCGGTCGCGATCGACCGCGTCGCCTCGGGTGGCGAGATCTTCCTGCGGGGCGGCACGTACAACCTGTCGCAGACCGTCACGATCGAGCCGGGCAACGACGGCACGTCGGGCAACCGCACGCTGCTGTCCGCCTACCCGGGCGAGAAGCCGGTGCTGAACTTCTCGGCGCAGGCCGAGGATCCCGCCAACCGGGGCCTCGCGATCGGCGGCGACTGGTGGCACGTCTACGGGATCGTCGTCGAGCACGCCGGTGACAACGGCATCCTCCTCGGCGGCAACAACAACGTCATCGAGCGGGTCGTGACGCGCCACAACAACGACACGGGCCTGCAGCTCTCGCGCCTCGTGGCCGGCGCGCCGGCGAGCGAGTGGCCGTCGAACAATCTCGTCGTGTCCAGCGAGTCGCACGACAACGTCGACTCCGACGGTGAGGACGCGGACGGCTTCGCGGCCAAGCTCACGTCCGGTCCGGGCAACGTGTTCCGCAACACCGTCGCGCACCACAACATCGACGACGGCTGGGACCTGTACACCAAGACCGACACCGGCCCGATCGGCGCAGTGACGATCGAGAGCTCGCTCGCCTTCGGGAACGGCACGCTGTCCAACGGCGGCCAGGCCGGCAACGGCGACCGCAACGGCTTCAAGCTCGGCGGCGAGGACATCAAGGTGAACCACGTCGTGCGGAACTCGTTCGCCGTGGACAACGGCAAGCACGGCTTCACCTACAACTCCAACCCCGGCTCGATCACCATGAGCGGGAACGTGGCCGTCGGCAACGAGGAGCGCAACTTCAGCTTCGACGCCGGCACGCACCGCTACAGCGGCAACGTGTCGTGCGACTCCGGGTCGAACGACAAGACGGTCGGCACGGACGCCGGTGGCAACTCGTTCTACAACGGGTCGAACGGCTCCGCGTGCGGGGCGTACGACGGCGCGCTCGGCTGGTCGTTCGCGTCCGACGGCTCGCTCCGGGTCACCTTCGGTGGCGAGAGCCCCGACCCGACCGACCCGCCGGACCCGGACCCCACGGACCCGCCGGACCCTGACCCGACCGACCCGCCGTCGGGCACGAACCTGAGCATCGGCGCGGGCGCGGACGGGTCGAGCAAGGCCAGCGGCACGAGCTACGGGAACGCGATCGACGGTGACGCCAGCACCTACTGGTCGCCGAGCGGATCCACGGGCACGGTCTCGGTCAAGTGGGGCACGGCGAAGACCGTGTCGTCGGTCGTCATCCGCACGGCCTCGGGCGGCGGCACGCTCGGCGCCTGGCGGCTCGTGGACAACGACACGGGTGCGGTCCTCAAGACCGGCTCGGGCGCGGGGACGGCCGCGTTCCCGGCGACGTCGACGAAGAAGATCAACCTCGTGATCACGAGCGCGTCGGGCACGCCGCGCATCGCCGAGCTCGAGACCTACACCGGGTAGCCGGTCAGGTCGTCCTGCGGAGGGGCGGGGTCGTGGGCCGTTCCGGTCCACCGGCCTCGCCCTTCCGCACGTCCGGTCCCCGCGCGAGGGTCCGTGCGGCGACGGGCGATCAGCGTGGGCCTCCGGGTGCCCGACGGCGCCCGTGCGGCTCAGGCGAGCGCGCGCGCCCCGGTCGGGGCGAACGTGAGCGCCGGCACCGACGAGACCCCGTGGATGCCGGGACGGTGCCGCGCCGCGTACTCCTTGAGGTCGCCGCGGAAGACGACCTCGCCCGGAAGGTCCAGCAGCATCTGCGGGCGCACCTGCCAGCGAGCGACCCCGAGGTCGCACACGCCCGCACCGTGGAGCACGTGGTAGACGAACTCGGAGCACACGAAGCGCGTGTCGTCCTCCGACCCGCGCCCGGTCAGCACGCTGACGAGCCCGGTCTTCTTGTACGAGTAGGCGTGCGAATCCAGGAGGAACTCGCTGATGCGGGCGCAGATCACCGCGTGCTGGTCCGGCGTGACCGGGATCTCGAGCACCAGCCCGGGCACGACGTCCATGCCGCGGTAGAGGCCGTCGTCGAGCCGTTCGCGCTTGAAGCACCCCACGAACGGGTTGTTCGCGCGCCGTCGCGCGAAGCTGAACATGAGGTCGAGCCCGGGGTCCAGAGCGAGGGAGGCGTGCGTGAACTCGTCGCGCGTCGCCAGGGCGATCGTCCGGGACAGGACGGTGCGGCTCCGCGACAGCACGAGGTAGATGTTCACGCCGCAGACACTACGTCGAATCCGGACATACATCTACCACATGATCCGCCTGGACGTGCGTGGGCGACGGACAGGAGGTATAAGCGCCTTCCGGACGCCTGCGCGGTACGTCCTCACGACGCCGCGAACGGGTCGGGCCGTGAGCGTGTACTTCGTCTGGAGGTACTCGTGGATGCCCTCGGCGCCGCCCTCGCGGTCGACCGTGAGGCGTTCACCCGTCGAGGGCTCGTCGACGCTCAGCACGGCACCCTCCGCGGCGCCGCGCCGCTATTGCCGGGCGGTGAGGTCCTCGAGCTCCGCTACGAGCGTGCTGTGCTCGGCGTCGTGGCGGATCGCGGTCCCGAGCGCTGCCGCGGCGCGCGCGTAGCCGGGGTCGTCGAGCACGCGACGCACGGACCGTGCGATGCGGTCGGCGGACGAGCGTCGCGAGATCGCGACGCCCGCGCCGCGCAGCGTGACACGCACCGCGTTGTCGGCCTGGTCGCGGCCGTGCGGGAGCACGACGACGGGGCACTCCGCCGCGAGAGCCTTGAGCAGCGTGCCGTGCCCGCCGTGCGTGACGACGAGCGCGGCGTCGGGCAGGATCGCGTGGTGCGCCGCAGACGCGACGACGACCACGTTCGCCGCACCCGGGACCGCGTCGGGCGCCAGGCTCTGCCCGGTCGTGACGATCCCCCGCACGGGCAGCGTCGCGAGCGCGTCGACGATGCGACCGAGCAGCGCGGCCTGGTCCTGGAACGTCGAGGACAGCGCGACGAGGACGAGCGGGTCGTCGCCGGGCGGAGGGGCCCACGGGGCGTCGTCGGCCCATGCTGGGTCGTCGAGCACGGGCCCGACGTACCGCGCGTTCGCCGGGAGCGGGCCGGGCAGATCGAACGCCGGGCTCGTCATGACGAGGTGGCGGCGCGCGGCGCTCATCTGCTCCCACGAGTGCGTCAGTGGGCCGAGGCCCAGGCCGGCGCGGAGCCCGTTCATCCCGGCGAGCGTGTACCGGTCGAACACGCGCGACGACAGGCTCGTCATGGCGCGGTCGCGGGAGCGTCCGAGGGGTCCGTGCGCGGGCTTCAGCCCTGCGCCGAAGGGCGTGCGGCCCGGCGCGGGCAGGGCGTAGACGTTGGGGATCAGCACGTCGAACGGGATGCCGCGGGACTCGGCCGCGACCATCGCGCCGAACGTGAAGACCGACGTGACGACGAGGTCGGGGCGCTCGCGGTCGATCTCGTCGAGGACGTCGCGCGCGACCGCAGGAGCCGGCCCGGTGATCACCACCTCGCCCATGTCCCGGGCCTGCGCGAGGAGGCCCCGCGCCTCCCAGTCCTTGAGCGGGTCGTTCGCGGGGTCGCGGTCGGGGCGGTTCGGCGCCCGGCGCCACGGGACGGAGATCGCGCCTGTCGCCCGCACCTCGGGCGCCATCGAGTCCTCGTGGAGCACGCGCACCCGGTGCCCGCGCTCCACGAGACGACGCACGGCCCCCAGCTCGGGCGGGACCGTCCCGCCGCCGTCGGTCAGGGCGAAGAGGTAGGTGTGCGGCATCGCCGTCCCGTCGGGTGCTCCGTGCGGCCATCGACGGAAGAGGGCGCCGTCGTCCTCACGATACGTGCCGGCCCTGCGAACCGCTCAACCGACGAGGTGCGAGCCCGGCACGGAGAGCCGCACCACGTCGTCGTCCACGCCGGCGACCTCGTCCGACGCGGCGTAGCGGTTGCCGGCGAGGAACCCCTTGGCGTCGATCCGCAGATAGCCGAGCCGGCGCAGCCGCTCCCGGTCGGCGTCCGCCAGGCCGTCCCCCGTCGTCACGGCGTCGACGACGGCGCCGATCAGCCCGTCGTGGGCCCCACGGTCCTCGGTACCGGGCGTGACGGCCCCCGGGTCGCCCATGCGGACGTCCTCGACCGTGCCGACGTCGTCGCCGGCGCTGTCCACGACCCGCATCCCCGGGTGGATCTCCGCGATCGGTCCAGGGTTGCTCGTCGGCACGCTCATCGTGTCTCCTCTGCTCACCGTCGGGCACCGGGGGCCCGCGTCCCACCACCCTGTCGGGCCTCGCAGCGCACGCAACCCGGCGACGGTTCTCCCCGACGTGCGTGCCGCGGCGTCGTTTCCCACGATGGGACGACGGCTCGAGCAGGCGGGCCCCGCACCCCCGCCGCACGAGGAGCACACCATGACCCATCTTCGTCGCACCACCGTCGTCATCGCCGCCGCCGTCGGAGCCGTCGCGCTCGCCGCCGGACCTGCCGCCGCTGCACCGTCCGACCAGGACCAGCAGTGGATGGCCTCCGCCCACCAGGGCAACCTTGCCGAGATCGCCGCCGGAGAGGCAGCGGTCGCCCAGGCGACCACGGAGGACGTCCGCCACCACGGGCGGATGCTGATCGACGACCACACCGCGCTCGACGCCGACCTCACGGCGCTCGCGTCCGAGCTGGGCGTCACGCTGCCCGACGCGCCGACCGCGGAGCAGCAGGCCACCCTCGAGTCCGTGAAGAGCCAGACGGGCGAGGCGTTCGACACCGCGTGGGTCGAGTCACAGATCACCGGCCACCGCCAGACGATCGCCGCCGGTGAGCAGGAGATCGCGGAGGGATCGGAGCAGTCGGTCAAGGACGCGGCGGCCGCGGCCGCACCTGTCGTGCAGAAGCACCTCGACGGTCTGCTCGCGAGCGCGCAGGAGCTCGGCATCCCATCGTCCGTGCCTGCCGGCACGGGCGGTGACGCGGCCACCGGGCCGCAGCCGCTCGGGCTGGCGCTCCTCGCCGTCGGCGCCGTCGCCGTCGTGACGGCCGGCCTCGTCGTCGCCCGCCGTCGGCAGACCACGTGACGGCGGCCCGCCGACGACCCGGTCGCTGGCGGGCCCCCCTCGTCCTCGGAGGCGGCGGGGCGTGCGCGATCGCGGTCGGCGTCGCGCTCGTCCTGCAGCCTCCCGAGCTGCGCGTCCCGGACGCCGGCACCGGGGTGCCGGCCGTCCGCGCGGCGCCGCTGACGGTTGCGCCGTCGGCACCGGCGTCCGATCCGACGCCCTCGCCGGGTCCGGTGCCGCCGTTCCCGAGCGGGGTCGCCGTCTCGCCCCCAATCCACCTGGACGTCCTCGCTGCGGACGTCTCGGCCGAGGTGGTGCCGGTCGGTGTGCTGCCCGACGGCGCGCTCGACCTCCCGCCCGACCCGCGCGTCGTCGGCTGGTGGTCGAGCGGCGCGGTGCCAGGGGCGCCGTCGGGCAGCGTCGTCCTGGCGGCGCACGTCGACGCCTCGGGCGCGCGGACGGGGCCCATGCTGCGCCTCGTCGAGGCGCCGACGGGGACGAAGGTCCAGGTCGCCGTCGCGGACGGGCACGTCACCACGTACGAGATCGTGGAGCGTCGCTCGTACCCGAAGACGCAGGGCCTGCCGCGCGAGCTGTACCGCGCCGACGGCCCGCACCGCCTCGTGCTGATCACGTGCGGCGGGGTGTTCGACACCCGGAGCGGGCACTACGGCGACAACGTCGTCCTGGTCGCGACGGAGGTGGGCGGGGCGTAGCGCCCGGCGTTGGGAACCGGTCGCGGGAGCGACCCGCGGGCGACCGGGTGCGGCAGCGCCGCGCGGTCGTTCGCTCGGTCCCATGGTCGACGACGCTCTCACCGGCTGGCTGCTCGACGCCGACCCGGCGCTGCCGACCGCGGCTGACGGCCGCTGACGGTCCCGGACGAGCCGCAGCACCCTCGGACCGCTACCCCTAGGTCTGTTAGGCTCCAAAGCCCTAGCAGTTCTAGGTACGTTCTCAGGACACAGGAGGCGCCCCGTGCGCATCGACAAGGACCTGGTCGCGGCGTCGGCCACCCCGCTCGTGCTCGGCATCCTCGCGGAGGGCGAGTCGTACGGGTACGCGATCCTCAAGCGCGTCGGCGAGCTCTCCGACGGCCGCATGCAGTGGACCGACGGCATGCTCTACCCGCTGCTGCACCGGCTCGAGCGCCTGGGTCACGTGGAGGCGTCGTGGGGCGTGTCCGACGTCGGTCGCCGCCGCAAGCACTACGCGATCACCGCCTCGGGCCGCGCGGCGCTCGCGGAGCGCCAGGACCAGTGGGTCGTCGTCGCCGAGGCGCTCCAGCGTGTGTGGCAGTCGGCGCAGCCCGACCCCGCGCACCCGCCGCGCCTCGCGGAGGGATGGGCCTGATGGCGCACGGGACAGCCGGGACAGCCGGGACTGCCGGGTCGGCCGGGTCGGCCGGGTCGGCCGCCGCCGGGGCGCACGCCGAGCTGGAGGCCCAGATCGACCAGTGGCGCGGCTACGTGCAGCGGCGCGAGGCCATCTCGTCGGCGGACGTCGACGAGATGGAGGACCACCTGCGCGAGCGCGTCGAGGACCTGCGCGCCACCGGCCTCGACGACGAGGAGGCCTTCCTCGTCGCCGTGAAGCGCATGGGCGACCTCGACGCCGTCTCGCGCGAGTTCGCGCGCGAGCACTCCGACCGGCTGTGGAAGCAGCTCGTCCTCGTGCGCGAGGACCCCGCGGGCGGGGCAGACGGGTCACGGTCGTGGCGCGAGCTCGCCGTCGTCCTCGCGCTCGCCGTGGGGGCCGGGATCGCCGTCAAGACGGCGACGTGGCTCGTCGATGACGAGTGGGTGCTGCTGCGCAACGTCGGCCTGCTCGTGTTCCCGTTCCTCGCGGGCTACTTCGCGTGGAAGCGCCGGCTCACGTGGCAGGTCGGCCTCACGCTGCTCGTGCCGTTCGTCGTGCTGGCCCTCGTGCTCAACGCGTACCCGTTCGTCCCGGGCGGGTCCACGGAGATCATCGCGGCGATCCACACCCCCGTGGTCCTGTGGGCGCTCGTGGGCGTCGCGTACATCGGCGGACGATGGCGGTCCGACGCGCGCCGCATGGACTTCGCCCGGTTTACGGGCGAGCTCGCGGTCTACTTCACGCTCCTCGCGCTCGGCGGCGGCGTGCTGGTCGGCCTGACGGCCGGGGTGTTCTCGCTCGCCGACGTCGACCTCGAGCCGTACCTCGAGGACTGGATCTTTCCCTTCTGCGTGCCCGGCGCGCTCGTCGTCGCGGCGTGGCTCGTCGAGGCCAAGCAGAACGTCGTCGAGAACATCGCGCCGGTCCTGACCCGCGTGTTCACGCCGCTGACGGTCGTCATGCTCGTCGCGCTGTTCGCCGTGCTCGCCACGTCGGGGAACCTCGCCGACGTCGACCGCGAGCTGCTCATCCTCATGAACGCGATCCTCGTGCTCGTCGTGTGCCTGCTGCTGTACTCGGTCTCGGCCCGGGACCCGCTCGCGCCGCCGACCGTCTTCGACGGGCTGCAGCTCGCGCTCGTCGTGGGGGCGCTCGCGGTCGACGCGATCGCGCTCACGGCGATGCTCACGCGGATCGCCGAGTTCGGCGTCAGCCCCAACAAGGCCGTCGCGCTCGGGCTCAACCTCCTGCTGCTCGTCCACCTCGTCGGGTCGGCCGTGCTCATGGTCCGGTTCCTGCGGCACCGGCCGTTCGACGCGCTCGTGCACTGGCAGACCCGGTTCCTGCCGGTCTACGCGGTGTGGGCGGCCGCCGTCGTGATCCTGGTCCCGCCGGTGTTCGGCTTCGTCTGAGCGGGGAACCTCGCCCGCCGAACCCCGGTTTGTGTGTCGATCGAGCCCGTGATGGAGGCACAACCCGGGGTTCGGCACGCCACCCAAGCCGCCCTTGTGCTGGACCTGGCGGCGGGCGTCGTCAGGCCCGGCGCGGCCGCGCCTCCGGGACGACGAGCGGCGTGCCGGTGACCGGGTCGTCGATGATGCGGCACGGCAGCCCGAAGACCTCCTCGACGAGCGCGGCCGTCACGACGTCGCCCGGCGCACCCTCGGCGACGACGGCGCCGTCCTTCATCGCGATGAGGTGCGTCGCGTACCGGCACGCGTGATTGAGGTCGTGCAGCACCGCGACGAGCGTGTTGCCGCGGTCGCGGTTGAGGTCGGCGCACAGCTCGAGCAGCTCTACCTGGTGCGCGATGTCGAGGAACGTCGTCGGCTCGTCGAGCAGCAGGATCGGGGTCTCCTGCGCGAGGACCATCGCGACCCAGACGCGTTGCCGCTGCCCGCCCGACAGCTCGTCGACGAGCCGGCCCGAGAGGTCGGTGACGCCCGTGGCGGCCATCGCCTCGACGACCGCGGCCTCGTCCTCGCGCGACCACTGCCGCAGGAGCTTCTGGTGCGGGTACCGCCCGCGCGCGACGAGATCCGCGACGGTGATGCCCTCGGGCGCGATCGACGTCTGCGGCAGCAGGCCGAGGCGGCGCGCGACCTCCTTCGCCGGGATCGACGAGATGGCGCGGCCGTCGAGCACGACCTGCCCCCGGGACGGCTTGAGCAGGCGGGACAGCGCGCGCAGGAGCGTCGACTTGCCGCACGCGTTCGGGCCGACGATCACCGTGAACGACCCGTCGGGGATCGTCACGTCGAGGTCCGTGGAGATGACGCGGTCGTCGTAGCCGAGCGTGACGCCGTCGGCGTGCAGGCGGTCGGCCGGCAAGACCTCCGTGCCGCCCGGGCCCACCGCGTCCCGTTCCGTGCCCGACGGCGCGTCCTCGGTCCCGGGGACGGCGTCGCCCAGGGTGCCGGTCAGGTCGGCGGAGGTCGTGGCGCTCACGGGCGTCCTTCCACGTCGGGGGATCTGTGGGGAGAGCGGACGGCGGCTCATCGGCGGGCCTCCCGCACGAGGAGCCACACGAGGTACGCGCCGCCGACGCTCACGGTGACCACGCCGACGGGGAGCTGCGTGGGCGCGAACGCGCGCTGCGCGACGAGGTCGCTCGCGGCGAGCAGGACGGCGCCCATCGCCGCGGCGGGCAGGATGCGGACGCCCGCGCTGCCCGTGAGGCGGCGCGCGAGCTGCGGCGCGGCGAGCGCGACGAACGCGATCGGGCCGGCGGCGGCGGTGGCGAGCGCGGTGAGGGCGACGCCCAGGAGGACCAGGGCGAGGCGCACCCGCTCGCCGCGCAGACCGAGCGCCGTCGCGGCGTCGTCGCCGAGCTCGAGCATCGCCATGCGCGGGGCGAGCCACACGAGCGGGAGGGCGATGATGACGGCGAGCACGCACGCGGGTGCGGCCTGCGCCCAGGTGGTCCCGTTGAGCGACCCCGCGCCCCAGACGGCGGCGGCCATCGCGGTCTCGAGGTCTGCCTTGAGGATGAGCCACGTGTTGAGCGACGCGAGCATCGCCGACACCGCGATCCCGACGATGATGAGCCGGAAGCCCTGGACCCCGCGCCGGTACGCGAGCACGTAGACCACGGCGGCGGTGGCGATCCCGCCGAGCAGCGCGCCGCCCGCCACGGAGGTGTACCCGCTGCCGAGCACGGTCATGACGACGAGCGCGCCCGTGTACGCGCCCGTGTTGAAGCCGATGATGTCGGGGCTACCCAGGGGGTTGCGCGTGAGCGACTGGAAGATCGCGCCGCTCGCCCCGAGGCACGCCCCGAGGACGAGCGCCAGGAGCGCGCGCGGGAGGCGCCACTCGACGACGACCATCTGCACGGGGCCGTCCGCGCCGCCCACGAGCGCACCGAGCACCTGCGGGACGGTCAGCGGGTAGTCGCCCGTCATGAGCGCGACGACCCCGATGGCGAGCGCGACGACCAGGAGACCCAGGCACACGGCGATCGTGCGCAGGTCGAGCCGCTGGCTCAGGCGGCCGCCGAACCCGCGCACGACGCGGGTCGGGCGTCCGAAGTCGACGCGCGCGCCGTCGTCGGGCGGGACCGCCGATCCCCGGCCCCGGACCGGCGCCGGGGCGCTCACAGCCCGCTCGCCTTCGTGCGGCGCACGAGCACGATGAGCACGGGGGCGCCGACGAACGCGGTGATGACGCCGACCTGGATCTCACCGGGGATCGCGATGACACGCCCGATGACGTCGGACACGAGGAGGAGGACCGGGGCGAGCACCGCGGAGTACGGGATGATCCACCGCTGGTCGGGGCCGACCGTCCAGCGCGCGACGTGCGGGACCATGAGCCCGACGAACGCGATGGGCCCCGCCACGGCCGTCGCGGCGCCGCACAGGAGCGTCACGGAGATGCCGACGAGCACGCGCGTGCGGCCGACGTGCGCGCCGAGCGAGCTGGCGAGGTCGTCGCCGAGCGCGACGGCGTTGAGCGGCCGCGCGACGAGGAGCGCGAGCACCAGGCCGACGAACACGAACGGCGCGATCGTCCCCGCCATCTCCATCGTGCGGCCCGCGAGCGAGCCCGCGGTCCAGAACCGCATGCGGTCGAACACGGCGGGGTCGAGGAGCATGATCCCCTGCGAGATCCCGCCGAGCACGGCCGCGAGCGCGACACCGGCGAGCGTGAGCCGCACCGGCGTCGCTCCCCCGCGCCCCTGCGAGCCGATCGCGTACACCGCGACCGTCGCGAGGATCGCGCCGAGGAACGCGAACCAGATGAACGACGAGATGTCCGTGATCCCCAGGAGCGCGACCGCGAGCACGACGACGAACGCGGCGCCGGCGTTCACGCCGAGGATCCCCGGGTCGGCGAGCGGGTTGCGCGTCATCGCCTGGATCAGTGCTCCCGAGACGCCGAGCGCGGCGCCCACGAGGAGCCCGACGACCGTGCGCGGCAGACGCAGGTCGCGCACGATCACGTGGTCCGCCGACCCGTCGTACGCGGTGAGCGCGTCCCACACCGTCGCGGTCGGGACGGCCTTGGACCCGACGACGAGGCTGAGCACGACGGCGCCGACGAGGACGACGAGCGCGACGAGCAGACCGGCCCCGCGGGCGGCGTCGCTCCGGGCGAGTCCTGGCGCAGGGCGGTCGTCGGGGGCGTACGACGTCACGTGAGGTGCGGCGTCGGGTGCGGCGTCGGGTGCGGCGTCGACCGTGCCGGACGCGGCGCGCGGCGCGGGGACGCGCGGCGGACGGGTGTCGGCGGACGGAGACATGCGGCTCTCAGGATCTGCTCGGCGGAACCGGGCCGGCTGGCCACCCGGTCGCACCCTCAGGACGAAGGTCAGGCTCACCTTATTTCACCGACCGGGGCTCTCGGCAAACCGCCTGACGGCAGGCTCGCCGTCTCCGGACGTCCGGCCCCGGTGTGCGAGAGTGACGGCATGACCCGTCACGTCCCCGTCGCCGCCGACCACGTCGTCACCGTGGACGACGAGGGCCGCCGCACCGGAACCTTCGAGCGCTCCGCCGTCCACACCACCGAGACCCCCCTCCACCTGGCGTTCTCCTGCTACGTGCTCGACGACTCCGGCCGCCTCCTGCTCACGCGCCGCGCGCTCGCGAAGCGCACGTGGCCGGGTGTGTGGACCAACTCGTTCTGCGGTCACCCCCGCTGGACGGAGACCACCGAGGAGTCGATCACCCGTCACGCGCAGCACGAGCTCGGGCTGCGGGTCACCGACCTCGAGGTCTCCGTGCCCGGGTTCCGGTACCGCGCGGTCGACGCGTCAGGGGTCGTCGAGAACGAGATCTGCCCCGTCTACACCGCGCGTGCGGCGGGCGGCGTCGAGCCGAACCCGGACGAGGTCATGGAGATCGCCTGGGCCGACCCGCGCGACGTCGTGCGTGCCGTGGACGCCACGCCGTGGGCGTTCAGCCCGTGGATGGTGCTGCAGGTCGCGGCGCTGCGGGCGGCGCCCGGTGCGGGCGCGGGCCCGACGGCGCAGCTCGCCACCGCGCTCGTCGGCTGACCGCCGCGGGTCAGGAGCGACGGAGGTCAGGAGCGACGGAGCGGGGCGCGGCGGAAGCGCTCGGGGATGCCGAGGTGGTCCGCGTCCGCGACGGTGGACCGCAGGGGCCGCGGCGGGAGCGCGTGGGTGGTCACGCCGTCGGCGCCCGGGACGCGTGCGTCGAGCATCGCCGCGGCGAGCGCGTGGACGAGGCGCGCCTGGCAGGACGTGCGGCGCGTCGAGAAGACCCAGAGGTCGTACCCAGGGGCGCTCGCCAGGTCGACGGCGTGACCCTGCGCCCAGGCGTGGCGCGCGACCTGCGGTGAGACGGCCATGAACGTGACGGGTCGACGCGACCACAGGACGGTGCGTGACGCGCCGGAGACCCCGCGGTCCGCGAGCAGGAGGCCCAGCGTGCGCTGGTTCGCCACCACGGCCGACACGGTCCGGGCGTCGAGGCCGGTGAACGGGACGACGCAGGGGCGCAAGAACGGCGCGAACGAGCCGATGACGATCCCCCGGTCCAGCACGAGCAGCTTCTCGGAGCCCATGAACCACAGGCCGACCCCTGTCACGACGGCCCACACACCGGCGAGGACGGCGGCCCCGACCAGGTCGCCGTCGGCGAGGCCGCCGCCGGCCACGAACAGCCCGAAGCCGACGACGACGACCCACCCCGGCACGTTCGGCGTCGCAGCCTCCACGTGGCGCAGACGGCCGAGCCGCGACGCGTGGGCCCAGTGGCGCACCTTGCGCGTCGCCCGGTCCCCGGACGCCGCGACCTGCGGACCTGCCACTACCGCCCGCGCTGCTGGAGGCCGGGCAGCTGGGTGGACGCGTCCTCGGGCTTGCCCGACAGGACGGTCGGCGGCAGCGCGCGTGCCACGATGCCGTCGGCGCCCGGCGCGCCGGCCGCGTGCAGGGCGCCGGCGAGGGCGTGGACGAGGCGGTCGGGGCGGCCGCGCGTCGCGAACCACCAGAGCGTCCCGCCGCGGACGGTGCGCTCGGAGACGTCGAGCGCCCCCGCTACGCGTGCACGGTGACGGCGCGCGACGATCGCCGGGGGGCCCACGAAGACGACCGCGTACCGGGACCACAGCGCGCCGCGGCCCGTCGACGCGAGGCCCTGGCTCGCCGTCATGCGCCCGAGGCGCACGAACTTGTCCACGGCCCCGACGGACCATGCGTCGATCTCCGCGAACGGGACGACGTACGGGCGCAGGAACGGTGCGAACGACCCGATGACGATCCCCCGCTCGAGCACGAGCAGCTTCTCCGACCCGATGAACCACAGGATGACCGCGGCGATCGCGACCCACGCGGGCGCGACCGCGAGCGCATCGACCACGTCACCGTTGCCGAGCACGACGCCCACCGTGAACGCGAGGATGACGACCGCCGTGACGACATACGCGCGCAGCGGGGGCGTGTTCGCCTCGACATGCCGCAGCGCGCCCAGCTCGGGGTACCGGGCGACGGTCGCGCGCACCTTGCGGGTCGCGCGGTCGCCCGTCGGTCGCGGAGGTCCGGCGCTGCCGGGCCCGTACGAGTCGGGGCCGGGTGCGCCGGGACCGGGTCCGTACGGGGCGCTCATGCGGTGACCAGCGTCCCGGGGAGCGCGACGAGCGTGCCCGCTCCGGCCTCGGCGAGCGTGTACGACGACGGGGCGCCGGACGCGTCGTGCTCGGTGCCGCGCAGCACGAACACGCCGTCGGGGCCGGCGTAGACCGTGACGGTGACGAGCTGCTCCGAGCCGGCGTGGACGGCGCTGAGCGTCGTCGCGGCGCGGGCTGTCGCGAGCCCCGGGACGTCGGCAGCGCCCGCACGCAGGGTGGCGGCGTCGAGCGCGCGCTCGCGGCCGTCGAGCACGGCCGAGCGCTCGGGGTCGAGGAACGGTGCGAGGCGTTCACCGAGATGGTCGAGCGCGTACACGACGAACGAGTGGTGACCGCTGCGCGACACCTCCTCCTCGAGCACGCGGCCGTCCTCGTGGACGTAGCAGAACACCCAGTGTCGGCCGCCGGAGGTCACGCGCTCGGCCGAGAGGATCGACTGCGCGGTCCGGCGCAGGACGAGCGGTCCCGTCACCTCGGGCACCGCCTCGATCGAGACGTCCGCGCCGCCGTCGGTCGAGCCCGAGCCCGTCCCTGTGCCCGGGTCCGTGCCGGTGCCGGCGCCCGGGGTGACGAGCCCGCGGGCGAGGAGCGAGCGCAGCGCGACCCGGCCGACGAGCGAGCGGTCCGCATCCTCCTGCGCCTCGAGCCACGGCGTCGGCACGATCTGCGCGTTCTGGAGCCCGTCCAGGACCACGACCTCCTCGTCCGTGAGGACGCCGATCACCGTCGCCTCGCCGGGCACGACCCGCGCGAGGGTCCCCTCGGCGGCCGCGATGTCGCTGGTGGACCAGCGCATGGTCGTCTGCTCGGTCACGAGAAGAGCCCTCCGACGAAGTCACCGGCGGCGGAGAGCCCGTCGCCGACCGCGTCCCCGACGTCGGACGCGACGTCCCCGATGGTATCCGCGGCGTCGCCCGCGAAGTCGGACACGGCGTTCCAGCCGTCGGCGAGATACGGGCCCGGGTCGGACACGAAGCCCGAGATCGCGTCCCAGTTGTCGACCACGAGGTTGCCGAGCGCCCACGCGCCGGCGACGACACCGGCCCCGACGACGATGCCCACGCCGACCGGGCCCAGCAGCGGCGCCGCGCCGAGCATGAGCCCGATGGTGCCCGCACCGCTGACCACGGACAGCCCGCCCATGACCCGGTCGACGCCGCCGCGCACGCCGTCGTACTGCGTGTTGAACATCTGCTGCATCCCGCCGTAGATGCTGAACGCGCCGCCCACGCCTCCCGCCAGCCGACCCGCCGTGCCGAGCCGCGCGAGCAGGCCCTCGGCGTCCGCGAAGACCATGTTGCGTGCGAAGACCGAGGCGCTCGCCGCGGCGTCGGACACGTCCGCGAGGCGGCTGGCCTGGAGGAACCCGTTCAGCGCGGTCCCCACCTTCCAGCCCTTCCAGCCGTCCATGAGCAGCCCCACGCCCGCGGTGCCGACGCCGAGCACGTCCCAGATCGTCCCGTTCGTGCCCGGGCCGCCGAGCGGGCCGGCGGGGCCGCCCGGCGAGCCGGGACCGCCCGGGGACGGGACGCCCGGCGACGCGATGGAGCCGCCCTCGGTGCTCGCGTCGTGCTGCTGCTGCGCGTTGCGGAGCACGGCCTGCGACGCGTCCGCGAGCGTCTGGCTCACGCCGCGCAGGAGCGCCATCGACGTCCCCGACCACTCGCTGCGGAACTGCGCCGCGTCGTCCCCCTGCCAGCTCGTGGAGGACTCGACGAGCGAGGACACCTGGGCCGTCGTCGACGTCAGCTGCTCCGACGCGGACTGCAACGACTGCGCGAGGTTGCGCAGCTGGTTGACGTCGGCTCCCCAGAATCCGCTCACGTCGTCCGTCCTTCCTGGCCCGCCGTGCCGGACGGCACGCGCCCCGGGAGGCTACCCCGCGACGTCGGCCCACGGCGACGGGGAGAGGTCCCCATCCCATCCCCGTCGCGCGGGGGTCGCGTGGGGTACGTCTCGCGCCGCCTCCGGGCACCTCCCAGGTGCGCGGGGCACAATCGCAGCATGTCCGACGCGGTCCCCGAGCGCCCTGCCCCACCCGCCCGCGACGCGTCCTTCGAGGCCCACGTCGAGTGGGCCCGTTCCGTGCCCGTGGCCGGGTTCGACCTGTCCCCGGTGGCCGGACGGGTCGTCGAGGAGCCTCTCCCGTGGGACTACCCCGCGCTCGCGCGCGAGCTCGTGGCGGGCGGCCGCGGGCCCGTCCTCGACCTCGGTACCGGGGGCGGCGAGGTGCTCTCGGCGCTCGGGCCGTTCCCCGCCGGGTCGGCCGCGACCGAGGGCTGGGCGCCGAACCTGCCGGTGGCGCGCCGTCGGCTCGCGCCGCTGGGCGTGGAGGTCCGCGCCGTCGAGGCCGGCGAGGACCAGGTCCTGCCGTTCTTCGACGGCCAGTTCGCCGTCGTCCTGGACCGCCACGAGGAGTTCGACCCGGACGAGGTGCGTCGGGTCCTGGAACCCGGCGGCGTGTTCCTCACGCAGCAGGTCGACACGCGCGACGGGATCCGCCTGTGCGCGGCGCTCGGCGTCGACCTCCCCTGGGACCCCGACTCGGTGACGCTCGACGGCGCGGTCGAGGTGCTGCGCGACGCGGGTCTCGTGGTCGACGTCGCGCGCGAGCACGAGGGTCTGCGGCGGTTCCGGGACCTCGGGTCCCTGCTCTGGTACCTGCGCGTCGTCGCGTGGCAGGTCCCCGAGCTCGCGAGCCTGTCACCCGCGGCGGTCGCCCGGTTCGAGGCGCCCCTGCGTGCGCTGCACCTGCACTTCGCGGCAGGTCACGAGTTCGTCGACGAGGCGCCGCGGTTCCTCGTCGTCGCGCGGAGCCCGTACTGATGCGCGGCCCGCGCTTCGTCGGTGACACCGCGCAGGCGCGGGCGTTCGCCGGGGTCCTCTCGGTGGCTGCCCTGCTGCCGCTGCTCGTGTCCGGGTTCGTCGCGCTCACCTGGCAGCGCGCCCAGGCCGAGGGGTGGAGCGAAAACCCGCGGGTCCCGCACGCGGACGACCCGTTCCCGTGGTGGTGGGTCGTGATCGGCGTCGTGGCGAGCGCCGTCGTGGCGCGGGCCGCGGTGCGCCAGTGGCGCCGCTACGGCGCGCTGCGCGCGGACGACCGCGCGAGACAGGAGCGCGGGTCGGCCGCGTGACGGGTCCGTGCGGGCACGGAAAGGCCCGCGGGCTGGAGAGGTGACCTCCCCTGTCGTGCTGGACGAGGGCACGACGCCCGCGGGCCCCGGTGGTCGCGTGGTACTCGCTCGCCGTCGGGAACCTCCCGTCGGGAGGTCCCGCCCGGTTCACGGGCTCACCGCATCCGGTCCGTCTGTCGAATCGGTTGCGCGACGACTAGCGCGCAACCACCTCACGAGTCCGAAGAGTCTTCACTTCTCGGATCACCTCCTTTCGCGTGTACGACGACGGTACGTCCGACCGCGCGGACCGCGCCAGGGGTTTTCGCGCACGGAGGAGAACCACCGCGAGATCGACCCTGGCGTCACCAGATCGACCTTCTGAAGGTCGACCTCGCGACGCACGGGTCGATCTCGCGATCAGCGGCGCAGGTGGGCCCACTCGTCGGGGTAGTCGTCGAGCCAGCCCGCGAACGAGCGTGCCGGGCGCTCGGTGAAGCGCCGCACGGTGTCGCTGACGTGCGCGAGCTCGCCCGCGGCGACGGCCGTGTACGACGACACCCACCCGTCGACCTCGAACGGCGGCGCCCCGTACCTCGCACGCGACGCGTACGCCTCCTCGACGGTCTCCGGGTGGTACGTGATCTCCCGGCCGGCCCCCGCCGAGAGCAGCGCCGCGACCTCGGCGAGCGTCAGGGCCTCGGGGCCGGTGAGGTCGTAGACGGCGTCGTCGTGCCGGTGCCGGCGCTCGTCGAGGAGGACGGCGGTCGCGACGTCGGCGATGTCGTCGTGCGAGACCGACGCCACGCGGCCGTCGCCCGCCGGGCCGCGGATCACGCCGTCGTCGCCGACCATGAGCGCGAGCCCGCGGTGGTACAGGTTGTCGCGCAGGAACGTGTGCCGCAGGCCGGTCCCGCGGACGTACTGCTCGGTGTGCCAGTGGTCGCGCGCGAAGGTGAACACGGCGTCGGGCGAGGCGCCGACGAACGAGACGTAGACGAGCCGCTCGACGCCCGCGACGACCGCCGCGTCGATTGCGGCCCGGTGCGTGGCGACGCGGTCCGCGTCCTCGCGCGCGGACACGAGGAACACCGTGTCGCAGCCCGTGAACGCCCGGACCATGGCGGGTGTGTCCGTGTAGTCGCCGACGACCGCGACGTCGGACTCGGGCAACGGGTCGTCCCGGAGGCTCGGTGCGCGGGCGGCGTCGCGCACGACGAGGCGCTGCGGCGCGCCCTCGGCGGCGAGCCGGAACGCGAGCTTCGAGCCCAGCAGGCCGCTCGCGCCGGTCACCGCGATGCGCCCCGACCCCGCCCTGATCGTCATGCGTCCACGGTAGGGGCGACCCTGCGCCGCTGCGCGTCGGGTGCTACTCGTCGGCCGGCTCGTTCTTCCTCCGGATGACGAGGAGCGGGTCGGGTGTCCCGACGACCGCGTGGTCCTTGCCGTCGTAGTCGAACCGGGTGAGGAAGTGGCGCATCGCGTTGATCCGCGCCCGCTTCTTGTCGTTGGACCGGATGATCGTCCACGGCGCGTACCGCTTGTCGGTGCTCCGGAACATCTCCTCCTTGGCCGCCGTGTAGTCCTCCCAGCGGTCCAGCGAGGCCAGGTCCATCGGGGAGAGCTTCCACCGCCGCACCGGGTCCAGCTGGCGGATCGCGAACCGCGTGCGCTGCTCGGTGCGGGACACGGAGAACCACAGCTTGGTCACGTGGATGCCCGAGTCGACGAGCATCCGCTCGAACGCCGGCGCCTGCGTCATGAAGGTCCGGTACTCCTCGTCGGAGCAGAAGCCCATCACGCGCTCGACGCCCGCGCGGTTGTACCAGGACCGGTCGAACATGACGATCTCGCCCGCCGTCGGCAGGTGCTGGACGTAGCGCTGGAAATACCACTGCCCGCGCTCGCGGTCGCTCGGCTTGGACAGCGCGACCACGCGCGCGGTGCGCGGGTTGAGGTGCTCCGTGAACCGCTTGATCGTCCCGCCCTTGCCCGCCGCGTCCCGGCCCTCGAAGAGGATGATCGCGCGCCGGTCGTTGTCCTCCAGCCAGTACTGGAACTTGAGCAGCTCGACCTGCAGCCGGTACTTCTCGAGCTCGTACTCGTCCCGGTCCATGAGCGACTCGTACGGATACCCCTCCTGCCACGTGTAGACCGGGTTCCCCTCGGGGTCGATGAGGTCCGGGTCGGGCGAGTGCCCGTCCCGGACCGTGTAGCCACGGTCGCGCAGGTACTCGATGTACTCGCGCAGGTCGTTCGGGGGGTTCACGACGGTCATGCAGGTCTCCTCGGGTGCTCGACGGCCTCGCTCCGCAGGTCCAACCTCCGTCCTCCGCGGCGCGGGCGCCACCGGGCAGAATGACGGACATGAGCGAGCCGTACCGCGTGATGATCGTCTGTACCGGCAACATCTGTCGATCCGCGATGGCCGAGGTCGTGCTCCGCGACCGGTTCGAGGCGGCGGGTCTGGGCGACCGCGTGGTCGTCGACTCGACGGGGGTGAGCGACGAAGAGCGTGGCAACCCGATCGACCGCCGGGCGCGGACCGTCCTCCTCGAGCACGGGTACGCCGTCGACGGGACGCACCGCGCCCGTCAGGTCCGGGCCGACGAGCTCGCGTCGCGCGACCTCGTGCTCGCGATGACGACGCAGCACGCGCGGGCGCTCCGAGGCCTCGCGGAGGGCCGTCGCGGGGCGGCCCGGCCCGGTGCGGCCGGGCCCGGTGCGACCGTTCTCGCGGAGCGGCTCCGGATGTACCGCTCGTTCGACCCCGCCGCGCCGCACGTCGCGCCGGGCGAGCCCGAGACCGTCCTCGACGTCGCCGACCCCTGGTACGGCGGCGCGCAGGACTTCCAGGACTGCCTGGCCGAGGTCGAGGCGGCCGCGGACGGCGTCGTGGAGCACGTGCGCGCTGCGCTCCGCTGACCGGGGACACGCTGTGGGCGGGCAATGGGCCTGGTCCACCGGTCGGAACCGAGCCCATTCCCCGCCCCAGCGGTCAGCGGTCCGGTGTGCCCGGCTCCGGCTCGCCCGACGGCGCGGCGGTCGCCTCGTCGTACGTCGTGACCGCGGGGGCCGGGCCGCGCAGCGCGTCGTGCGGCGCGAGCTCCTGCTCGTCCTGCCGCGACGCGTCCCGCGAGGCACGGAGCTGGTCGCCGTTGAGCAGCAGGTTGAGCAGGATCGCGCAGATCGCGCCCGAGCTGATGCCCGAGTCGAAGATCAGCCGGAACCACTGCGGGAACTCGGCGTAGATCTCCGGCTTCACGGTCGGCAGGAGCGCGACGCCGAGCGAGATCGCGACGACGAGGATGTTCTTGTTCGTGAACGTCACCTTGGTCAGCGACCGGATGCCGGACGCGGCGACCATGCCGAACAGCGCGACGCCCGCGCCGCCGAGCACCGCGCTCGGCACGCCCTCGACGACCGCCCCGACCTTCGGCACGAGGCCCAGCACGACGAGGATCGCGCCGGCCATCGTCGCGACGTACCGGGACTTCACGTTCGTCAGGCTCACCAGGCCCACGTTCTGCGCGAACGCCGTGTACGGGAACGTGTTGAACGCGCCGCCGATCACGGTCGACAGGCCGTCGGCGCGCAGGCCGTCCGCGAGGCGCCTCCTCGTCACCGGCTTCTCGACGATCTCGCCGACGGCGATCATGTCGCCCGTCGTCTCGGTCATGATGACGAGCCCGACGACCAGCATCGAGAGCACGGCCGCGACGGGGAAGGTCGGAAGGCCGAAGTGGAACGGCGTGACGAGCGCGAACCAGCCCGCCTCGCCCACGCCCGACCAGTCGACCTTGCCCATCGGGAGGGCGACGAGCGTGCCGAGCGCGAGCCCCAGCAGCACCGAGACCCGTGCGAGTGCTGGCGGCGCGAACCGCTCGACGAGCACGACGAACAGCAGCGTCCCCGCGGCGAGCGCGAGGTCCGACGGCGCCGCGCTCTCGCCCTGCGCCGTGATCCAGCCCGCCGCGACGTCCATCAGCGTCACACCGATGATGAGGATGACGGTCCCGGTGACGATCGGCGGGAAGAACCGCAGCAGCGCCGAGAAGAACGGCGCGACGAGGATCATGAAGAGCCCGCACGCGATCGTCGCGCCGAACACCGCCGTGATGTCGTACGTCGTGCCGATCGTGATCATCGGGCCCACGGCCGCGAACGTCACGCCCTGCATGAGCGGCAGCCGCACGCCGAACCGCCAGAACCCGACGGACTGGAGGATCGACGCGAGGCCCGCGACGAACAGGTCTGCGCTGATGAGGAACGCGAGGTCCTGCGCGGAGTACCCGAGCGCGCCGCCCACGATGAGCGGCACCGCGACGGCGCCGGCGTACATCGCGAGGACGTGCTGCAGCCCGAGCGGGAAGAGCCGCGCGAACCGCGGCACCTCGTCGACGGGATCCGTGGCGCGCTCCGTCTCGCGCTCGGTCGCCTGGGTCATGGGCAGCCCTCCCTCGTCCGGTCGGCGGCCGGAGGCCACCGTCGACCGCACGCTAGGGCCGCACCGTCACCGCGGGGTCACCGCTGCGTTTCCGCGGTGTGACGCGTCCCGCGACGCTGTGCCTGTCCGCCTGCCTGTCCGCCTGCCTGTCCGCGTGCCCGTCCGCGGACGCGTCCCCGGACCTGCCCGACGACGGTCCCCGCCGTCCGTGCGACCCGGCGCCCCCAGCCGTGCAGCACCCGCACGAGGCGACGCGCCCCGTGCGCGGTGGGCGCGCCGTCGTCCACGGGCCCCGCGCCCGGCTGCTCGGACCTCGGCGAGGAGGCCTCGTCGTCGGCCGGGCGGACCGGCGCGGGGAGGTATGCCGTGAGCCACTGCGCGAGGCGCCCGTACGCGAGCGCGCGCACCGGGCGGGCGGAGAGCACGACGTCGTGCAGCGCGCCGTCGATGCGCGCGACCGTCACCAGGTCGCCGAGCTGGACGGACCGCCGGGCGACGCCGTCCACGTCGATCGCCGTGTCGGTGTGCGCCATCTCCGGGACCCAGCGGGGCGCGAGCGTGCTGCGCGTGGACAGCAGGACGAGCACGGGCACCCCGATGCCGAGGCCGCGCGCGACCTCCTGGTGCCCGTGGAAGACCGCGGTCAGCCACGCGGGCGTCGTGCTGAAGCCGTGCTGCGGACGCCACGCGAGGTCGTACGTCCACTCGCCGCCGAAGTCCTTGCTCACGGTCCGCGTGTAGAAGCCAAGGTCCACGTTCGGCAGCGGGCGGGTGGGGGTCAGCCGGGCGCGGGCGCCGATCACGGGCTCGAGCAGCAGCCGCCCCACCTCGCGCGTCTGGAACTCGAGCCAGGGGCTGTTGAGCACGACGGCGGACGCCCGCCCCGGGTGGTGCGCCGCCCACAGGCTGAGCGTCAGCCCGCCCGTGGAGTGGCCCATGAGGACGAGCCGGCGCCGGCTCGTGCGCGGAGTGCCGTGACCGATCGCGTCCAGGGCCGCCTCGACGTCCTCGTCGTACGTCGCGAGGGTCGTGACGTAGCCCGGCGTCTGGCCCGGGCGCAGGGAGCGGCCGTACTTGCGCAGGTCGAGCGCGTGGAACCGCGCACCGTGGGCCTCCCAGAACTCCGCGAGCCCGGTCTGGAAGAAGTAGTCGGACCAGCCGTGCACGTAGAGGACGTCGAGGTAGGGCTCGGGGCCGCCCGTGCCGCCCGGCGCAGTCGCGTCCGCCCCGGCCCGACGGCGCCGCACGAGCGTGGCGACCACGTCGCCCTCGTCGTCGGGCGCGAGGGGCAGCGTGAGCTGCTCGTAGTCGTCCCCGAGGACGTCGGGCTGCCACTCGGCCATGGGGCCGACCCTAGGCGCGACTGGCGCGGGCCGCTCGGCGTCCCTGGCGGCGGTTCAGCGGCTCGCGCGGCGGGCGCGCCAGCGCGCGACCTCCGTCTCGACGTCGCGCGTCGGCGTCACGACGGGTGGCCCGCCGAGGAGCTGGCGGCGGGCGTCGACGACGCGCGCGTTGAAGTCGTCGAGGATCTCGCCGACGACCTTCTCGTCGAGCTCCTGGTCGAGGCGGTCGTCGAGGCCCCGGTCCTCGGCCTTGAGCAGCATCGCGGGCGGGCCGAGCCCGGTGAGCTGCTCGCGCTCGATGACGCTCTTGAGCCACCAGTCCGGGTCGTGGCGGCCCGTCAGGCCCGGGATCGGCTTGCCCGCGAGCGGCAGGTCGTCGAACTCACCGCGCCGGATCGCCTGGTCGATCACCACGTCGACGTAGCGCGCGCGGTCCTCGGGCCGGACCCGGCGCGGCGTGCGCACGGTCTCGGCCTCGTCGGTCTCGGAGTCTGTGACCCTGGCGTCCTCCCGCTGGATCTCACGGTCGACGCGGTACTGCGCCGCGCGGCGGACCGGGTCGTCGTCGGGCACTCGCTGTCGTCTGCGGAACACGGTGCGTCTCCTGTCGCATCGCTCGGTGTTTCGTCTCGGGACCAGCCTAGGCAGAGCGTCGCCGGCGGCATGATGGGGGCATGTCCGGGTCGATGAAGGTCTCGCGCCGCTCGCACGTGCCGCCGTTCGCCGTCATGCAGGTGCTCGCCGAGGCGAACCGGCTGCGCGACGCCGGGGCGTCGGTGCTGAACCTGTGCGCGGGTGAGCCGGCGACGGGGGCGTCGGACGTCGTGCGGCGCCGCGCGATCGAGCTCCTCGAGAGCGGCGACCTCGGGTACACGGAGGCGCTCGGCGTCCCCGCGCTGCGCCGCGCGATCGCCGAGCACTACGGCCGCTGGTACGACGTCGAGGTGGACCCCGCGCGCGTCGCGGTGACGACCGGGTCGTCGGGCGGCTTCCTCCTCGCCTTCCTCGCGGCGTTCGACGTCGGCGACCGCGTCGCGCTCGCCCGCCCGGGGTACCCGGCGTACAAGAACATCCTCGCCGCCCTCGGGTGCGAGGTCGTGGAGCTCGACTGCGGGCCGGAGACGCGCTACCAGCCGACGGTGTCGCAGCTCATGGAGGCCTATTACGGCGGCGGTCTCGACGGCCTCGTGCTCGCGAGCCCCGCCAACCCGACCGGGACGATGATCCTCCCGGACGAGCTCGCGGCGGTGGCCGCGTGGTGCACCGACCACGACGTGCGGCTGGTCAGCGACGAGATCTACCACGGCATCGTGTACGACGACGGCTCCTCCTCTCGTACATCGGTGCCGGAGGTCCTCGGCGGTGGGCCGCAGGCGGTCGTCGGAGGCGGCTCGCCGACGGCGGCCCGTTACACGCGCGATGGCGCCGTCGTCGTCAGCTCGTTCTCCAAGTACTGGGCGATGACGGGCTGGCGGCTCGGGTGGCTCGTGCTGCCCGACGAGCTCGTCGGACCGGTCGACGCGCTCGCGGGCAACGTCGCGCTGTCACCCCCCGCGCTCGCCCAGCACGCGGGCGTCGCGGCGTTCTCGCCCGAGGGGTACGCCGCCGCAGCGGAGAACGTCGCGCGCTACGCGGCGTCGCGCGAGCTCGTCCTCTCCCGGCTCGACGACCTCGGCTGGTCACGCGTCGCACCCGCGGACGGCGCGTTCTACGTCTACGCCGACGTGTCGGGCGACGGGATGGACTCCGTGACGTGGTGCGAGCGGCTGCTCGCCGAGGCCGGGGTCGCGCTGACCCCGGGCACCGACTTCGACGGCGTGAACGGGCGCGCCTGGGTTCGGCTCTCCTTCGCGGCGGCGCCCACGACGGTCGCCGAGGCCGTCGAGCGAGTCGTCGCGTGGCGAGGCACGCTCTGACCTCCTGCCCGAGCTCCCGAGATAGCGATCCCCGGTCGAGATAGCGACCCACGACCCAGGATCGGGGGTGCTCGTGGCCGGAGGTCGCTATCTCGCGGGTCTGGTCGCGACCGTCGCCGGGGCGCGCGAGGATCGAGCGGTGCCGACCGCCCCGACCCCGTCGCCGCTGCCGCCCAGACCCGACGGCGTGCTGCGCCTCGCGACGTTCAACACCCTGCACGGCGCCGCGCTCGACGGGACCGTCGACGTCGAGCGGTTCGCGCGCGCCGTGGCCGCGCTGGACGCCGACGTCCTCGCGCTCCAGGAGGTCGAGCGCGACTCGCCGCGCTCCCGCCGGGCCGACCTGGTCGCCGTCGCCGCCGAGGCGCTGGGCGCCGAGCACCACCACCTGTCCCCCACGTTGCGCGGCGTGTCCGGCGCCTGGGCGCCGGCGGGCCGCCCCGGCCGCGGCGTCCGGCGGGTCCCCGGCGTCGCGTCGTTCGGCATCGGGCTCGTGAGCCGGTACCCCGTCGACCGGTGGCTCCGGCTCGAGCTCGACCGCATGCCGTGGCGGTCGCGGGTCCGACGGCGCTCGGCCGGGTCGGGCGCCGCGCGCTGGGTCCCGCTCCGCGTCGTCCCCGACGAGCCGCGAGCGGCGCTCGCGGCAGCGGTGCGGACGCCGTGGGGCACGCTGACCGTCGTCACGACCCACACGACGTCCCGGCCCGAGTTCACGGCGGACCAGTTCCGGTCCTTCGTGCGCGCCTGCGCGCCGCTCCCCCGGCCGCTGGTCGTGCTCGGCGACCTCAACCTCCGGGCACCCGAGCCCGCCGAGATCAGCGGGTGGAACGCGCTCGCGGAACACCTCACACACCCGGCCGACCGCCCGGTGCGGCAGATCGACCACGTGCTCGCCGACGCCGCCCCCGGCGGTCCGGTGGTGCAGGCGGTCGGCCCCGCGGTCGCCGTGGACACGGGGCTGTCGGACCACCGGGCGCTCGTCGTGGACGTCGTCGTCGACGACGCGGGCGTGCCGGGCTGAGGTCCGCGCTGCCGGCTCGTCGGGCCCGGCGCCCGTCTCCCGCGCGGTCGGAGCAAGCGTCTCCTACTGTGACCCGTGTGGGCCACGTCACACGAGCACTCGCCAGCTGTGCCACGCTCCTCCTCGTGCTGCTCGCGGCGCTGGTGCCCACGACCTCTGCGAGCGCCGTGACGACGGCGGGCTGGGCCGACTGGCAGCCCCTCACCGGGTCGGCGGGCGGGTGGACCACGACGATGCAGCTCCCCGCCGGCGGCTTCCCCGCGGCGACCATGACGTCGGACTCGCGCGGCGGGCAGGTGGGCGTGCAGTCGGGTGCGAGCAGCTGGCTGAGCACCGCGACGCCGCCCGGTGCGGTGTTCGGCTCGAGCCAGGGGCAGGCGTACCTCAACCTGCGGCCGCGCGCGGACAACGCGACGTCGCCGTCGACCACCACGTACACGTTCGAGCGCCCCACGCCGGCAGGCGGGTGGGCGTTCGTCCTGGGCGACATCGACGCGGACCGCGCCGTCGTGGTCGCGCGCGGCGAGGACGGCCAGCTGCTCACCGGTGCGGAGCTCGGCTGGCAGGAAGGGTTCAACTACTGCGCGGTGTCGCCGCGGCCGTCGTGCACGGGCAGCGCGACGGACGTCGCGACCTGGGACCCGGTCACCGGCGAGGTGGCCGGCAACCTGGCCGGCACGGACACGTCGGGTGCGGCGGGCTGGTTCCGGCCCACCGTCCCCGTCACCAGCCTGACGATCTTCTTCTTCCAGAGGTCGGGTTTCCCCGTCTACCAGACCTGGTTCGCCTCCCTCGCGCGCGACATCACGGGTGTGGTCGACCTCGTCGACGCCGACGGCGCCCCCACGGGCTCGGTGGTCGCGGGGGCGACCCTCACGCTCTTCGGGCCGGACGGCACCGCCCTCGCGACGACGACGTCGGCGCCCGACGGGACCTACTCCTTCCCGGGCTACACCGCCGCGGCCGGGTATGCGGTCGAGCTCACGACCCTGCCCACGGCCGGCGGCGACTTCCCGTTCGGCCTCGTCCCGTACGGGTCGCGGACGGTCACGGACGTCGACCTCTCGGAGACCGATGCGACGGGGGTCGACCTCGCGGCTCGCGAGATCGAGCCCATCGCGGTGAGCGGGACGGTCCTGTCCGACGTCGGCGTCCCCGTCCCCGGCGCCACCGTCACGCTGGTGCCCGCCGACGGGGGCCCGCCGCGGACGGCGGTCACGAACTCCCAGGGCGCGTACGTCATCGACGACGTGGTGTGGGACGTCGCGGCGGGCCAGCCGCTCGAGTACACGTTCGCCCTCGCGGACCTGCCCGCGGGCTTCACGGTGACGACGACGCCGCCGACCCTCGTCGTCGACGTCGGGGGGGAGGCGCCCAGCACGGGCAACGACTTCGTCGTCCAGGCTCCCCCGGCGCTCTCCGGTGCGGTCACGGCGGGCGGCGCTCCTGTCGCGGGCGCCGTCGTGACGGTCACCGGCCCCAGCGGCACGGTCACGATCCCGACGGCCGCCGACGGCACCTACGCGGCCGAGCTCCTCCCGCCGGGCGCGTACACCGTGAGCGTCGAGGTCCCGTTCGGCTACACGGCTGACGGACCGACGACGCGGACGGTGACCGTCACGGCCGACGACGTCACGGACGTCGACTTCGCGCTCGCGCGGCCGGGGGCGGTCGGTGGTGTGATCTCGGACGACGACGGCGCACCGGTGCCCGGAGCGACCGTGACGGTGGACGGGCCGGACGGTCCGGTCGAGCTCGTGACCGACGCCGCCGGCACGTACTACGTCGACGACCTCGCACCGGGCGACTACGCGATCAGCCTCACGGTGCCCGCCGGCTACACCGCGACGTCGACGGAACGGCAGGTGACGCTGAGCGCCGCGGGCGAGAATCGCCTCGACCAGGACTTCACGCTGATCGTCGACCCGCCGGTCGACCCGCCGGTCGACCCGCCGGTCGAGCCGCCCGTCGACCCGCCCGTCGACCCGCCGGTCGAGCCGCCCGTCGATGCCCCGGCCGGTCCTCCCGGGTCCGGTAACCCGACCGGCCCGGAAGGACCGGCGGGCAGCAGCACCGGGACCGGTGGTGGGCTCGCCGCGACCGGGGCGACGACGTCGCCCGTGCTCGCGTCCGCGCTCGTGCTGCTCCTCGTGGGCGGGCTGCTCGTCGCCACGACCAGGGGACGCGCCGGGACGACCGCCGCGACCGGTCCGGCTGGACGCGCGGCCGGTCGGGTCGGCTGACCGCCGCGGCACGCGCGGCGACGTGCCGTCAGGCGGCGAGCACGACCTCTTCGGGCGTCGGGTCGCCGTCGGTCACCGACACGGGCGCGGCGGCCGGGCGGCGTCGGGCCCGGCGTGCCCGGAGGATGAGCACGACGGCCTGGACGCCGATGACGACCCACACGAGGTTCGCGAAGACGGACGGCCACACGCCGTTCGTCGCCGCGACGAGACCCATGAGACCGGCCGCCGTGAGGTTGGTGAGCTGGAAGGGCGCGGACGACGCGGCCCAGCGGCCGCGGGTGACCTGCGCGTAGGCGACGACGCCGGCGGCGGCGCCGATCCAGCCGAGGAGCATGACGAACGTGTCGAGGGTGATGGGCACAGCAGACTCCGGCGACGAGGAGGTGGGTGGAGGGGGGGTTCCGCGACGCTGCGGTGGCTGTGCGCTCCGGGCTCGTGGCTGGTGGCGCGGGTGGTGCGAAGCTCGGGCGCCGACCCGTAAGGAGGAGGAAACCGACCGGCGCCGTGCACCAGTGTGGGCGGGATTCTCGTTCAGCACAATCGAACGCTGCTGGACCAGCCGTTTAGTATCGCTACATGGCGACGGACCCACGCAGACTTGCCTTCCTCCTTGCCGTGCACCGGGGCGGAGGTGTGCTCGCGGCAGCGGATCTGCTAGGAATCACCCCGTCCGCCGTCTCGCAGCAGATCCAGCGGCTCGAGGCCGAGGAGGGCGTCCTCGTGCTCGACCGCGGCCCGCGCGGCGTGACCCTCACACCGGCCGGGCGCGTGCTCGCCGACGTCGCCGAGCGCATCGAGACCGAGCTCGTCGAGGCGCGCAAGGAGCTCGCCGCGCTGGGCGACGAGGTCGCGGGTCGTGTCGCCGTGGGGGCGTTCCAGTCCGCGATCCGCGCGGTCGTGGCTCCCGTCGCGGCGCGCCTCGCCGAGACCTCGCCCGGGATCGAACTCGACGTGCAGGAGCGCGAGCCCGCCGAGGCCCTGCGCCTCCTGCGCGCCGGCGAGCTCGACGTCGTCCTCCTCGAGCGAGACTTCGAGGCCGCGGAGGCCCCCGCGCCACGCGGCACGCACGAGGTCGTCCTGCTCGAGGAACCCTGGCGGCTCGTCGTCCCCGCCTCGATGCCCACCCCCGCCCGCCTCGACGACGTGCGCGACGCCGTCTGGCTCGGGCCGCAGCCGGACACCGCCGCGGCGCGCGCGCTGCGCCGGCTCTCGAAGGGCCTCGGCGGAACCCTGCGGACGCAGCACCTGTACTACGACTTCGACGTCGCGCTGTCGCTCGTCGCGGTCGGGCTCGGGGTCGCGATGCTCCCGGCGCTCGCGGTCGAGGGCGGCGCGTCCGACGAGGTGCCCGACGGCGTCACGGTCGTCGGCCTGCCGGGTCTCGGTTCGCGCCGGCTCGTCGCACGGCACCGCGCCACGCGGCACGAGCCCCGGCCGGTGGTCAGCGCGGTCCTCGACGAGATGGTCGACGCCGCGGCGGAGATCTCCTTTGCCTGACGTCGCGAGATGCGAGAAGTGGTCGTCTCGGCCGACGTCCGGGCGGCAACGAGTCGCATCTCGTCGCGCCCGGGTGGGCGAGGCTGCGACGTACGCTGCCCGGGTGGACGTAGCGGTGATCGGTGCGACGGGGGACGTCGGGCGCCAGGTGTGCACGCAGCTCGTCGAGCGGCGGGTCCTGCCGCCGACGTCGCGCCTCCAGCTCGTCGGACGGCGTGACGGCGCGTCAGCCCGCGCGGTGCACGGGCTGCGGGCCGACCTCGTCGACGCCTACGACGAGCACGCACCCCTCCTCGACGTCGCCCACTCCCCCGCCGACGTCGTGGCCGACGTCATCGTCGTCGCCGCAGGTCTCACGGCTCCGGCACGTGCGGGTGCGGACCCGGACCGCCGACTGCTCGCGGCGACGAACCGCGCGGTCCTCGCGGAGCACGCCGAGGCGATCGCGCGGTACGGGTCGGGGCACGAGGTCGTCATCGTCGTGACGAACCCCGTCGAGCTCGGTGTCGCCGTCATGGCCGAGCGGCTCGGCCGGCACCGGGTCCTCGGGATGGGCGCGTGGCTCGACACGCTGCGGTTCCGCCGCGAGATCGCGGTCGAGCTCGGGGTGCGTCGCCATCGCGTGGGCGGCTTCGTCGGCGGTCAGCACGGCGAGGACGCCGTGCCGCTGTGGTCGACGGTCCGCGTGAGCGGGTTGGACCTCGACGAGCGGCGTCGCGCCGTCGCGTCCCTGCGCCGGGGCCGCCCGCTCGACGTCCTGCCCGCAGAGATCGCCGCGGCGAAGCAGGAGCTCGCCGCCGTCGCGACACGGGACATCGGCGCGGCGTTCGACCTCATCGACACGTGGCCGGCCGACCTGCGGACGGTCACCCGGCCGTGGATGACGCACCAGTCCGGGGCCAAGACCCCTGCGGGGACGGCGAGCGCGACGGTCGACCTCGTGGAGACGCTCCTCGACGGGCGCGAGATCGTCGTGGCCGGCCAGGTGGCCCTCGACGGCGAGGTCTCGATCGGTGCAGCGGGCGAGCCGTTCCGGGGCGTGCTCGGCGTCCCCCTCGTCCTCGGACCGGAGGGGTGGACGCGCGTCCTCCTCGATCCCCTGCCCGACGACGAGGCGCGCCGACTCTCCGAGGCGGCGGACGGCGTCGGGCACATGCTCGCCGCCGTCACGGACCGCCCGGGCGAGCCTGGCGGCCCGGCCGGTCTCGCTCGGCCGGCCGCGCCAGCCCGGCCCTCTGAGCCGACCGCGAAGGCGGCACCCGCGAAGGCGGCACCGCGGACCGACGAGCGCGCGGCGGCCGAGGTCGACTGGGTCGCGACCGTGCACGGCGACGACCGGCCCGGGACGCTCACCGCGCTGACCGGCGTCTTCTCCACGCGCGGCGTGAGCTTCGACTCCCTCGCCACCCGACCGGCCGACGACGGCGGCCGCGTCGGCCGCATCGACGTCACCTTCAGCGCGACCGAGCGCCGCACACGCGCGCTCGAGCGGGCGGTGGGCCGGCTGGCCACGGTGCGGTCCGTCGTCGTGCAGCCCGCGCCGATCTCACAGCCCGCCCGCCGTGGGTGAGCGAAGACCGTAACGAGACCGGGCGGGCAGGGACACGCCGGGGAAACGCCCGGCTCGTAGCGTCGAGGCACGCCGCACCGCGGCAGGCCACCGACGACCTCTCCCCCGGAGCCGTGCCATGTCCTACCTCAAGCCCGCCGAGCTGGTCCCCACGATCGTGGACGCCGGCGCGAACAAGGTCCTGCTGTCCACGCGGGACACGCTCATCCGGTCGATCATGGGCGGCGCGATCCTCACGATGGGCGCCGCGTTCGCGGTGACCATCACGGTGACGACGGGCTCGGCGCTGCTCGGCGCGGTCCTCTTCCCGGTCGGCTTCATCATGCTGTACCTGCTCGGGTACGACCTGCTCACCGGCATGTTCGTGCTCGGTCCGCTCGCGTGGCTCGACAAGCGTCCCGGCATCACCTGGCGAGCCATCCTGCGCAACTGGGGTCTCGTGTTCCTCGGGAACTTCGTCGGGGCCTTCATGGTCGCGGTGTTCGTCGCGATCGTCGTGACGTACGGGTTCGCCACCCCGCCCAACGAGGTCGGCGAGGCGATCGGGCACATCGGCGAGGGCCGCACCGTGGGCTACGCGGAGCACGGGGCGTCGGGCATGCTCACGCTCTTCGTGCGCGGGATGCTGTGCAACTGGATGGTGTCCATGGGCGTCATCGGCGCGATGATCGCGAAGGACGTCCCGGGCAAGGCGCTCGCCATGTGGATGCCCGTGATGCTGTTCTTCTTCATGGGCTTCGAGCACTCGATCGTCAACATGTTCCTCTTCCCGTCGGGCCTGCTGCTCGGCGGCGAGTTCACGATCATGGACTACCTCGTCTGGAACGAGATCCCCACGGTCGTCGGGAACCTCGTAGGCGGCCTCCTCCTGACGGGGCTCCCCCTGTACTACACGCACGGCCGACAGAAGGCGCGTCGCGACGCCGATGCCGCGCCCGTCGCCCAGGTCGCGGAGCCGACGGCGCAGCGCGAGCTGGTCTCCGAGCCCGCCTGACCCGGACCGGGTACGGGCTCGGCGCGGGCCGGTACGATGGGCTCCACAACTTCATGCTTCACCGGTGGCCCCGCACCCGTCGTCGACTGGGCGGGGCCGCCGTGCCGCCCGAACCACGACGGGAGAGCCCGGCAGGTCCTCGTGACCGCCGGCGCCGAAGGAGCAAGTTCCTCCCCGGGAATCTCTCAGGCCCACGTACCGTCGAGGCGAGGCAACTCTGGAAAGCGGCCGTGCGCCGTCGGACCCCCGGCGACGCGCAGCCCACCGACGGTGCAAGTCGGCGCGCCCCGGCCCTGGTGAGGGCATGGCGGACCGGCAAAACTCTCAGGTCGACGCGTGCGTCCGATGACAGAGCGGGGAGGGACCACTCGTCGTCCCCCGCCACCGGAGGTCCCCGTGACCCAGCCCTTCGACCCGATCGCGCCGCACGGTGCTTCGTCGGGCGCGTTCGCCCCACGCCACGTCGGCCCTCGCGGCCGTGAGGTGCAGACGATGCTCGACCAGCTCGGGTACGCGTCGCTCGACGCGCTCGTCGACGCCGCCGTGCCCGCCTCGATCCGGGCCGACCGACCTCTCGACCTCCCGGCGGCGCGGACCGAGACCGAGGTGCTCGACCACCTGCGCGAGCTCGCGGACAAGAACGTCGTCAAGACGCAGATGATCGGGCTCGGCTACTACGGCACGACCACTCCCCCGGTGATCCGCCGCAACGTACTCGAGTCCCCGGCTTGGTACACCGCCTACACGCCGTACCAGCCGGAGATCTCACAGGGCCGTCTCGAGGCGCTCCTCAACTTCCAGCAGGTCGTCGAGGACCTCACGGGGCTCGACGTCGCCAACGCGTCGCTGCTCGACGAGGCCACGGCCGTCGCCGAGGCCGTAGCCCTCATGTGGCGCGCGTCGCGCGCGAAGACCGGCTACGTGGTGGTCGACGCCGACCTGTTCCCCCAGACGCTCGCCGTCACCCTGGGTCGGGCGCGGGCCATCGGCCTGCCGGTCGTCGTCGCGGACCTCTCCGGCGGTCTCGCGGCGGGTCTCGACGCGGCGCGCGCCGCCGGCGCGGTCCCCACGGACCTGCCCGACGACGCGGCGCTGGTCGGCGTCGTGGTGCAGCAGTCCGGGGCGTCCGGCCGTGTCGTGGACTGGAAGCCCGTCGTCGCGGAGGCGAAGGAACGCGGCGCGCTGGTCACGGTCGCCGCCGACCTGCTCGCCCTCACGCTGCTCGCCTCGCCCGGCGAGCTGGGTGCCGACGTCTCCGTCGGATCGGCCCAGCGCTTCGGCGTCCCGCTGTTCTACGGCGGCCCGCACGCGGCGTTCATGGCGGTCCGCAAGGGCCTCGAGCGCTCGCTGCCCGGCCGTCTCGTCGGCGTCTCGATCGACGCCGACGGCGACACCGCCTACCGCCTCGCCCTCCAGACGCGCGAGCAGCACATCCGTCGCGAGAAGGCGACGAGCAACATCTGCACCGCGCAGGCCCTCCTGGCGATCGTCGCGTCGATGTACGCCGTCTACCACGGCCCCGACGGTCTGCGCGCGATCGCCGAGCGCACCCACGCCCTCGCCGTCTCCCTCGCCGACGCCCTTCGTGCGGGCGGCGTCACCGTCGAGCACGACGTCTTCTTCGACACCGTCCGCACGGTCGTCCCGGGCCGAGCAGCCCAGGTCGTGCAGGCCGCGAGCGACGCGGGCATCAACCTGTACAACCCCGACGCCGATCACGTACAGATCGCCTGCGACGAGACCACCACCCCTGCCATCGTCGCCACCGTGCTGCGATCGTTCGGCGTCGCGACCTCGCCGGACCGGGGTACTCCTTCGGCGGACTCTGGTACTACTTCGGCGAACTGGGGTACTACCTCGGCCACGGGTGAGCCGACCTCGGAGGTGACGGGGGCCGCGTCGGATGCGACGGGCGTCAAGGCCGCGCTCCAGGACGGACAGCCGATCGCGGAGGGTGACGGCGCGGACAGCCCGAGCACCGACGCCGCCTCCGTCGCCGGACCCAGCCCGAGCACCGGGGCCGCGTCCGCCGCCGAGGGCGACGACACGCTGCCCGCCTGGGCCCGACGCGCGACCCCGTACCTCCAGCACCCCATCTTCCACCTGCACCGCTCCGAGACCTCGATGCTGCGCTACCTGCGCCGTCTCTCGGACAAGGACCTCGCGCTGGACCGCACGATGATCCCGCTGGGCTCGTGCACGATGAAGCTCAACGCGACCGCGGAGATGGAGGCGATCTCGTGGCCCGGGTTCGCGAACCTGCACCCGTTCGTGCCCGCCGACCAGGCGAAGGGCTACGAGGAGCTCATCGGCGGGCTCGAGGCGGCGCTAGCGGAGATCACGGGCTACGCGGGGGTGTCGGTCCAGCCGAACGCGGGGTCGCAGGGCGAGTTCGCCGGCCTCCTGGCGATCCGTGAGTACCACGTGTCACGGGGCGACACGGAGCGCGACGTGTGCCTCATCCCCGCCTCGGCGCACGGGACGAACGCGGCGTCGGCGGCGCTCGCCGGGATGAAGGTGGAGGTCGTCGCGACGGCCGCCGACGGCGAGATCCTGCTCGACGACCTGCGCGCCAAGCTCGAGGACCACGGCCCGCGCGTCGCGGCGATCATGATCACCTACCCGTCGACGCACGGCGTGTTCGAGGAGCACGTGCGCGAGGTGTGCGACCTCGTACATCAGGCTGGTGGCCAGGTGTACATCGACGGCGCGAACCTCAACGCGCTCGTCGGGCTCGCGCGTCCGGGCGAGTTCGGGGGCGACGTGTCGCACCTGAACCTGCACAAGACGTTCTGCATCCCGCACGGCGGCGGAGGCCCTGGAGTCGGGCCCGTCGCGGTCGCGGAGCACCTCGTGCCGTTCCTCCCCGGCGACCCGCTGGCCGCGGCGACGGGCCCGGGGGAGGAGGCTGCGCCGTCGGGCACCCCGGTGTCCGCGACGCGCTACGGCTCGGCGGGCATCCTGCCGATCTCCTACGCGTACGTCGCCCTCATGGGTCCGGACGGGCTCACCGAGGCGACGAAGACCGCGGTCCTCAGCGCGAACTACGTGGCGAGCCGGCTCACCGACCACTTCCCGGTCCTCTACACGGGGCCGAACGGGCTCGTCGCGCACGAGTGCATCCTCGACGTGCGGGGGATCACGGCCGAGACGGGCGTGACCGCCGAGGACGTGGCGAAGCGCCTCATGGACTACGGCTTCCACGCGCCGACGCTCTCGTTCCCCGTGGCGGGGACGCTCATGGTCGAGCCCACGGAGAGCGAGGACCTCGCCGAGCTGGACCGGTTCGTCGACGCGCTCGTCGCGATCCGTGGCGAGATCGACGCCGTGGCCTCGGGTCGCTGGTCGGTCGAGGAGTCGCCGCTGCGTGGTGCGCCCCACACGGCCGCGGCGCTCACCGCGGACGCGTGGGACAAGCCGTACTCGCGCGAGCTCGCCGCGTACCCGGTCGCGAGCCTGCGCGCCGGGAAGTACTGGCCGCCGGTCCGCCGGATCGACGGCGCGCGCGGCGACCGCAACCTCGTGTGCTCGTGCCCGCCCCTCGACGCCTACGCGCACTGACCGGCACTGACGCGACCAGGAAGGACCACACGATGACGGAGCAGTCGACCGAGCAGGTAACCGCGGGGGAGCCGGACCGGTTCAGCCCGCTGCACGACGAGCACGTCGCCCTCGGGGCGAGCCTCACGAGCTTCGGCGGGTGGCAGATGCCGCTGCGCTACACGTCGGACCTCGCCGAGCACCGTGCGGTGCGCGAGGCGGCCGGCCTGTTCGACCTCTCGCACATGGGCGAGATCGAGGTCACCGGCCCGCAGGCGGCAGCGGCGCTCGACCACGCGCTCGTCGGTGACCTCACCGCCGTCACGCCCGGTCGTGCGAGGTACACGATGATCTGCGCCGAGGACGGCTCGGTGCTCGACGACCTGGTCGTGTACCGGCTGGACGCGGAGCGGTTCCTCGTGGTCGCGAACGCGAGCAACGCGCCGCTCGTCGCGCGCGAGCTCGACGCGCGGGTCGGGGGATTCGACGCCGTCGTGACGGACCGGGGGAGCGAGACGGCGCTCGTCGCGGTGCAGGGTCCGCGGGCCGGGGAGATCGTCGCCGGACTCGTGGCCGGGGATGTCGACCCAGCTCAGGGCGATCCTGTACAGACGGTCCGCACGATGAAGTACTACGCCGCGGCGCGCGTGGTGCTGATGGCCGAGGACGGTCCCGTGGAGGCGCTCGTCGCCCGGACGGGCTACACCGGCGAGGACGGCTTCGAGCTGTTCGTGCCGGCCGACCGGGCCGGGGCGCTGTGGCGCACCCTCCTCGCCGCCGGCGAGCCGCACGGGCTCGTGCCCGCGGGGCTTTCCGCGCGGGACTCGCTGCGGCTCGAGGCGGGGATGCCGCTGTACGGGCACGAGCTCGACACGACGACCACGCCCTACGAGGCGGGACTCGGCCGGGTCGTGAAGCTGGACAAGACGACCCCGGACGGCGCGCCTCTGCCGTTCGTCGGTCGGGACGCACTGGCCGCGCGCAAGGCCTCACCCCCCGCGCGCGTGCTCGTCGGCCTCAAGGGGCTCGGTCGCCGTCCTGCACGCGCGGGCTACGCCGTCGTGCTGCCCGCGGCCGGGGGAGAGCAGCGCCGGATCGGTACCGTCACGTCGGGGGCGCCGTCGCCCACGCTCGGCCACCCGATCGCCATGGCGTACGTGAGCCCCGAGTTCACGGCCGAGGGCACGGAGCTCGCGGTCGACGTCCGCGGGCGCGGCGAGCCCGTGGTGGTCGTGCCCCTGCCGTTCTACCGTCGTCCTCAGCAGTCCTGACAGTTCGCGGCCCGCGCCGCACCGACAGACCTCGACCCGTGCACACGTGTGCGCACATCCGCCCGAAGGAGCCCACCATGACCGACGCCCAGTTCCCGTCCCACCTGCAGTACACCGCCGAGCACGAGTGGATCGACGGGTCGGCCCCTGCGGTCGTGGGCATCACGGCGACGGCCGCCGAGGCGCTCGGGGACATCGTCTACCTCGAGCTCCCCGAGGTCGGCACCGAGGTCACGGCCGGCAACGTCGTGGGGGAGGTCGAGTCGACCAAGTCCGTGTCGGAGCTCTTCTCCCCCGTGACGGGGACCGTCGTCGAGGTGAACCAGGCGGCGATCGACGACCCTGCCGTCGTCAACTCCGACCCGTACACCGAGGGCTGGCTGTTCAAGGTCGACGTCGTCGCGACGGGCGACCTGCTCGACGCGGAAGGGTACGCCGCGCTCGTCGCAGGCTGAGTCGTCGTCGCCAGAGGGCACCGCGGGCGCGTTCGCCTGCGGTGCCCTCGTCGTTCATCCGGGCGTCTCCCGGCAGAAAGGTCGGCGTCGCAGGCTGTGGACGCGCCCGCCGGCTCGTTCCTGCACCCGCTGCGCGGCGCGATGAAGCAAACCTTCACAGCATTGTCATGCTGTGAAAGTCTCTGCCACACGACGACGGACGACCCGACCGGAGGACCACAGCGATGACGCTCGACACGGTGCCGCAGGCGCCACCCGACCATCTGTCCCTACGCCGTCGAGGCAGCCGCCTCACCGGGGTGCTGCTCACGGCCGGCCTGGCCACCACCGGCGTCGTCGCCCCGGCAGCGGCCGCCGGCGTGAGCCCCGCGGCGATGACCGGGCCCGCCGCAGCGACCGACCACGCCGTTGCTGCGGGCCTCGGCACGGCAGCGTGGCCGCAGCCCCGGGAGCTCGCTCTAGACGACGCGGGGGACGCGATCGTCACCGACGTCGGGAAGCGCACGATCGCGCCGGGTCTCGAGCAGACGAGCTTCACGCGGCTCGGCGAGGACGGCTGGCTGAGCGGCGAGGTCCTCGTCGCGGAGCTCGGGTCCGACGCGGTGCGCGTCGGGTACGTGGGCCCGGACAAGGTCGCGGCGAACGCGACCGTCACCGAGATGGCCGAGTCGCGCGGCGCCGTCGCTGCCGTGAACGGCGACTTCTTCGACATCAACAACTCGGGCGCAGCGCTCGGCACCGCGGTCGACGACGGCACGCTCCTCAAGTCCGCCGCGCCGGGGCGCGAGCGGTCCGTCGTCGTCGGCGACGACGGTCTCGGTCGCCTCGCCGAGCTGTTCCTCGAGGGCAGCATCACGGTCGGCACGGGCGCCGACGCCACCGACATCCCCGTCGCCGGGCTCAACGTCACGGGCGTGCCCTCGGGCGGTGTCGCCGTGTTCGACGCCGCGTGGGGCGCCCACGCGCGGACCCGTGTCCTCGCAGCAGGCGAGCGCGGGGTCGAGGTCCAGATCGCCCCCGACGGTGCCGTCCTCGCGGTCGGCGAGCCCGGCGCGGGGCAGCTCGACGAGGGGGTGCGTGCGGTCGTCGCGCGCCCGGGCTCCGCCGCGGGCGTGCTGGCGACGGTCGTGCCCGGCGACACGGTCGCGCTGGAGTACGGGCTGCGCGAGGACGCGGGCGACGTCGCCGTCGCCATCGGCGGCGACCAGGGCAACTGGTTGCTCGAGGACGGCGACCCCACGTCCTGGGAGGGCGGGCACTCGCTCGTGCGCCACCCGCGCACGGCGATCGGCTTCAGCGAGGACGGTGCGACGGCGTACCTCGTCGTCGTGGACGGCCGTCAGTCGCACAGCCTCGGCATGACGCTGCCCGAGCTCGGCGAGCTCATGGGCCAGCTCGGTGCCGACGACGCGATCAACCTCGACGGCGGCGGCTCGAGCCAGATGAACGCGCGCCTGCCCGGCGACGCGTCGACGACGATCCTCAACTCGCCGGCCGACGGCTCCGAGCGGCGCGACGCCAACGGTCTCGGCCTCTTCGTCGGCGAGGGCTCGGGCACGGTGCACGCGTACGCCGTCGCGACCGCGCTCGCCGCGGACGACGCCGGCCGCGTCTTCCCCGGCCTGCACCGCACGCTCACCGCGAAGGCGTTCGACGAGGTCGGCGCGGCCGTGGACGCAGCACCCGCGGCGTGGACGAGCACCGACGACGCCGTCGCGACGGTCGCGCCCGACGGCACCGTCACCGGCGCCGCCCCCGGCAGCGTCGTCGTGACGGCCACCGGCGGCCCCGACGGCGCGGCGACGGGCACGCACGACCTGCGTGTGCTCGGTCCGCTCGACCGTGTCGCGGTCGACACGCCCGTCGTGACGCTCGGCGACGCGGACGACACCGCGACGCTCACGATCACCGGGTACGACGCCGACGGCTACGCCGCCCCCGTCGAGGCGCGCGACGTCGTCGTGACCGGGGGAGAGGGCGTCGTCGCGCTCGAGCCCGCCGCCCCGGGCACGGACGGCACGTTCACGGTCCGGGCGCTCGCGCCGTCGGGCTCGGCGACCTTCGACCTCGCGGTCGGAGACCTGCGCGCCCAGGTCGCCGTCGCCGTCTCGCTCGAGCAGGTGACGGTCGCCGACTTCGCGGACGCGGCGACCTGGAAGGCCGTGAACGACCGCGCGCCCGGCGGGGGCGTCGCGCCCGCCGCGGGCCACGACGGCGCCGCGGGCCTGCGCCTGTCGTACGACTTCACGCAGTCGACCGCGACGCGCGGGCAGTACGCGGTGGTGCCCGAGGGCGTCCGGGAGATCCCGGGGCAGCCCCAGCGGCTGACGATGTGGGTCGACGGCGACGAGAGCGGCGCGTGGTTGCGGCTGCAGGTCCAGCAGGGCAACGGCGTGACCACGCAGCTCGACGGCCCGAACGTCTCGTGGGAGGGCTGGCAGGAGGTCACGTTCACCGTGCCGGCCGGCGTCGAGTTCCCGCTGCGCCTGCAGCGCGTGCGCGTCCTGGAGACGCGCGCCGCAGCCCAGTACTCCGGGGAGATGACGATCAGCGATCTGCGTGCGCACGTCCCGCCCGCGATCGAGGCGCCCGACGCCCCGCGCGTCGAGGACGACGTCGTGGTCGCGGAGAACGCGACGGACGACTCCCCGCTGCGGGTCGCGATCATGTCGGACGCGCAGTTCGTCGCGCGCTCGCCGGAGTCGGGCGCCGTCGAGGGCGCGCGCCGCACGCTCCGGGAGATCGTCGCGGCGGACCCGGACCTGCTCGTCATCAACGGCGACCTCGTCGACGAGGCGAGCCCGGCCGACTTCGACCTCGCGCGGCGGATCCTCGACGAGGAGCTCGGCGGCACCGACCTGCCCTGGTACTACGTGCCGGGCAACCACGAGGTCATGGGCGGATCGATCGAGAACTTCGTCGACGAGTTCGGCGACACGACCCGCCACCTGGACGTCGAGGGCACACGCCTCGTCATGCTGAACACGGCCGCGGGCACGCTCAACGCCGACCACGCCCAGGTCCGCATGCTCCGCGAGCAGCTCGACGCCGCGGCGTCGGACGACGCCGTGAGCGGCGTCGTGGTCCTCGCGCACCACCCGGTGGACGACCCGCTGCCGACGAAGGCGAGCCAGCTCGTCGACCGGCTCGAGGCCGACGTCGTGCGCGGCTGGCTCGAGGACTTCCGCGAGACGAGCGGCAAGTCGGTCGCGAGCATCGGCTCCCACGCGGGCGTGTTCCACGCGAAGACCGAGGACGGCGTCCCGTACGTCGTCAACGGCAACTCGGGCAAGGGCCCGGCGAGCACGCCGGACGACGGCGGGTTCACCGGATGGACGATGCTCGGCGTCGACCCCGCCGAGGGTCGGTGGGCGGACGAGGGCACGGACGACGGCACCGGCGACGCCGCCGACGGCGAGTGGCTGGCCGTCGAGGTCAACGCCCGCGCCGACTCGGTCGAGGTGTCCGGCCCGGCGGAGCTCGCCGTCGGTGCCTCGGGCGCGGTGAGCGCGACCGTCCTCCAGGACGACGACCGCGTGGTCCCGGTCGCGTGGCCCGTCTCGGCGGCCTGGGGCGGTGGGCGCGCCGTCTTCGTCGGGGCCGCGCAGGATGCGCCGCGCGGCACGGTGCTCGCGCTCGACCCGGTGACGCACGAGGTCACGGCGGTCGCACCCGGCAGGGCGACGGTGACCGTCGAGGTGAACGACGTCGTCGGCGAGCACGACGTGCTCGTGCCGGCAGGGAGGCCGGGGGAGGCGCGGATCAGCGACGACAACGGCTGGGACACGGGCCTGCGGGACGGCGACTACGCCGTCATGGTGGACCTGTGGTGGGGCGAGAACGCCACCACGCTGCGGCTGTACGAGGACGGCGAGCTCGTCCACACCCAGCCGCTCGACCATCGCGGGAACGAGGCGCAGCGCGTCGCGGTGCCGATCACGGGCCGCGTCGACGGCGAGTACACGTACACGTGCGAGCTCGCGAACGCCGCCGGTGTGACGCCGTGCGGGGGCGAGCACACCGTTCGCGTCACCGACGCGAATCCCGGAGCGGTCGTGCTGTCCCACGACAACCACGACCGGGACGGCAGCTTCACGGTCACGGCGAACAAGTGGTGGGGCACGCAGGGGACGGGGTACGTCCTCTACGAGAACGGCGTCGAGATCGATCGTCAGGAGCTCGTGCCGGGCGAGGGCGGGGCCGCTCAGGCGGCGTCGACCGCGGTCTCGGGCAGGGCACCGGGTCGGTACACCTACGTGGCCGTGCTGACCAACGCGGCAGGAGCGGCCCGCAGCGCGGAGGTCACCGTCACCGTGCGGGACTGAGCCCGACGCGGTCCGAGCCGCGACCCTCCGCGACGCCGTCGCGGGCCCCCGACACGGTGGCTCGCGGCGGCGTCGTGCGGTACGGATGCACCGTCAGCCACTGTAGATGTGACGTAGATCACAGTCATTTGGCGGGTCTGCCAGCGGCGATCGGCGGCCCTGGCCTGTCGTCGAGCTCGGTCGGGCACAGCGCCTCGACGCTGTGACCTGCGACGACATGTCGCCGCCGAGCGTGTCCGGCGCCGCGGGGAGCGCGCGACAACTCCGGAGCGAAAAGTCGCGTCATGAACGGGACCTTGGTCCATCTCTTCCAGTAGCACCACACCGGATCCGTCAGGGGTGTGACGTGACCGGGAATGATCTGGAGGAGAACATGAGCACCATCGAGCTGGTCCGCCCGTCGGCGTTCCCGCTGGCCGCGTCGCCGCAGCCGATCGCCCCGTTGACCCGCCGTGAGCGCGTCGTCCTGTCGAACCTGTCCGAGGACGTGACCCTCGAGCAGATCGCCACCAAGCTCTTCGTCACCCGCAACACCGTCAAGTCGCAGGTGCGCAGCCTCTACCGCAAGCTCGGCGTCTCGACGCGTGCGGAGGCCGTGGCCTGGGCCCGCGCCGCCGGCCTGCGCTGAGGCGAAGGTCGTCCGTCACAGCGAGGTCGTCCGTCACGCACGTGCCACCGGCACGACACGCCGACGTGCGACACTCCGCCTATGACACTGCGCAGACTCGTCGTGGCGGCGGCGATCGTCGACGACCTCGCCGCGCCGCGCCTGCTGCTCGCTGCACGCCGGTCCCGCCCGCCGCATCTCGCGGGACGGTGGGAGTTCCCCGGCGGCAAGGTCGACCCGGGGGAGACCCCCGAGGAGGCGTTGCACCGTGAGCTCCGCGAGGAGCTCGGGGTGCGTGTGGAGCTCGGCGACGAGGTCGTCGGGCCGGAGCACGGAACCTGGGTCATCACGGACCGCCACGTCATGCGGCTGTGGTTCGCGCGCGTCGTCGACGGCGAGCCTCAGCCGCTCGTCGAGCACGACGAGCTCGCGTGGCTCGAGCGGGGGGACTGGCACGCCGTGGAGTGGCTCGACGGCGACGTGCCCATCGTCGAGGAGCTCACGCGGCAGGTCGCGTCGGAAGCCGTCTGACCCACCGCTCGACCTCTCGGCGCGAGCGCAGCCTGACGAGGGCGACGTGCGGGGCTTCCCGGGCCACCCGGTCGGGGAGGTCGCGGTACTTGTGCCGCGTGGCCCACGCCCAGCGGACGATGTTCTCCTCGGGCGCCCGGACGATCGACCGCCACACGGGCGGCTCAACGTTGCCGTTCCACAGCACCTCACGCCGGACCGAGCGCCGCACCGTCCGCCCGACCACCTGGCGCATGGTCACGCGCGTCGGCAGGTCCAGCCACACGAGGAGATCGACCCGCGCGAGGATCAGCGGGCGCGCCGCGGAGTACTGCCACTCCGTGACGAACGCGTCCTGCGCGAGGAGCGCTCGCGCGTCGTCGAGGAACTCCGGCCGCGGGACCCAGCCGGGCCCGTGGTACAGACCGTCGATGTCGGTGTGCGGGATCGCCAACCGCTCGCCGATCCGGCCCGCGAGCGTCGTCTTTCCCGATCCCGACACCCCGGCCACGGTGATCCGGCGCGGCACGTGGCCGAGGTGCGCGACGACGTCGTCGTCCGGTCCGAGAAGGTGCACCGGGAGACCCTATCGACCGCCGCCCTCGCTGCCGAGACGGTCCCCACGGCACCTGAGCCCGCGTGAGCGGGAGGAGATCTCACGCGGCTCGAGCTGGACTGGTCTCCGCAACACATCGCGGCCTGGCTGCGCCGCGAACATCCGGTGTCGTCGTTCTCGCGGTGCTTCGCGTCGTCGTCGCGTTCTGCGACCCGATCTCCTACGGGGTGTCCCGTACTGCTGTCGGGTAGGGGGTGAGCGCGCCGGACACGAGGGCCTGCACGAGCTGATCTGCGTCATAGTCGGAGTCGCTCGCGGCTCCGATGCAGAGGTTCCCGACGCCCTTCAACAGGCTGTACCCGCTCAGAAGCGCTTGTGGTTCTGGGAGCCCTTGGTCCGCGCGGGCCGCATCAAGGAGGGAGCCGCAGACCGGAACGAGGCGATCCACAAAGTACGCGTGCAGCGCGTCTGATCCGGCATCGTCACCGTGAAGGGCGCCGGCGAGGCCGTGCTTGGTCACCAGGAAGTCCACGAACAGCGCCACCCACTGCCGCAGCGCTGCCTCTGGGGTCGCACTCTCGGAGAGAAGCCGAGGCCCAGCCTCCGCGCAGGCTTCGACCTGGTGCCGGTAGACCGCGACGACCAACTCGGGCCGAGTCGGGAAGTGTCGATAGACAGTGCCCATCCCGACGCCGGCCTTCGTCGCAATCTCGCGTACCGGAGCATCGACACCGGACTCAACGAACACCGCCGCGGCCGCATCCAGAAGCGCCTGCTGGCTTCGACGGGGACGACCGACCGGCCGTGATCGCCCAGCGGCTTGGTCGTCGTGCTGTGTGACGGTCATCCGTACCTCCTCGCGAGGTCGATCGCAGAGCTTGCTTAACGGAGCGGTGTTCCGTAATGTTGCGGAGCAGCGCTCCGATAAGCAGTATGGCAGAGCGGAACTCCTCGGGAAGGGAACCCATGTTCTCATCGCTCGTCGCCACGCTGGACGGCATCATCGGCGCCGGTAGCCCGGTCGTGTCCGTCGCTCCAGTGGCGCTGTCCGCCGCGGACCGGCATGTCCCGCTCGACGTCCGCGTGTCAGTACCCGCAACCAGGACGGACCTGCCCGTCATCGTCTTCTCCCACGGCAACGGCTGGAACCTCGACGGCTACGCTCCCCTCACCGCGTTCTGGGCATCCCGCGGCTTCGTCGTCATCCAGCCCACGCACCTGGACTCCCGACGGAACGGGTTCGGGTTCGACCACCCGGTCTTCCCCACGATCTGGACCGAGCGGATCAAGGACCTGGCTCGAATCCTTGACCAGCTCGACACCATCGAAGCTGCCGTCCCTGGCCTCGCCGGCCGCATCGACCGCAGCCGGATTGCCGTCACCGGTCACTCCTGGGGCGGGCAGACGGCACAGTCGCTGCTCGGTGCACGGATCTTCGACGAGGAAGGCAAGGTCGGTGAGGACATGTCCGACAGCCGCGTCACCGCGGGCATCCTCTTCGCCGCCACCGGTCTCGGCGGTGATGAGCTGCACCCGTTCGCGCGGGCGAACTTCCCGTTCATGCGCCCTTCGTTCCACGAGCTGACCACGCCGACTCTCGTCGTCGCCGGTGACCATGACCAGTCCACGATGTCCAGCCGTGGACCCGACTGGTTCACCGACGCCTATACGCACAGCCCCGGCGCCACCGACCTGCTCACCTTTTACGACGCCGAGCACGCACTGGGTGGGATCGTCGGATACGAAGTCGCGGAGACCACCGACGAGAACCCGGAACGGGTTGCCATCATCCAGCGGCTGAGCACCGCCTACCTCCGCACCGCGCTACACGTCGATGAGAGCAGCTGGGCTTCCGCCCGTGAGGCTTTCCGCAACAGCAACGCCCCGATCGGCCACATCGACAGCAAGTGACACCATGCCCTCTCCGTCACGGAGATCACCACCGTGACGGAGAGGGCCCCACCAGATACCCAGCACTCAGCGGCCCGCGGATCAGCCGACCGGCTGGATCCAGGGCGACGGCGCCGGAGGAGCGACGACCGGCGGCCGGTCGGTGCACGAGGGAGCGTTCGGCACGAACCGGCCGAGCCAGTTCACCGTTCCCGGTTCCCACGGGCTGAGCGACGTGCCGTCGTTGCCGCCGAGGTCAGTCAGCGTGAACTCGGTGCCGCCGGCCGGGAAGTTGAACGACCCGCAGTTGTTCACGCCGGCCCAGCCGACGTTGCGCGCGTCGACGTTCTCGAACGACGCGCCGCCCCGGACGCGGGCACTGACCACGGACGTCCCCGTCCCGTCCACGCGCACGTCCTTGAACGCCACACCCTCGATCGCGACCTGGTCCTTCACGCCCCAGTCGGACACGAGCATGATCGCGTTGTAGGTGCTGTCGAGGTAGTGGTCACCGGTCACGGTGATCTCGGCGTCGATGTCGCGGTCGAGCGCGTAGAACCAGATCGCGCCGAGCCCGATGTTCCAGTTGAGCTCGTACGTCCCGGCGCGCACCGCGGTGTTGTCGGTGATCTCGAGCGTCCCGGCGAAGGGCTCGGCGCCGAAGCGTGACCCGACGTGCAGCCCGCTGCCCTCGCGCACCGGGTCGGCGACGAGGTTGGCCCGCACGGCGTTGTCCGTGCCGCCGTAGATCGCGATGCCGTTGGCGAGGGTGTTCGACTGGATCGTGTTGTTCTCGAACACGTTGCCCGTGTTCGGCAGCTTCTCCGACCACATCGCCAGGCCGTCGTCGCCCGTGTTCCGGACGAAGTTGCCCCGCACGACCGAGTCCGTGACGCCGCCGTGGAAGTTCAGCGCGTCGGCGATCTGGTCCACGACCACGTTGTCCTCGACGACGAGGTTCTCCATCGGCCCGTCGAACCACAGGCCCACCTTGGTGTGCTGGATGTACAGGCCCGAGACCGTCGAGTCGCTCAGCGCGCCGCCGATGCCGTTGACCTGGTCGGTGTCGATGCGCTCGCGGACGTCGCCGATGATCGCGAAGTCGCGCAGGTGGACGTCGCGGCTGCCGCCCTCGTCGGCGTACCTCCCGTAGAAGCCCACGCCGGTGTGCACGGACCCGTCCTCGGCGGGCTCGTCCAGCGCGACCTCCGTGCCGCGGAAGATCGTGTACCAGCTCCCGGCGCCCTGGATCGTCACGTCGTCCACGATCACGTGCCGGTTCACCTGGTACACGCCCGGCGGGACGTAGACCTCGAGGTCCCGCTTCTTCGCCCAGGCGATCGCGCGGTCGAGGGCGTCGGCGGAGTCGCGACGGCCTGTCGGGTCGGCGCCGAAGAGCAGCGCGTTGGCCGCGCGGAGGCGGATCTTCGGGGGCGCGACGCGCTCCGAGTCGAGCAGGTCGATGACGGTCCAGGCGGCGTCGCTGCCCGCGGGCATCGTGAGCCGGACGGTCTCGCCGGCCTTCACCGTCCGTCCGAGCAGCAGGCGCTGCTCGTCGTAGAACTTCATGGGCCGGAACGGGGTGTCGAACGTCGGGACCGGCGTCGTCTGCGAGGGCACGCACGCGCACTCGGTGACCCACCAGTCGGGCTGGAGGATGCCGGCCGTCGGGTCGTTCGTGAACGGGTACTGGTTGTACAGGTACGAGTACTCGGACGTGAGCGTCATGCGGCGGTCGACGCCGACCTTCCGGCCGTCGCGCAGCACCGAGACGTCCAGGGGTGCCCGGATACCCCCGCCCTCGGGGGCGTCGGGGAGCGCGTAGCGCACGGTGATGCCGTTCGCGGCGGCAGGGAGCGTGAAGTCGACGTGCTGGCCCGCCATGAGCCGGACCGCCGAACGCCCGGACGCCTCGGCCTCGATCGTGTAGGCGTCGCGGCCGGGACCGATCACCGTCCCGGTCGTCACGGCGTTCTCGGCCTCCTGCTCGACGAAGGGCACGTCGGCCCCGCGTCCGTCGACGAGAGCCGGGTCGACGGCGGCGCGCGTCACCGGGGTCGGGTCCGGGGTGGTCGGCCGCCCGTGGGCGAGCGCCGCCGATGCCGTGCCGGCGACGAGCGTGAGCGCGACGGCCGCTGCGGTCGCCGTCGTCGCGACGTGGCCGCGCCGTGCGCGAGCCGTGCGTGCCGCGCCAGGTGCGGGTCCTACGCGGCGAGAGGGTGCGTTGCTGGGGTGGAGGATGCTGCGAATCATCGTCGATCCGTCTCTGTCGGGAGGCGCGGGCCTCCGTGCTGCCCGGCGGGCGTGCTGACCCGCCGGTCGGCGCGTGGTCGCACCACCGCGCACCGTCGTCGAGCAGACCCTAGGCCGGTCGAGTGCCGTGCACAAGAGGTGATGTGGCAACTTTGCAGCGATGCGTCGACTTCTTGCGCGTCGAAGCGCGGCCTTCCGACAGCGGCGCTGAGCGCTGCCGTCAGGGCCGCGTCGTGACCGCAGCGAGCCGAGGCGGCACCTCGCCGGGCGGGCCCGCGTCCCGGACAGTACGTTCACGGCGTGACCCGCTTCGGTGCGATGCTGCGCGCACGACTGCGCGACGCGGGGGACCGGGTGCCCCCGTGGGTATCCGTCGTCCTCGGGATCGTGTGCGTGATCGTCGGCGCGGTCGTCGTGCTGCGCCCGTTCGCGTCGCTCGCCCTGCTCGTCGTCGCGGTCGTGGCAGGGTCGCTCCTGCTGGGCGTCGCGGAGCTCGTCGGCGAGAACCGCTCCCCGACGGGCGCGGCGTCGGCGTCGCGGTGGTCGCCCGTGCTGCGCGTCGCGCGTGCGCTGACGTTCTTCGCGCTCGCCGTCGCCGTCGCGCTCTGGCCGGGTCCGACTCTTGTCGTCGTGACGATCCTGGTCGGGGCCGGGCTCGTCGCCGCCGGTGCGCTCGACGTCCTCGAGGGGATGCTCGCGCGGGGGGCCGAGCGATGGACGCTCGTCCTGCTGGGTGTCGCGAGCGCCGTCCTCGGCCTGCTCGCGCTCGCCTGGCCGGACGTGACCGTGCTCGTCGTCGCGGTCGTCCTCGGCGTCCGCCTCGTCCTCCTCGGGGTGCGACTCGTCTCCAGCGGCGTCCGACGCTCCCGGGAGGGCGAGGACGAGCGCCTGGGCGGCGCCGGTGCGACACCCGAAGGGCGCCACCGCGCCGGCCTCGCCGGGGCGATCGTCGCGGTCGTGCTCGCAGCGGGTCTCGCCGGGGTGAGCGTCGCGGTCCAGAGCGGCGTCCCCCGTCCGGACGCCTTCTACGACCCACCCGCGGACGTCCCGTCGGAGCCCGGTCGGCTCGTGCGCGCCGAGCCGTTCTCGCGGGCCGTCCCCGACGGCGCCACCGCGTGGCGCGTGCTCTACACGACCACGCGCGACGACGACGAGCCCGCGGTCGCGAGCGGCGTCGTCGTGCTCCCCGACCTGCCCGACGACGCGGCCCCGCCCCCCGTGGTCGCCTGGGCCCACGGCACGACCGGCTACGCGAGAGGCTGCGCGCCGTCGGTCCTCGACGAGCCGTTCGAGTCCGGTGCGTTCTACCTGCTCGACGACGTGCTGGCGCGCGGCTGGGCGCTCGTCGCCCCCGACTACACGGGGCTCGGGGTGGACTCTCCCCACCCTTACCTCATCGGTGAGGGGGAAGGTCGGTCCGTCCTCGACGCCGTCCGCGCGGCCCGCGAGCTAGAGGACGTGTCGCTCGGCGAGCAGACCGTCGTCTGGGGCCACTCGCAGGGCGGTCACGCCGCCCTGTGGACCGGGCAGATCGCGGCGGAGTACGCGGACGACGTGCCGCTGACAGGTGTCGCCGCGCTCGCCCCCGCGAGCGACCTGCCCGCGCTCGTCGAGCACCTCGAGGCGGTGCCCGGCGGCAGCATCTTCGCGTCCTACGTGGTGCAGGCCTACGCTGCCGCCTACCCGGACGCGGACCCGTACGACGTCGTGCGACCGGGCGCGCGGATCGTCGTGCACGAGATGGCGACGCGGTGCCTCGCGGAGCCGGGCGCGCTCGTCTCCGTCGCGGAGGCGCTGGCCATGGACCAGCCCTTGTGGACGGGCGATCCGACGACCGGCGCGTTCGGGGAGCGCCTCGCGGAGAACGTCCCGACCGGACCCGTCGCGGCGCCGCTGCTCGTCGCGCAGGGAGCGGACGACACGCTCGTCCTGCCAGGCATGCAGGACGCGTACGTCGGCACGCGGTGCGCGCAGGGCCAGCCCGTCGACTACCGCCGGTACGACGGCGCGGACCACGTGGGTCTCGTGGACGCGGGCTCGCCGCTGGTCCCCGACCTGCTGCGCTGGACCGAGGACCGCCTCGCCGGCGTCGCGCCCACCCCGACGTGCGGCGCGGGATGACCGTCGGCACGGGCCCGGCGCGCGGTCAGTCCTCGGACGAGTCGGCGTCCACCCCGGCCGCGTCGACCTGAGCGGTGCCCTCGCGGGCTGTGTCCAGAGGGCCCGTGTCCCCGGGGGTGGCGTTCGACCGTGCCCTGAGGAGGCTCGCCACGTCGGCGAGCGCGCTGCCGACCGGGCGCGGCGCGCGGTCCGGACGCAGATACCTCTCGTCGTCGCGCAGGGCAGCCACCCCATGGCCGTCGCGGCTCTCGTGGTCCTCGCGGGCCTCGTCGCCGACCGTCCGCGGTGGTGCGTCGACCGACCGGGCGACCGGACCGCCGTCGGGCACGGTGCGGGAGCGCCACGCGAGCGTGGCCGCGACGAGCCGCCGGTAGACGCCCGCGTCGAGCGGGTCGCGCAACCACGCGTCCGCCGCCTCGGCGACGTGTCGAGCGAGTCGATCCTCCCCGTCCGTCACGCCCTGCCTCCTCGCTCGCGCTCGCGTCCGTCCTGTCCCATCCTCGCGTGCGCGGTGCCCTGCCGCTCGCGGCCGACGGGGCGCGCCGCCCTGGTCCGAGCACGGGCTCCTGCGGCACCGGTTGGACGGCCGTACCGCAGCGGGTGATCATGCGTGCATGACCTCACCGCTCACGACCGCCGAGCTCACCGACGTGTACACCGACCTGCACCGCCACCCTGAGCTCGCGTTCGCGGAGCACCGCACCGCGGGCGTCGTCGCCGACCGGCTGCGCAGCTGGGGCTACGCCGTGCACGAGGGCATCGGCGTCACCGGCGTCGCGGGGGTGCTGGAGAACGGGGCGGGCCCGCGCGTCCTGCTCCGCGCCGACATGGACGGACTGCCGGTCACGGAGCTCACGGGCCTGCCGTACGCGTCGACGGACACCGCGACGACGTCCGAGGGTGAGGTGTCCGGGACCATGCACGCGTGCGGGCACGACGTGCACGTGACGTGCCTGCTCGGCGCGGCGGCGGCGCTCGCGGCGCACCGGGACACCTGGTCGGGCACGCTCGTCGTCGTGTTCCAGCCCGCCGAGGAGGTGGGCGGTGGTGCCCGGGCCATGGTCGCCGACGGGCTCTACGACCGGACGGGCGGCCGGCCCGACGTCGTGCTCGGCCAGCACGTCGTGCCGCTGCCCGTGGGCGTCGTCAACCTCACGGACGGCACGGCGATGGCCGCGTCCGACTCCTACCGCGTCACCCTCCACGGCAAGGGCGGTCACGGGTCGAGCCCGGAGTCGACGGTCGATCCCGTCGTCATGGCCGCCGCGACGGTCATGCGGCTGCAGGGCATCGTGTCGCGCGAGGTCGCGGCGGGGGAGTCGGCCGTCGTCACGGTCGGGTCGGTGCGCGCCGGGACGCGGTCGAACATCATCCCCGAGACGGCGGAGCTGCTCCTCAACGTGCGGTCGTTCACCGAGGACGTGCGCGGTCGGGTGCACGGGGCGATCCGCCGCATCGTCGACGCGGAGGCCGCGGCGTCGGGCGCGCCCACGCCGCCGGAGATCGAGGAGATCGCGCGGTTCGACCTCACGGTCAACGACCCCGCGGCGTCCGAGCGCACGCGTGCCGTGCTCGCGCGGACGCTCGAGGAGCAGCGGACCCGGATCGAGGCGGCCGGCGGGCGACCGGTCGTGGTCTCGCTGCCGCCGCTGCCGGGCTCGGAGGACGTCGGCGAGCTCGCCACCGCCGCAGGCGTCCCGCTCGTCTACTGGAACCTCGGCGGTTTCGCGGCGTCGCTCTACGCGGACTTCGACCTGTCCCGCGCCACCGGGTTGGGCAGCCTGCCCGACGGCGTCGCGCCGAACCACTCGCCGTACTTCGCCCCCGTGCCGGAGCCGACCCTCGACCTCGGCGTCGAGCTGCTCGTCGCGGCGGCGAGGGAGTGGCTGGCCTGACGTCGCACCAGCCGTGCGTTACGGCCGTAACGGTCAG
>NZ_JBZGBZ010000015.1:0-45057 GCF_059159985.1 Cellulosimicrobium sp. BMG9.23
GCAGGCCCAACCTCACTTGGGGCAACTTCTCAACCCTACCAGGTCCGTCTCGGCTTCTCAACCAGGGCCGTTCGCCCTGATCGCCTCGAGTGATCGCGGACGCACGTCTGTCGACGAAGTGTCCTGCGAAGGTAGGATTCTGGCCCCGGGACCAGCCACCGTCGCGGTGTCTGTTCCTCCCTGTCGGGCCGACATCCAGAAGATTACGCGGCTCTGCGCGACGGGGTCAAGCCGCGTTCCCGTGAGCCAGCGCACACGGCGCGGACCCACCCCGACGGTGGTGCCCCGACCGTGCTCGCGCACGTCGTCGGGTGTCCTGGTCAGAGTTGAGCGACGGGTCGTGCGACGGGTCCTGCGACGGGTCTCAGCCGGACCGCCTCGCCCGGCCGCAGCTGCGCCGCACGGTCCGCCGCGTCCGCCGTGAGGACGCCGATCACCGGGTAGCCCCCCGTGACGGGATGGTCGGCGAGGAAGACGACGGGTCTCCCGTCCGGCGGGACCTGGACCGCTCCTCGCACCACTCCCTCCGACGGCAGCTCCCCGGCGCGACGGGGGACGGCCTGCCCGTCGAGCCGCAGGGCGACGCGGTTGCTGTCCGCGGTGACCGTGCGCAGCGCGCCGAGCGCCTGCCACGCGCCGGGTAGGAACCAGTCCGGCCGCGGCCCGGGGAGGACGGTCAGCACGACGTGCCGTTCGCCCGGCCGCAGCGCGCCTGCCTCGTGCCGGACCGGGGCCGTCCCGACCGGGGCAGGCGTGCCGGCTGCCAGGCCGATGCCGAGCGCGTCCCCCGCAGCCAGCGGCCGTGGGCCCAGTCCGGAGAGCACGTCTCGTGAGCGTGACCCGAGAATTGGGACGACGTCCACGCCGCCACGCACGGCGACGTAGGTCCGTACCCCGTGCGACGGCGTCCCGAGACTCAGGACGGAGCCCGCGGCCACCCGCAGCGCGGCGTGCCGGCCGACGAGCGTCCCGTCGACCGTCGCCGGCGCGCCGGCACCGGTCAGCGCGACGACGGCGGGTGCGTCGATCCGCAGGGTCAGGCCGCCGAGCGTCACCTCGAGGAGCGCAGCGCCCGGGTCGTTCCCGACGAGGCGGTTCGCGAGCGCCGCCGCACCGCGGTCGGCGGCCCCGGACGGGCCCACGCCGATCGCACCCAGCCCGGGACGGCCCGCGTCCTGGACGAGAGCCTGCGGTCCCGCGGCGACCACCGTCAGTCCCTTCCCGGCAGTCGTCCCCTTCCCGGCAGTCGTCCTGCTCACGGGGTCCGTCCGGTCCGGTGCGCGCGCACCGGACCGGGTCCCCGCGACGACGGCGCGCGTCGGCAGGAACCGGACCCTCGCCCCGGGCGCCACGAGCGCGGGCGGGACCCGGTCGACGTCGAACATGCGCTCGGCGGTCGAGCCCAGCAGACGCCAGCCGCCCGGCGAGGACGCCGGGTAGACGGCTGTGAGCTCACCCGCGACCGCCACGGCGCCCGCAGGCACGCGCGGACGCGGCGTCGCGAGCCGTGGCGCCGCGATCACGGGGTCGACGCCCACGAGGTAGACGAAACCGGGTGCGAAGCCGCCGAACGCGGCCTCGTAGACCCGGCCGGAGTGCCGTGCGACGACCTCTGCCTCGCTGACGCCCGCCCACGCCGCGACGTCGGCGAGGTCGGCACCGTCGTAGACGACGGGGAGCACGACCTCCGCGACCCCGGCCACCGGTGTCTCGCCGGGGCTGCCGGCTGCCGCCGCGCCGCCCGTACCGGCGGCACCGCTCGGCGCGGCGTGCCGGTCGGTGGTGCGCCCCAGCGCCTCGCGGACCCAGTCCTCGACGGCCGGCGCGCGGGCCGGGTCCCGGAAGGTGACGAGGACGGTCCGCGCGGCGGGGACGACGTCGAGCACCCCGCCCGGGCGGTCCGACGTCAGGCGGCGGTCGAGCGCGCGCACCGCGGCGAGGTCGGGGAGCTCGACGAGGAACGCCGTCTCGCCGTAGCGGCGCACGTCCCCGGAGAGGGTCACGACGCCTCGCTCTCGCCCCTGCCGGCGAACGGCTGCACGACGACGCCCGCCTCCTCGAGCGCACGCCGCACCGCGCCGAGGAGGCCGACGGCGCCCGGCGTGTCGGAGTGGACGCAGACCGAGTCGGCCTCGACCTCGACCGGGGTCCCGTCGACGGCGAGGACCGTGCCCGTCGTGACGAGCCGGACGACGCGCGCGGCGACCTCGGCGGCGTCGTGCAGGACGGCACCCTCGCGCCCGCGCGGCACGAGCTCCCCCGTCGCGAGGTAGCCGCGGTCGGCGAAGGCCTCGCGCACGGTGCGCAGCCCCGCCTCGTCCGCGAGACGCAGGACGGCCGATCCCGGGAGCCCGACCACGGGCAGCGTCGGGTCGTACTCCCGCACCGCGTCGACGACGGCACGTGCCTGCTCCTCGTGGTGCACGATCACGTTGTACAGGGCGCCGTGGGGCTTGACGTACCGGACCCGGTCGCCGGCGACGCGCGCGAAGCCGTCGAGCGCTGCGAGCTGGTAGAGCACGTCGTCGGCGAGCTCGGCGGGGGCGACGTCCAGGAAGCGTCGGCCGAAGCCGGCGAGGTCGCGGTAGCCGACGTGCGCACCGACGCTCACGCCGGCGGCCACCGCGTCGCGCGTCACCGCGCGCATCGTCGGCGGGTCGCCGGCGTGGAAGCCGCACGCGACGTTCGCGCTGGTCACCAGGCCGAGGAGGGCGCGGTCGTCGGCGAGCGCCCAGCGTCCGAAGCCCTCGCCGAGGTCCGCGTTGAGGTCGATGCTCGTCACTCCCCCATCATGCCGTCGCCCCGGCGTCAGGACGCCCCGCGCAGCGCGGACAGCACGTCGGCCACGTGCCCCCAGAGCTCCACGCGTGCGGCGTGGTTGGCCGCCGGCGACCCGTCGCCGGGTTCTCCGGGCAGGCCGAGGTAGTACGGGACGTACGGCACCCACGCCACGAAGTGGCCTGCGCCGTCGCCGTGCACGCGCAGGGTCGTCGCGTCGTCGACCGCGGCACGACGGCCCTGGACGTCGTCCGCGAAGTCGCACGACTCCCAGAGGGTGTCCTGCGTGCCGCACGCGAGCACGACCGGACCGGCGATCGAGGCGACGTCGATCGCGGTCTCCGGCGGCGGGACGCGGGAGGCCGAGCCGAGGCACCGCTCGGACAGCGGCGCTCCCCCGAGCGTCCACGCCGGGACCGTCATGTCGGGGTAGCCGCACACGAGGCGGCCCGCGCCGACGGGCGCGATCGCTCCGTGCACGAGGCCGGGGTGCTCCGCCGCGAGCCAGAGCGCCATCTCCCCGCCTCGCGAGACGCCGAACGTCATCACCTTCTCGTCGTCGACCTCGGGCTGCTCGTGGAGCCAGGCGAGGGCGTCGAGGAACGTCTCGACCGGCACCTCCTCGAGGTCGGCGGGCTGTCCGGGCGACCCGAAGTACGAGATGCCGAGCGCCGGGTAGCCCAGGCCGGCGAGCCAGCGGGCCGTGCTCGACCCGCTGCTCAGGCCGCCCTCCGACCCGCCGAAGACGAGCACGGCCGGCCGCTCCTCTCCGGCAGGCACGTCGTGGGGGACGGCGTACTCCGCGACCAGCCCGGCGTCCGTCACCTCGCGCACGGAGACGTCCGGAGCGCTGCCCGGGCGGGACAGCGTCGTCTCCGCGAGAACCTCTCCCGCGCCGTCCGCGACCTTCAGCTCCACGTCGAACTGCTCGTCCCACGTCGCCGGATCCCAGTGTCCTCCGGTGGTCATCGACCAGATCGGCGCCATCGGGTCGGCGGTCGACCAGTCGCCCGAGCGCGGCGCGTCGGCGGCGAGGTCGAGGGTGCCGTCGGCGGGCACGGCGAAGGACGCGCTGGACGCGAACCGAGCGGCGTGCACGACGGCCTCGGCCTCGAGCACGACCTCCGCCCCCGGCTCGAGACCGGTGACGACGACGTCGACCGGGGCGAACGGCCCGTCGAGCCTCGTGACGTCGATCGACGGCTCCGGCACGGGGGCGCACGCGCCGAGCGCCGCGGCGAGCACGAGGCACAGGGTGAACCGCGGGGCGGTGGCGCGCGCACGTCGTCGGGCAGGCATGCCCCATGATGGCAGGTGACGCGCATACCGCCCGGACCGGTACGCACCGGGCAGCCAGCCGGGCGCGGCAGGTGCGAGGTAGATTCGCGGACGTGGACGCCCTCGATCTCACGACCGTGCGGCTGCGCGCCGCGACGGCCGACGACGCGCCGTCGCTCGCGCGGCTCGCCGCCCTCACATTCCCGCTCGCCTGCCCGCCCGGGACGTCTCCGGCCGCGATCGTGGAGCACGTGGCGACTCAGCTCTCGCCCGACCGGTTCCGCGCCTGGGCCGCGAGCGCCGACCACGAGCTGCTCGTCGCGGAGACCCCCGCCCGGACGCCGGCGGCGACGGACCCCGCGCGCGAGGTCGGGTACGCCCTCCTGGTGCGCGCGGTGCCCGACGACGCGGACGTGGCCCGCGCCGTCGGGCCGGGAGAGGTCGTCGAGCTGTCGAAGATCTACGTGCACCCCGAGGCGCAGGGGTCAGGCGTCGCGAGCGCGCTCATGGCCGCCGCGCTCGACGCCGCGGCCGTGCTCGCGCCAGGGCGCACCGTGTGGCTCGGGACGAACCGGGACAACGGACGGGCGCAGGCCTTCTACCGCAAGAGCGGGTTCACGGTCGCCGGGGAGCGGACGTACGTCGTGGGCGGCGAGGAGCACTCCGACGTCGTCCTGGTGCACGGCGCCTGACCGGTCGCGGTACGCCCGCACCCGGCCCGGCGGACGTGTCCGCTCCGTGGCCAGGTCGGTGGTGAGCCCGGTAGTCGGCTCAGTGGTCGTGGCCGTCGTCGTGGGGCTCTTCCCCACCGTGCGTGTCGAGACCGCCGTCGAGCGAGTCACCCGGTCGCACGGGCAGGAAGACGTGGACGTGTCCCTGGTCCGCCGACGTCGAGCGCAGGTCGAGCTGCACCGCGGCGAGCCCCCAGGTGTCGACGGCGCGCGTGCGGAGCTCGCCCGCGAGGGCGTAGAGGTCCGGCGCAGTGCTCGCGTCGGCCGAGCGGGCGAGATCGACGGCGTCCACCGTGTCGCCGAGCAGCTCGAGGGACGTCAGCATGCCGTTGCGCACGATGTTGTGCTCCGAGGACCCGCTCGCGAGGGACTCGGTCTCGGACGTCAGGACGTCCAGCGTGCCGCGCCACGCGGCGACCTCCTCTGCGGAGGGCGGTGTCGCCGTCGTCCCGTCCACCGGCAGCGCCGCGTGCAGGGCGTGCAGCACGGGGACGAGCTCGGCCTGCACGTGACGCGCGTGCTCGATCGAGGCCACCAGGTTCTCCGCGTCGCGCTCCGCCTCGGCGGCCTCGAGCTCGGCGACGCGCGCCGGGTCGACGGCGAACCCGCCGTCGACCGGCTCGTCGCCGCCGCCTCGTGTGAGCGCGACGACGAGGACGACGACCACCACTACCGCGAGCGCACCCGCGACACGTAGCGCCCAGCCTCGCGGCCCCGCACCCTGCAGCCACCGGCGCACGCGGACGCGCGCCGGCGGCCGGGGCTCGGGGCGGCCGGCACCGCCCCGGTCTGCAGGACGGGGCGGGCCCACCGGCCGAGCACCGGGCCTCGCAGCGCGAGCCGCGGGCTGTCGGGCACCGGTCCGCTGTGCCACGTCAATCTCCGTCCTGTGGTCGGTCCGCTGTGCGAGGTCCGTCGGCCCGAGCAGATCGGGCCGACGGACCGGAGGGTCGGTGGTGGGAGCGGATCCCCACCACCGACCCGGCGTCAGCCGCAGCTCACGGCGTCGAACGGCACCTCGAGGGTGGCCGTGCGATCCCCGATGGTCGCGGTGACGGTGGCGGTGCCCGCCTCGGCGTCCGCGGCACGCACCGCGAACGACTGGTACGCGGCCTTGCCGACCGCGACCTCGGCGAACTCCTTCGTGCCGAACGGCGTGGCGAGGGTGATCGCCGCCGCCGCGTCGTCGGCGTTGGTCGCCCGGACGGCGACGTACGCCTTCCCGGCGAGGCAGCGCACCGTGGCCTCGGCCTCGACCGCCACCTCGGGCTCCCCGCCGTCGGTGGTCAGCCGGAACCAGTCGAACGCCACGGTGACGGGCGTCTCCTGCTCCGGGCCGACGGCCACGAGACCGATGGACGTCATCGGGACGTCGTTGGTCACCGGCTCACCGATCGGCTCCCAGGTGACGCCTCCGTCGCTGACCCAGCCCTGGTACGTGTTCCCCACCTTCTCGAGGCGCACGTACCAGTAGCCGGACTCGGTCGAGTCGGCGAGCTCGAGCTGACGGTTGCCGCCGTCGCCGAACGCGGCGCCCTTCTCCGAGACGGTCTCCGCGCCGAGGTTCAGCGCGGCACCGGGGGCGTTCTTCGCCACGACGTTCGCCTTGACGTAGTTGTCGTCGTCGGCGTACGCGAGCAGTCCGGCGAACTGCCACCGGTGCGCGAGCGGCGCCTTGAACCGCGTCTCGGCGACCCAGTCACCCTCCGGAACCTCCTGGAGGACGAAGTTGCGCGGGTCGTCGTTGGCGGTGCCGTGGATGTCGCCCGGCTGGGTGGTGATCCGCAGCTCGCTCCCCGCGACGACGGCCTTCGAGCCGTCGTAGCGGACCACGGAGTTCCAGCGGCACCCGTCGAGCGCGTCGCCCTCGAACTCGTCGCTCGGCTCACGCACGCCGTCGTCCGGCTCCGCACCGCTGACGTGGACGTGGTCGACCTTCGCGACCGTGTCCGCCGTCGCGGTGTCGCCGCCGGCCATGACGCCGAACGTCGCACCGTCCTTGACGGGGGCGGCCCCGTCGAGGTCGTTCCACGTCTCGCCGTCGGCCGAGTACGCCGCCGTGATCTGCTCCCCGTCGGACACGAGACGCAGGTGGATCGTCGTCGGGAAGTCCTCGGCGACGTTCTCCTGGCCGTGCCACGTTCGGGCGCCGCCCGTCTCTGTCTGGAACTCGAGGAAGCGGGCACCGGACTGGTTCTTCGTGAACGCGAGCTTGGTGTACTCGTCGTCGCTCACGTGGACCAGGAGCCCGGCGTGCTGCCAGTGCCGCGCGAGCGGCACGTCGAGCTTCGTCTCCAGCGTCCAGGCACCGGCGGGGGCCGGCTGACCGAGGTAGCTGATCGGGCCGGTCACCGCCTCGTTGATGTCGCCCTGGACCACCGGGAGGACCGCGTGGCCGTCGGCGACGCTGATCGCGCTGCCCTCGGCCTGGCGGACGACCGTCCACCGCGGGTCGAGAGCGTCGCCGTCGAACTCGTCGGAGGCCTCCGCGAGGCACTGCGGCGGGTTCTCCTCACCGGGCTCGCCCGGGTCGACCGGGTCGTCGTCGAACAAGAAGTCCTGGAACTCGACGGCGCTCGTCGCGACCGCGTCGTGCGCGGTGACGAACATGCCCACGTCCTGGACGGACGCCGCGCCCGGCAGCGCCTGCGGCTCGCCGATCTGCGTGAAGTTCTCGCCGTCTTTGCTCCAGAACGCGGTGTAGAGGTCGCCGTCACGCACGATCCGCACCCACGCGGGGTAGCTCGTCGTGCTGGCGGCCGTCGACGTCGCGAGCTGCCCCGCGGCGTTGCCGCGCAGCCACTCGAAGCCGCCGTTGGGACGGATGCCGAGGGCGGCGTAGCCCGGCGAGCTCGACGTCTGGGTGACGTCGTTGCGGACGATGATCCCGGCCTTGGCGCCACCGTTGGTGTTGCCCTGACTGTTGATCCGCACCGTGGCCGACCAGTTCTCGTCGCCGCCCTGCTCGCGATAGATGGTCGAGTACTCGTTGGTGCCCTGCCACATGTTCGCGCCCTTGGACGTGATGAGGTACTTGCCCTCGGCAAGCTGCTCGAACGCGCCGTCGACGTTGGAGTACGTCTTCATCCCGGCGAACAGGTCGCCGACCTGGGCGACCACGATGCGCGACCGCGTGTACAGGCCCTTGTCGTTGGTGGCGACCGCGGTCAGCTCGTAGTTGTTGTCCTCGGTCACCTCCCACGCGGCCTCGTACGGGGCCTCGGTGTCGGTGCCGATCGACTCGCCGTCGACGAAGAACTCGACCTCGGTGACCGTGTTCTCCGTGTCCTCGGCGTCGGCCGTCACGGCGATCTCACCCTGCTCGAGACGGACTCCTGCCTCGGGCGCGGTGATGCGCACCTTCGGTCGCGTCGTGTCCGACACGGCCTTGCCGTCCGCCTCGATGAAGTTGAGGCGGCGCTCGCCCTCACCGGGGAAGACCACGTAGAGCGTGAACGGCTCCATCGGGTCCGTCGCCTCGACCCGCACGTCGGTGAACGTGCCGAGACCCGTCTGCGGGACCTCGGCCGTGCCGAGCAGCTCCCCGTCCGGCGCGTCGCGGCGCAGCTCGATCGTGCCCTCGGCCGCCGAGGCGACCCGCAGGTTGAGCGCCTCGACCCCGTACAGGCTCACGGGGTCGTACGAGGCCCACGCGCCGTCGGCGCCGGTGATGACGGAGCCGCCACCCTCGACGTCACGGCTCGGGATCGTCGTCGTGCCCTCGGCCGCGGAGGTGAACTCGGCCTCGCGCTTCTTCGGGAAGATGAGCGTCGTGTCCGAGCCCGTGAGCGCGGGCACCTCGCCCTCGCCGCCGTTGTCGGTGTACCGGGCGTCGATCACGTAGAAGACGTTCATGTCCTCGCTGTGACCGCCGCCCAGGCTCGTCTGCACCGTGCCCGTGCGCCCGTGGAGGGGCTCGGCCGGGTGCGCGTGGGCGTCGTGCCCGAGCGCCGGCTGGATGATGACCTGCTCGTCGGCGATCTCGTCGCCCTCCGGCGAGTCCTCCGCGTCCGTCACCGCGACGTCCCAGGTGATCGCGTCACCGAAGTTGAAGAACGCACCCGTCGGCGGCAGACCGAAGTCGACCTCCGGCCGCGTGTTGCCGACGGTGATCGGCACGGTGGCCGTGCCGGTCTTGCCCGAGGGGTCGGTCACCGTCAGACGGGCGTCGTAGACGCCGTTCTCGGTGTAGGTGAAGGTGGGCGAGACGTCGGTCGAGTCCGGTGTCCCGTCACCGTCGAAGTCCCACGCGTACGTGAGGTCCTCGTTCTCCGGGTCCGAGCTGCCCGAGCCGTCGAACGTCACCTCGAGCGGGGCGTGACCGGAGTCCGGAGCCGCCACCGGCTTCGCAGCCGGCGAGCGCGACCCCGAGACGTAGTCGATGCGGTGCAGGCCCGAGCTCGGGTTGTCGCGGCCGAAGCCGCCGCCCCAGTCGAGCACGTACATCGAGCCGTCCGGCCCGAACTTCGAGTCGATCGGCGCGAGGAACTCCTCCTCGGGGAGGAACGGGTTGACCTTCTCGACGTCCGTGACGCCCGCCTCGGCGCCACCGTCCACGAGGTCGATCGAGTACATCTTGTTGCGCGCCCACTCGTAGAAGAAGGGCTTGCCGTCGTAGTACTCGGGGAACTTCGTGTCGGACTCCAGCTCGGGGTCGAACTGGTAGAACGGCCCGCCCATGGGTGCGAGGCCGCCGCCGGCGTTGATGACGCCGGGCGCGGAGGTCCGCTGGTAGCCGTACCAGAGGTCGGCCGGCTGGACCGGGGGCAGCTCGGTCAGGCCCGTGTTGAGGACCGAGTCGTTGACCGGGGCGTCGCAGTCGAAGAAGTCACCGACCGTGACCGGGCTCGTGCGGTAGTCGACGTCGCGGAACGGCTCGTTGTTCCCCATGCACAGGGGCCACCCGAAGTTCCCGGCCTCCTTGATGAGGTTCCACTCGGCGATGCCCGCGGGGCCGCGGTTGGCCGGGTTGTCCGACCCGTTGTCCGGCGAGTAGTCCGCGACGCCGAGGTTGCCGGTCGTCGGGTCGATCGTGAACCGGAACGGGTTGCGGAAGCCCATCGCGTAGATCTCGGGCAGGGTCTTGTCGTCCGTGTCGGCCGCCTCGTCGAAGAGGTTGCCCTCGGGGATCGAGTACGTGCCGTCGGCCTCGGGGTGGATGCGCAGGACCTTGCCGCGCAGGTCGTTCGTGTTCGCCGACGTCGCGCGCGCGTCGTGCAGGCGTCCCGGCCGCTCCGAGAGGGGCGCGTAGCCGCCCGACGGCTCGGAGTGCGGGTTCACGTCGTCGCCGATGCCGATGTACAGGTCACCGGTCGCCGGGTCCACGATGAGCCCACCGCCCGTGTGCCCCGGCTCGTCGGGCAGACGCCCGGCCGGGAACTCGATGACCACGACCTCCGACGCCGGGTCGATGACCGTCGAGCCCGGCCCGTCCGACGTCACCGTGAACCGCGAGACGCGGCTGACGAAGTTCGCGGGGTCCGCGTCGTCCTCGGTCGCGGGCGAGTAGTACTGGTAGAGGTACCCGTTGGTCGCGAAGTCCTTGTCGAGCGCGAGGCCGAGGAGACCGTCCTCACCGCCCGAGTACACCGGGATCGTGAGAGCGGTGGTCGTGTTCTGGGTCTGCGGGTCGTACACGCGGATCTGCCCGCGCACGAGCTCGGTGTAGAACACGCGGCCGTCGGGCGCGACGTCCATGCCGAACGGCGCGCTCGTGTTGGTGTCGAGCGCGATCTTCTCGAACTGGCTCCAGTCCGTGCCGCCGCAGTCGCCCTCGACCAGGCCCGCGGCCCACTGCACACCGCCGACGATGTGCTGCACCAGGTCGGGCTCGTCGGTGTAGTGCGCGCCGAAGTGGCCCATGCCGGTCATCCAGGCACGACCGCCGTCGTAGGGCTTGCACCACGAGATCGGGTGGTCGGCGCCCATCGCGTTGCCGCCCGGGTCGTAGGTCGACTCGTCCATCGTCGCGAGGACGTGCGCGCCGCCGCGGACGTTCGCGGAGTAGTTGTACCACTCGTCGGCGCGGTCCCAGCGCTGCGGGAGGTGCTCGGTCGACGGGTGCGTCCGGTCCTCGACGCGGACCGTCCCGGGCAGGCCGGGGCTCGATCCCGTGGCCGCGTGACCGGGCATGAGCGCCCCGATCATGTCGTCCCACCACGCGTAGCTGCCGCGCATGTCCGTGGCGTTGTGGATGGCGACGATGCCACCGCCCGCCTGCTGGTAGCGCTCGAGCGCCGCCTTCTCGTCCGCGTTCCACGGGTCGCCCGAGGTCTGGAACATGACCAGGGCGTCGTACTGGGCGAGGTTCTCGTCGGTGAAAACCGTCGAGTCCTCCGTGTGGTCGGACTCGATGCCGACCTCGGCGAACGCCGCCTCGAGCACCGGGGTGCCCTGGGTGATCGCCTCGGCGTGCCGGAACTGGGTCGTCTTGGTGAAGATGAGGACCTTGCTCTCCTCATCGACTGCCTGTGGTTCCTCCTGGGCCGTGGCCATCGTCACCGGTGCCAGCGTGAACGCCAGCGATGCGATGGTCAGGGCCGCGAGGGACCTCCCCCTGCGGGGACGTCGTGCGGTCATCGTGGTGCCTCCAGGGGCATGACGTGCGGGCCCGGGCGTGGTCGTCCGGGCAGGGTGGTCGTCATCCCGCGGCGTGCCGGCGCCGGCGGTCGTGCTACGACCTCGGCTACGCGAGGTCCGGCGTGGGCATCAGTCCCTTCAGGTGGGCCAGGCCATCGACGGCGATGGCGTCCTGGGTCGGTGCCAGCGGCCGCCAGATCGAGGCGGCGGTGGCGATGGTCGCGTTCTGCGCCGTGAAGGACTCGATCACGAGGGGACCGTCGTAGCCCGCCTCGTCGAGGGCGGCGAGGAACGCGTGCCAGTCGAGGTGGTCGGCGCCCGGTGCGCCGCGGTCGTTGCCGCACACCTGGACGTGCGCGATGCGCTCGCCCGCGCGGCGGACAGCGGCGGGCAGGTCCGTCTCCTCGATGTTCATGTGGTAGATGTCGAGCATGAGGCCGATGCCCTCCGCGGGCAGGCGCCCGACGACGGCCAGCCCCTGGTCGACCGTGTTGACCAGGCTCGTCTCGTAGCGGTTGAGCGGTTCGAGACCCACGACGACGCCGGCGTCGATCGCGTGCTCGACGACCGGCGCGAGGTTCTCGGCGAGCTCGTCGTACGCCGCCTCCCGCTCGGCCGGGTCCAGCCGCCACGTGCGTCCGACGGACGCGTAGGCGGGTCCGCCGATCACGGGTGCCCCGACCGTCCGCGCGGCGTCGACGACGCGGCGCAGGTAGTCCTGCGTGGACCGGACGGTCGCGGCGTCGGTCGCGACGAGCTCGCGCCCCTCCCCCATGACGAGCGACACGCTCGCCCCCAGCCCGTGGTCGGCGAGGACGCGCGCGGCGAGCGCGGGGTCCCAGTCGCCGAGCTTCTCCACGGGCAGTTCGAGCACGTCGAAGCCCCAGCCGGAGACGCGGGGCGCGATCTCGCGCAGGGACGTGTCGGTCAGGGGTGAGGTCCACACCCAGGTGTTGACGCCGAGGCGGCGGGCGCGCAGGGGGCGCAGGGCGGTTCGGTCCGGAAGAGCCACGTCGCTCTCTCTCGTCGGTGATGGGGTTCGTGCCCGGGCCCGACGGCGGGCCGTCACCTCCTCCGGGAGGTGACGGTCCGCCGTCGTGCACCGGGCGACGTGCGGTCCCGCTCAGCGAGCGGTCAACGGGTCAGCGGTCCGTCCAGGCCTCCGGGTAGCCCGGCAGGTCCTCGCCGCCGAACTTCGCGTAGTGCAGCGACGGCATCTCGGCGTTCGCCTCGAGGTACGCGTCGAGCTCGTCGGCCTCGATCGGGTCCTGCGGGAGGACCCACTCGGAGGGGACCTCCTCGCCGGCCCAGATCATCTGCGCGGCGAGGATCGGGGTGCGCCACTGGAAGTTCGAGTACACGGCGCCGATAGCGGTCATGTCCGTCTCCTGCCACTTGCGCAGGAAGCTCATCTCGTCCTCGCCCATGAACACGGGGTACGGCTTGCCGGCGTCCTCGAACGCCTCGACGGCCGCGACGGCACCGTCGCCCGCGTCCATCCAGATGCCGTCCACGTCACCGCGCTGGAGGTACTGCGTGACGATGTCCTTGATCTGCGCGGCGTCGCCACCGGTGAACTCCTGGCCGACGACCTCGAGACCCGACTCGGAGAAGATCTTGTCGGCAGCGGCCCAGCGGTTCTCCAGGACGTCGACGCCCGGGAGGATCCGCAGCGCGAGGACCGTCGACCCCTCGTCGAGGTTGTCGACGAGGAACTCCGCACCGTCGGCGCCGTACGCGTAGCCGCCGATCGGGTGGATGAACGTGACCATGCAGTCGGTCTCGACGCCGCGGTCGAACACGATGACGGGCTTGCCGCTCTCGCACGCCGCCTCGACCGCCGGGGTCAGGGTCGCGGTCGTCGACGGCGAGACGATGATCGCGTCGCAGTCGCCCGCCGCGACGAAGGCCTGGATGTCGGAGATCTGCTTGTTGTCGTCGTCGGCGGCGTCGGAGACGCGGAACTCGCCGATGACGCCCTCCTCCTGGAGGACCTCGACCTGCTGCTGCATGGTGATGAAGCCGGTGACGCGCCAGGGGTTGGAGACCGAGGCGTTGGAGAAGCACAGCGTCTTGTCGCCGCCCTCGCTCGCGAACTCGGCCGTGTCCACGTACTCGGGCTCGATCGCCTGGAGCCACGGCTGGTCGGCCGGGCCCTCGGGCTCGACGTCGCGCTGCGCGAGCTGGCGGTCGTAGTCGGCCTGGACGAACCACTCGGAGTCGGCGCCGCCGGTCTCCTCGCCGCCCGTCTCCTCGGCCGAGGTCTCGCCGCCGCCCTCCGGCGTGTCCGTCGGGGTGTCGGTGGTGCAGGCGGCCGTGAGGAACAGTGTCGCCACTGCCGCGCCGGCCAGGAGTGCTCGTGTACGTCGCATGTCCTTCTCTCTCCATGGTGAGACGTCGTCGTCCCGCGGGGTGCGGGGAAGGTGTGGTGCTGGGGTGACCGGAGGTCACCGGGTCTGGCGTGGGTACGGGGTGCTGCCGCCCGGTTCCCGGGGCGGACGGGTGTCAGGCGCGGGCGGGGGCAGGCTCCTTCGGCTCGGCGGGCGGTCCCGACGCGGGCGGGGTCTCCCCCGCGGTGGCACGGCGCCGGCCCTTGCGGGGCATCGCCGCGTACGCGACGGCCGCGATGATGATCACGCCCTGGACCGCGGGCCGGATCGTGGAGGGCAGGCTGAGCTGGTTGAACAGCGTGAACAGCGCCTCGAGGGTGAGCGCGCCGGCCATGGCCGCGACCACCGTCCCGCGTCCGCCGCCGAGGACGACGCCACCGAGCACGACGGCCGTGATGGCCATGAACTCGAGTCCCTCGCCGACCTGCGCCGTGACGCCGGCGTACCCCCCGATGAGCACCGCGGCCACGGTCGCCATGAATCCCGAGAGGAGGAAGGCGCGCGTGCGCACCCACCACACGGACGAGCCGGAGTAGGCGGACGCCACGTCGTTGTCACCGGTGGCGACGAGCGTGCGGCCGAACGGCCTGCGCATGAGCAGGGCCGCGAGCACGCCCAGCACCACGACGATCATCAGCGCCCACGGGACCTGGAACTGGCCGGGGTTGTCGGGCACTCCCCCGCGCCCCCACTGCCGGAAGCCCTCGGTCAGCGCGCCCGTCGGCGCGCCGCCGGTCCAGAGGCGGATCGCGCCGTACAGCACGAGCATCATGCCGAGCGTCGTGATGAACGACGGCACCTTGAGCAGCGTCGTCACGAGACCGTTGACGAGGCCGACGGCGAGGCCGAAGACCAGCATGAGCGCCATGACGGGCCACGTCATGGAGTCCTCGCCGTCCATGAGCTTGGCCGCGATGACGACCTGCGCGCCGACGAGGGACCCGACCGACAGGTCGAACTCCCCGGACACGATGACGAAGTACTGCCCGATCGCGAGGATCACGAGCGGTGCGGCCTTCTTGACGAAGGCCATGAGCGACGTGGGCTCGCCGAACGACGGGTTCATCACGAGGATCACGGCGAAGACGAGGACGAGCAGGGCGAAGACGGTCCAGCTCCCGCCCGCGGTGAGCCTCTCGAGGAACCCGCTGCTCGGCGCGCGGGCCGGGATCGTGCGGCGCGGTGCGACGGTGGTCATGCGGACGCACCTCCTGCGGTGGTCGTCGGGGCGGCGGGTCGGGACGGCGTCGGGTCCGGTGGCGCCCCGCCCCCGCGTCCGCCCGCGCGGAACCGCGCGCGGCTGCTCGCCGGGTCGATCTGACGGCGGGCGTACAGGGCGACGGCGGCGATGATGACGACGCCGCGCAGCACGTCCTTGAAGAACGGGTCGACGTCGAGCACGTTGAACACCGTGTCGAGCACCGCGAGGATGAGCACTCCCCCGACCGTGCCGACGATCGAGCCACGCCCACCGAGCAGCAGCGTGCCCCCGAGGACGACGGCGGCGATCGAGTCCAGGTCGAGGCCGTAGGAGTACACGAGCGCATTGCCCGTGCCGAAGCGCGCGGCGATCAGAAGGCCGGCGACCCCGGCGCACACCGAGCAGAGCACGTGCGCGAGGATCAGCGTCCGGTCGGTCCGGATCCCCGAGAGCCGCGCGACGTCGGTGTTCCCGCCGACGGCGAACATGTGGTACCCGGGGCGGGTACGGGTCAGCAGGACGACGCCGACCGCCGCGACGACCAGCATGACGATCGTCGAGACCGGCACCGGACCGATCCGCGTGTAGCCGAACATCTGGAACGACGCCGGGACGTCGCCCGCCGGTCCCTGGAACTGGGTGTCGAGATAGCCCTTGACGATGAGACCGACCCCGAGCGTCGCGATGAACGGGTTGACGCGCAGCTTCGTGATCACGAGCCCGTTGACCAGCCCGACGGCCGCCGCGACGGCCAGGGCCGCGAGCACGCCGAGCCACACGCGGGACGGGTCGCCGGCCATCGTCGTGGCGCCGATGATCGAGCACAGCGCGACGACGTAGCCGACCGACAGGTCGAGGGACCGGCACAGGATGACGAACGTCTGCCCGATCGCGACGAACCCGAGCAGGCTCGTCTGGGTGAGCATGTACGCCGTGTTGGCCTGGCTGAACAGGTTCCCGCCGCCGACCGCGACGAGGACGCCGGCGATGACGAGGATGCCCACGAGGGCGAGGTAGACGATCTCCGTCGAACCCATCCGGTGCCGGCGCCGCGAGGCGGGGCGTGCGGTGGGGGCGGCGGTCGCGACCGCGGTGCTCATCGGTCCTCCTTCGGGCCGTCGGAGCGTTCGGGGGCGTCGTGCCCGGGCAGGTCGTCGGTGCGTGCGACGGCGGCGAGGTCGACCGCGAGGTGCTCGCCCGAGTCCTCGCCGGCGCCGGTCGCGAGCGCCATGACGGTCTCCTCGTCGCTGCCCGCAGGCAGCTCTCCGGCGAGCCGGCCGTCCCGCATGACGAGGATGCGGTCCGCCATCGCGACGACCTCGGGCAGCTCGGACGAGATGACGAGGACGGCGACGCCGCTCGCGGTGAGCTCGCGCATGAGGTCGTACACCGCGCGCTTCGCGCCGACGTCGATGCCGCGCGTCGGCTCGTCGAGCACGATGACCTGCGGGTCCGTCACGAGCCACTTCGCGAGGACGACCTTCTGCTGGTTCCCGCCCGACAGGTACTGGACCTCCGCCTCCTGGGAGCTCGCGACGAGCTCGAGCGAGGACAGGATGCCCGGGATGCGACGCGCGCGACGGTCGGCCGAGCCCGGCAGTACCGAGTCGAGCACGAGGCGCGCGTTGGCGAGGATGGACTGGCCGAGCGCCAGGCCCTCGGCCTTGCGGTCCTCCGTGACGAGCGCGAGCCCCGCGCGGACGGCCTGGCGCGGCGAGCGCACGTCGACCGGCTTCCCGCCCACGAGCACGCGGCCGCGCGTGAAGCCGGCGATGCCGAAGATGCCGTGGGCGATCTCGGTGCGCCCCGAGCCCTGGAGCCCGGCGAGCGCCACGATCTCGCCCGCGCGGACCTCGAGCGAGACGTCGTCGACCTGGCTGTTGCCCACGCCCTCGAGCGCGAGGCGCACCTCGCCGGGGGTGACCGCGGGGTCCTTGTCCGGGAAGTAGCCGGCGAACTCGCGGCCCACCATGGTGCGCACGAGGCCGTCGCCGTCGATGTCGGCGGTGCGGGTCGTCAGGACGTGGTTGCCGTCCTTGAGCACCGTGATGGTGTCGCAGAGGTCGAAGATCTCCTTGAGGCGGTGCGAGACGTAGAGGATCGCGACCCCCCGGCCCTTGAGGCGGTGCACGAGCTCGTAGAGCAGCTCGACCTCCTGGTCGGCGAGCGCCGCCGTCGGCTCGTCCATCGAGATGATGCGGGCGTCGTACGACACGGCCTTGACGATCTCGACGATCTGCTGCTGCGCCACGGAGAGGGAGCCGACGCGCTGGTGCGCGGAGAGGCTCGACAGGCCGAGGTCCGCGAGGAGGCGGTCGGTGTCCTCGGTCATGCGGCGCCGGTCGACGAGCCCGGCGCGGCGGGGCTCCCGGCCGAGGTAGACGTTCTCGGCGACGGACCGCTCCGGGAGGAGGTTGAACTCCTGGAAGACGGTCGAGACGCCGGCGTGCTGGGCGGCGAGCGGCGACGCGAAGGTGGCGACCTGCCCGTCGAGCTCGATCGTGCCGCCGTCGGGCCGGTGGACGCCGGCGATGACCTTCATGAGCGTCGACTTGCCCGCACCGTTCTCGCCGACGAGCGCGTGCACCTCGCCGGCGCGCACGTCGAGGTCGATGTCGCGCAGCACGGAGTTGCCGAAGAACTCCTTGCCGATGCCGCGCAGGCGCAGGACGGGCTCCTGACCACCGTCCCCGGGAGCCGGCGTGCCGGGCCCGCGTGTCGTCGTCGCGGTCATCGGGCCACCTCCACCCACCCGCCGGACCGCACGGACTCGCCGACGGCGGCGGCGAGCCGGGCGGCCCGCAGGCCGTCGTCGAACGTGGGCAGGCCGTCGGGGACGGTCCCGCGGATCGCGGCCGCCGTGTCGGCGACGAGCGCGTCGAAGCACTCCTGGTAGCCCTGCGGGTGACCCGCCGGGAGCCGCGAGTACCGTGCGGCCGCGGGAGAGAGCGTCTGCGGGTCCCGCACCAGGAGCCGGCTGCCGTCGCGGCGTCCCTCCCAGAGCGTCTCGGGCCGTTCCTGGTCGAACGAGAGCGTCGACTCGGAGCCGGAGATCTCCAGGTGGAGCCGGTTCTTGCGGCCCGCGGAGACCTGGGAGATCACGGCCGTCCCGAGCGCCCCGCGGTCGGTCTCGTACTGCAGCGTGACGAGGTCCTCGGTCGCGACGGGGCGCGCGACGCCGTCGTCCCCGCGTCGGGTCGGGTTGACGGTCGCCGACCGGGCGACGAGGCGGGCGATGCGGTGGCCCGTGGTGAACTCGAGGAGGTCGCAGAAGTGGGAGCCGATGTCGCCGAACGCGCGGCTGGAGCCGCCGAGCGCGGGGTCGACGCGCCAGTTGTCGTCGGAGTCGCGCAGGAGCCAGTCCTGCAGGTAGGAGCCGTGGACGAGCGAGACGGTGCCGACCTGTCCGCGCCGCACGCGCTCGCGCGCCTCGCGGACCATGGGGTGGAAGCGGTAGACGAACGGGACGACGGCGACCCTCCCGTCGGCGGCGCGCGCCTCGGCGGCGAGCCCGGCGAGCTCCTCGGCGCCCTCGACGTCGACGGCGAGCGGCTTCTCGCAGACCACGTGCTTGCCGGCCAGGAGGGCAGCGCGGGCGAGCTCGACGTGGAGATGGTTGGGCGTGCACACGTGCACGACGTCCACGTCGGGCGACGTCACGAGCTCCTCCGCGGACCCGACGACGGCCTGGGCGCCCAGCGCGCCGGCCCCCCCGAGCGCCGTCTCGAGGTCGGAGGCCGCGACGACGGTGACCGTCCCGCCGCCGGTGCGCACGGCCCGCGCGTGGACCCCGCCCATGAACCCGACCCCGAGGATCCCGGCGCGGTACCCGGACGCGGGCAGGCCCGTCGGCCCGGGTTCCGGTCGGACGGCTCCACGGTCGTCGGCGCCCCTCAGGACGGTGGTCGGTGCGCCAGAGGCGCTGGTGGTCGCTCCCGCGACCCGCGTGCCCGGCACCAACGCCGGGGCAAGCAGGTCCTGCGCGACATCGTCGGCTCGCATGACTGACAACGTAGGGGCACTTCTGACGACCGTCAACCAAAAGCCGAGCGATTGTGGTCTCAGTTAGATAAAGGCGTCCGTAAAACAATCAGCGACGAACACGCCACCGCCCCCGGCCGCAGAGCGGTCGGAGGCGGTGGCGCATCGGACGTCGTGACCGGGTCGGTCGACCCGGCGGTCGTGCTGCGAGGGCGCTACCTCGACGAGAACGCCGCGTCGAACGCGGCCTCGGGAGCGTCGAACGCGTACTTCTTGACGAACTCGAGGGCCTCGGGTGCACCGACGAGGCGGTCCATGCCCGCGTCCTCCCACTCGACGGAGATCGGACCGTCGTAGCCGATCGTGTTGAGCATGCGGAACGCGTCCTCCCACGGCACGTCGCCGTGGCCCGTCGAGATGAAGTCCCAGCCGCGGCGCGGGTCGGCCCAGGCGAGGTGCGACCCCATGCGGCCGTTGCGGCCGTTGTGCATCCGCTTCTTCGTGTCCTTGCAGTCCACGTGGTAGATGCGGTCCTTGAAGTCCCACAGGAAGCTCACGGAGTCGATGTCCTGCCAGACCATGTGGCTCGGGTCCCAGTTGAGACCGAACGCCTCGCGGTGGCCGATCGCCTCGAGCGTGCGCACGGTCGTCCAGTAGTCGTAGGCGATCTCGCTCGGGTGCACCTCGTGCGCGAACCGCACGCCGACCTCGTCGAACACGTCGAGGATCGGGTTCCAGCGGTCGGCGAAGTCCTGGTAGCCCGCGTCGATCATCTCCTGCGAGGCCGGCGGGAACATCGCGACGTACTTCCAGATCGACGAGCCCGTGAAACCCACGACGGTCTTGACGCCCAGCTTCGCCGCGAGGCGCGCGGTGTTCTTCATCTCCTCCGCGGCACGCTGGCGCACGCCCTCGGGGTCGCCGTCGCCCCACACGACGTCCGGCAGGATGTCGCGGTGGCGCTGGTCGATCGGGTCGTCGCAGACCGCCTGCCCCTTGAGGTGGTTCGAGATCGCGTAGACCTTGAGGTCGTACTTCGCGAGCAGGTCGAGCTTGCCCTGGACGTACTCGGCGTCGTCCCAGCGCCACGGGTCGAGGTGGTCGCCCCAGCAGGCGATCTCGAGCCCGTCGTAGCCCCACCCGGACGCGAGCCGGGCCACCTCCTCGAACGGCAGGTCGGCCCACTGCCCCGTGAAGAGGGTGATCGGTCGTGCCATGGTCGTTCTCCTTCGTCGATCTCGGTTCGGCCCGGGTTCACCGGGTGGACGTGCTGGTCAAGGATCGGGCGCGTCGGCGTGCCACGACGACGCCGAGCGCGCCCGTCGCGACGACGGCCGCGGCGAGCAGCGCCCACAGCAGCACGCCAGGGCCGGACGACGTCGCGTCGTCGCCGGGAGCAGGGTCGGTGCCGGCCGTGTCGGACGCGGCCGCGTCGGACCCGGCCGCGTCGGCGCCCTCGGCGTCCTCCGCCGCTGCGGGGGGCTCGGCCGATGGGACGACGTCGACCTCGGCGCTCGCCGTGGCCTCGGCCGGCTCGGTCGTCGTCCCCGTGAGGACCCAGTGGCCCTCCGCGAGCACTCCGGGGTCGGAGACGTACCAGCCGACCCCTTCCGAGGCGGAGCGCAGCGCGATCGGCCCGACGGTCTCGCCGGCGTCGGACTCGGCCGTCACGGTGACGTCCGCCGCCTCCTCCACCGGGTGTCCGTCGTTCTTGTAGGTGAGGTTGGCCGAGACGCCGCCGGCGCCGTCGGTCCCGAGCGAGATGACGATGTCGCCCCCGTGCGCCGTCGCAGGCGCCGCAAGCCCCGCCAGGACGAGGACGGCGCCGAGCGCCGCGGTCAGGAGCGCGCGGACCGCGGCCCGGGGTGCCGGCAGGGCCTGGACCCGCTGCGGGGCGGTCCGGGAGGAACGAGACATCGGGTGGTCTCCTCGTCGTGTCGTGCGGGGAATCTGCGGGACCGGTCGGCTCTCGGTCGGTCTGAGGCCTCCCGGGGTGCCCCGGCGCCGGGCCGGAGCGCCCGGTTCCCGGGCGCCGGGGCCGAGGACCGCGGACGGTCCCCGTCGTGCTCGTCGTGCTGGCAGGGTACGAGCGGTCCGGCCGATGGACCGCCCGTACCCTGAGCGCCCGCGCGGCGAGCGCGTCGCCCGGCGGGTCGGCGTGCGCCGACCCGCCGGAACCTGTCAGGAGCAGCTCAGAGCGGTGTGCTCCACCGTCTCGGAGAACGTCCTCCCCTCGGCGTCGGTGGCCGTGACGGTCACGGACCCGGCGTCCACCGCGACGGCGCGTGCGGCGAACGACTGGTAGGCGGCCTTGCCCGGCGCGACCTCGGCGAACGACTTCGACCCGAACGGGGTCTCGAGGGTCACCGCGAGCGGCACCTCGTCGTCGTTCGTGGCACGCACGGCGACGAACACCCTGCCCGCCACGCACCGCGGCTCTGCCGTCACCGTGACCGCGAGCGGCTCCGGCTCGTCGTCGACCACCCGGAAGTGCCCGAACGACGCCGGGGCACCGGTGTCAGCAGCGGCACCGAGAGCGAAGAGACCGACCTGGGCGCCGGCGGCCGGCGCGTTGGTCACGCTCTCGTCGAACGTGGTCCACGTCGTGCCGTCCGCGCTGTACGCACCGGTGAACGTGTCACCGGAGCGCGTGAGACGCAGGTGCCACACGTCACCCGTGAGGGTGCCCGTCTGGGGCTGCGGGTTCTGCACCACGCCGCCGACCTCGCTGCGCAGCTCGATCCGGGCGTTCTTGGCCTGGCCCGCCTGGTTGTCGACGACGTAGTCGAGCTTGACGTAGTTGTCGTCGTCGCCGTAGACGAGCAGACCGCCCTGCTGGTACTGGCGGTCCAGCGCCGAGCCGTCGACCACGGTCTCGACCGTCCACTCCTCACCCGGCTGGTCCTGCAGCACCAGGTTCGGCACGGGACGGTTGTCGGTCCCGTAGATGTCGGTCGGGGTCGTGTCGATCTGCAGCGAGCCGTCCACCACGCGGTAGCCCGTCGCGTCCTCGTTCACGACCGTCCAGCGGCACGCGTCGAGCGCGTCGCCGTCGAACTCGTCGTCCGGCCCGGGGGCCGTCGCCGTGTCGTCGGGCGTGATCTGGAACCAGTCGAACTGCGCGTCGAGCACGGGGGACGCGGTGTTGTTCCCCTTGAGCGACACGAGCCCGATCTGCGCGTTCTCCAGGTCGGCGATCGACTTGGTCTGCGGCATCGTCGTGAAGTCGGTGCCGTCGGCCGAGTACGCCGCCTGGAGGTTCTGCCCGTCGCTGACGAACCGCACGTAGACCGTGTCGGGGTAGTCGGCGCCGAGCGAGGCCGTGTTGGACTCGCCGACCTCGTTCGGGAGCGCGTTCTCCTCGCGGATGAACTGGAAGATGCGGGTCGCCGGGTCGGCCGCGGCGGACCGGCCCTGGATCACCATCTTCGCGTAGTTGTCCTGGTCCTCCCAGATCAGCAGACCTGCCTGCTGGTACTGCTGGCGAGCCGGCAGCGTCAGCTTGGCCGTGGCCGTGAACGGCCCGTCCGGCAGGTCCTGGAGCACCGTGTTGGGCACCGCCGTGTTGCCGGTGCCGTAGAAGTCGGTCGCCGTGGTCGGCAGCACGAGCTGACCGTCCGCGACCACGAGGTTCTGGTCGCGGTTCAGCACCGTCCAGCGGTCCTCGTCGAGCTCGGTGCCGAGGAAGTCGTCGGAACGACCCGAGAAGCACATCCCCGGGTCCACCTGCTCGGCCTCCACCGTCACGGTCGTGTACTCGACCGAGTACGCGCCGCGCTCGTCCGTCGCACGGACCTGGAGCCGGTACTCGCCCGGCTCGTCGTACGTGACCTCGAACGAGCCCGTCCCGTCGACGAAGCCGTCACCGAGACCGGCGTCCCAGGCGAACGTGACCGCCTCGGCCTCCGGGTCGGTGGCCGTCGCCGTCGCCGTGACGGTGAGCGGAGCGGTGCCCGACGTCGGTGTGACCTCGAACGAGTCGATCGACGGACGGACGTTGTCCGTGACGCCGCGACCGTTGACGACCATCCAGTTGACGTTCGACCCGCCCTCGGTCTCGACGAAGTACAGCGTGCCGCTGCCCGACGGCACGTCGTGCAGCTCGGCCGTGACGTCCGTGTAGACCTGCCAGTCGCCGGTCACCGGCACGGTGGCGGTGCCGATCTCCGGCCCCTCCGGGTCGTCCCAGCGCAGCGAGATGGTCGCGCCGGCGCTCGCCGACGCCGCACGCAGCGTGATCGAGTCGACGTTCGTCAGCGAGATCGGCTCGTGCGCCCACCAGTCACCGGGCTCGATGAACCCGATGTTGAGGCCGCCGCCCGCCGTGTCGCCGGTCGTCTCGGTCTGCACGCCCGGGTCGCCCGTGCTCGTGGAGCCCTCGAGACGTCCGGTGGACGTGAAGAACTCCGACTGGAGCAGCTTCGGCTGCAGGATCTGCAGATCGTTCGCCGTCAGCGGGACGCCCGCGGCGCCGCCGTCGTCGGTGTACATCGCCTCGACCACCCAGAAGATGTTCGACTCGATGCCGTGGCCCTCGTCGCGCGCCGTCTGGAGCGTGCCCTCGCAGCCCGTGAGCTCCTCCATGGGGTGCGCGTGCGAGTCGTGGCCGAGCGACGTGAACAGCGTGACGTTCTCGCACGTGACCACCCCGTCGGGGTCGTCCACGGCGATCTCGTACTTCACCTGGTCGCCCCACTCGAAGAAGCCGCCGTTCTCCGGGAACGTGATGGAGACCGTCGGTGCCTGGTTGCCGACGACGATCGACACGTTCGCGACGCCGGTCGCGCCGTTCTCGTCCGTCGCGACGAGCTGGGCCGTGTAGCTCCCGTTCTCGGTGTACGTGTGCACCGGGTTCGCCTCGGTCGACGGCGCGGAGCCGTCGCCGAAGGTCCACTGCAGCGTGATCGGGTCACCCGACGGGTGGCGCGTGCCCTCCGAGGAGAACTGCACCGTCAGCGGTGCGGCGCCGCTCGTCACGTCCGCGCTCGCGCGGGCGATCGGGGCGGGGTCGCCCTGGACGTAGTTGACCTTGTAGACGCCGCTCGAGTCGTTGTTGCCGCCGAAGCCCGAGCCCCAGTCGATGACGTACAGCGCGCCGTCGGGGCCGAAGTCGAAGTCCATGGGGCGGTCGAAGCCGGCCGACGGGTCGAAGATCTTCGGCAGGACGCGGTTGATGTCGACGAGGTCGTCACGCTGCTCGCCGTCGAGCTGGAACGAGTAGACCTTGCCCTGGTTCCACTCACCGAACAGGGCCTTGCCGTCCCAGTACTCGGGCCACTTCACGTCGGAGTCGAGCTCGGCGTCGAAGTCGTAGACCGGGCCACCCATGGGCGCCCCGCCCCCACCGATCTCCGGGAACTCGGGGTTGCCGGCCCCGTAGCCGTACCAGACCTCGGCCTCGATCGCCGGGGGCAGCTGCTCCAGGCCGGTGTTGTTGGGCGAGCTGTTGACCACGCCGGCGGCGCAGTCGAAGGACGACCCGGACTGGCCCGTGGCGAAGTTGAAGTCGACGTAGTCGTTGTTGGCACCGGTGCAGTACGGCCAGCCGTAGAACCCCGGCTCGCTCACGACGTTCCACTCGACCGTGCCTGCCGGGCCACGCGTCGCGCTGGCGCTGCCGGCGTCAGGACCGTAGTCCCCGACGAGCACGTTGCCCGTCGTGGGGTCGACGCCGATGCGGAACGGGTTGCGGAAGCCCATCGCGAAGATCTCGGGCTTCGTCTGCGCGGTCCCCGGGGCGAACATGTTGCCCTCGGGGATCGTGTACGTGCCGTCGTCCTCGGGGTGGATCCTCAGGACCTTGCCCCGCAGGTCGTTCGTGTTCGCCGACGTGCGCTGCGCGTCGTAGTTCTCCATGCCGGGGCGCTCGTCGATCGGCGCGTAACCGTTCGACTCGAACGGGTTGGTGTTGTCGCCGGTGACGACCACGAGGTTCCCCTCGGCGTCGAACACCATGTCGCCGCCCGCGTGGCAGCACGTGGCGCGCTGCGTCGGGATGACGAGCACCTTCTCCTCCGACGCGAGCGAGATCGTCTTCGCCGCGGCGTCGTAGTCGAAGCGCGACACCCGGTTGTGCGGACCGTCGGTCCCGACGTCCTGCGGCGACCAGAAGAGGTAGACCCAGCCGTTCTCCGCGAAGTCCGGGTCGAGCACGACGCCCGTGAGCCCGTCCTCGTTGGCCTGGGTCACCGACAGCGTCGCGGCGGTGGTCGTCTGGCTCGTCGCCGGGTCGATGACGCGCACGCGCCCGTCGCGCTCGACGTAGAAGACCGTCCCGTCCGGGGCGACGTCGAGCATCATCGGGTTCGCGGTGCCCTCGTCGAGCGGCACCATCTCGTAGCTGTCCGACTGCGTGGCGTTGCAGTCGGACGGCACGACGCCCGCGGCCGTCTGGATGCCGCCCAGCAGGTGCTGGAGGAACTCCGGCTCCGCGTACGACTCGTCGGTGTGCCCGCCGCCCGAGTACCAGGAGCGACCGCCGTCGTAGACCTGGCACCAGGCGATCGGGTGGTCGGCGCCCATGGCGCCGGAGCCCGCGGAGTACGTCGTCTCGTCGAGGCTCGCGAGCACGTGCACCGTGTCGCGCGGGTTCTCGCGGTAGTTGTACCACTCGTCGAAGCGGTCCCAGCGCGCCGGGAGGTGCGCGGTGGACTCGTGGGCGTGGTCCTCGACCTTGACGGTCGCGTCCTGGTTCTGCGGGTGGGAGTTGAAGTAGGCGCCGACGAGCTCGCCGTACCACGGCCAGTCGTACTCGGTGTCGGACGCCGCGTGGATGCCCGCGTACCCGCCGCCGTTCTGGACGTACCGCTCGAACGCGGCCTGCTGGTCGTCGTTCAGCACGTCGCCCGTCGTGGAGAGCCACACCACGGCCTCGTACTGCGCGAGGTTGTCGTCGGTGAACGCCCCCGCGTCCTCCGTGGCCGTCACCTCGAAACCGTTGTCGGTACCGAGCTGCTGGATCGCCGCGATCCCCGCGGGGATCGACCCGTGGCGGAACCCGGCGGTCTTGCTGAAGACGAGCACGTCGAACGGGACGGCCTCCGCGGCCGCGGCCACGGGTGCTGCCGCGAGCGGGCTCGAGGATGAAAGGGCTGCCGTGGCGGACGTCGCCGTCGCCAGGGTCAAGGGCAGAGCGACCGCTGCCGCGGCCACCGCCGCGACCGTGCGCCGTCGGGCGCGCGATCCTCCAAGCACGTTTCTCACAAGGTCTCCTCGTCGAGATGGGGAACAGTGCTGCGCTCCGCCCGGGGCGGCGTCGTCGGCCTGCCCGCCGAGTCCCGGGACCGTCGGCGGGCCGCGTCGGCCCGCCGGTCGTCGGCCGCTCCGTCGCGGCCCGCGATCTCCTCTCGTCCGACCGGCCCCTCCGGCCCGCAGCGTCGCGGGTCCGGCGGTGCCGGTGCTCCAGTGTTCCGACGGCCGGCCCGACGCCGGTCGGCGTCGGGCCCGCTCGGTCGTCCCCCGGTCAGGGTTCGACCCAGCCTCCGGACGCCGCGCTGCGCTCGACCGCGTCGAGCACGCGCTGGACCGCGAGACCGTCCGCGAACGTCGGCGACGGCTGCGAGCCCGCGGCGATCGCCTCGACGAGGTCGACCACCTGGTGGGTGAACGCGTGCTCGTACCCGAGACCGTGCCCGGCCGGCCACCAGTTCCCGACGTACGTGTGCTCGGGCTCGGTCACGACGATGCGTCGGAAGCCCGCGGTCACGGGGTCCTCGGCCGCGTCGTAGAAGTGCAGGACGTTCATGTCCTCGAAGTCGAACGCGAGGGACCCCTTCGATCCGTTGATCTCGACGCGGATCGCGTTCTTGCGCCCGTACGCGAAGCGCGTCGCCTCGAAGGAACCGATCCCGCCGCCGGAGAGACGGGCGAGGAAGATCGCGGCGTCGTCGACCGTGACCGGGCCGCGCTCCGCGCCGCCCTGGCCGGTGAGACCGGCGAACTCCGTCGCGACGGGGCGCTCGGTCACGAAGGTCTCGAGCAGACCGGACACGCTCGTCAGGCGCTCGCCCGTGATGAACTGCGCGAGGTCGATGACGTGGGCCCCGATGTCCCCCAGCGCGCCGCTGCCGGCCTTCGTCTTGTCGAGCCGCCACGAGAGCGGGGCGTTCTCGTCGGCGATCCAGTCCTGCAGGTACTGCGCACGCACGTGCCGGATCGCGCCGATGCGGCCGTCGGTCACGAGCCGGCGCGCGAGCTGGATCGCCGGGACGCGGCGGTAGGTGAAGCCGACCATCGCGACCTGGCCGCGGGACGCGGCCGCCTCCGCCGCGGCGACCATCTGCTCCGCCTCGGCGACCGTGTTGGCGAGCGGCTTCTCGCACAGCACGTGCTTGCCCGCCTCGAGCGCCGCGATGGCGATCTCGGCGTGGGTGTCGCCCGGGGTGCACACGTCGACGAGGTCGACGTCGTCCCGGGCGACGAGGGACTGCCAGCTCGTCTCGGTGGACTCCCACCCGAGGCGCTCCGCGGCGGCCTTGACGGCCCCCGGGTTGCGCCCGCCGAGGACGCGCATACGCGGCTCGAGGGGGAGGTCGAAGAACCGGGGGGCGGTACGCCATGCCTGCGAGTGCGCTGCCCCCATGAACGAGTACCCGACCATGCCGACGCCGAGCTGCGCGCCGTTGCTTCCTGCCATGACGTTCCTTTCCGTGCGCGCGCCCCCGGTCCGGCCGGGCTCTCGCCCGGGCGGACCGGGGGCGTGGTCCGCGTGCTGCTGGTCTGGCTCGAGCCTCAGGACTCGAACGCGTTCGGCAGGTACTGCTCGACGTTGTCCGCGGTGACGACCGGGGCGAAGAGCTGGACGGTGCGCGGGACGCCGGAGGACGCGAGGTCGCTCATGTCCTTCTCGTGCGCGACGAGGCGGGCCAGCTTGATGCCGTCCGCGGCCTGCGTCGACGGGTAGACGACCGTCGCCTGCAGGACGGAGTCGCCGGCCTGGATGTGCTCCATGACCTGCTGCGAACCAGCGCCGCCGACCATGAAGAACTCGTCGCGGCCCGCGTTCTCGATCGCCGCGAGGACGCCGACGCCCTGGTCGTCGTCGTGGTTCCAGATCGCGTCGATCTCCGGCTCGGCCTGCAGGAGGCTCGAGGTCGCCGTCTCGCCGCCCTGGACGGTGAAGTCGGCCGCGACCTGGGTCGAGACCTCGAGGCCGCAGTCGGAGAGCGCGTCCGCGAAGCCCTGGCTGCGGTCCTGCGTCAGGGGCAGGGACGCGATGCCCTGGATCTCGGCCACGACGGCGTCCGGCTGGTCACCGAGCTGCTCGCAGATGTAGGTACCGGCGCTCACGCCCATGCCGTAGTTGTCGCCGAGGACGGTCGACCGGGCAGCGAACGGGCTCGAGAACTCGCGGTCGACGTTGATGACGGGGATGCCCGCCTCCATCGCCTCGGTCGCGACCTCGGTGAGCGCGGCGCCGTCGAACGGCAGCAGCACGATCGCGTCGACCTCGTCGTTGATGAAGCCCTGGATCTGGCTGATCTGCACGTTGACGTCGTTCGTGCCCTCCGCCACGCGGAGCGTGACGTCCTCGTAGTTCTCCGCCTCGGCCTCGGCCGCCGAGGTGATGGCACCCATCCAGCCGTGGTCGGCGGCGGGTGCGGAGAAGCCGATGACGACCTCGTCGCCCGGGGCGTCGTTGTCGGACACGGCGGTGTTGCCGCCGCCGCCGTCGCCGTCGCTCTCCTCCTCCGGAGCGGTGTTCGACGTGCACGCCGTCGCGATGAGGGCGAGCGAGGTGGCCGTGACGGCCGCGACCGCGAGACGGCGGCGCATGGTGGTGCGGACGGACATGAGATCTCCTTCGACGATGTCCTGCGGGGGGTTGGGGTGGGGTAGTGCCTGGTCCGGCGTCAGCCGCTCGAGGAGGACCGCGTGAGCCGCTGCTGGAGCAGCACGGCGATGATGATGATCACGCCCTGCGCGATGGCCTGGACGGAGCTGTCGAGGTTGTTCTGGATGAAGAGGTTCCGGAGCGTCGCGAAGATGAGGACGCCCAGGACGGTGCCGACGATCGTGCCGCGCCCGCCGGCGAGCAGCGTGCCACCGACGACGACGGCCGCGATGGCGTCGAGCTCGTAGAGCGAACCGTTGGTCGACGATCCCGCCGTGGTGCGCGCGAGCATCATGAACCCGGCGATGCCGGCGGTGAGACCCGACAGGGCGTAGAGGTACACCATGTGGCGCTTGACCTTGATGCCCGCGAGCCGGGCGGCCTCGGGGTTGCCGCCCACGGCGACCGTGCGGCGGCCGAACGTCGTGCGGTTGAGCAGGAACCAGCCGGCCACCGCCACGAGGACGAAGATCCAGACGATCTTCGGGACGCCGAGGAGGTCGCCCCGGAACGTGTTGGTGAACGAGTCGACCTCGACGATCTGCGTCTGGCGGTTCGCGATGAGCTCCGCGAGACCGCGCGCCGCGACGAGCATCGCGAGCGTCGCGATGAAGGCCACGACCCGCCCGTAGGCGATGAGCACGCCGTTGACGAGGCCGGCACAGAGACCCACGGCGAGCGCGCACGCGACCATGACGATCCAGCCGTACTGGTCGGCCATGTTCTGCGTCGCGAGCGTCGTCGCCCAGACCGACGCGAGGCCGAGGACCGACCCGACGGACAGGTCGATCCCGCCGGCGGTGATGACGAACGTCATGCCGATGCTCACGACGCCGATGACGGAGGCGAGCGAGAGGATCACCATGAGGTTGTCGAGGCTCGCGAACCTCTCGCCGGCTGTCGCGTACCCGATGATGACGAGCGCCGCGAGGGCGATGACCAGACCGAGGTTGCGTCCTGCTGCTCCTGACAGGAAGCTGCTGCGGCCTGAGCTGCTCGCCGCGTCCTGCTTCTCGACGCGGGCTGACTCGTCCGCGGTCGGCGTCGATGCCGACACCTTCTGCTCGCTCACGCGACACTTCCTTCCATGACCATGTCGAGCACCTGGTGCTCGTCGATCGCTGCGGCGGGTCCTTCGTGCACCACGCGACCCTCGGAGATGACGAGGACGCGGTCGGCCAGACCCAGGACTTCGGGGATCTCGCTCGAGACGACGACGACGGCGGCACCCTCGTCGGCGAGCCGGCGGATCAGGGCGTAGATCTCGGCGCGCGCCCCGACGTCCACGCCGCGCGTGGGCTCGTCGAGGAGCAGGACACGGCACCCGTGCACGAGCCAGCGGGCGAGCATCGCCTTCTGCTGGTTGCCGCCGGAAAGGGTCCGCATCGCCCGGTCCACGCCGGTCGGGCGCAGCTCGAGGGACTCGGCCTGCTCCTTCGCCGCGCGGCGCTCGGCGCGCTCGTCGAGGAAGCCGGCCCTGGCGAACCGGGCGAAGGTCGAGAGCGTGACGTTGCGGTAGACCGGTTCGTCGAGGAGGAGTCCCTGGCTCTTGCGCTCCTCCGGCGCGAGCCCGATGCCCGCGTCGACCGCCGCGGCGACCGATCCGGCCCGCAGCCGGCGGCCGTCGACCTCGACCCGGCCCGCGGTCGCGCGGCGCGCCCCGTAGACCGTCTCGAGGATCTCCGACCGTCCGGACCCGACGAGGCCCGCGAGCCCGACGATCTCCCCCGCCCGCACCTGGACGCTCACGTCCGCGAACGTGCCGCGCAGGGACAGGTCCTGCACGTCGAGGACGACCGGGGCGTCGTCGGGCAGCTCCGAGGCGTCCGGGAAGACGTACTCGACGTTGCGGCCCGTCATGAGGTTGATGAGCTTGGCCGTCGGCGTCTCGGAGACCGGGAGGTTCTGGGCGACGGTGCGACCGTCCTTGAGGACGGTGATGCGGTCACCGATCTCGCGGATCTCCTCGAGCCGGTGCGAGATGTACACGACGGCGACACCCGCGGTCGTGAGCTCCTTGACGACCCGGAAGAGGTTGCCGACCTCCTCGGAGTCGAGCACCGCCGACGGCTCGTCCATGACGATGACGCGCGCGTCGTGCGACAGGGCCCGCGCCATCGAGACGATCTGCTTCCCGGCGGCCGAGAGGTTCCCGACCTCCTGTCCGGGCGAGATCTCCGAGTGCCCGAGACGCTCGAGGATGTCCCGCGTGCGGCGCGCCGCCTCGCGGCGCTGGGAGAACCCGAGCGTCGAGAGCTCGTGGCCCAGGTAGACGTTCTCGGCGACGGTCAGACCGTCGACGACGTCGAGCTCCTGGTACATCGTCGCGACGCCGTGCTGCAGCGCGGCCACGGGGTCGGAGATGCTGATGGGCTCCCCGTCGAGGAGGATCCGCCCCTCGGTCGGTTGATGGGCGCCGGCGAGCACCTTGATGAGGGTGGACTTGCCGGCACCGTTCTGACCGAGGAGGCAGTGGACCTCACCGGGGAGGATCTCGAGGTCCACCCCGTCGAGCGCTCGCGCTCCGGGGAAGACCTTGACGATGCCCTGCATCTGCAGGAAAGGCTGGTGGGGGTCTGCTCTGACCATGTGCTTGAACCTAGGGCATCTTTTGACGAGCGTCAATCATAAGTCTCGGACTTTCACCCGCGTTACCAGACCGTTACCGACAAAAGTGTGCTGGCCGGCACCTGAGCGGAGCGCCGGCCTCCGCGGCGGTCGACGACGTCGTCGAAGCCTGTCCGCTGGGCGGGCGGCCGGTACGAGCCACCGCTCGTGGTGGAAGGCTGTGGCAGGAGGCCGCTCTCGCCTGCACGCGAGAGTGCCGTGCGGTCGGTGTGGCCTCGGCGGGCGACGAGCCGACCCGCGGGGCGCGGCAACCTCGCTGTCGCCGTACTGAGGGACGGTAGGGTATCTTTTGTCGATCGTCAAGCAAAAGACGTCGTAGTCGCCGTCGATACGGGACGGCTGTCGAGAGGCTTCGTGGTTCACTGTGCTCATGGAGGAGCTCCTGAAGTTCGCCCCGCGTCCGACTGGCGCCGGAGACATGTTCCAACTGCTCCGGGACGGCCAGCCGCGTACCCGCGCGGACCTCGCGTCGATCACCGGTCAGGCACGGTCGACGATCGCGGCGCGGATCGACCTCCTCATGTCCTCGGGCCTCATCGCCCCCGCCGGTGAGGCGAGCTCGACGGGCGGGCGCCCCCCCGTGACGTTCGCGTTCAACCCGGGCGCGCGCATCGTGCTGGCCGTCGACCTCGGCGCCACCCACGCACGCCTCGCCGTCACGGACCTCGCGTCCAACGTGCTGGCGGAGACCGACGCGGCCCTCGCGATCGCGGACGGACCGGACGTCGTGCTGTCCTGGGTCGCCGAGACGGGCGAGAAGCTCGTCGCGACGACCGGTCGCAGCGTCGACGACCTCGTGAGCGTCGGCGTGGGGCTCCCCGGCCCGGTCGAGCACTCCACGGGCCGACCCATCAACCCACCGATCATGCCCGCGTGGGACGACGTGGACGTGCCGGGAATCCTCGCGAAGCGCTTCGACGCGTCGGTGCTCGTCGACAACGACGTGAACATCATGGCGCTCGGCGAGCACCGGACGGCCTGGCCCGACGTCACCGACATGCTGTTCGTCAAGGTCGCCACCGGCATCGGCTCGGGCATCATCGCCGACGGCGAGCTGCGACGAGGCGCCCAGGGAGCCGCCGGCGACATCGGTCACGTCGCGGTCCCCAGCGCCGCCGACGTCCCGTGCCGGTGCGGCAACGTGGGGTGCCTCGAGGCCGTCGCCAGCGGGCAGTCCGTCGCGAGCATCCTCACGGCCGCCGGCCTCGACGCGCGGACCAGCGCCGACGTCGTGGCGCTCGTCCGCGCGGGCGACCTCACCGCGAGCCAGGCGGTGCGCCAGGCCGGGCGGGACATCGGCTCGGTGCTCGCAGCCTGCGTGAGCCTGCTCAACCCCTCCCTCATCGTCATCGGCGGCATCGTGGCCGAGGCCGGCGAGCACCTGATCGCCGGCATCCGGGAGATCGTCTACCAGCGGTCGCTCCCCCTGGCGACGCAGCACCTGCGCATCGTCACGTCGCAGGCCCGTGGCCAGGCGGGCGTGCTCGGCGCCAGCGCCATGGCGGTCGATCACGTACTCTCTCCCGCAGCGATCGACGCACTCGTCGGCTGAGGCGTCGGTCGTCGGCCGGCGCCGACGTGGGCGACCGCCGAGAGCGGCGAGTGTGACGATGCACGAGGAGGAATCATGACCGAGCGGGATCGTCGGGCGCTCGTGGTCCGAGGCGGTTGGCCCGGGCACGCGCCCGAGGAGGCGGCGGAGCTGTTCGTCCCGTTCCTCGAGGAGTCGGGGTTCGACGTCACGCTCGAGGGCTCGCTCGAGGCCTACGCCGACACCCGGTTCATGACCGACCTCGACCTCGTCGTCCAGTGCTGGACGATGGGCGAGATCCTGCCGGACGAGATGCGCGGCCTGCGCACCGCCGTCGCGAACGGCACGGGCTTCGCCGGCTGGCACGGCGGCATCATCGACTCGTTCCGCCTCGCGACCGACTACCTGCAGATGGTCGGGGGCCAGTTCGCCGCGCACGCGCACGACCTCGTCGACCACACGATCGACGTGGTGCCCGAGCGCGCCGAGCACGAGATCGTCGCCGGTCTCGGCGGCACGATCTCGCTGCACTCCGAGCAGTACTGGGTGCTCGCCGACTCCTACAACGACGTGCTCGCGACCACGACGATCCACCCGCGCGACGGCGACCCCTGGCGCGAGCCCGTCGTCTGCCCCGCCGTGTGGACGCGGCAGTGGGGTGAGGGCAGGGTCTTCGTCTCGACCGCCGGCCACCAGCTCGCCGACCTCGAGGTCCCGGCCGTCCGCACGATCGTCGAGCGCGGCATCCTCTGGGCCGCTCGCTGACGACCTGGCGTCAGCGGTCGAGCGCCGGGTGGGCGGACAGGTAGGAGACGACGGCGCGACGCATCTCCGCGCCGAGCGCGTCCTGCTCGTCGCCCGAGGTCTCGACGACGAGCGGCATCATCCCCCTGACGAGCTCGGAACGTTTCGCACCGCTCACCGCCGGCGGCACCTGGCTCTCGGTGCTCCCGACCGGGGAGCGTCTCGGCGCGGACCCCACCGGGCTCGTCGCGGACGTCCGCGGCGTGGGCGTCCCCGACGAGCTCGGCGCCCCGCTCGTCGGGGGGTCGCCCGCCGAGCTGACCGACTACCGCGACGGGGTCGTCGACCGCCTGCCCCTCGTCGCGGGGCTCATCGCCGTCGTCACCTTCGTCGTGCTGTTCCTCATGACGGGCTCGGTCGTCGCCCCGGTCACGGCGATCGTGCTCAACCTGCTGAGCCTCACGGTGATGTTCGGCGTCCTCGTGTGGGGCTTCCAGGACGGCGCGCTCGCCGGGCTGCTCGGCTTCGAACCCACCGGGACGATCGAGCCGAGCATCCCGCTGCTCATGTTCTGCATCGCGTACGGGTTGTCGATGGACTACGAGGTGTTCCTCCTGGCGCGCATCAAGGAGGACCACGACCGCACCGGTGACGTCGTCGGGTCGGTGCCACGAGGCATCGCGCGGTCCGCCCCGCTCGTCTCCGCCGCCGCGCTCGTGCTCGCCACGTCCTTCGCGGTCTACGCGACGAGCGAGGTCACGTTCCTCCAGCAGCTCGGCATCGGGATGGCGCTGGCCGTCCTCGTCGACGCGACGATCGTCCGCGGCGTCCTCGTGCCCGCGACGATGCGCCTCGCGGGCCGCGCCACCTGGTGGGCGCCCGCGCCGCTCGCCCGGTGGCACCGGCGCCTCGGTCTCGGCGAGAGCGCGCCACCTCGGGCGGGCGGGGAACGCCCGGCCGCCGTGGACGCCGCCCTCGTCCGCCGCTCCACGCCTGAGAGAGTGGGCGGATGACCGGTCCGAACCCCTTCCGTGGCCTGCTCGCCTACCCGATCACGCCGCTCACGCCCGACGACGCACCCGACCTCGACGCGCTCGCGCGCCTCGTGCGCGGGGCGGCAGCGGGCGGGGTCGACGCCGTGACGGTCCTCGCGTCGTCCGGCGCGGGAGTGACGTTCGACCCCGCCGAGCGGGACGCCGTCGTGCGGGCGGCCGTCGAGTCCGCGGCCTCGGGCGACCGCGCTCTCCCCGTCCACGTCGCCGTGAGCGGCGCGTCGACGCGCGAGGTCGTCCGGCACGCGCGCGCCGCGCAGGCCGGCGGTGCGGCCGGCGTCGTCCTCGCGCCCTTCGCCTACGTGCCGCTCGTCGACGACGAGGTGCTCGGCCTGTTCCGCGCCGTGGCAGACGCGGTCTACCTCCCGGTGTGCTTCTACAACAAGCCGCTCCAGACCGGGTACGACGTCTCGCCCGACGTCCTGTCGCAGCTCGCGACGACGGCGCGCGTCGCGGCCCTCAAGGACCCTGCGGTGCTGCCGACCCGGTCGGGTGCACGCGTCGACGAGCTGCGCGCCGCCCTCGGCGAGCACGACGTGAGCCTCGGGCTCAGCGGAGACCTGGCGCTGGTCGAGCGTGCCGGCGTCGCCGACGCGTGGCACACCGGCGTCGCCGCACTCCTGCCCGAGGAGTACGTCGCCGTGCGCCGTGCGCGGGTGACGGATCGCATCGCCGCGGACACGGAGCGTTCCCGGCGGTGGTTGCTCGACGTCGTCCGGGAGCTCCAGCGGATGCGGCCGGTGAGCAGCCTGCACGCGCTCGCGGGGGCCCTCGGAGTGCCGACGGCGCCTCCGCGCGGTCCGTCGTTGCCCGCGCCCGCCGAGCAGGTGGCCGCGCTGCGCGCGCTCGTCGTACGGCGCCCGGTCCTCCCGAGCACCTCGTGAGCGGCTCGTGAGCGGCTCGGAGCACGTGGGCGCCGGGGACCGCGCCGCTGCTCCGCGCGAAACGGTGGCCGGTCGTCAGTCGACGTCGCCCGCGTTCCCTGTCAGAGCGCTGCCCCCGGTCACCGCGCCGTCCTCGGTCACCGCGCCGTCCTCGGTCACCGCGTCGATCGCGGTCTCCGCGTCGCTCGGGATCTCCGTGGCCACCAGGTGCGCGACGGCGTCGGGCCCTCCTGCGAGGAGCGCGACGAAGCCGGCTTCGTCGAGGATCGGCAGGCCGAGGTCGCGAGCCTTGGTCTCCTTCGAGCCCGCGCTCTCGCCGACCACGACGTAGTCCGTCCGCTTCGAGACCGAGCCGGAGGACTTCCCGCCCGCGGCGACGATCGCCTCCTTCGCGCCGTCGCGGCTGAAGCCCTCGAGCCCACCGGTCACCACGACCGTCAGCCCGTCGAGCGGGCCGGACGGCGCCTCAGCCTTCCCCGGCCCCGGATGACCCGGGATCTCGAACCGGACGCCCGCAGCCGCCCAGCGCTCGACGATCTCGATGTGCCACGGGACGGTGAACCACTCGACGACCTGGTCGGCGATGACGGGCCCGACACCCTCGACGGCCGCGAGCTCGTCGCGCGACGCGGCGCGGATCGCGTCGAGGGAGCCGAACCAGTCGGCGAGCGCGCGCGCCGCGACGGGGCCGACGTGCCGGATGTTGAGGCTCACGAGGATGCGCCACAGGTCCTTGGTCTTCGCGAGCTCGAGCTCCTCGACGAGCTTCGTCGCGTTGGTCGACGCCTCGAACAGCGACTCCCCCGACTCCACGGCCTCGCGCTCCGCGGCCTTCGAGAGCTTGCGGCGCTTGCGGAAGGGCCAGACGGTCTTGACGGTCGCCGTGGAGCCGTCGGGCATCGTGATCTCGGCGGGCTCGCCCGTGCCGTCGAACTCGCGGGGCAGCCCTGTCTCGGCATCGCGCACCACGACACGGATCGGCACGAGCTGCTCGACGCTGAGCTCGAACAGGCCCGCCTCGGTCGCGAGCGGCGGCTCGGCGGGTTCGAGGGGACGAGTGAGCGCCGCTGCCGTGACCTCGCCGAGCACCTCGACGTCGAGCCCCCCGCGGGAGCCGACGTGCTCGACGCGGCCGCGGACCTGCGCGGGGCACGACTCGGCGTTGGGGCAGCGCAGGTCGACGTCGCCCTCCTTCATGGGGCGGAGCGGCGTGCCGCACTCGGGGCAGTCCGCCGGCATGACGAAGTCCTCGCGCGGGTACCCGTCGTCGGCGAGCGCCGCGACGGGGCCGAGGATCTCGGGGATGACGTCGCCCGCCTTGCGCAGCACCACCATGTCACCGATGCGCACGCCCTTGGCCCGCACGACGTCCTGGTTGTGCAGCGTGGCCTGGCGGACGGTCGAGCCCGCGACCTTGACCGGCTCCATGACGGCGTACGGCGTGGCGCGCCCGGTGCGCCCGACCCCGACCTGGATCGCGAGGAGGCGCGTGTTGACCTCCTCGGGCGGGTACTTGTAGGCGATGGCCCACCGCGGCGCGCGGCTCGTGGCGCCGAGCCGGCGCTGGAGCGCGAGCTCGTCGACCTTGACGACGATGCCGTCGAGCTCGTGCTCGATGTCGTGCCGGTGCTCGCCGAAGTACTCGATCCGCTCCATGACCTCGTCGAGCCCGGCGACCACGCGGGTGTGCGGGGAGACCGGCACGCCCCACTGCTCGAACAGCGCGTACGCGGCGGACTGCCGCTCGAGGTCGGCGTGCTCGCCCTCCTCCCACTGCAGCGCACCCACGCCGTGCGCGTACATCTGCAGGTTGCGGCTCGCGGTGACGGCAGGGTCCTTCTGGCGCAGCGACCCGGCCGCGGTGTTGCGCGGGTTGGCGTACGGCGCCTGCCCGGCGGCGACGAGCCGCTCGTTGAGGGCGGCAAAGTCCTCGACCCCCATGAACACCTCGCCGCGCACCTCGATGACGTCGGGGTGCGTCGCGGGGTCTCCGGCGAGCTGCTGCGGGATCGACCCGATCGTCCGGACGTTCGCGGTCACGTCCTCGCCGGAGCGGCCGTCGCCGCGCGTGGCGGCCCGCACGAGCCGGCCCTTCTCGTAGAGCAGCGCGATGGCGAGCCCGTCGATCTTCACCTCGCACAGGTACTCGACGCCCGCGTCGGCGGGCACGCCGAGGTCGCGGTGCACGCGCGCGGCCCAGGCCGCGAGGTCCTCCTCGCTGAACGCGTTGTCGAGCGAGAGCATGCGTTCGAGGTGCTCGACCGTGGCGAACCCGGCGGCCGCGCGACCGCCGACGCGCTGCGTCGGCGACTCGGGGGTCACGAGGGCGGGGTGCGCGGCCTCGAGCGCCTGGAGCTCGTGCATCCGCGCGTCGTACTCGGCGTCGGAGGACACCGGCTGGTCCTCCTCGTAGTACGCGCGCTGGTCCGCCTCGATCTGCGCGACGAGCTCGGACCAGCGGCGCTGCGCCGCCGCCTCGTCGAGCTCGGCCGCGGCACCGGCCTCGTGCACGACGGCGCGGGCAGGGCTCGTCGGGTCGCCGGTCGGGTCACCGGTCGGCAGGTCGGTCGGCAGGTCGGTCGCGTCGCCGGTCGGCAGGTAGGTCGCGTCGGTGCTCTCGGTCACCCGCACATCATCGCGCGAACCGCCGACAGGCACAGGGCACGGCCCGGACACTCGGCCGGCCGGCGTCCGCCTGCCATGCCGACGACGCCCAGGCCGTCGCACGCCGCACCGGACCGGCCTCACCAGCCGTGCGACGCGTCGTCGTGCATCTCCGGGCACGCGCCGCCGGTCTCGGTCGCCGCCTCGTAGTGCCACACCTCGTTGGCGTAGGTCTGGCACAGGCCGAAGGCTGCGCCGTGCTGCTGGAGCCAGTACGCGCCCTCCGTCGGCCCCACGTCGATCGCGGTGCCGGCGACGTGCTCCGACGACTCGGGCGGCAGGACCCACCGCCGCGCCTCCTCGACGGACCCGTACCGCTCGACCGCCTCGTCGACGAGCTGCTGCTGCTCGTCCGCGGTGCGCCAGCCCGAGGTGATCCACAGCTCGACACCCTCGGCGGCCGCGGCGCTCTGGGCGTCGTCGAACCGCTGCTGCAGCCCGGCGTCGAGCCCTGTCGCCGCGACGGGTCCCGCGTCCGCCTCCTGCGTGGCCGCACCCGCGACCTGGCCCGTCGGTGCGGAGACCAGCTGGACGACGGCGACCACCGACGCGGCCAGGCCCGCGACGACGGACCCGGCGTAGACCCGCCGGCCCAGGCGCCGCCGTCGTGCGGACCGCGTGGTCCCCGGCGTGGTCCGGGCAGGGCGGGGGGCCACCGGTGCGTCCCGCAGCGTCATCTCCGGACCCCCTCAGTCGGTCTCGAGCGGGGGAGGAGGCGCCGGCCGGGCGCGAGCCCGAGCGGCACGGCGACCGCGGCGACCGTGAGGATCCAGGCGGAGTAGTCGAGACCGAGGAACACCCAGATGCTCGCGTGCATCGCCGCCACCGCGACGACGAACGGGATGCGGGTGAGGCGCACGGCCAGCCACACCGGTGCCGTGAGCTCGAGCAGCAGCGCCCCCGTCGCGAGCGCCCGCGTGAGCAGCGGCTGGTCGGCGACGAGACGCGTCAACCCCTCGCCGAACGGTGAGGCGCCCTGCCGCAGGATCCACGCCATGGAGTCCCCCAACGCCCACGACGGCCCGCTGTGCACGAGCTTCTGCGCCCCGGTGAGGAAGTACACGCACGCGACGACCGCGAGCGCCGCGCGCACGGTCCACCCTGTCCGCGCCGGTTCCTCGCCGTGCGCGGTCCCGCGCGCGGGCGGTGCCGCGAAGAGCAGGACGAAGCCGACCGTCACCGTGAGGACGTCGTTGTGCAGCACCTTCCCGGAGCTGCCCCACAGGGCGGTCAGGACGAGGTAGGCGACCCAGGCGACGGCGAAACCGGTGCGCGTCCGGACGCCCGCGAGCACGAGCGCGACCCCGAGGATCCCGACGACCTGGATGGCGAGCAACGCCGCGACCGGGGCCTCCACGGGCAGCCACGCGAGGACGGTCGGACTGCCGGTGAGCGCCGCGGGTCGCTCGGCGACGAGCGTCCAGTCGCGCGTGACGAGGCGGATCCCGACGACCACCGCGACGAGCGTGTGCACCTCGACCAGCCGGTACCAGGGCACCGGGGCGAGGAGCCGTCGGTCGACGCCGCGCACGCTCTCGAGCGCCCGCCCGAGTCCTCGACCAGGTCCACGACCGAGATCGACCCGTGCGCGCGAGATCGACCCTCGGTGGTTCGACGTCGCGACGTGCGGGTCGATCTCGCGCGTGCCGCGCGCGCTCACGGCTGCACCTCGAGCACCACGTCGCGCGAGATCTCGGTCCACTCGAGGCTCGCGGGGTCGAGCGTGTTGCGCACGCGGTCGAGGTGCACCGACGTGACGTCGGCGGGATCGATGCCCGCGGTGCCGAGCCAGGCGCGCACCATCTCCTTCCGCTCGGCGGGTGCCGCGGGGGCGAGCTCGCGGAAGCGGTACGTCGTCGTGGCGAGCACGGGGTTGGTGGGGTCGGGTCGCACGACGGTCGGACCGTCCACGCCGTCGGCCACGAGCTCGAGCGCCGTGCGGGCGTCGGTGCGCACCCCGCTGAACAAGCGGTACGACGTGAGGGGCCAGGCCTCGAGCCCGACCGCCGCCGTCGCGAGGAGCAGGCCCACGACACCGTAGGTGACGGTCCGGGCGAGGACCGGTTCGGGGATACTCGGCATGGACGAGAGCCTCTCGCGACCGGGAGCCTCCGGGCATCGCCCCGAAGGGCGGTCGTGGGCCTCGACCGAGGGCTGGCCCGGGTCGCGGATCTCCGCCCTGGGGCTGAGGCGCTCGTGCGCGCACCCCGCCCGAGGTCTGTCCCGTGGCCCCGGACCGCCCGCTACCGTGAGCCCGTGCCCTCCGTCTCCCGCCTACCCGTGTGGGCCCAGGACCTCGCAGTCGCCGTCGGGGCGGGTATCGCGTGGTTCACCGTCATCACGGTCATGGAGAACGGGGACTACTGGTACCCGCACAACCCGGGCTCGTACCGTGTGGCCGGTCTCTGGATCGTCCTGACGCTCGCGCTGCGGCGCGTGACGCCCGGCCTGCTCTTCTGGACCACGGTGATGCTCTACCCGCTCGCCCTGCCCTGGATCATGCAGACTCCGTTCGAGCTGCTCCCGCTGATGATCGCCGGCTTCGCGGCTACGCGCTCGGGTGCCGTGCCCTGGGCGCTCGCCGCGGTCGCGGGAGGCCTCTCCGCGTTCTCCCTGCTCCTCTACAGCCGTCCCGTCCTCACCTTCCCGCCCTCGGCCTTCTACCTCGAGGACCTCGAGATCGGGCGGTCGCCGTCAGACGTCCTCGTCGCGCTCGCGCTCGTGCTCGGCGCGGTCGCCGCGGGGGTGTTCTTCCACCGGCTCGCCGTGACGTCCGAGACCCTGCGCGTGCGCAACGCCGAGCTCCAGACCCTGCAGGCCGAGCTCGCCGAGCAGGCGGTCCTCGCGGAGCGCACGCGCATCGCGCGCGAGCTGCACGACGTCGTCGCGCACCACGTGTCGGCGATCGTCGTGCGCGCGCAGGCCGCGGACCGGGTCGCCGCGAACCAGCCAGAGGCGCCGCACGAGGCGGTGCGCTGGATCACCGACGAGGGCAAGCGCGCGCTGACGTCGATGCGTTCCGTCGTGCACGTGCTCCGTCGCGACGACGGCCTCGACGACGGCGTCGCGACCCTCGCCCCCACGCCCGGGAACGACGACGACACCGCCGACCAGCTGCGCGCGGCCGCTCGCCGCCTCACGGACGCGGGCCACGCCGTCTCCCTCACCCTGCCCCAGCCGTGGCCGACGACGAGCGCCGAGACCGGTCTCGCCGTCGTCCGCATCACCCAGGAGGCCCTGACCAACGTGCTGCTGCACTCCCTCGCCCGCGACGTCACCGCGACGGTGACCGCGACCGGCACCGACGTCGTGGTGCGGGTCCACGACGCCGGTCCCCCGCTGCCCGACGACCCGTCGGGGCGCACCGGCTTCGGCCTGTCCTCGATGCGCGAGCGCGCCGCCGCCGCCGGGGGACGCCTCGCCGCCGGGCCGGACGGTCGTGGCGGCTGGCTCGTCGAGGCCACCCTTCCCCGGGGGGTGCGGTGAGCACGGACGCGGGCGCGCCGACCGTGGAACCCGTGCGCGTCGTCGTCGTCGACGACCAGGCGACGATCCGCCTCGGCCTGCGCATGATCCTGGACAACGAGCCGGACGTCACGGTGGTCGGCGAGGCGGGTGACGGCGAGACCGCGGTGGCGATGGCGCGCGCGCTGCGGCCCGACGTCGTGCTCATGGACGTGCGCATGCCGCGCCTCGACGGGATCGGGGCGACGGCGCGCATCGCCGCCGACCCGGACCTCGCAGGCGTGCGCACGCTCGTCCTCACGACCTTCGACGACGACGAGTACGTCTACGGCGCGCTGCGCGCCGGGGCCGCCGGGTTCCTGCTCAAGGACGCGGACCCGCAGACCCTCGTCGATGCGGTGCACCGCGTCCGCGCGGGCGACTCGCTCCTCGACCCGGCGGTGACGGGACGGATCATCTCGACGTACGTCGAGCTCGCGCGGCACTCGCCGCTCGCCGGCGGGGCAGAGGACCGGGCGGGCGCGACCGCCGGGCTCGGCACCGCGACACCGCGCGAGCGCGAGGTGCTGCTCGCGGTCGCGCGCGGGCTGTCGAACCGCGAGATCGGGGCCGAGCTGCACCTCACCGAGGCCACCGTGAAGAGCCACGTACGCTCGCTGCTCACCAAGGTCGGGCTGACGAACCGCGTCCAGCTCGTCGTGCTCGCGTACGAGGAGGGCCTCGTCCGCCCGGGCGGGCCGGTCTGAGCGCGACGAGTCGCTCGGCGGACCGCGGAGGTCGTCAGTCGGCCGCCTCCTCGTCGCTCGCCGGCGGAAGGACGAGGCCCGCGACGTCGCGCACGTGCCACGCCGTGCGGGCCCGTGGTGCGGCCGGATGCCACCACCGCACGAGACGTCAGCGCTCCGAAGGTGCCCGGATCTGGTTGTCCACAGGACCCCGCTCGACGTCTCGGGCAGGGCGGCCCGCGCGGCCGAGGTGCGGTGCGGTCCGTCCGGAGGTCGCCGTAGGGTGGGGTCCCATGACAGCCGAGCACGTGACGGATGCGATCACCCCTGCGACCACCGACACCGACCCGTACCTGTGGCTCGAGGAGGTCGAGGGCGACGAGGCCCTCTCCTGGGTCCGCGCGCGCAACGCCGAGGTCGCGACGACGCTCGAGGTCCCCGCGTCGTTCGCCGCGACAGAGGCGGCGATCCGCGAGGTCCTCGACTCCGACGCGAAGATCCCCGAGGTCTCCCTCATCGGTGACCGGCTGTACAACTTCTGGCGCGACGCCCACCACGAGCGCGGCCTGTGGCGCCGCACCACCGTCGACTCCTACCGCACCGACGCCCCCGCGTGGGAGACCGTCCTTGACCTCGACGCGCTCGCCGCGCAGGAGGGCGAGAGCTGGGTGTGGCACGGCGCGAGCGTGCTGCGCCCGACGCCCGCGCAGCTCGCCGCCGGGGAGCCGTGGCGGAACGCTCTGGTGGAGCTCTCCCCCGGCGGCTCCGACGCCGACGTGACGCGCGAGTTCGACCTCGTCGAGAAGCGCTTCGTCGAGCCCGCCGACGGCGGCTTCCACCGCGCCGAGGCGAAGGGGTCGCTCGGCTGGGTCGACGCCGACACCGTCTACGTCTTCACCGACTTCGGCCCGGGGACGCTCACGCCGTCGGGCTACCCGCGCGTCGTCAAGCGCTGGACGCGCGGCACGCCGCTCGCCGACGCCGTGACCGTCTTCGAGGGCACCGACGAGGACATGTACATCTCGGCGTGGCGCTCGCACACGCCCGGGTTCGAGCGCGACTTCGTGCACCGCTCCAAGGCGTTCTACTCCGACGAGCTCTACCTCGCCGAGAACCCTGGCACTCCCGAGCAGGTCCTCACGAAGATCGACGTGCCCGACTCCGCCGAGGTCGGCGTGCGCCGCGAGTGGATGCTCGTCGAGCTGCGCGACGACTGGACCGTCGGCGGCGCGACGTACGTCGCGGGGTCGCTCCTCGTCACACGCCTCGACGACTTCCTCGCCGGCGACCGCGGCTTCACCGTGCTCTTCGAGCCGACCGCGACGACGTCGCTCGCGGGCGCCACGTGGACGCGCCACCACCTCGTCGTGAACGTGCTCGACGACGTGAAGAACCGCCTCCACGTCCTCACCCCGCCCGCGACGCCCGAGGGCGACGACCGCGCAGTGGGCGAGCGTGCGGCGTCTGGCACGGACGCGCCGTGGGCGCGCTCCGAGATCCCGGGTCTGCCCGCGCTCGGCACGATCGGCGTCGGCGCGGTCGACCCGGTCGAGACGGACGACCTGTGGCTCGTCACGACCGACTACCTCACGCCCACGACGCTCTCGCTGCTGCGCCTCGGCGAGCGCCCCGGCGAGGCCGGCGCCCCCGAGCAGCTCAAGTCGAACCCCGCGTTCTTCGACGCGACCGGCATGACCGTCGCCCAGCACTTCACGGTGTCCGACGACGGCACGCGCGTCCCGTACTTCGTCGTCGGCCGCGCGGACCTCGTCGCGGGCGCCGTCGGCACGGCGCCCACGCTCCTCTACGGGTACGGCGGCTTCGAGGTCTCCCTCACGCCCGGCTACTCGGGCGCGCTCGGCCGGGCGTGGCTGTCGCAGGGCGGCGTGTACGTCGTCGCGAACATCCGCGGCGGCGGCGAGTACGGACCGGCATGGCACCAGGCCGCGCTCAAGGCGGACCGGCACCGCGCCTACGAGGACTTCGCCGCGGTCGCGCGCGACCTCGTCGCGCGCGGGATCACGACGCACGAGCACCTCGGCATGGAGGGCCGCTCCAACGGCGGTCTGCTCGCGGGCAACATGCTCACGCAGTACCCGGACCTGTTCGCCGCGGTGATCGTGGGCGTGCCGCTGCTCGACATGAAGCGCTACACGAAGCTCCTCGCCGGCGCGTCGTGGGCCGCGGAGTACGGCGACCCGGACGACCCGGACCAGTGGGAGTTCCTCCGCACGTTCTCGCCGTACCACCTGTTCGACGGCGACCGCGAGTACCCGCCGGTGCTCTTCACGACGTCGACGAAGGACGACCGCGTCCACCCGGGCCACGCCCGCAAGCTCGCGGCGCTCATGCTCTCCACGGGCAAGGACGTCACGTACTACGAGAACATCGAGGGCGGCCACGGCGGCGCCGCGAACAACGCCCAGGCCGCCCACATGGCGGCGGTGCACTACCGCTTCCTCGCCGAGCGCCTGGCCTAGGGCGACGCACGGGGCCGTTGTCGGCCAGCTCCCGACGGCCCGGTGCTCAAGACGAGACGACAGCACCCCGCTCTCAGGCGAGACGACACCGGAGGGGTGGGTGGGGGCGCCGCG
>NZ_JBZGBZ010000016.1:0-36908 GCF_059159985.1 Cellulosimicrobium sp. BMG9.23
AACCCCCCCCCCCCCCCCCCCCCGCGACCGGAGCTTCTATCTCGCGGAGAAGGGCTCTCGCGCGGACTGCGGCTCTCCCCGGCGTCGTGCCCGACGGCGGTGGCGGACCTCCCCGAGGACCGTCGCCAGGCGCTCGGGGAAGTCGGGCGGCGTGCCCGTCGGCAGGTCGTCGACGGCGAACCACGCGACGTCCTCGCTCTCGTCGCTCACGGTCGTGCGGGCGTCAGGGTCGGCGAACGCGACGAACCCCACGTCCCAGTGCGTGCGGCACGACCCGAACGCCGCCGCGAGGTCGTGGCGGTGCACGTCGACGGGCGGTGCGGGCTCCGGCAGCGGCCCGGCGCCGTCCGGCTCGAACGGTCGCAGCTCGGCCAGCCCGCTCTCCTCGCGCGCCTCGCGGTACGCGGCGCCCGCGAACGTCGTGTCGCCCGGCTCGACGTGCCCGCCCACCTGCACCCAGAACTGTCCCTTGCGGTGGAAGCACAGCAGCACGCGGGTCAGGTCCGGGCTGAGCACGAAGCAGCTCGCCGTGAGGTGCTGCGGCCCGCCGTCACGGCGCACCGCTTCGGCACGCGCTGCGTCGGGCCGGGCGGGCCAGGCGCCGTCGGGAGCGGCGTCGGGCCGGGCGTCGTCGCCCCGGACGAACTCGACGTACTCGGCCGCGAGCGCCGCCTGTGCGGGGTCGGTAGGACGGAACCCCTCGAGCCGTCGCAGGGCGTCGAGCGCGAGGACGGCGGCAGGATCGGGCGAGGTCATCCGCGCAGGCTACGTCGTGACCGCCGAGAAGTGACCTTTCGCCCCGGATCCGGGCAGAAGAGGGGCGGAAGGTCACTTCTCGGTGAGGGTTCGGGGGAGGATGGGTCCTCGTGAGCGATCCCGCACTGTTCGACCTGCCGCCCGGTTCGCGGGAGGTGCCGACGCGCGTCGTGCTCCTCACGGGCGCGTCGGGCTCGGGCAAGACGTCGCTGACGCGGCGGCTCGGGCTCCCGGTCGTCGCGCTCGACGACTTCTACCTCGACCACGACCACCCCGGCCTCCCGCAGCGGTTCGGCATCGTCGACTGGGACGACCCCCGCAGCTGGGACGCCGACGGCGCGGTCGCGGCGCTCGTACAGCTCGCGCGCACCGGCCACACGGACGTCCCGGTCTACGACATCCCGACGTCGCGCCGTACCGGGACGGCGCACGTCGACGTCACCGGGTCCCGCGTCGTGCTCGCGGAGGGGATCTTCGCCGCGGAGATCGCCGCGCGGTGCCGCGACGAGGACGTGCTCGCGGACGCGATCTGCATCCGCCGCCCGCGCCTCGTGACGTTCTGGTTCCGGCTGCTGCGCGACCTCGCGGAGATGCGCAAGCCGCCGCTGACGCTCGTGCGGCGCGGCTGGGCGCTGCTGCGCGCGGAGCCCGGTCTCGTGCGGCACTGGGTGTCCCTCGGCTGCCGGGCCCTCACCCCGGCGCAGGCCGAGAAGGAGATCCGGTCGCTGCTGCGCCCTCCGCGAGATAGCGACACCCGGCCGAGATAGCGACGCCCGACCCTTCCGGAGGGGAGCAGAGGTCGGTACGTCGCTATCTCGCGGTGCCGACGACGCCCGTCGCGCCCATGTCGTCGTCACGCACCACGCGGACGTCGAGCCCGGCGCGCTCGAGGATCCCGACGGCGGTCGGCAGCTGCCGTTCGCTCGCCTCGCTGAGGAGGTGGCCGCCCGGCGCGAGCCACGAGACGGCGTCGGCGGCGACGCGCCGCAGGACGTCGAGGCCGTCGGGACCACCGTCGAGCGCGACCCGGTGCTCGTGGTCGCGCGCCTCGGGCGGCAGGTGCGCGATCTCGGCCGTGGGCACGTAGGGCACGTTCGCGAGCAGGACGTCGACGCGACCGCGCAGCCCCGCCGGGAGGGCGTCGAACAGGTCGCCCGTGGAGGCCGTCCCGCCGACGGCCGAGACGTTGCGCGCCGCGCACGCGACGGCGTCCGGGTCGACGTCGGCCGCGTAGAGCTCCACAGGGTCTCCCGCGGCGGCCGCCTCCGTCGCGAGCGCAAGGCCGAGCGCGCCCGTCCCGCAGCACAGGTCGACGGCGAGCGGCCTCGCCGGCTCCTGCCCGCCCAGGGCGCCCGACGACCCGTGACCTGCTCGGTGCCCTCGGGCCCCGCCCGGGGTGCCCGACGGCGCGCGGTCGGCCCGGCGTCGTCGGGCCAGGAGCGCGAGCGCCTCCTCCACGAGGAGGCCCGTACGGCGGCGCGGCACGAAGACGCCCGGCGTGACGTGCACGCGCAGCCCGCGGAACTCGGCCCAGCCGAGCACCTGCTCGAGCGGCTCGCCCGCGACGCGGCGCGCGACGAGCGCGTCGAGCGCGCCGTCCGACGACGCCGCCTCGAGGAGCAGCGTCGCCTCGTCCTCCGCGAAGACGCAGCCCGCGGCGCGCAGGCGCACCACGACGTCGGGACGGTCGACCGCCTGTGCACCCATGGGCGGGGACACTACCCGCGCCGGGCGGACGAGACGCGCGCCTCCCAAGGCTCGTCCGATCTCTGCTCCGGATGTCCGACCCTCGTGGTTGACCTGGCGGCACGTGTCGCCTAGGTTCTCGGTGCAGTCATCGGACGTTTAGACGATCGCCGGGGACGACGTCGCCCCGACACCTCGGGCGTGACACGGACACGAAGGGGGCGGGCGGGCGCGGACATGGCACGGATCACGAGCGTCGACGTCGAGGACGTCCGCTTCCCGACGTCGCTCACCGCGGACGGCTCCGACGCGATGAACACCGACGCGGACTACTCCGCCGCGTACGTCGTGCTGCGGACGGACGCGACCGACACCTTCGGCCAGCCGCTCGCCGGCCACGGGCTCACGTTCACGATCGGGCGCGGCACCGACCTCGTCGCGGGGGCCGCGCGCCAGCAGGCCGCGACGCTCGTCGGGCGCGACGTCGACGAGCTCGCCGCCGACATGGGCGCCACGTACCGCGCGCTCACGTCGGACACGCAGCTGCGCTGGCTGGGGCCGGAGAAGGGCGTCGTCCATCTCTCGCTCGCGGCCGTGCTCAACGCGACGTGGGACCTCGTCGCGCGCCGGGCCGGAAAGCCGCTGTGGCGGCTCCTCGCGGACCTGACGCCCGCCGAGCTCGTGGCCGTCGCGGACCTGCGCTACCTGTCCGACGCGCTCACCGCCGACGAGGCCGTCGCGCTGCTCGAGGCCAAGGCGAACACGAAGGCCGAGCGCATCGCCCACCTCGAGCGAACCGGCTACCCCGTCTACACGACGTCAGCCGGCTGGCTCGGTTACGACGACGCGACGCTCCGGCGGCTGTGCCAGGAGGCCGTCGACGCCGGGTACGGGCACCTCAAGCTCAAGGTCGGCGCGGACCCCGACGACGACGTCCGGCGCCTCACGATCGCGCGCGAGGTCATCGGTCCGGACCGTCGTCTGATGATCGACGCGAACCAGGTGTGGGACGTGCCCGAGGCGATCGACCGGGTGCGGGCGCTCGCGCGCTTCGACCCGCTGTGGATCGAGGAGCCGACCTCGCCCGACGACGTGCGCGGCCACGCCGCGATCCGTCGCGCCGTCGCACCGGTCGGCGTCGCGACCGGGGAGCACTGCCACAACCGCGTGATGTTCAAGCAGCTCTTCCAGGCCGGCGCGATCGACTACTGCCAGCTCGACACCGGCCGCCTCGCGAGCATCAACGAGATCGTCGCCGTCCTGCTGCTCGCGGCGAAGTTCGGCGTCCCCGTGTGCCCGCACGCGGGCGGCGTCGGGCTGTGCGAGATGGTCCAGCACGTCTCCGTGCTGGACTACGTCGCCGTGTCGGGCGACCTCACGGACCGGGTCACGGAGTACGTCGACCACCTGCACGAGCACTTCACCGACCCGTGCGTCGTGACGGACACCGGCGCCGGCAGCGGCTACGTGCTGCCGTCCCGGCCGGGCTACTCGACGCAGATGCACCCCGCATCCGTCGCCCGCTTCCGCTTCCCCGGGGGGTCGTACTGGACGACCGAGCACGAGGGAGCGATCGCGGCCCGTCGCGACGCCCAGCGGCCGTCGGAGGCACCGGCCCCGGCCGCCGCTCGATAGGCAGGACAGCCGTACGAACCACGTGCGCGATACTCGTCGCATGTCCCGCACGGATGAGGTCGTCGACGGCATCAAGCGCATGATCCTCGACGGGACGCTCGGTCCCGGCGACCGCCTCCCCGTCGAGAAGGACCTCGCCGAGTCGCTCGGCGTCTCGCGCGGCTCGCTCCGCGAGGGAGTCCGGGCGCTGTCGATCCTCGGCGTCGTGAACACGCGCCAGGGCGACGGCACCTACGTCACGAGCCTCGACCCGCGCCGGCTGCTCGCGCCGATGGGATTCGTCGTCGACCTGCAGGGCGAGAGCAGCACCCTCTCGTTCCACGCCGTGCGCCGGGTCCTGGAGACCGAGGCCGCCGCCCTCGCCGCGGCCCGGATCACGCCCGCGGCGCTCGCGGAGGCGCGGCGCGTCCTCGACGAGGTCGCGGACGTCCTCGCCGCGACGCCGGTCGACCACGAGCGGTTCATCGAGGCGGACATCGCGTTCCACCGCGTCGTCGCCGAGCAGTCCGGCAACCCGGTGCTGGCCGCGCTCGTCGAGTCGCTCGCGAGCCGGACCGTCCGCGAGCGCCTGTGGCGCGGCCTGCACGAGGTCGGCGCCGAGCAGCGCACGCACGACGAGCACGAGGCGATCTGGCGGGCTCTCGCGGACCGCGACCCCGAGCGGGCGCGAGTCCGCATGGCGAACCACCTGCTCGGCGTCGAGGAGTCCCTGCCCGCAGGCGGCGGCGTGCCCGACGGCGACGCCTGAGTCTTCCGGCCAGGAGCCACCGGGGTACTACCTCGCGCGACCCCGGTACTACCTCGCGGTACCGGGGTGCTGGCTCGCGGCGAAGACGTGGCGCTGGCGCCCGATCCCCTCGATGGCGATCTCGACGACGTCGCCGTCGCGCAGGTACGGGAACCGGCCCGAGAAGCCCACGCCCTCCGGGGTCCCGGTGCAGACGAGGTCCCCGGGCTCGAGCGTCATGTACTGCGACAGGTGCCACACGAGGTACGGGACGTCGAAGATCATGTCGGCGGTCGACGAGTCCTGACGCGGCTCGCCGTTGACCCACGAGCGCAGGCGCAGGTCGCCGGCGTCGAGCTCGTCGGCGGGGCGGAGCGCGGGGCCGGTCGGCGCGAAGCCGGGCCCGCACTTGCCCTTCGACCACTGCCCGAGCGACTCGTCCATCTGCCACGCCCGCTCGCTGACGTCGTCGACGACGGTGTACCCGGCCACGTGGGCGAGGGCCTCGGCGGGCGAGGCGAGGTAGCTCGCGGTGCGGCCGATCACGACGCCGAGCTCGACCTCCCAGTCGGTCTTCTCCGAGCCCGGGGGGATCGGCACGGTGTCGTCCGGCCCGACGACGGTGTTCGGGTGCTTGAGGAAAACGATCGGCGTCGACGGCGGCGCGGCACCCGACTCGGCGGCGTGCGCGGCGTAGTTCTGCCCGATGCAGATCACCGCGGCGGGTCGGGCGATCGGCGCGCCGCGGCGCAGGTCGTCGGCGCCGTCCAGCACGGGCAGGTCGCCGGCCGCGAGCGCCGCACGCGTCCGGGCGACGCCGTCGGACGCGAGGAACGCGCCGTCGACGTCGGCGGTCAGGGGCCGCAGGTCGTAGGTCGTGCCCTCGTGCGCGACGGCGGGGGTCTCCTGGCCGGTGGGGCCCAGGCGGAGCAGGTGCATCGTGTCCTCGACAGGTCGGTGGGATGGTTCGGTGGTGACGGATCGGCTCAGGAGAACGCGGCCGGGTCGGCCGCGGGGTCGAGCAGCCCGGCGGCGACGAGGTCCGTCCACAGCCCGGCGGGCACGGGCGCCGCGGCGCGCGCGACGGTCTCGCGGACCTGCTCGGCCGTGCGGAGCCCGACGACGGTGCTCGCCACGGCCGGGTGGGTGCGCACGTAGGCGAGAGCCGCCTCGGGCAGGGTCACGCCGTGGTCGGCGCACACGGCCGCGATCCGCCGCGTCCGGACGAGCAGCGGCGCGGGCGCCCGGGCGTAGTCATAGGTCGCGTCGTCGGGCGGGACGTCGCGCGCGAGGAGCCCGGAGTTGTACACGCCCGCCACGACGACCGCGACGTCCCGCTCCGCCGCGGCGGGCAGCAGGTCGTCCAGCGCCGGCTGCTCGAGGAGCGTGAACCGGCCCGCGCACATCACGACGTCGACGTCGGTCTGGCGCACGAACCGCGCGAGCATCGCGGACTGGTTCATGCCCGCCCCGACGGCGCCGACGACGCCCTGCTCGCGCAGCTCGACGAGCGCGGGCAGCGCCTCGCGGAACGCCTGGTCCTCGCGGTCGTCGGGGTCGTGGAGGTAGACGACGTCGATCCGGTCGAGCCCTGTGCGCTCGAGGCTGCCCTCGAGCGAGCGCAGGACGCCGTCGCGCGAGAAGTCCCAGACCCGGCGCGCGTCGGCGGGCACGTCGAAGAGGTCCGGGTCCTTCTCGTGCGCGGTGCCGGGCGACGGGACGAGGAGCCGGCCGACCTTGGTCGACACGACGACCTCGTCGCGCGGGCGGTCCCGCAGGGCCTCGCCGACCCGGCGTTCCGACAGCCCGAGACCGTAGTGGGGCGCGGTGTCGACGTACCGGACACCGGCCTCCCACGCGGCGTCGACGGCGGCCCGCGTCTGCGCGTCCGTAGTCGGCCGGTAGAGATTGCCGGCCTGCGCGGCCCCGTACCCGAGCGACGTGAGCCGCACGGGAGTCTCGCGGATCCTCCGGGTCGGGAGCTCGGGGCCCCTCGTCCCGGGCCTTCCGTCCGGTTCCCCGGCGCTCATGCGGTCGCGGGCGGGCGGACCCGGAGGTGGTGCATCCCGCCGTCGACGGCGAGCGCCTCGCCCGTGGTCGCGACGGCGAGCGGGCTCGCGAGGTAGCACACGGCGTGCGCCACGGCCTCGGGGCTGACGAGGCGGCCGGTGGGCTGGCGCGCCTCGAGCGCGGCGCGCTCGGCCGCGGGGTCGTCGGCGGCGTCGAGCAGGCGGCCGACCCACGGCGTGTCGACCGTGCCGGGATTCACGCAGTTCACGCGGATCCCCTCGCGTACGTGGTCGGCGGCCATCGCGAGCGTGAGGGCCTGCACCGCGCCCTTCGACGCCGAGTACAGCGCCCGCGCGGGCAACCCGGTCCACGCCGCGATCGACGACATGTTGACGACGGCGGGGTGCGGCGACCGGCGCAGGTGCGGCAGCGCGGCGCGGGTCACGCGCACGATGCCGAGCACGTTGACGTCGAGGACGTGCAGCCACTCGGCGTCGTCGCCGTCCGCGACCGTGCCCTGCGCGCCGATCCCGGCGTTGTTCACGACGACGTCGATCCCGCCCATCGCGTGCGCCGCCCCCTCGACCGCGGAGCGCACGGCGGGGTCGTCGGTGACGTCGGCGACCTGGGCGTGCGCGCCGTCGGGCACGCCGTCGGCGGTCCGGTCGACCGACGTGACGACGGCGCCGCGCGCGAGCATCGCGACGACGGTCGCGGCCCCGATCCCGGACGCGCCGCCCGTGACGACGGCGCGGACTCCGTCCAGCTCGCGGAGGGGGGTGGGGCTGCTCGTCACGGGTGGATCTCCTCGGTCGCAGGGACGGGTACGACATCGGGTGCGGCGTCGGGCGTGTGCGCGCCGTGGGGCGGCGCGAGTGCGGCGTCGGCAGCGTGCGCGACGGACGACGACGCGGCGCGCGGCAGCCCGTAGACGCGGCACGCGGTCGCGCCGAGGACCGCGGCCCGTTCGGCGTCGGACAGGCCGGCGATCAGGTGCCGCGCTGTCGCGAGCCAGCGACCGTAGTCGCTCGCGAGCAGGCACACGGGCCAGTCGGAGCCGAACATCAGGCGGTCGGGGCCGAAGACCTCGATCGCGTGGTCGACGGCGGGGCGCAGGTCGTCGGTCGTCCACGCGTCCCAGCGTGCCTCGGTGACGAGCCCCGACAGCTTCGCGGAGACGTTCTCCAGCGCGGCGAGGCCCGACAGGTCGGCGCGCCAGGTGGAGAGAGAGGGCCTCGCGCTCTCCGGGCCCGTGGCGAGCGACGGCTTGCCGAGGTGGTCGAGCACGAAGGGCACGTCGGGGAGCGCCCTCGCGAGGCGGGCGACGGCGGGAAGCTGGTGGTCGCGCACGACGAGGTCGTACGCGAGGCCCGCGGCCCCGACCGCGGCGATGCCCGCGCGCACGTCGGGCCGGTCGAGGTAGGCGGGGTCGGGCTCGTCCTGCACCATCGCCCGGACCCCGACGAGCCGGTCGCCCCCCGGGCCCTCGCGCAGCGCGGCGAGGCGGTCGGGGAGGTCGGCGGCGGTGAGGTCCGCCCAGACGACGGCGCCCGCGACACGCGCCGCCTGCCCCTCGGGTGAGCCCGCGACGGCGAGGAGCTCGCGCGACTCCGCCCACAGGCTCGCGGACTGCACGACGACGGTCGCCGCCACCCCGTGCCGCGCCGCGGGCAGGTCGGCCGGCGTGAAGTCGTCGTCGATCGCCGCCATCCTCACCGGGTCGACCCAGTCCTGCGGCGTGCGCGCACGGACCCACAGGTGGTGGTGGGCGTCCACGACGTCGTGCACGATGAGACTCCTCCAGAGCGGCGATTCATCCAACCTATCGCATCGCTCGACCGCGAAACGGGCGTCCGGGAGCACGGAAGGCGAGATCGCACCGCCTCACCCAGAGGAGGACCGCCACGCCGTGCTATCCAGGTCGGGGTGGGGGCGCGACCGGGAGGACCGCCCGGACCCGGCCACCGCGGGACGTCGGGCCCGCGACCACCGACCCGCCGAGCTGCTCCGCCCGCTCGCGCATGGACGCCAGCCCGACCCCGGGTCGCCAGGCGCTCGAGGCCTGGCCACCGTCGTCGGCCACCACGACGACGAGGTCCGGCCCGTCCATGCCCACCGCCACCTCGGCGCGACGCGACCCGGCGTGCCGAGCCACGTTCGTCAGCGCCTCCGTGGCGATCCGGTACACCGCGACCTCGGTCGCGGCGGACAGGACCGGGAGCCTGTCAGCCACCAGCCGGACGTCCAACCGGTCACCTGCTGACGTGTGCAGGTGCACGGCGTGCTGCCGGAGCGCCGCCACGAGTCCCAGCTCGTCGAGCGCGGACGGCCGCAGCCCGTCCACGATGCGCCGGACCTCCGCGATCGCCTGGCCGGTGTCGGCCCGGAGATCGGCGAGGAGCCCGGCGACGGCCTCGGGGTCGGACCGGACAAGGTTGCGGGCCGCGTCTGCGGCGTACGCGACGCCGGTCAGGGTCGGGCCGAGGCCGTCGTGCAGCTCGCGGCGGAGCCGGCGCCGGTCCTCCTCGACGGCGGAGACCACCTGCTCACGCGACCGCACGAGGTCTTCGGCGAGCCCTCGCGCGTGCAGCGCCTGCGCCAGGGCCGGCGCCACGACGCTCAGGACCGCGCGATCCGTGCTGCGCGGTGCGCTCTCGTCCGAGCGCAGGCCCACCACGAGACGCCCGAGGAGACGGTCCGATGCTCGGAGGTCCACGGCGTGCACCCGTGCCCCGGGGCGACCGGAGGACCAGCGCACCGAGCCGTCGGGCGACTCCAGCGCCGCGAAGGGCACGTCCAGGGTCGCGCGCAGAGCACCGAGGGCGACGGCGGGGTCGTCCGCGGCGGACAGCTCCGACCCGACGTACGCGGCAGCCGTCACCGTGTCGACCGGCTCCCCGCGGACCAGGCGGTCGAACGCGCCCCGCAGGCCCGCGTGCACCGGGTGGAACCCCACCGCGACGACCACGGCTGCCAGCCCGAGGACCCCAGGCGCGACGACGTCGGACCGCAGCCCGGCGAGCGCCACGATCCCGGCGAACGCCGCGAGCGCGACGACGACGGCCATGGCGAACGCCGCCCCGCGCACCACGAGCGCGCGGACGTCGACGGACGGAGGGCCGAGGACCCCCACCGCGCACCCGACCGGAAGGCACGCCTCCGCGAGGAGCCGCACCACCAGCACGACGGGCGAGGCGCCGAGGAACCCGGTGGGGATCGCGACGGCGACGGCGATCCCGCCGCCGGCGGCGAGCCACAGCAGCGCCTCGCGCTCGGGCCGTCCGGACCGTTCGAACCGCCACCAGACGGCGCCGACCACGATGCACACCACGGCGAGCACGAGCGGCTGCGTGGCCGGCCCGACACCGACGGCAGCGGCGGTGACACCTGTCGCCGCGAGCAACGGCACGGCCACGGTACGGAGCGCTCGCGGTCCGCGCGCCGGGTACTCCACCACGGCGATCGGCAGGACGCCTAGCGCGGCGAGGAGCCCGACCCGCTCGCCGATCTCCGACGGGAACCAGCCGGCGCCCCCGGCAGCGGCGGCGGCGAGGCCCAGACCGCCCACGAGGCCGAGCACGGCGAAGGTCGTCGCCCGGCGGCGGCTGAGGCAGGCCCAGCCCGCGCCGGCCCAGGCCAGCGCTCCGACCGTCGCCTCGAGGCGGAGAGGGAGCGACCAGGCGGGATCGTGCGGTCGCACGACGACGAGCACGGCGACGAGCGCGGACAGCCCCGCGACACCACCGAGGCCGATCAGCTCCCAGCGCCTCATCCCGGTGCCTGCTGTCCGCGCGCCGCGGTCGGCGCAGCCGAGGTTCCCCGGCCGAGGCCCTGTTCCCGGGCGCGCACGATCGCCTCGGCACGTCCCGCGACGGCGAGCTTCGCGAAGATCGAGGAGATGTGGTTGCCGACGGTCTTGGACGCGAGCCCCAGCACGGTGGCGATCCGTGCGTTCGACGCACCCCGGGCGATGAGGTCGAGCACCTCCCGTTCGCGAGGCGTGAGCTCCGGGAACGGGACGTCCACCGCGGGCGGGGCGGTGAGGTATCCCAGGATTCGCTGGGCGACGCCGGGACCGAAGATCGCCTCCCCCGCCACGACGGACCGCAGTGCGCGGGCGATGTCCTCCTGCTCGGCGCCCTTGAGGAGGTAGCCGCCGGCACCTGCCTGGAGAGCCGAGAAGACGGTGTCGTCGTCCTCGTGGAGGGTGAGGACCAGGACGGCGACCTCGGGCGCCGCCGCACGGATGCGCCGCGTCGCCTCCAGCCCGTCGATCCCGGGCATCGACACGTCCATGATCACCACGTCGGGCCGCAGGAGCCGGGCCTCGCGCACGGCCCCGGCGCCGTCGCCGGCCTCGCCCACCACGTCGAAGCCGTCCAGCGAGCCCAGCAGGGCGACGAGCCCGCGTCGGACCACCGGATGGTCGTCCGCGACGAGGACCCGGATCGGACCGGCAGAAGACGCATCGGTCGCCATGGGTCCATGATGGCGCTGGAGGGTCCCGGAGGGGCAGGGGCTCGCCCCCGGACGGCCCGGGCAGCTGCCCGACGCCAAGGGGACAGGGCCACGCGGCCTGGGGACGGGCCGCAGGCACGCTCGACCTGAGGGCGCCGCCGGCGCCACCGATCCCCGGAGGTTCCCGTGTCCGCAGCACCTCGTCCACCGTTCCCCGCCCGCAACGTCGTGGGCCTCGTCCTCGTCGGCGTCCTGGGTCTGCTCGACTGCCTGTCGCTGGTCGGGACGACTCCCGCCGCGGGTGAGGTCGGCCCGCCCACCGAGATCCTCGTCCTCGACACCGTCCTCGGGGTCGTGACCGTGGTCGCCGTCGTCACGGCGTTCGTCACGCGCAACCGCGGCGCGGTGCGGGTCGCGGCGGGCGCGCGGGTCCTGTCCGTCCTGACGGTCGTCCCCGCGTTCTTCGCCGGCGTCCCGGCGGAGGTCGTCGCCCTCGCGTCGGCGGCCGTGCTCGCCAACGCCCTCGGCATCTTCCTCGCCCTCGCCCCGGCACGCCGCGTCGCTGCTGCCCCGGTCGTGGAGTGAGCCGTGGACACCCGCACAGCGCACCGCTGGTTGGCCGCGATCCTCATGCCGATCGGACCGGCCGCCATCGCCGTCGTCAGGTACGTCATGCCCTACGACACCACCGACACGCCCGACGACGTCGTCCTGGGCATCCTCGCGGCGCCGGCGACCGAGCGTCTCATGTCGTGGCTGTCGGTCGTGGCGCTCCTGACGCTCGTGCCGGGGGCGCTCGCCGCGCTGCGGCTCGTCCGGCCCGGCGCCCCCGGCCTCGCCGCCGCGACGGGCCTGCTCCTCGTGCCGGGATACCTCGCGCTCTTCGGACCCGGGATGGGCGACCCCGTCGTCGTGGCGGGCGCCGAAGCCGGCGTCGACCCTGCGGCGCTCGCCCGGCTCCTCGAGATCGGCTACAGCGACCCCGTGGCCTCCCTCACCGGGATGATCTTCGTCGTCGGACACCTGGTGGGCAGCGTCCTGCTCGGGCTGGCGCTCTGGCGGTCGCGAGTCGTGCATCCCGCGTGGGCCCTCGTCATGGGCGTGTCCCAGCCGCTGCACCTCGTCGCCGCGGTGACGGGGAACAACCCGCTGGACCTGCTGGCCTGGGGCATGACGGCCCTGGCGATGGCTGCTGCCGCCGTGGCGGTCGTCCGGACCGCCGACGACGACTGGGACGTCCCGCCTCGGACGGCCCGACGGCGTCCGCGGGCCTCGGTGGCCGTCGCGCCCAGGGCCGCGGTCTAGGCGCACGACGACGGGCCCCGACCCTCCGACAGGAGGATCGGGGCCCGTGTGTCAGGCGGTGCCGGTCGCGGACTACTCCGCGCCGGCCTGCAGCTCGCCCGTCGGGGGCAGGTCGCGCACCGAGACGCCGGTCGGGGCGTCGAGCGCGGCGGCCGCACCCACGCTCACCGGGCCGCGGTCGTGCTCGCCCTTGGAGACGCCCTCGAAGGTGAACTCCCCGAGCAGGCCCTCGCCCTCGGCGTCGACCAGGACGATCTCGCCGGCCTTGAGCTCGCCGAACAGGATCTTCTCGGACAGGACGTCCTCGATGTCGCGCTGGATCGCGCGGCGCAGCGGACGGGCGCCCAGGACCGGGTCGTAGCCCTTCTCGGCCAGCAGGCGCTTCGCGGCCGGGGTGAGCTCGATGCCCATGTCCTTGTCCCGCAGACGACCGTCGAGACGGGCGATCATGAGGTCGACGATCTGGATGATCTCGTCCTGCGAGAGCTGCGGGAAGACCACCACGTCGTCGACGCGGTTGAGGAACTCGGGCCGGAAGTGCTGCTTGAGCTCGTCGTTGACCTTGGCCTTCATGCGCTCGTACGACGTCACCAGGTCGCCGCCGGCGTTGAAGCCGGTCTGGACGCCCTTGGCGATGTCCCGCGTGCCGAGGTTCGTGGTCATGATGATGACGGTGTTCTTGAAGTCCACGACGCGGCCCTGCGAGTCGGTCAGGCGACCGTCCTCGAGGATCTGCAGGAGCGAGTTGAAGATGTCCGCGTGGGCCTTCTCCACCTCGTCGAACAGGACGACCGAGAACGGCTTGCGCCGCACCTTCTCGGTGAGCTGGCCGCCCTCGTCGTACCCGACGTAGCCGGGAGGCGAGCCGAACAGCCGCGAGACCGTGTGCTTCTCGGAGAACTCCGACATGTCGAGCTGGATGAGCGCGTCCTCGTCCCCGAAGAGGAACTCGGCGAGCGCCTTGGCCAGCTCGGTCTTCCCGACGCCCGTGGGGCCGGCGAAGATGAACGACCCACCGGGGCGCTTCGGGTCCTTGAGGCCCGCACGCGTGCGGCGGATGGCCTGCGACAGCGCCTTGATCGCGGCCTCCTGGCCGACGACGCGCTTGTGCAGCTCGCCCTCCATGTGGAGCAGCCTGCTGGACTCCTCCTCGGTGAGCTTGAAGACGGGGATGCCCGTGGACATGGCCAGGACCTCGGCGATCAGCTCCTCGTCGACCTCCGCGACCGTGTCGAGGTCGCCCGACTTCCAGGCCTTCTCCTTGTCGGCGCGCTTCGCGGTGAGCTGCTTCTCCGTGTCGCGCAGGCCCGCGGCCTTTTCGAAGTCCTGCGCGTCGATCGCGGACTCCTTGTCGCGCCGCGCCTCGGCGATCTCCTCGTCGAGCTCCTTGAGCTCCGGCGGGGCCGTCATGCGGCGGATGCGCAGGCGAGCGCCCGCCTCGTCGATGAGGTCGATCGCCTTGTCGGGCAGGAAGCGGTCGTTGATGTAGCGGTCGGCGAGCGTGGCCGCGGAGACGAGCGCGGAGTCCGTGATGGACACGCGGTGGTGCGCCTCGTAGCGGTCGCGCAGACCCTTGAGGATCTCGATCGCGTGCGTGAGCGACGGCTCGGCGACCTGGATCGGCTGGAAGCGGCGCTCCAGGGCCGGGTCCTTCTCGACGTGCTTGCGGTACTCGTCGAGCGTCGTCGCGCCGATGGTCTGCAGCTCTCCGCGCGCGAGCATCGGCTTGAGGATGCTCGCGGCGTCGATCGCGCCCTCGGCAGCACCGGCACCGACGAGCGTGTGGATCTCGTCGATGAACAGGATGATGTCGCCGCGCGTGCGGATCTCCTTGAGCACCTTCTTCAGGCGCTCCTCGAAGTCGCCGCGGTAGCGCGAGCCGGCCACGAGGGCGCCCAGGTCCAGCGTGTAGAGCTGCTTGTCCTTGAGCGTCTCCGGGACGTCGCCACGGACGATGTCCTGCGCGAGGCCCTCGACGACGGCGGTCTTGCCGACGCCGGGCTCGCCGATGAGGACGGGGTTGTTCTTGGTGCGGCGGCTCAGCACCTGCATGACGCGCTCGATCTCGAGCGCGCGGCCGATGACCGGGTCGAGCTTGCCCTCGCGCGCGGCCTGGGTGAGGTTGCGCCCGAACTGGTCGAGCACCGCGGACCCCGACGGCTGGCCCTCGGTGGGACCGCCGGCGGCGACGGGCTCCTTGCCCTGGTAGCCCGACAGCAGCTGGATGACCTGCTGGCGCACCTTGTTGAGGTCGGCCCCCATCTTGGTGAGCACCTGGGCGGCGACGCCCTCGCCCTCGCGGATGAGCCCGAGCAGGATGTGCTCGGTGCCGATGTAGTTGTGGCCGAGCTGCAGCGCCTCGCGCAGCGACAGCTCCAGCACCTTCTTGGCACGCGGCGTGAACGGGATGTGCCCGCTCGGGGCCTGCTGGCCCTCGCCGATGATCTCGGTCACCTGGGTGCGGACGCCGTCCAGGGAGATCCCGAGGGACTCCAAGGCCTTGGCCGCGACGCCCTCGCCCTCGTGGATGAGGCCGAGGAGGATGTGCTCGGTGCCGATGTAGTTGTGGTTGAGCATCCGCGCCTCTTCTTGGGCGAGGACGACGACCCGACGGGCTCGGTCTGTGAATCTCTCGAACATGTGCTGCTCCTCACGAGCGGCCTACACCTGCGCACCGACGTCCCTGGCCTCCAGGAATCGCCGAGTACAGCCTGACCGCATTGACTCTATGCGTTCCGAACGAGGCACACCCCCTCCGTATGCCGTTGTTCGCCAGGGGCGTGATTGAGGGGTCACGCCGTGACCTGCGGCCGCTTCTTCCCGAGGTCTGGCGGGTCCGCTCGGCCCCGAGCAGGGACGACACGCACCCCGGGCGTTGACCCGGCCTCTCCGCAGCGGCAGGCTCGGGGTGCGACCCCCGCACCGGCAGAAGGGTGGGCGATCATGACGCACGGACCGGACCAGCAGCCCGACGACCCGGCCGCGCGCCGCGAGCACGGCGCCGTCGGGCGCCCCGACGGGACGCCGGCGACCTGGGAGCAGGTGGTCGACCGGTTCCACGGCATCGTCGCCGAGGTCGCTGACCCGCTGACCTGGGGCCTCGACCTCGACGAGGAGACCATCACCGGCGTCGGCGACGGCACCCACGACCTCACGGACGAGCGGTTCCTGCGCTCCTACGTCTCGTTCTCCGGGGAGACGCTCGACGTCGAGACGCTGCGCGTCGTCGCCGCCGACGACGACCAGTCCGCGGAGATCCTTCGGACGGCGCTGAGCAGCGCGCTCGCCGCGCCCCTGCACGCGGACTCCGCGGACGACGACTTCCTCGACTCCTACCAGGAGTACCGCGCGGCGATGCGCGCGATCGTCGAGGAGGTCGAGGCCGCCCCGCTCTCCCGCGCGCCGTTCGTCGTCGACGGCGCCGGGGTCACCGCCCTGCACGCGCGGGTCCGCGACAGCGCCGCGGTGTACGTCGTGGTCGAGGACCGGGCGGTCGTGATCGCCGGGCCGGGGGACCTGCTGGAACAGGTCGACGTCGTGACCGCGCCGCTGCGCGCGATCCTCCACGGCGAGGACCACGGAGAGCTCTGACGGGATACGGGAACACGGAGGTGGCGCGGTGCGCGGGGTGATCGTCGGTGTGGACGGGTCCGAGGGGTCGGACGAGGCGCTCGACTGGGCCCTGCGCGAGGCCGCCTCGCGCGGGACGCGCCTCACGGCCGTGCTCGCGTGGGACCCGGGGCGGCACGCCGGCCGCGAGGACACGGGCGACGACGACGAGCGGGGCGCTCGTCGTCGTGACGCGGTCACCGGCTGGGTCGAGGCGGCGCGCGAGCGCACGGGGCTCGGCACGCAGGACGTCGAGGTCGTCGCCACGGAGGTCCGCGGCACCGCCGCCACGTCCCTGCTCGCGCTCGCGGAGGGCGAGGCGACGCGGGCGGGCGAGGTCGAGGGCCAGGGCCAGATCGGCGACGACGACGGCGGCCCTGCGGACCTGCTCGTCGTGGGACGCTGCGGCCGTGGCCGGGTCAGCCGCATGGTGCTCGGCTCGGTGCCGTCGGCGATCCTGCAGCACGCGACGGTGCCGGTCACGGTCGTCCGGGGCACCGTGAACCGGTCGGGGCCGGTCGTCGTCGGGGTGGACGGCTCGGCCACGTCCGTGCACGCGCTGCGGCACGCGGCCGACGTCGCGCGCCGAACCGGCGCGACGCTCGAGGCCCTGTTCTGCTGGCAGATCGTCACGCTCGCCCCGCTGCCCGACTCGTGGGGGTGGGCGCCGCCCATCGACGACTACGAGGCCTTCGCCGCCGCGACGCTCGGCACCGCGCTCGAGACGGCGGGCATCGACCTGCCCGACGACCGCGTGGTCCGCACGGTCCGGCACGTGCAGGCCGCGAAGGGCGTCATCGAGGCGTCGTCGCACGCGTCCCGTCTCGTGCTCGGCAACCGCGGCGTGGGCGGTTTCGACCGCCTCCTCCTCGGCTCGGTGAGCCGGCACGCCACGGAGTACGCGCACTGCCCCGTCACCGTCGTGCGCCCGCCCGACGCGACGCACCCGTCAGGCACCACGGAACCCTGAACCCGGCCGGGGGTACGTTCGTCGGGCGCGGGTCGGTCATGTCGAGGGCGGCGCGTCTCCCTCGCCCGCCATCGCGTACGCGCCGCCCTCGAGCCGCTCGATCAGACCCTGGGTCCACCGGATTGCAGCGTCGGCGGTGTGCGCCCACAGGCGCACGGCCTCGGCGTGGTGCTGCCAGTCCGCGTCAGGTTCTTGCTCGTACACGCCCACCACCCGGGCACGCCGTCGCTCGAACGCCTCCACCCGCATCCGGAGCAGCTCGACGGCGCGAGACCTCGGAAGCTCGGTGATGAAACCGACACCGGCGATGGTCTCGGCGATCGAGCCGTCGTCGGAGCGGAGCGCGTCCTCGAGCAGCTCGCGGAACACCGTGTGCCCGGCTTCGGTCACGACGTACTCGGTGCGAGCCGGACCTGCGGACGGCGACGCCTCAACCTCGACGAGGTGGCCGTCGTCGCGCAGGCGCCGCAGGCCGTGATAGATCGATCCCGGTTGGATGCTCGCCCACAGGTGCACCCCCCACGACTCGAGGTCGCGCCGCACCTGATAGCCGTGCGCCCTGCCCCGCTCGCGAACCGCTCCCAGGATGAGCAGTCGTGTCGCCGTCATACGTCCTCCTGTTCCGCCCCACCCGAGTTTCTCATCAAATTTGACCAGCAGCGTCGCTGCGTCGATGATTAGACAAACTTGAGTAGCGCCGGGGCGCCGACCGGGCACCCGCGAACCCTGGGAGGCCAGATGCATCTCGTCGTGGCAGGCGCGTCAGGAGCGACGGGCACGCTGTTGGTCCAGCAGGCGCTCGACGCCGGGCACCGGGTGACCGCCCTGGTGCGCGACGAGTCCCGGTACGCATGCCCGGACGAGGCCCAGGTCCAGGCGGCCGATGTCGTGACCGGTCGGGGACTCGATCTGCCCGACGACACCGACGCCGTCGTGTCCGTCCTCGGGAAGCGGTCGTACCAGGACCCCACGCGTGTGTGCGCCGACGGCGTCGCCAACCTCCTCGCGGCGATGGACCGCCGCGGCGTACGGAGGATCGTGGCGGTGTCCGCCTCGCCGGTGCTCCGCTCTGGAGCCGGCGAGCCGTGGTGGTTCCGCAAGACGGTCCGGCCGTACGTGCGCCGGTCCGGCCCGCTCGTCTACGCCGACCTCGAGGCGATGGAAGACGTGTTGCGCGGGACCCGCGACGAGGTCGACTGGACGATCCTGCGGCCGGGCTACCTCGTCGACAGGCCGGCCGCCGGTTACCGGCTCGTCCCCGAGCGAAACTCCATCGCCACCGTCCGTCGCGCGGACCTCGCGGCGGCGTTGCTCGCCGTCGCGACGAGCCCGGAGACACGCGGGACCGCCTACGGTCTCGCGAGCCTGCCGAGCCGCGGGCGACCGGCTCGCCGCCACGCGGAGGGGCGAGCATGAACCGCACGACCACCGACCGCCGCCTCCGCGTCGGATTCGTCGCGGACGGCGTCTTCAAGATCGTCACGGCAGCCGGCGTCACCGCGCTGCTCCCGATGCTCACCGACCGTCTCGGCGTCTCCTCGTGGCTCGTGCTGGTGACCGCCGCGGCCCTCGTCGTGTGCGGGGCGTGCGAGGTCGCGTTCGCGGTGAGGAGCTCCGACGTCCGACCGCGCATCACGTACCTCGTGGCCTACGACACCGGCTGGCTCGTCGCCACAGCCCTGGCCGTCGTGCTCGCGAGGGGCGGTTCCGAGGTCGGCGGCGGGGTGTGGTTCGGCTACCAGGCCCTCGGGTCCGCGGCACTCGCCGCGGTCTTCGCACGCGCAGGCACGTCACGCGACGCCGACGTCGGGCTCGAGTGAGCCGTCGATCCCGTGCTCGACGAATATCGTGGGGCCGACATCGCTGGGCGCCCGCCATCCCGGCCGCCATTCACCCTGACAGGGCCCGACCGATGAAGACGCCCCTGAGCTGGATCGCTGAACGGGTCCAGCTCGGACCCACCAACCTGACGATCGCGGCCGGCACGGCTCTGGTGGCCAGTGTGATGATCGTCGTCACCGGCTCGATCGTCCGCGTCACCGGGTCGGGTCTCGGCTGCGACACCTGGCCGAACTGCACCGCCGAGGACGCCCGCCGGCCGGAGGCTACGGGCCCGAGGGTCCGGCGGCTCGCGGGCGTCCTGCTGATCGCCACGGCTGCGCTCGTGTTCCTGGGGGCGTTGGTGACCGGGACCGGGCCTCACGCCGGCGACTCAGCGGACGTCCCGCGCAGGCCGTTCAACTGGACCGTCGTCACCGTCCTGCGTGGCGCCGTTCGGGTCCTGCTCGATGCACGCGGCGACGTCGAGCACCGATCCGCCACGCACCCCCACCGCTTCGAGGCTCTGCGACACCCACCTGGGCGATGACGTCGTGAGCACCTGCGACATCACACCGGCCGGGTACACCGAACTGCTCGAACTCCTCAACGACCGGGTCCGTACCAGCCAGGTCCGCGCCACCCGGGCCCCAAGCACCGAACTGCTGCGCCAGTACTGGCGGCCGTAGAGTTCGTCGGTGCGGCCCCGACGTGTCCCACGGCAATCGGCCAACGGCCTGCGTCGCGCGCACCCTCGCCATCAGCTCGGCCAACAGCTCGGCGTACCCGACCGGCTCCAGCTCGCTCCCCGACGACACCGTGAGCGACGTCCTGTCGCACCCCGCCCACGGGCCGCTGTCCAGCCTGGGGACAAAGCCTCGACGGTGTGAGTACCTCGGGCGTGGACGAACAGAAGACCGAGGTCAGGTACGAGAGCCGGTCGGCCTCGGCAGGCCCCGGAACGCGAACACGAGGACGCGCACGCCGAGCACCGTCCCGACGAAGCCGAGCGCCGCCCCGAGCACCGGGAAGAGCGCGACGCCGCCGCCGAGCTGCGGGCCGCCGTCGGCCACGAGCAGCACGACCGCCGCCACGACCGCGGCCGCGGCGACCACGGTCGACACGACCTGCTGCACGAGACCCGCGAGGAAGGCCCGGTCCTCGGCGTGCGCGAACGTCCGCACCGAGACCGTGAGCCGCCCGTTCTCGACGTCGCTCGTGATCTTCGCGAGGCGCCGCGGGAGCCGTTCGAGCTCGGGCGCGAGACCGAGGAAGAGGCTGGTCGCACGGTTGCGCAGCCCCTCCGTCGTCACGACCCGCCGCACGAGCGGCTGCGCCGTCTCCCGCGCGGAGGCGACGAGGTCGAACGTCGGGTCGAGGAGGCGGAGCGTGCCCTCGAGCGACGTGAACGTGCGGAACGCGGCGGCGACCTGCGGCGGGACGGCGAGCCCGGCGTCGGTGACGAGACGGAAGAGCGCGGTAAACATCGCCCCGCCGGCCCCGGCGCCGCGGAACCGGACGATCACCTGCCCGACGGCGCGCTCCAGGCGCCGCACGTCGAGGTCGGCGGGCGCGTCGAGCAGCTCGAGGAGGGCGTCGGTCGCGGCGACGGCGTCGTCGGCGTCGACGGCGAGCAGCACCGCCGCGAGCGCGAGGCGCTCGGGCTCGCCGAGCCGCCCGACGGAGCCCATGTCGAGCAGGCCGAGACCGCCCGACGCCATGACGAGGACGTTGCCCGGGTGCAGGTCGGCGTGGAACGTCCCGGCCACCAGCACCTGCTCGAGCGTCGCGCCGAGGAGCCGGGTCGCGAGCGCGGACCGCGTCGCGCCGTCCAGGCCCGCAAGGAGGTCACCGGCTCGCCCGACCGGCGTGCCGTCGAGGTGCTCGAGCACGAGGAGGGTCGGTCCGGAGAGCTCGAGCACGACGTCGGGCACGATCACGGCCGGCTCTCCCGACCCGCCGTCGCGCCCGCCCTGTCCCGCGCCCTCCCCCTGGCCCGCGCCGGCGACCACGCCCGCCCGCACCCCGAGCGCGGCACGGAGCGCGAGCGTGTTCTCCGCCTCGGTCGTGTAGTCGAGCTCCTCGCGCAGCGACGCCGCGAAGCCGTCGGCGAGCGCCACGACGCCGAGCGAGCGGCCCCACGCGGTGTCGCGCTCGATGCGTCGCGCGAGGCGGCCGAGGATCGCGAGGTCGACCTCGACCTGCTCGCGCGCCCCCGGACGCTGGACCTTCACGACGACCGCCCTGCCGTCGGGGAGCCGCGCCGCGTGCACCTGGCCCACCGACGCCGAGGCGAGCGGCTCGGCCGAGAACGCGGCGAAGACCTCGTCGACCGGACGGCCGAGCGAGCCGACGAGCGCGGCCTCGACGTCGGGCCAGGGTGCCGGGGGGACGTCGCTCTGCAGGGTCGCGAGCGTGTCGGCGATCGTCGGGGTCAGCAGGTCGCGGCGCGTCGAGAGCACCTGGCCGAACTTCACGAAGGTCACGCCCGCGTCGCTCAGGGTGTCGCGGAGCCCGGTCGCGAGCCGTCGCTCGTCGGTGCGCGACAGCCGCGACCCGTCAGGCTGCCGGGCGCCGCGGCTCAGCGCGCCACCGAGGCCGTGCCGCACCCCAATCGCGAGGATCTGCGCGTAGCGCCGGGTCTCGCGCCGCCCCTGCCGCAGCCCGCGCCACGCACGCCACGGCGTCGGGACCGTGCCCGTCGGCACGAGGAGCTCGAGGACGAGGAGCACGCACAGGCCCAGCACGAACGCCCACGCGAAGGTGAGGACGACGGCCGCGAGGGCCACGAACGGCTGGACGGTGAGCCGACCGTCCGGCGCCGCCCAGCCGGCGGTGCGCAGGCCGTACGTGAGGGCCGACGACGCCCCGGTCAGCGAGAGGAGGGACACCACCCCGGCGCGCACCCACCCGACGGGGGCGCCCATGACGCGCCGCGACGTCGCGGCGAGCAGCGCGAGCATGACACCGGTCGCGAGGAGACCGAAGAGCGCGGTGAGGAATCCCGAGACCACCTGCATGACGCCCACTCTTCCCGACGGGCGCCCGCGCGGCGTCGCGCGCCACGCGGCAGGATGAGAAACCCCGACCCCCGGAGACCTCCATGACGAACGTCGACCTCCTCACCGACGCCCACCTCACGGGCGCCCGATCCGCGGAGAACGGCCGCAGCGCCGAGCTCGTGCTGCACGACGGCCCGCTGCGGCAGACGATCATCGCGCTGGTCGCGGGCGTCGAGCTGGGCGAGCACAACTCGCCGCCCGCCGCGTCGATCCAGGTGCTCCGCGGGAAGGTCCGCGTCACCGCCCTGGGCGAGGGCGACACCGAGCTCGGCGCCGGCGAGCTGCGCGTCCTGACGCACGAGCGGCACGCCGTGTCCGCGCTCGAGGACAGCGCGTTCCTGCTCACGACCGTGACGGGCGTCCCCACCGCGTAGCTCCAGCGGCCGGTCGGGCCCCTGCGGCCCGTCGGCTCTCGGCGGCCCGTCGGGTCTCGGCGGCCGGTCGGGTCTCGGCGGCCGGTCGGGTTCGGCGGCCCGTCCCGCGTCAGCGCTCGTCCGGCGTCAGCGGCGCACGGCCCATGCGGCGAGGGCGACGGCCACGACGTCCTCGGCCACGGCACCCGGCCAGTCGGGGCGCTTCCCGACGGCGAGCCCGCGCCACGCGGCACCACCCCACGTCCCCGCGGCCGCACCGAGGGCGCCCGCGACGGCCGCGACGACGACGGGCGCGCCGCTCCCGCCGCGGACCCGCGCGAGCCGCGCACCGCCGAGCGCGCCGCTCGCCATCCGGAACGCCGGTCCCGGTGGGGCGAGGCGGCTCGGGGCGCTCGGCAGCTTGTCGCCGACGACCTCACCCGCCACGGCGAGCACGGCCGCACCGCGGGCGACCGGACCGCTGCCCGACGCGCCGTCGGGACGTACGGCGAGCACCGGCCCCGCGACGCCGAGCGACGAGCGCGACCCTGCGGCTATCCCCAGCGCGAGGCTCCGGACGACGAGCGACGGTCCCGACGGTCCCGACGGTCCCGGCGGCCCGTGGTGCGTGCGTGCCATGCTTCGTCCTCCTCGCTCGGTGCCCTCCGCCCGACCGTAACCGGGACGAACCTCACCCGCGCCCTGGCAGCCGCCGGCGTCGTGGCCCCGGTAGCCTGTGCCCGTGGCCGGACCGACCCTCAGCGAGGTGGCGCGAGCGGCGGGCGTCTCGCTCGCCACCGCCTCCCGCGCGATCAACGGCAGCGCGAACCGCACGGTGGGCGCGGACCTGCGCGAGCGCGTGCTCGCGACGGCCGCCCGGATGGGCTACACGCCCGACCCGAGCGCGCAGGCGATGGCGCGCGGACGCACGACGACCGTGGGGCTCGTGGTCCACGACATCGCCGACCCGTACTTCTCGTCCCTCGCCGCGGGCGTCACCGACGCCGCCGACCGCGAGGGCCTCCTGGTCACGCTCACGAGCACGCAGCACAGCCCCGCGCGCGAGCTCGCGTTCGTCGAGCTCATGGACCGGCAGCGCGCGCGGGCCCTGGTCCTGGGCGGCGGGCGGCTGTCGTCGTCCGACGACCCGGCGTCCGGCGAATCCGGCGCGACCCCCGGTGCGCTGCGCGACGCCCTCGTCCGGTACCGCGAGAGCGGTGGCCGCGTCGCGCTCGTCGGGCAGGCACTGGGTGACCTCCCGGCGGTCGAGATCGCGAACCGTCAGGGCGCGGCCGACCTCGCGACGGCGCTGCACGGCCTGGGCTATCGCTCCTTCGGCGTGCTCGCCGGCCCCGTGGGGCACCGCACGGCGGTCGATCGAGCCACGGGGTTCACGGAGGCGCTGTCCGCGCTCGGCGCGCCCGTCGACGACGCTGCGGTGGTGCCGTGCGAGTTCACGCGCGACGGCGGCTTCGCGGGCATGCGGGAGCTGGTCGCGCGCACGGGTCCTGGCGGTCCCCCGCGGGCCGTGTTCGCGGTCAACGACGTCATGGCCGTCGGCGCGATGGCCGCGGCTCGTGATGCGGGCCTGGCCGTCCCGCGCGACGTCGCGGTCGCCGGTTTCGACGACATCGTCACCCTGCGCGACGTCGTCCCCGGCCTCACGACCGTCCGCATCCCCCTCGTCGAGGTCGGGCAGGTGGCCCTGCGTCTCGCTCTCGAACTGCCGGTGGGGCTGGACCTGCCCGGCGTCGTGCACGAGGTCTCGCCGCGCCGCGTCGAGGTGCGGGGCACCGTGGTCCTGCGCGAGTCCACGCCCGCCCTCTGACCTTCCACCCGGCTGCGCTCGCGCGCGGATCGGGTGACGCCCGTGGTTGACGTTGGAAAGCGCATTCCCTATGCTGGAACCACCACGCTTCTCGCGTCGACCTCGCCGTCGCGCGACTGACAGGACGGAGTCGTCCCGATGACCACCACCCGCACCCTGCGCATCGCCATGAACGGCGTGACCGGCCGGATGGGCTACCGCCAGCACCTCGTGCGCTCGATCCTGCCGATCCGCGAGCAGGGCGGTGTCGAGCTCCCCGACGGCACGCGGCTGCAGGTCGAGCCGATCCTCGTCGGCCGCAACGAGTCGAAGATCCGCGAGCTCGCCGCCCAGCACGACGTCGAGCACTGGACCACCGACCTCGACGGCGCGATCGCGGACCCGACGGTCGACGTCGTGTTCGACGCCTCGATGACCGCGCTGCGGGCCAAGACCCTCACCAAAGCGATGCAGGCGGGTAAGCACGTCTACACCGAGAAGCCGACGGCGGAGACGCTCGCCGAGGCGGTCGAGCTCGCGCGGCTGCGCGAGGAGACCGGCGTGACCGCGGGCGTCGTGCACGACAAGCTCTACCTGCCGGGCCTCGTCAAGCTGCGTCGCCTCGTCGACGAGGGCTTCTTCGGGCGCATCCTGTCGCTGCGCGGCGAGTTCGGCTACTGGGTGTTCGAGGGCGACCACCAGGCCGCGCAGCGCCCGTCGTGGAACTACCGCACGGAGGACGGCGGTGGCATGACCACCGACATGTTCTGCCACTGGAACTACGTCCTCGAGGGCATCCTCGGCTCGGTGCGCACGGTCACCGCGCAGACCACGACCCACATCCCGACCCGCTGGGACGAGCAGGGCCAGGAGTACACGGCGACGGCCGACGACGCCGCCTACGGAATCTTCGAGATCGAGACCCCGGGCGGCGACCCGGTCGTCGCGCAGATCAACTCGTCGTGGGCGGTGCGCGTGTACCGCGACGAGCTCGTCGAGTTCCAGGTCGACGGCACGCACGGCTCCGCGGTCGCGGGTCTGCGCAAGTGCGTCGCGCAGCAGCGCGCCCACACGCCCAAGCCCGTGTGGAACCCGGACCTGCCCGTCACCGAGCCGTTCCGCGACCAGTGGCTCGAGGTGCCCGCGAACGCCGACCTCGACAACGGCTTCAAGCTGCAGTGGGAGGAGTTCCTGCTCGACGTCCACGCCGGCCGCCCGCACCGCTTCGACCTGCTCTCCGCAGCCCGCGGCGTGCAGCTCGCGGAGCTCGGCCTGCGTTCGTCCGCCGAGGGCCGGCGCCTCGACGTCCCCGAGATCACCCTGTGAGCGCCGCGACCCTCGCGGTCCCCGGCGCGCGCGAGCTGCGCGACCGGGACGGGTCGGGCGCCGTCGTGCACCTGCCCCGGTTCGCCGACGACGGGCGGGTCGCGGGAACCGAGGTGCGCGAGCTCCTCGTGCCGGGCCCGTGGTCCCGGCCGACCGCCCCGATCACGTCGCGCGTCGCCTTCGCGGCGGCGCACGTCGTGCCGCAGGTCGGCGCCGAGAACGTGCCCGGCGGGCCGGCCCTCGTCGACTGGGACACGACGCTCGCCTTCCGGCACCGCATCTGGGAGCACGGTCTCGGCGTCGCGGACGCGATGGACACGGCCCAGCGCGGCATGGGCCTCGACTGGGCCGCGACCCAGGAGCTCGTGCGCCGCTCGGCCGCCGAGGCGCGCTCGGTCGGCGCCCGGATCGCGTGCGGCGCGGGCACGGACCAGCTCGACGCCGCCGTCGTCGCCGGCTGGACGCCGGGCGACCCGGCGGCGCTCGACGCCGTCGTCGACGCCTACCGCGAGCAGGTCCGCGTCGTGCAGGACGCCGGCGCCCAGGTCGTCGTCATGGCGTCGCGTGCCCTCGCGCACGTCGCGCGCTCGCCCGAGGACTACGCCCGCGTCTACGACGCCGTGATCGCCGATTCGGACCGGCCCGTGATCCTCCACTGGCTCGGGACGATGTTCGACCCGGAGCTCGAGGGCTACTGGGGCGCCGCCGGGATCGACGACGCGACCGACGTGTTCGTCGACCTGGTCCGCGCCCACCAGGGGCGGATCGACGGGGTCAAGGTGTCGCTGCTCGACGCCGACCACGAGAAGGACCTCCGCGCGCGCCTGGCGAGCCTCGACCCGGGCACCGGGCCGGACGCACCCGGGCCCGTGCGCCTGTACACGGGCGACGACTTCAACTACCCCGATCTCGTCGTCGGCGACGGGAAGCGGCACTCGGACGCGCTGCTCGGCGTCTTCGCGGCCATCTACCCGGCGGCGTCGACGGCGCTCCAGGCGCTCGACGCCGGTCACCCCGACCGCGCGCACGCCGTCCTCGCGGCGACGGAGGCGCTCGGGCGGCACCTGTTCACCGCGCCGACGTACCACTACAAGACCGGCATCGCGTTCCTCGCGTGGCTCAACGGCGTGCAGCCGGGCTTCCAGATGGTCGGAGGCCTGCAGTCGGGCCGGTCTGTCGCGCACCTCGTCGCGCTCCTCCGCCTCGCGGACCGGGCCGGGCTGCTGCTCGACCCGGAGCTCGCCGCGCGGCGCACGCGTGTCTTCCTCGAGACGAACGGGGTGACCCGATGACCGGCCCCACCCCGACGAGCGCGGCCGGCCGGGCGCCGTCGGGCACCGGTACCGCCGACCTGTCGCGCTGCGCGCTCAACACCGCGACCGTCAAGCGCGCGACGCTCGAGGAGGCCGTGACCCTCGCCGCCGAGGCGGGGTACGGAGCCGTCGGGCTGTGGCGCGACCGCGTCCAGGAGATCGGCGCGGACCGGGCGGCGCGCGTCGTCGCGGACGCCGGCCTGCGGGTCTCGTCGCTGTGCCGGGGCGGGTTCCTCACCGCGTCCGACGACGCCGGCATCGCCGCCGCGCTCGACGACAACCGGCGCGCCATCGAGGAGGCCGCGACGATCGGGACGAGCGAGCTCGTGTTCGTCGTCGGCGGCCTGCCCGCCAACGGCACCCCGGGCCAGGGCCCGCGTCCCGACGCCGGACCCGGGGACCGCGACGTCGTCGCCGCGCGCGCCCGGGTCGCGGACCGGATCGCCGACCTGGTCCCGTTCGCGACCGAGCACGGCGTGCGGATCGTCCTCGAGGCGCTGCACCCGATCTTCGCCGCCGACCGCGCCGTGCTCTCCACGCTCGGCCAGGCGCTCGACCTCGCGGCGCCGTTCGACGCCGCGGCCGTGGGTGTCGTCGTGGACACCTACCACGTGTGGTGGGACCCGGCCCTGCGCGAGAGCATCGCGCGCGCCGGGGCCGAGGGGCGCGTCGCGGGATACCAGGTGTGCGACTGGATCCTGCCGCTCGCCCCCGACCCGCTGCTGTCGCGCGGGTACGTCGGGGACGGGTACGTCGACTTCCCGACGATCACGCGGTGGGTCGCCGAGACGGGGTACTCCGGCGACGTCGAGACCGAGATCTTCCACCAGGAGATCTGGGACGCCGACCCGCGCGAGGTCGTCGCGACCGTCGCGGAGCGCTACGCGCGCCACGTGCTGCCGCACCTGTAGACCTCCCCTCCCCTCGCCGCTCCGCGGCACCTCGAGACCGGCAGTCCGGCCCGAGATCGGCACCCCTCCCTGCCGATCTCGGACCGGGCTGCCGGTCTCGTGCGTCACGGCCCTCTTGACGAATGCCGCACACGGGTGCACTATCGGAGGTGGATACCCCCTAGGGGTATAGACGAGTCTGGAGGAACGGTGGAAGAGCACGAGGACCGGCACGAGGCGCACGGCGGCGGCCGGACCGCCGCGCCCGTGCACGAGCACGGCAGCGACCACGCCCACCACGGCGGGCACGACGGGCCCGACGACCACGGGCACGACGTCTCGGGTCAGCAGACGCCCGGGCACGACGCGTCCGGTCACGACGGTCACAGCGGGCACGGCGGGCACGGCGGGCACGGCGATCATGTGGCGCAGTTCCGCCGCCTGTTCTGGGTCATGCTCGCGCTCGCGGTCCCGACCGTCGCGCTGAGCCCCATGTTCGCGATGCTCCTGGGCTACGACCTGCCCGACGCCGCGTGGGTGTCGTGGGTCTCCCCCGTGCTCGGGTCCGTCATCTTCCTGTGGGGCGGGCGCCCGTTCCTCACCGGCGCCGTGAGCGAGCTGCGCGACCGCGCGCCCGGGATGATGACGCTCATCTCGCTCGCGATCACCGTCGCGTTCGCGTCGTCGCTCGGCGCGTCCCTCGGGCTGCTCGCGCACGAGCTGGACGTGTGGTGGGAGCTCGCGCTGCTCGTCGTCATCATGCTGCTGGGGCACTGGATCGAGATGCGCTCGCTCGCCCAGACGGCCTCCGCGCTCGACTCCCTCGCGGCGCTCCTGCCCGACGAGGCGGAGCGCGTCGCCGACGACGGGTCCGTCACCACTGTCGCACCGACCGACCTCGGCGTGGGCGACCTCGTGATCGTCCGGCCAGGCAGCCGGGTCCCCGCCGACGGCGAGGTGGCGGACGGCAGCGCCGACGTCGACGAGTCGATGATCACCGGCGAGTCGCGCCCGGTGCGCCGGACGGTCGGCGACCCGGTCGTCGCCGGCACCGTCGCGACCGACGACGCGCTGCGCGTGCGGATCACGGCGGTCGGGGACGACACGGCGCTCGCGGGCATCCAGCGCCTGGTCGCCGACGCGCAGTCCTCCTCGACGAAGACGCAGCGCCTCGCCGACCGAGCCGCCGGGTGGCTGTTCTGGTACGCGCTCGGCGCCGCGGCACTCACCGTCGCCCTGTGGCTCGTCTTCGGCACCCCGGAGCAGGCGCTGATCCGCGCCATCACCGTGCTGGTCATCGCGTGCCCCCACGCGCTGGGCCTCGCGATCCCCCTCGTCGTGTCGATCTCGACGGAGCGCGCCGCCAAGGCCGGTGTCCTCGTCAAGGACCGCCTCGCGCTCGAGCGGATGCGCACCGTCGACACGGTGCTCTTCGACAAGACCGGCACGCTCACGGCGGGCGAGCCCGTCGTCACGCACCTCGCTACGGCAGGGGGCCACACCGAGGACGAGCTCCTCGCGCTCGCGGCCTCGGCCGAGGCGGACAGCCAGCACCCCCTCGCGCGGGCGATCGTCATCGCGGCGGAGGAGCACGGCGTCGACGTCCCCCGCGCGTCCGGCTTCCGGTCGATCACCGCGGTCGGGGTCGAGGCGACGGTCCCCGGGCCCGACGGAGGCCGACGGATCGCCGTCGGTGGCCCCGCGCTCCTGCGCGAGCACGGCCTCGAGCCGCTGCCCGACGCCGCGGCGTGGGAGCGCGACGGCGCGACCGTCCTGCACGTGGTCGTCACGGACGGAACACCGGCCGAGGTAGTACCGGAGTCCGCCGACGTAGTACCGGGGTCCGCCGAGGTAGTACCGCAGTCCGCGGAGGTAGTACCGAGGTCCGGCCGGGTCGTGGGTGCGCTCGCCCTGGCGGACGCGGTCCGGCCGGAGTCGCGCGAGGCGGTCGACGCGCTGCACCGACGTGGCGTCCGCGTCGTCATGATCACGGGCGACGCCGAGCCGGTCGCCCGGGCCGTGGCCCGCGAGCTCGGCATCGACCAGGTCTTCGCGGGCGTGCGCCCCGAGGACAAGGACGCGAAGGTCGCCGAGCTGCAGCACGAGGGCCGCGTCGTCGCGATGGTCGGCGACGGCGTGAACGACGCCCCGGCGCTGGCCCAGGCGGACGTCGGCATCGCGATCGGCGCCGGGACGGACGTCGCGATCGCGTCCGCGGGGGTGATCCTCGCGAGCTCCGACCCGCGTGCGGTGCTGTCGGTCATCGAGCTGTCCCACGCGTCGTACCGCAAGATGCAGCAGAACCTGTGGTGGGCGGCCGGGTACAACATCGCGGCCGTCCCGCTCGCGGCCGGGGTGCTCGCGCCGGTCGGGTTCGTCCTGCCGATGGCCGTCGGCGCGATCCTCATGTCCGTCTCGACCGTCGTCGTCGCCGCCAACGCGCAGCTGCTGCGCCGCGTCGACCTCGACCCGGCCCGCCTCGCCGCCCGCTGACCTCCCGCCGAACACGGGGTCGGCCACCGGATCCCGAGGATTCCGGTGGCCAACCCCGTTCTGGACGGTGGCCAGACCCGTGTTCGGCGCCCAGTCTGCGCCCGCGGGAGACTGGTGCCGTGACCATTCCGCCCGCTTCGACCGACACCCCCTTTCCCGTGGCCGGCGTGCTGCTCACGCCGGGTGCAGGGGCGAGTCGCGACCACCACTCCCTCGTCGCGATCGAGGAGGCACTCGCCGCGCTGCCCACGCCGGTCCCCGTGCGTCGCGTGGACTTCCCCTACCGCCTCGCGGGCCGCCGGATGCCCGACAGGCCGCCGGTCGCCGTCGGGCACGTGCGCGCGGAGGCTGAGGCGTTCGCGCAGGAGCTGGGCACCACGACCGACCGGATCGTGCTCGGCGGCAGGTCCTACGGAGGGCGCATGTGCTCGATGGCCGTGGCCGAAGGGCTGCCGGCGGCCGGGCTCGTGCTCGTGAGCTACCCCCTCCACCCGCCTGGCAAGCCGGAGCGCCTGCGCATCGAGCATCTCCCCGACCTGCGCGTCCCGACACTGGTCGTCTCGGGCCGGACGGACCCCTTCGCGACGCCGGACGAGCTGACTGAGCACCTCGCGGTGATCCCCGGCCCCGTGACGCGCGTGGAGCTTCCCGGCGCGCACGACCTGCGGAACCAGGACGGCGCGGTGTGCGAGGCGATCGTCGGATGGCTGAGCGGTCTGGACGGCCCGAGCACCTGATCGCACCGAGGGCCGTCCGCCTGCGCACCGCCGTTCAGGGTGACCGTCGCGGCTGCGTACGATGTGGCGCGACCGTCTTGCCTGACCCGGAGGTGCCCATGCGCGCCGCAGCCCGAGCTGCCGCGACCGTCCCGCTGACGGCCCTCGTGCTCGCCGGAGCCGCAGGGCTCGCGGCGCCCGCCCTGGCCGCGGACCGTGACAGCGGCGGTGAGCTCAGCGTCACGACCGACGGCGTCTCGTTCGACGCCTCGCGCCTCCCCGACGAGCGGGGCTGGCTCAGCTACGCAGTGACCGCGCCGGACGGGTCCCGCACGCGGCTGCTCGGGAACGGGTACTCCACGAAGGACGTCGCGGACGGCCATCTCGAGCTCGACATCCCCGAGCGCGGTCACTACCGGGACGGGTGGTGCGTCACCTGGGTGCATCTCACCGGCCTCCACGACCAGTTCGCCGGCTGGGCCGGCGACTCCCCGGTGTGCACGACGACGCCCACCGCGGCCCCGACGCCGACGTCCACCCCCACTGCCCAGCCCACCGCGGACCCGGCGCCGCCGCCCGCGGTCGACGCCGCGCCGTCGGCGCCCGACGCCGCACCCGCGCCACCGGTCGAGCCGGTCACCGCCGAGCCGGAGCCCGCGACCGCCACGCCCATCGAGGCGCCGACCGAGACGCCCGTCGAAACGCCGACGCAGAGCCCGTCCCCGAGCGCCGAGACGACGACCGACCGGCCCGAGCCCTCGCGGACACCGCTCGTGACCGCGGGCGAGCGCAGCGCGCCTCCGCCGCCCGGGAGCACGTTCCCGACCCTCGTCGTGGCGGGTGTCGGCGGACTCGTCGCGGCCGCGGCCGGTGGGGCGATCCTCCTGCTGCGCCGGGCAGGCTAACCGGCGCCGTGTCAGGGTGTCGCCATGACGTGGACAGCGCGCTTCGTGGGCGGCGACCTCGACGGCCAGGTCTCGACGCTCGACGACGACTCCCTCGACTGGTCCGGCCACTTCGTCCACGACCCGGCCGAGGGAACGACGACGCACATCCTCACCCAGTCCGATGCGCCGCAGCACGCCCAGCGGTACGAGCGCCGTCCGGCGCCGGACGGGGAGACGGACTACGTCTTCGTGCTCGTTCCCTGACGACCGGCGCGCTCGCCGGCTCCGCCGGACGGGCGGAGCGCGTGCCGGGGTGACGACGTAAGGCATCGACAGACCTGGTCGGCAGCGTGTCACCCGCTCTCACGTACGCCAGGAGCACCCACTGAGGAACGACGAAGGCCCGGAACCGTGAGGTTCCGGGCCTTCTGCCTGAGCCGCCTATCAGAATCGAACTGATGACCTATTCTCATCGGCTCGAAACGCGCGACCTGCACAAATACCCAGGAATGGCGAAACGACGCCGACTTGACTTCCACCGTGCTCCTATGCCTTCCAGTGCCCCATGCATGAAAGTAGCCCCCAAAGTGACACTTTGGGGCGCGTGTCACTTCCACCGCCTCGGGACCATACCACCGTCCGTCAGTCGGGAAAATCGTCACGCGTTCCTGCGCGGCTGCACGGTAGGGACATGACGATCCACCTGCTCGGCCAACTCGCTGCACAGTTCTTCGCGCAGCACGTGCGCCTTGGGCTCCACGATGCCTTGGCCGCAGCGGTGACCTCGTCGAAGGATCGGGGAGACATGGTGACCTCTCGAGTAGGGGGGCAGTTGATTATGTGCCTACCGCTCGTTCGTGCCCTTCACGCCGAGCCGCGTTGGCGCCCACACCGCCGAACGTCGCCGCATAGATGCAGGTATGAATTCCCCCGAGGACGCCCATGACGAACGCCTCATCAGCCAGAATTATGGGCCGCCGAGGTGATGGCGGCGTGAGCACCCTCGCCGAGCGGAAGGCCGCCGCCCGTTACCGCGCCGAGACCCTGCTGGCCCTGCACGACGGCGTCTTCGAGCATGCCACCGAGGTCGTCGCGATGGGCGCGTCCGATCCGCTGGTCCTCGGCCTCACTCTGCGCGACGTGCTCACCTCGCAGTCGGACCGGACCATAGCGCGTGAGGACGGCACGACGTCGACGCGTGCCGCGTGCTCCCCGGCCAAGGCCCGCCGCCTCACCAACCGCATCATCGACCTGTCCCGCGTGCCCAACGTGCAGGAGGCGACGGTCGTACACGACAAGGTCACGGTGCGCTGGCTGCTGGACGCCCGCCGGCCCTCGCGCTGGCGTGCCTGGTGCGACGTCATCCTCGACGGTGCCCGCCCGCAGGCTCCCTGGCTCGGTTACCCGTGGACCCCTGCCCCGGTGGACTGGGAGGTGATCCCCACGCCCGTACGCATCGCCAAGCCGCAGGCCGTCCCTGGTGGCGCAGCACTGGTCGAGCTGACCGCCTGCCCCACCCCGCTGCGCGGCACCGGCCTCGGCGCCGGGGAGCGATGGGATCCCATCTGGACGGGGTGGTGGAGCCGTGAGGGCGGCACGCGCCGGACGTCCTCGGGCATCTGGAGCTCCCGCGCGTCGCACGAGCGCCAGGTGCGCCAGTGCGAGATCAAGGCCCGCAAGAACCTCCCGAGCCGGGAAGCCGCGATCGAGTCGATGTTGGTGCCGCAGCGCCGGCCGGCCTACCTCGCCGCGCTCGGCGCCCTGCTCTCCTACCGCGTCCTGACGCAGGAGATGCTCGCTGCGATCACCGGCGTCCCCGAGCTCGCGGCGGTCGAGTCCGCGATGGTCGAGACGTTGTGGGCGTCCGGGGTCGTGGACCGCGGCACGGCGAAGGTCGGCACGGCGGTACGCCACGGGCTCCGGGGCGAGCTGCTGCGCCCCTCGCGCGACGGCGAAGACTTCGACCGGCTCCTCGCCCCCCGACTCACGTACCCCGAGCTGCTGCACGTCACCGGTGGTGCCCCGTGGAGCGCCGGCCCCGTCGGTGACCGGCACGGCCTCATCGGCGCCCACGTCGCCCTGCTCGCCGCCGAGCTCTCCATGAACGTCGCCGCGGTCCTCGGTGAAGCGCACACCTCGACGGAGGCCGTCCTGTCCCGGGGACGCGAGATCGCGGACCTCGGCAATGCGACCGCCGCCGCGGGGGACGCCGTCATCGTGCGCGCCGACGGTGTGCGCATCGTGCTGGAGACGACGTGCACGACGTCGGGCGAGACCGCCAAGAAGGTCGAGCGCTGGGCCAGGGCGCTGGGCAAGGTCACGTGGGACGAGTGCCCCGTCGTGGTGGTGTGGCTGATCGCCGCGCACCCGCGTCAGCGCGGCCAGGTCGTGCGGTCCATCCGTACGGAGATCGAGCGGTGGTCGAAGAAGGTCAAGGAGGCGCACGGCTCGATCCTGTCCATCAGCGACCGCATGCCGTGGGTCGTGCTCGACGACCCCGAGCACGGGTGGCTCCCCGAGTACGGCAAGGTCTCCGGTCGCTTCCGCCAGCTCACCGCCGAGGTGGTGCCCTACCTCAAGCAGCACGACGCCGAGGGGCGCCGCTTCGTCGAGCTGCTCAACCCCGCCGAAGGCGAGCCCGGCGATGAGCGCTACCCGACACCCGGCTTCCACGCCGCGACCCGGGGCATCGAGTCTCTGCCCTACTCGCTGCCCGACGACATCGACGACCGCCGCGAGTTCTGGCCCGAGCACGCGCCCGAGCCGCTCGCCGTGGTGCGCAACGCCCGGCACCTCGCGACCTGCCCGTGGTGGCTCAAGATCGGCCCCGACGGCGAGCAGCTCACCGGCCCGGTTGACCTCTCCCGGCCCGTGCTGGACGCGGCCGCGGCCGCCGGTGTGCAGGGCATCCCGGCGACGGAGCTCACCATCGGACGGGCCAGCGAAGGTGTCGGCCTTGGGCGGTACCAGACGCCGCCGCTACAGCTCAAGGCGCAGCGCGCAGCGGAGCGTGCTCGCGTCCAGGAAGCGGCGTAGTGCCGTTGCTGACGCACGCAGTAACAGGCTGTTGCGCAGCACCTATAGAGGCTCTAAACGGCTATACAGGAGGCCGCCCCCGGCTCGGCACATGGGCTGCCCCGGGGCGTCGCGCGCCGCTAATCAACCCCGATCCCAGACCCTGGACATCACAGGGTCACACTGTGGAGTGTCAACGTGGGTTGACGTGCAGCGACGCAGGGGGATCATCGACCAAGTGGGACCGGCTCTTTGTAGGTGGGGAGTTGTGGAGTGTGGCTGACAGGTACGTGGTGGTCGGGTTCTTCGCCGAAGCGGATCGCTACGCTCCACTAGACGGCGCTCCGGACTTCGTCCGAACACACGCCGCGCATGGCCACCAACACCATGGCACAGCTGCCGGCAGCAGACACCAGGTCCCCGGACACGTCACGGCCACCAAGCACCCCCAGCACGCGCCAGGGACCTGCGGCTCCCAACGACCCCCGCAACGAACAACGCAGCGACAGGCACGCACCGCCGTCCCCCCGCTTGCTCAGGCCGCCTCGCCTCCCGATGGTCGTCTCACCGTCCCTCGCTATGCTCCCCCCGGCTCCTCAACCCGACACACCGCGCCGGGCCGAGACGACCACGCTCGTCAGCCGCTCACCGCGACGGCCAACACCACAGGCTCGGGCACCAGCTCAACCGCCGCCGGTGCACCCAACCGAGGCTCCTTCAGCCGCCGCCAGCCGTCCGCCACCGCAGCCACGACACCGCGGGGCCTAGCGGCCGGCGCCCTCACCGCCCGCGCGAACGCGGCCGGGGGTTGCCCGCGGCGCGGCTCGGGGATCGGCCGGGGCCGGGCGGCGCGGATCGCGGGGCGGCTCGCCTCACGGCGAGCGTCGTCACGAAGAGCCCCGGCCGGAATGTTCCCGGGGTGGGGCTTCGTCCGCTGGTGCGTGGCCGGGGCTGCGCGAGAAGTTAGCGCTGCTCGTCTTCTTCCGGAGGTTCGGGTTCGATGATTCCCAGCGGCTCCACGGTCAGCCGTTGGTTCGGGTCGCGTCCCGGGTCGTCGTCCCGGAAGACGCGGAAGGGCGTGCCGTCCACGCCCCGGATGCGTGCCGGCATGTCTTCGGCCGTGCCGGACTGCAGGGCGTCGAGCACCGCTTGCGGATCGTCGTACTGCGCCTGCGGGTGGAAGACCTTGGCACGGATGGGCAGCTTGTGACCCTGGACCAGGTAGTGCACCTCCGTCTCGACCACCACCATCATCGCTTCGGAGCGAAGCCAGTCCTCAAGAGGGGCGCCGGTCGTGCCGTTGAGCACCACGTCCAAGTTCTGGAAGTCGCGCTCGGAGACGACCTTGCCGTCCACAATCAGTCGGGCCTTGCGGATCTCTTCGCGCTCGGCCCAAGTGAGCTCGTTGGGCAATCGGAGGGGGACGGAGAAATGCCGGGACAGCACCGCGAGGTCCTCGATCAGTTGCCGCGTGTACCCGTCCGGGCTCAGGCCTCGGAACGCCGCGTCGGGCACGTGGAAACCGAACTGCCGCTTCCCGTCAGCCCAGAGCTCAAGCCTCAAGTCCGTGCCGGGGGCGAACCTGTCCATGAACTGCATGGCTTCTGCCACGTCCGCGATGCGGTGACCCTCTAGCTTGGAGGTGATCACCGCCGACCCCTTCTCCTCGGCGTCCTGCATCACGAACTCAAAGTTGAGACCGCACAAGAGCTCGACCCACAGCTTCCTTCCACCTCTTCCGCGGCTTCCCCGGGACCGGCCGTCCAGGCTTTGCAGGGTGGCACCGGAGGCCGTGACCGCCCGCAGCTCGATATCAGCGTCCCTGGACATGTTGACGGGCCCGAAGCCGATCTCGGCGACTTCGGTGACATCCTGGGCGAACCACTGCGGGCCTTCCAGCTTCACCGACACCAGGGCGTCCGCGCTGATGCGCAGACCAGTCCCTCCGTACTTGTGCAGCTCTTCCAACCTCGCCCTGGCTTCCTCGCCAGCGAGGTTGGCCTTGAACAGGGGCGTAACGGTCAGCGGCTCCTTCTCGTGCGCGTCCGGGCGCTTCGCGACAAGGCGCTGAG
>NZ_JBZGBZ010000017.1:0-32485 GCF_059159985.1 Cellulosimicrobium sp. BMG9.23
TTCGTCGTCCACGCGGTGTTGTCCCCCGCCGCCGAGCAGGTATCGGTACGCGACACCGTCGTCCGACGCACGGACCGCGATCGAGATCTGAGCGCCGCTCGCGTTCCTGAACACGAAGACGGACTCGTTGTGCCTGTACTCGCGCTGCTCCTCCTTGCCCGTCGTCATCGAGTAGGAGTCGGAGACCAGGGAGTTCCTGCGCTCGACGAAGGTCAGGCCCGAGCGGAAGTCTCCGTCCGACCCGGCGAGGCCGAGGCGCGCGGCCGACACCACGAGCGTCCCACCGTCGTAGACCTCGACAGCCACGCGCCCCGCCGAGTTCAGCGTGAGCTGAGCGCTGATCGGCGAGCCGTCGGGGGCCCGGGTCTCCCACCGGCTCACCACCCCGGGCTCTGGCGGCGCATCGTCGTTGCAGACCAGCCTCGCGTCCGCCCAGTCGGCGTGGTCGTCGTTCTTGCCGTCCGCACCCTCCACGGCCTGCAGGACGAGCGTCTGGACACCCCTGACATCCGCCGTCAACTCGCGCGGCCCGTCGGCTCCCGTCACCACGCCGCTGTCAGCGAGCACCCGTCCGTCGCCGAGCACCCTGAACTGCACCGAACCCGCATCACCGGCCACCTCGTCGTCGATCCCGATGAACGAGGAGAACGAACGACAGTTCGCGTCAAGGTCGACCGAGACCGAACCAGTGGCATGCATACCCACGCCCTTGCCATAACCGACACCACCGATGGTGATGGGTCCGCCGTCACGGGCCCCCGCTTCACCGTTCGACATATTTCGCTCGACCGGGCCGAAACCGTTCGACTCGGCCGACCACGAAATGTCCGAGACGAACACCTCGCCCGTGGGCGCGGCGATCGCCGGCCCGGCGACACCGACGAGCGCCGCAGTACCGATCAGGAGACCGGTGGTGAAGAATGCAGATGATGAGACCCCGCGGGGCCATGAATGTTGAGTTCGCACGATTCTCCTTCGAATGTGGCGCGTCCATCCGCGAGGGACGGGTGTGCAGATCGTAGGACGCCCACGGACGGTCGATCAACGAACTGATCGAAACTGCCCCTCATCGGATTTCGACCGTTCACAACTGATCAGCGCTTCTCGCGTGTCCGAGCAATATTTCTTGGTGGCCGCAACTCTTCGGATCTGATGGTGCGCGCCGGCGGACCGACCTGGTCGGAATGGATCGAGGCCCCTGGTGACGAGGCCCGACAATGCCCCGGCCGCGCCATTCGGCGGCCGGTGAGCAAGTCGGCGCAGGTGTCCAGGATGCACCGAGCGCGCGCGGGCCCGACGACGCCGCGCCAGCCGAGTTCGGCGGGCCGTCGGGATGCACGCCGAGCTTCACGTCCACCTCCTCGCACGCGGAGATCACGGCGTCGAGGAAGTGCCGGTCGCGCGCGTACCTGTCCTCGTGCGTCACGCCCTCTTACGCAGGGTTCAGCTCGGCGAAGCTCGCGAGCCGTTCGGGCTCCCAGCCCGGGAACGGCAATCCTGCGTGCTCTTCTCCACCTCCTCGAAGCGGCTCTCGGGCGACATCCGGTCGACGACGGCCTGCTCGTAGAAGAGCACCGTCGAGCCGTCCGGCAGCGGGTGCCACTGGGCGGTCCGCGGCCAGTCCAGGACCGGCATGACGTCGAACCGATGGCGTGCAGGAGCGGGCCGTACCCTCGTCGTCGTCCAAGAGCTCGCGCGAAGCCGCGTGGAAAGTCGTCGGACATGGTCATGGTGTACGCGGATCCTGCGGATGTCGGTGTCATCCGAGGACGCTGGGGCTGACGACGGCGAGGCGGGGCCTCATGCTCGTGGGGCTCGTGGCGCCGATCGGGATCGTCTGATCGCAGCTGGCCGGCAGAACGTCATGAGCGATCTGCACGGATCGGAGTGGCCGCGGTTCATTCGCGCGGATGTCTGCCGATGATGCGCCCCTCCGGATCTGCGACACGTACGTCGACACCGGCGCTACGGAATCCGTCCAGCTGGGATCGATCCGCACGACTGTCGGTGACCAGGACATCGATCCTGTCCGGCGGAACCGTCTGGACCATGGAGTCCTGGCCGACCTTCGTGTGGTCGGCAAGGACGATCACACGTTCAGCGGCATCCACGGAGGCTCGATCGAAGCTCGCGACGTGCATGTTCGGGGTGGACAGCCCATTGCTCGCCGTCAACCCGTTACCGGACAGCACCACGCTGTTGAAGCGCATCCTCGAGACGGTGCGGTCAGCGTCACCACCGATCGCCGCCCGGATTCCAGCGCGCAGGATCCCTCCGATCAGGAGTACGTCGACGTCGCGCATGGCCGAGAGCGCGTCGGCGACCAACAACGAGTTGGTGGCGATCATCAGTCGTCGACGACCGATCCGGCGCGCGAGCGCCTGTGTCGTCGTCCCTGCTCCGAGCAGGACGACCTCCCCCTCCTCGAGGAGATCCGCGGCCGTCTCTGCGATCGCAAGCTTCTCGTCTGCCGCCACGACCGACTTCTCGAGATAGGTGGGTTCGTCCATCGCCGACCGGGTCAGCCGGGCGCCGCCGCGATGCCGGACGAGCCGTTCGTCCTGCTCCAGGGCGCGCAGGTCGCGCCGCACCGTGACCTCGGAAACGTTCAGCATGCGGGCGAAATCGCCCACCGAGACAGCTCCGTGGACTGCGAGCATCGAGAGGACCAGCTCTCGCCGTTCGTCCGTGAACATCGAAATTCCTCACTGTCGTGGTGTCGCGGCTTCGTCGCTGCGCCGTGTGTCGTGAGCGGGACGGTCACCACCGGGCACGATCACCTCAGATCGAAACTGCTCGGTGACGGTCCGTCGAGATCTCGAGGACTCGCGGCCCAGGGCCTCGTCCGGAAGGTGCACGGCGGCGCCGTCGCGCCGCATCCGACGGCGAGCCGGGTTCGCAAGAGAAGCACGCGCGAGACGAGCGCGAAGGCCTCCGCACCCGGGCTTCCTCCTGGCGCCCCGTTCCGCCGTAGCCGACGCCATCGCCTGACCAGAGGGGCCCTCGCTCCCCCAGAAGGGTCAGAGTGCTCCGGTGATCGCCGCGAGGATGGTCTCGTGCGGCGTGCCCGCGTCGAATGAACCGTTGTTCCGGCCGTGCCGCAAGACCTCGATCCGGTCGGACACCGCGCGCACGTCCGTCATGTTGTGGCTGATCAGGATCACCCCCAGACCCATGTCTCGCAGACGCTGGATATGGGTGAGCACTTCGGCGGTCTGCGCGACCGACAAGGCCGCCGTCGGCTCGTCGAGAATTACGATGCGCGGACTACCGACAAGTGTGCGTGCGATGGCTACCGCCTGGCGTTGTCCGCCCGACAGGTTGCGCAACGGAGTCCGCACCGAAGGGATGCGCACGGTGAGGATCTGCAGGATGTCGCGTGTGACCCGTTCCATCTCCATGTCCCGCAGCATTCCGTGGCGGGTCCGCAGCTCGCGCCCGAGAAAGATGTTCTGCGCGACGTCGAGGTTCTCCGCCAGCGCGAGGCCCTGGAACACCGTCGCCACCCCGAGCTCGTTGGCTGTCGCCGCCGATGGAATGCTGACAGGTATGCCGTCGATCTCGATGAGGCCCGAGTCGGGCGTGAGGACGCCTGCGACGACTTTCGCGATCGTGGACTTGCCCGCTCCGTTGTCGCCGACCAGCGCGACGACCTCGCCCGCACGCACGATCATGTCGAAACCGACCAGAGCCTCGACCGCCCCAAACCGCTTGGTGATCTGGTACAACGCCAGGAGTGGCGTACCACCGTGACTCATGAGGGTCCCTTTCCGCCCGCGGCGCCGATGCCGGGGGGTTCGTCTGACGAAACCGAGCCGGGCGTCAGCGGAAGCTCGGCGGACTGGAGTGCAAGGACGAGCGCCCCGACGATCTCGGCGCGCGAGCCGAGCGCCGCACCGACGACTTCGACCGGAGCGGGAACGCTCAGCAGCGCACGGCGACGCACCGCTTCCCGTACTGGGTCGAGCAGGATGGCTCCTGTCTCCGCGAGCTCGCCACCGACGACGATCCGCTGCGGCGTGATCGCCGTCGCGAGATCGGCGACGACCCGCCCGATAACCGCACCGGCGTCGGCGACGACGCGGACGCACCCGGGGTCCCCTTGCCTGGCGCGAGAGACTACGTCGCGCAGGGTCATGTGTCCGTGACTCGCGCGCAGCGGTTCGAGGAACGCCTGGCCCCCCACCACCGTGTCGAGGCAACCGCGGCTTCCGCACCGGCACACGTCGCCGCTCGGGTCGACGATCACGTGGCCGATCTCGCCCGCGGTACCGCTCGGTCCGACCAGAATCCGGCCGCCCAGCAGGATGCCCGCACCGGTGCCGTGGGACACGCGCACGTAGAGAGAGTCATAGCACTCTCTCGTGGCGCCGGCCGTACTCTCGGCGAGTGCTCCGAGATTGGCATCGTTGCCGACGAAGACCGGTCGTGCGATGCGCTTGCCGAGCACCTGCGCGATCGGAAGGTCGTCCCAACCTCGAAACACTCCGCGCACCGTGACCATCCCCGAGTCGGAGTCGACAGGGGCGGGCACCCCGACGCCGACGCCCACCACCTCGTCGAGCGTACGGCCGAGGCGTTCGAGGAGCTCCACGATGAGGAGCGCGGCCCGGTCGAGCGTCGTGTCGGCGCGGTGCTCGTACGGGAGCGGGAGCGACTGCTCGGCGAGGACTTCGTGCGACGCGTCCGCGATCGCCACACGAAGCTGCCGGATCCCGATCTCCACGCCGGCGACAAGACCCAGCCGGTCGGCTAAGGTCACGAGCTGGGCGCGTCGCCCTGATCGCGTCGTGCTGCGAACCTCGACGAGGTTGGCGGCGAGGAGCTCCTTGACGATCGTCGATACGGTCGCCGCGGAAAGGCCCGTCGCCCCGGTCAGCTCCACCTGGGTCAGGCTTCCGTACTGCTTGACGGCGTCGAGCAGTACGGCGCGGTTGGCTTCGCGCAACGAGGACTGCGAGCCAGACATAGAACGCTGTCCTCTCACGCTCGGAGTCTAGTCGGACCGCTCGATCGCACCCCGAAGAGCGGGTGCGACCGAGCCTGGCAGCGGGAGCTGCGATCAGCGCAGTGCGGACACCCGACGCTTGTTGTAGACGTCGAATGCCACCGCCAGCAGGAGCACAAGGCCCTTGACGACCTGCTGCGTCGACTGCGGGACCCCCATGAGCTGCATGCCGTTCGACATGACAGCCATGATGAGACCGCCGACCATGGCGCCGGTGATCCGGCCGACACCGCCGGTCGTGGAGGCGCCGCCGATGAAGCACGCGGCGATCGCGTCGAGCTCGAACATGTTGCCGGCACTGGGCTGTGCACCGTTCATGCGCGAGGAGTAGACGATACCGGCGACCGACGCGAGCACGCCCATGTTGACGAACACCCAGAAGTTGACGCGACGCACCTTGACGCCCGACAGCTGTGCCGCGTTGAGGTTGCCGCCGATCGCGTAGACGTGGCGCCCGAACACAGTTTTCTGCATGACGAGCGAGTACACGATGATGAGCACAGCGAGGAGGATGAGGATGTTCGGCAGGCCGCGGCTCTGGGCGAGCTGGTAGCCGAACCACATGACGATCACCGCCACGGCCGCGATCTTCAGGACGAACAGCGGCATCGTCTCGACCGCCTGCCTGTACGCGATCTTTCCTCGTCGAGAGCGCCACTGACTCACGGTGTAGCCCGCCACCGCGACGGCGAAGATCACGAGCGTGAAGACGTCGACCCCGTTCCCGCCGAGAAGACCGTTCTGAAACCCGTTCGCGATGTTGTAGTACTGCCCGCCGAACGGGGAGAGTGAGACGTTCTGGAGCACCTGGTAGGTCAGCCCGCGGAACAGGAGCATGCCGGCAAGGGTGACGATGAATCCTGGAATACCGACGTAGGCGACCCAGAAGCCCTGCCACAGGCCGACGAGCAGACCGACGACGAGCGCAGCAAGGACGCCCACCCACCATGGCAGGCCGTTCCGGATGACGAGCACCGCCGACACCGCGCCCGTGAGGGCGACGACGGATCCGACCGACAGATCGATGTGGCCGGCCACGATGACCATCAGCATCCCGATCGCGAGGATGAGGATGTAGGAGTACTGCAGCACGATGTTTGTGAGGTTCCCGGGACTGAGGAAGTTCTGGTTCAGCACGGAGAACAGGACCACGATCGCGACGAACGCGACGACGATGCCGCTCTGCCGCAGGTTCCTGCTCGCCATCTCCCGGAGTCCGGCCATGGCGGTCATTCGACGCCTTCCTTCGCTGTGTCGTTCGCCGGCTCACCGGCGACGGGGACGTCGTCGTCGAGGATGTCCGGCCGTTCGAGGGTCATGAGCTCCATGAGGTTCTCCTGGGTCGCCTCCGTCGCGCGCATCTGACCGGTGATCCGGCCCGCGGAGAGGGTGTAGATGCGGTCGCAGATGCCGAGGAGCTCAGGGAGCTCGGACGAGATGACGACGACGGACCGCCCCGACGCGACGAACTGATTGATGAGCACGTAGATCTCGTACTTGGCACCGACGTCGATGCCTCGCGTCGGCTCGTCGAGGATGAGCAGCTCGGGGTCGGTGAAGAGCCACTTGGACAGCACGACCTTTTGCTGGTTCCCGCCCGAGAGCTGTCCGACCAGCGACATGACGGTGGGCGTCTTGATGTTGAGATCCCTCCGGTATCGGTCGGCGACCTCCAGCTCCTCGTTGTCGTTGATCCAGCCGCGCCGTGTGAGCTTGCCGAGTCCCGCCGCTGAGATGTTGTGGCGGACGTCGTCGATCAGGTTGAGCCCGAAGGTCTTGCGGTCCTCTGTCGCGTACGCGATCCCGTTCTCGATCGCTTCCGCCACCGTCCGGGTCTGCACCTCCCTGCCGCGGAGGTAGATGCGTCCGTCGATCTTGCGCCCGTAGGTCTGACCGAAGATGCTCATCGCGAGCTCGGTGCGCCCGGCGCCCATGAGGCCGGCGATCCCGACGACCTCACCTGATTGCACGTCGAGGCTCGCGCCGTCGATAACACGTCTACCTGCCTGGGTCGGGTGCAGGACGGTCCAGTTCTCGATCCGCAGCACTTCCTCGCCGATCCGCGGGACGCGCTCGGGGAATCGCTGGCTGAGGTCGCGCCCGACCATGCCGCGGATGATCCGGTTCTGGGTGGCCGACGGATCCGACATGTCCATCGTCTCGACCGTCCGCCCGTCGCGGATGATCGTCGTGCGATCGGCGATCTCGGCGACCTCGTTCAGCTTGTGCGAGATGATGATGCACGTGATTCCCTCGGCCTGGAGCTGACGCAGCAGGCCCAGCAGATGCTCGGAGTCGTTGTCGTTGAGCGCCGCGGTCGGCTCGTCGAGGATCAGCAGGCGCACCTTCTTCGAGAGAGCCTTCGCGATCTCGACGAGCTGCTGCTTTCCGACACCCAGCTGGCCGATCGGCGTGGTGGGGTTCTCGTGCAGCCCGATCCGCTCGAGGAGCACGGTGGCGTCGTGGTTCGCACGATTCCAGTCGATGAGGCCGAGAGCACTGCGCGTCTCGTTGCCGAGGAAGATGTTCTCCGCGACCGACAGGTGGGGCACGAGGGCGAGCTCCTGGTGGATGATGACGATGCCCTCGGCCTCGGAGTCGTTGATGGACCCGAATCGCACGGGCCTGCCGTCGAGGAGGATCTCTCCGTCATAGGAGCCGTGCGGGTAGACGCCGGACAGCACCTTCATCAACGTGGACTTGCCGGCGCCGTTCTCGCCGCAGATCGCGTGGATCTCGCCGCTCAGGATCGAGAGGTCGACCGACTCCAGTGCCTTGACGCCAGGAAACTCCTTGGTGATGGATCGCATCTCGAGGATGTGATCGCTCATGAGCGCTCCTTGCTCGGTGGGGGACGGGCCCGGCGCATGGCTGCGCCGGGCCCGTCGAGGAATGAGGTCAGTCGGCGACGCCTGCGTCGACCTCTTCCTGTGTGTAGTACTCCGAGTCGACCAGGAGCGGACCGATGTCCTCGGCGAACACGGTGTCGGACGGGAGGAGGTAGGACGGGACGACCTTCACTCCGTTGTCGTACGTATCGGTGTCGTTCGCCTCGGGCTCCTCGCCCTCGACGAACGCCTGCGTCACCACGACGGCCCGGTCGGCGAGCTTGCGCGTGTCCTTGAAGATCGTCGACGACTGCACACCGTCGTTGATCAGCTTGACCGAGGCGATCTCGGCGTCCTGACCCGTCACCACGGGAAGGCCGTCGTCGAGAGTCGGGCCCATCCCCACCCCCTGCAGCGCCGTGATGATGCCGCGCGAGAGCCCGTCGAACGGCGAGAGCACCCCGTGCAGCTCGGTCCCGTCGGAGTACGTCGAGGTCAGCAGGTCCTCCATCCGCTTCTGCGCGGTCTCCTGCAGCCAGCGCAACGTCGCGACCTGGTCGAACTCGGTCTGGCCGGACGGAACGACCAGCGTGCCGTCAGCGAGGTACGGCTCGAGCGTGTCCATCGCGCCGTCGAAGAAGAATCCGGCGTTGTTGTCGTCGGGCGAACCTGCGAACAGCTCGATGTTGTACGGGCCCTCGGCCTCGCCCGTCGGCTTGCCGTTATGGTCCGTGATGCCGAGACCCGTGAGGAGTGCGGACGCCTGGGCGACGCCCACGGCGTAGTTGTCGAACGTCACGTAGAAGTCGACGTTCTCGCTGTCCCGGATGAGCCTGTCGTACGCGATCACCGGGATTCCGGCGGCCGCGGCGGCGTCGAGCTGGCTCGTGAGTGCCGTCCCGTCGATCGAGGCGATGATGAGGACGTCGACACCGCCTGTGATCATCGAGTCGATCTGCTGGGTCTGGGTCGGGATGTCGTCACCTGCGAACTGCAGGTCGACCTCGTAGCCGAGCCCCTCGAGCCCGGTCTCGACCGCCTCCCCGTCGGCGATCCACCGCTCGGACGTCTCGGTCGGCATCGCCACTCCGACCGTCACGTCCTCGGCGTTCTCGACACCATCGGTCTCCGACTCCTCACCCCCGGCACCTTCGCCGCTGCAGGCAGCAAGCGCCAGCACCAGCACCGAGCTTGCCGCGGCCACGCCCCAACGGGCCCTGGTCACACGTCGCATCGTCGCGCTCCTTCACTCATCGTCGAGTTGCGGCCTGTGCCGCACCGCGGTCGTCGACGACCACGCGGTCCGAGCATCTTGGATTCGCGCCTCGAAGTCAACTCTCCGTTATCAATTCGACATCTAAAGCCATGGCCACACCCACGAGGTTCACCGCGCTTCCTGCGGTCCTTTTTTGCTCGCCGGGGCGTCCTGCGAAGCGGACGCGGTCCGAGGGACGGTCGTGGAGGAGCGGACGATCAGCTCAACGGGGAGCTGGTCCGTGAGATCGACGGTGGACGCGATGGTGCGCGTCGGGAACACGGGCGTCGCGCGACGTTCGCCAGGCCGCGTCACCAACCTGCGACCCGCAACACCTCGAGGTTGTCGGAAGGGCCGATCAGGGTCGTCGGAGCAAACAGGTTCTGTCCCGCGAATGACGCTCCGTCGCGCGGGTGAAGTTTTCCGACGCCCCGTTGAGCCCACAGGCTCGCATACCGCGATCTCTTAGCGCGCACGGCCAGGGGATGGCCGCTCGTGCAGAATGACTGCACCGGCCATCGGAGGTCGTCAGTCCCACGACGGCAGGCCCGGGGCAGGACCTGAACTCGGGGTCGAGACGCGCGCGACCCGCCCCACCAAGGGACGGTGAGACGGGTCGCGGAGCCCGAGCGCTCGACGGCTGTCCGGTCAGTACAGGATCGACGTCTTGCCCCGCGGCCATGCCAGCGTGGCGTAGATCTGGACCATCGCCGCCTGGCCGAGCAGCTCCGTGGTCCCGCCGTCGACAGGGAACAGCCCGGTCTCGGGATCGCGCACCTCGCGCCACTGCGTGTCCGCGTAGTCCGCCATCGCGTCGCGGTAGGTCGTCCCGCCCGTCACGGACTCCAGGAGCAGCAGGTTCTTGAACCAGATGGAGTTGAAGAACATGGGCTGGTTCTCGAGGCGGCTCTCGGTGACGTAGAAGCGGTACGAGGCACTCGCGATCGCCTCCGCCTTGCGCAGGTACTCCTCCTCGCCCGTCGCCTGGTACAGCAGGGCGTACGTGCCGAGGGGCACGCCCTGGTTGTACGACCACTGCGTCCTGTCGATCGAGCCGTCGAGCTTGACGTTGTCCCAGTACAGCCCGTTCGGCGCGAGGAGGTGCTGATCGGTCCACGTCGTCATGCGCTCGGCCCAGCTCAGGTACTCCTCGTCACCCGTGATCATGTACAGCCGGGTGGCGAGCTGGGCGCCGGGCATCGTGGAGACCGTGTTGCGGTCGGTGCTCCAGGTCGCCTGAGTCCAGAAAACGCCGCCGGGCGCAGGGTGCGTGGGGTCGGTGTCCCAGCCCGAGACGACCAGCTCGAAGATCTCCTCCGCCCGCTCGAGGGCTGCCTCGTCGCCCGTGTCGAGGTACTGCTGCACCTTGGCGAGAGCCACCCACTCGTTGTCGTCGTAGAAGATGTCGCCACCACCGCCGTAGGGCGCCCGCGGGTACGAGTCGTATCCCGGCAGGCCCGTCGTGCCGCCCTCCGCGTTCCAGAAGTGCTCCTGACCGCGGTCGCGGTCGGCGAGGTCGTCGACGAACTGGTTCCCGGCACGCCCCGGGAGGCCCGTGAGGTCGAGCGTCGCGATGTGGGCCTGCGAGAACGGCCACTCGAACGAGTAGGGCCGGTCGTCAGCCTTGCGCGGGTAGTGCTCCAGGTAGAGGGAGGAACCGTCGTCGACGTACAGGTACTCCTGCATCGCCTCATAGCTGGCCAGGGCGCGGTCTACCTGCGTGCGGTGCGACGTACCACGCCCGTCTCCTTCCGTCCTGCCTCCGCCCGAGGCGGACGCGGGGGCAGCCGCGCCCAGGACGCACGTCGCCGCGACGACCACGCCGATCGTTCTGGAAAACCTCATTGCTCTCTCCCTTGCTCGGTGGTGCTCGGTGGTGCTCGGTCTGGGTGGAGGTGCCGAGACGTGCCCGGAAGGCGCGCGCGGCCGAGCGACGCCGGCGGGACCCTCAGCGGCGGAAGCGCAGCGTCAGCACCTGGAACGGCGTGAGGTCGACGACGACGTCCCCGCCGTCCGTCCGGGCGTCGCCCACGCGGCGCTCGAGCAGGTCCGTGACCTCCGCGCCGTCGTGGTCGAAGCCGGCGCGCACACGCGCCGTCGCACGCCCTCCGTGGCTCTCGTACAGCCGCACGACGACGTCGCCGCTGCCGTCCTCGGCGAGCTTGACCGCCTCGACCACGACGGCGTCGTCGTCCACGGTGAGCAGCGGCTCGACGTCGCGCTCGCCCACGACGACGCGCTCCGGGAGGTTGAGCGCATACCCGTGCCGGATCGCGTCGGCGATCCCGGCGCCGACGACGAGCTCGCACCTCAGCACGTGCTCGCCCTGGTCGGCGTCCGGGTCGGGGAAGAGCGGTGCGCGCAGGAGGGAGAGGCGCACGGTCGTCCCCGTCCGCCCGCCGGGCGGTGTCGTCACGGCGGAGCCGCCGGACGGTGTCGCCGCCGTGTCGTCGCCCACGCGCGTGCGCGTCACGTCGTGCCCGTACGTCGAGTCGTTCGTGACCGCGACGCCGAAGCCCGGCTCGCCGACGTGCACCCACCGGTGCGCGACGGTCTCGAACCGTGCGGCGTCCCACGACGTGTTGACGTGGGTCGCGCGCTGCACGTGCCCGAACTGGATCTCCGACGAGGCGCGCTCGGCGTGCACGTCGAGCGGGAAGGCGAGCTTGAGCAGCTTCTGGCGCTCGTGCCAGTCGACGCGCGTCGTGATGCGCAGCGCGGGGGCGTCGGCGGCGAGCTCGAGCACCTGCTCGACCCGCGAGTCGCCGAACGAGCGCACCACGCGCAGCGCCGCCGTCCCGTCGCCTCCGGTCGTCCCGCCGCCCGTGCCCGCCTGGACGACCGGCTCCACGACCTCCGCGTCGACGAGGTCCGTGACGTTGCGCCGGTAGTGCTCGTCGATGTCCCACGCGTCCCACTCGTTGGGCACGTCGCGGTGCAGCTGGAGGAGATTCGCGCGCGCGCCGGGCAGGACCGCGTCGCGCCCGGTCACCCGGTCCACGGCCGAGGTCACGAGGCCCGCGCCGTCGACGACCACGCGGACCGCCGCGTTCTCGAGGACCCAGCCGTCGCCGTCCCGCACCAGCGTGGCACCCCTCGTCCCCGTCGTGCCGACGGCCGCACCTGCCCCGAGCGCGGCGACCCCGCCGCGCGCGAACGGCGACGCGTTGGCCACGACGCGCCGCTGCCCGGCCCCGACGAGCGCCCGCAGCGCCTCGTCGACGATGCCGTCCAGCTCGACCGCGATCTCGGCGTAGTTCCGCTCGGCCTCGCGGTGCACCCACGCGATCGACGAGCCGGGCAGGATGTCGTGGAACTGCTGCAGCAGCACGAGGCGCCACAGCCGTTCGAGGTCCTTGGCGGGGTAGGTCGCGCCGACGCGCACCGCCGCGGTCGTCGCCCATAGCTCGGCCTCGCGCAGCAGGTGCTCGCTGCGGCGGTTGCCGCGCTTGGTCCGGGCCTGGGACGTGTAGGTGCCGCGGTGGTACTCGAGGTACATCTCGCCCACCCAGGTGGGCGGTGCGGCGTACTCGGCCCGCACAGTCTCGAAGAAGGTCGGCGGGTCCGACAGCGTCACGCGCGGCGAGCCCTCGAGGTCCGCGGTGCGGTGGGCGGCGGCGACCATCTCGCGCGTCGGACCGCCGCCGCCGTCGCCGTACCCGAACGGCACGAGCGACGTGTTCGCCCGCCCCTTCTCGGCGAACTGGCGCTCGGCGCGCGCGAGCTCGGGCGCCGAGAGGTCGGAGTTGTACGTGTCCACCGGCGGGAAGTGCGTGAACACCCGGCTCCCGTCGAGGCCCTCCCACCAGAAGGTGTGGTGCGGCATCGTGTTGGTGTCGTTCCACGAGATCTTCTGGGTGAGGAAGTGGTCGCTCCCCGCGAGGCGCGCGAGCTGCGGCAGCGCCGCGGTGTACCCGAACGAGTCCGGCAGCCACACCTCGCGCGGCTCCACCCCTAGCTCCTCGATGAACCAGCGCTTGCCCGCGACGAGCTGTCGGGCGAGTGCCTCACCACCCGGCATGTTCGTGTCGGACTCGACCCACATCCCACCCACGGGCACGAACCGGCCCTCGCGCACCTTCTCGCGGATGCGCTCGAACAGCTCCGGGTAGAACTCCTGGATCCAGGCGTACTGCTGGGCCGACGAGCACGCGAACGTCAGGTCGGGGTCCTCGTCCATGAGCGACAGGACGTTCGAGAAGGTCCGCGCACACTTGCGCACGGTCTCGCGCACGGGCCACAGCCAGGCCGAGTCGATGTGCGCGTGGCCGACCGCGTGGACGCGGTGGGCGCTCGCGGCCGCCGGGCTCGCGAGCACGTCCGCGAGCGCCGCGCGGCCCGCGGCGGCGGTCCCCGCGACGTCGGCCGGGTCGACCGCGTCGAGCATGTCCTCGAGCGCCCGCAGCACCTCGGCGGAGCGCGGGCTCGTGGCCGGCAGCACGGCGACGAGCCCGGCGAGCGCGCGCACGTCCTGCAGGAGGTCCCAGACGACCTCGTCGACGAGCACGACGTCGACGGCGCGCAACGCGTAGATCGGGACCGTGCCCGCGGTCGCCTTGTCGCCCATCGGCGTCGGGCGGGTCCAGGCGCCGCCCGGGACGTCCGGGTTGGACGCCGCCTCGACGTACAGGTCCACGACGCCGTCCGCCGCGCGCGACCCGGGCACGCCGGGCACGCCGCGCAGCGGGACGTGCTGGTTGCGCGGCTCGACCGCCTTGACGATCCGCCCGTCCGGCGACCAGACCGTGCCCTCGGCCTGGAACCCGGGCTGGGCCGTCGTGAAGCCCAGGTCCACGACGACCTCGGCGCGTGTGCCGTCCGGCGCGGCGTCGTCGCGCCACTCGGGCGGCACCGCACCCGTGACGTGGAACCACACGGTCCCCCACGGGCGCCCCCACGGGGAGCCGACGGCGAACGGGGCGTAGGTCGCGGCCCTCGCCTCGCAGAACGGGACGGGCTCGTCGGGCACCTCCCACGCGGCGACGTCGAGCGGGCGACGCTCGCGCAGGACGGCCGGTTCGAGGCGCTCACGGACGAAGCGCTCGAGGCGGGCGATGGTGCGGACGGTGGTGTCGTGCATGGGGTCTCCTGGGGGTGCGGGAGGCGACGGTGCTGCCGGGGCCGGTCGGACGACGCGGGTGCGTCAGCCCTTGACCGCCCCGGCGAGCGCGAAGGACGAGCCGGCCAGACGCGTGACGATGACGTACAGCGCGATCACGGGCAGGGAGTAGAGGAGCGAGAACGCGGCGAGCTGGCCGTAGGCGACGGAGCCGTACTGGCCGAAGAACGCGAAGATGCTCACCGCGGCCGGCTGCTTCTCGGGCGAGAGCAGCAGGACGAAGGGGACGAAGAAGTTCCCCCACGCGCCGATGAACACGAAGATGAAGACGACCGCGAGGCCGGGGCGCATGAGCGGCAGGACGATCGCGCGCAGCGCCGTCATCGCGGAGGCGCCGTCCGTCCAGGCCGCCTCCTCGAGCGAGACCGGGACGGAGTCCATGAAGTTCTTCGTCATCCAGATCGCCATGGGCAGGGACGTCGCCGCCATGAAGAAGATGGTGCCCGGGAGCGAGTCCAGCAGGTTGAGCCGCACGAACAGCGAGTAGACCGGGACCATCATGGCGGTGATGGGCAGGCACGTGCCGAAGAGCACGGCGTACATGAAGGTCTTGTTGAACCGCATCCGGTACCGCGACAGCGGGTACGCGGCGAGGACGGACGCGACCACGGTGACGAGGCCGGTCCCGCCGGAGAGCAGGAACGCGTTCCACAGCGGGAGCCAGGTCTGCTCGGGGGTGGCGATCGCCGTGAAGTTGGCGAACGTCACCTCGTCGGGCACGTCGACGACGAGGGTCGCGCGCGCGTCGAGCGACGCGAGGACGATCCACCCGAGCGGCACGACGAAGCAGAAGCCGATGAGGACGAGCACGACGTTCGCCGCGAGGCGCGAGGCGCGCGATCCCGGGGCCGAGAGCGACATGCCGGTGCGACGCGGCGACCCAGGGGGTAGGGCGCCGTCCGGCCCGACGGGGGCGGGGACGCCGAAGACCGGCGCTCCGGTGGGTGCAGGGACGGGGACGGTCCGGGCCATCAGTCGACCTCCGGACGCAGGCTGCGGATGTAGACCACGGAGAACACGCCGCCGATGACGAGCATGACCGTCGCGATCGCGGTCCCGTACCCCACCTGGGCAAACTTGAACGCCTCCTGGTACGCGAGGATCGGCAGCGTCGAGCTGTCGGTGCCCGGGCCGCCCCCGGTCATCACGAAGATGAGCGTGAACACCGACAGCGTCTGCAGCGTCGTGAGCATGAGGTTGGTCGAGATCGAGCGACGGATCGTCGGGATGGTCACCCACACCAGGCGCTGCATCCCGTTCGCGCCGTCGACACGCGCGGCCTCGTTGATATCCGGTGGGACCTCGGCGACGGCCGCGGAGTAGACCATCATCGAGAAGGCCGTCCCGCGCCAGACGTTCGCGAGGATCACGGCGAGCATCGGCGTGTCGAACAGCCAGTCCGGTCCCTGGATCCCGACGCCGGCGAGCAGCGCGTTGAGGCTGCCGTCGGCGTGGAAGAACGCGTAGGCGGCGAACGCCGCGACGATCTCGGGCAGCACCCACGCGGTGACGACGAGCGTCGAGACCACGACGCGCACGGGCTTGAGCGCCGAGCGCATGAGCATCGCGAGGAGAAGGCCCAGGACGTTCTGGCCGACGATCGCCGACGCGACGACGAACAGGACCGTGAGCCACAGCGCCTTGGGGAAGTTCGGGTCCGAGAGCAGGTCGGCGTAGTTCTGGAGGCCCACCCACTCCGGGTTGGCGGCGTTCGGGCCCGTGAGCGCGGCGTTGGTGAACGACCCGTAGAAGGACCAGATCACCGGGCCCAGCATGAACAGGGCGAGGAGGACGACGGCGGGGACGAGGGGCACGAGCCGGCCCGTGCTGCGACGCAGGTGCCGCCGAGACGGGGCCGGTCCCGCTCCCCTCGCCCCGGCGGGCGCCGGGGCGAGGGTCGCGGACACGCTCAGCCCTCCGTCGTGTTCTCTTCGCCGACGACGTCGACCACGGCCTCGTCGTAGACCGCGGCCGCCTCCTCGGGCGTCTGCTGACCGGTCATGACGGACTCCATCGCGACCTGGATCGCGTTGGAGACCTGCGCGTAGTCCGAGGTCGCCGGGCGGAAGTTCGTCACCTCGACGAGGTCGGAGAAGAACGCCGTCGTCGGGTTCGACTCCTCGTACGACGGGTCGTCGGCGACGTCCGTGCGCACCGCGATCTGGCTGTTGTCGATCGCGAAGCGCAGCGAGTTCTCCTTGTTCAGCGCGAGAGACAGGACGTCGAACGCGACGTCGGGGTTCTCGCTGCCAGAGCCGATCGCGAGCGTCCACCCGCCCGACATGCTCACCGCGCCCGGGTCCTGGCCCTCCTGGGTGGGCATGGGCGAGGTGCCCATGACCTCGCTCCACTCGGGCCACGGGGCCGTGCCCGACTCGAGCCATGTCCCGGCCATCCACGACCCGTCGAGCGCGATGCCGAGCTTGCCGTTCGGCAGCCAGTCGGCCGAGACCGTGTTGCCGACGTTGGGGTCGAGCGCCTGCTGCGGCGTGGGCGCGAGCCCTTCGGAGTAGATCGTGCCGATGAACTCGAGCGAGTCCACGAACTCCTGCGACCCGACGACCCACTTCTGCTCGTCCGCGTCGTAGAGCGTGCCGCCCGTACCGTAGAGCAGCATCTCGAAGCCCTGCATGGCCGAGGCCTCCCCCATGGGCTTGCCGGCGTAGACGTTGAGGGGGATGACCTCCGGGTCGGCAGCCTTGATCGCGCGCGCGGCGTCGAGCAGCTCGTCCCACGACGCCGGCGCCCAGTCGTCCGGGAGGCCCGCCTTCGCGAGCACCTCCTTGTTGAACCACAGTCCGCGCGTGTCCGTGCCCATCGAGACGCCGTAGGTCTTGCCGTCGTCGCCAAGCCCCGCCTCCTTCGCGCGGTCGACGAACTGGTCCCAGTCCTCCCACTCGGCGAGGTAGTCGTCGAGCGGCAGGAGGTAGCCCGCCTCGACGTCCGACTTGATCATGAACGTGTCCTCGTACATGAGGTCGGGCGCCGTGTTCGGCGAGCGGTTCATGAGGGCGAGCTTGGTGAAGTAGTCGTTCTGGCTCGCCTCGATCGGGACGAGCTCGATGGTGACGTCCGGGTTCTCGGCCTCGAACTCCGCCTTGACGTCCTGAAACAGCTCGTCGGCCTGCGTGAAGTTGCCGAACTTCTGGTAGGCGATCTTGATCGTCGCCTCGCCGTCGTCGGAACCGCCACCTCCGGAGCCGCACGCTCCGAGGGTGAGGGCGAGGGTGAACGCCGCGGTCCCCGCGGCCAGGGGTCGTGCCAGTCGCATGGTGCTCCTTTGCCACATGAAGAGCCCGGCACGCCGGGCTGGCTGGTCGTTTAACTCAACCGAATTGAGTTAATGATGTCAAGAGTTCGTCAGAATCTGCGGCGCGGTACGAGCGGACGCGGGTGCCCGCTCTGAGGAAGCGCTCCCGAGGAACCCTCGTTCTGAGACGCCGAGGGCCTTGGCCTACCTCGCCGCGGCCGTCCCCGGGGTAGCTCGCCCGGCCCTGTCCTGCAGGACCTGCTCGACCGGTGCCGCGATGAGGCCGGACGGCCTCGGTGTGAAGAGGTCGTCGAGGACGAGGCTCGCCGCACCGACCGCACCGACGTGCTCCCCGACGGCCGAGCCGAGCACCTCGACCGGGTGCATCTCGCGCAGCGTCGCACGTGCGGCCAGCTCCTCCCGCACGACCGAGGTGTAGGCGGGCTCGAGGCGCGCCCAGCTCGGCCCGCCGAAGACGACGACGCGCGCGTCCACGAGGTCCGCGACGATCGTGATCCCGTGCGCGACGCGGCGCGCGGACGTGCGCAGGATGTCCGCCGCGACGTCGTCGCCGGCGACGGCGGCGCGGCACACGCTCGTGAGCGCCGCGTCGAGCTCGCGCGGAGACGTGCACGGGGTGCCCGGGTCGAGCACGCCTCGCGCCACCGCCTCCCCCACGAGAGTCGCCGGCGACGCGCTCACGCCGATGCACCCGCGGTTCCCGCAGGTGCACGGCGGGCCGTCGCTGTCGACGATGAGATGGCCGATCTCGCCCGCGTTGCGCGACGACCCCGGCAGCAGCTCCCCCTCGTGCGCCACCGCGACGGCGACGCCGAAGCCGAGGTAGAAGAAGAGCGACGTCCCGTGGAGCATCCGGTTGCCGCGCCACAGCTCGGCGACCATCGCGGCGCTCACGTCCTTCTCGAGGATGACGGGCAGCCCGGTCGCGACGGCGAGCTCGTCGCGCAGCGGCACGTCCGCCCAACCCTCGAGCAACGGCGGGTGGATGACGCGCCCCGCAGCCATGTCGATCGGCCCCGGCGCGGCGACACCCAGGCCGAGGACGTCCTCCCGGCGCACGCCCGCGACGTCGAGCATCCGGGACGTGCTCCGCGCGACCTCGGCGACGAGCGCCTCCGGTCCGAGCGGCGTCTCGAAGATCGTCTTCTCGACGAAGCCGCCGCGCAGGTCGACGAGCACGGCCGTGGCGACGACCGGGTCCACGTGGACGCCGAGGGCGTAGGCACCGCGCTCGTCGAGGTGGAGCATGGTGCGGGGTTTGCCGCGTCCCTCGACGCGCCTCTCGCCCTCGACGACGAGCCCGCGGCCGATGAGGCGCGACACGATGTTCGAGATGGTCTGCAGCGACAGGCCGGTGCTCGCCGCGAGCTCGACCCGGCTCAACCCGTCGTCGGTGCGTCGGATCTGGTCCAGCACGACCATCTGGTTGAAGTCACCCATGCGCGGCAGGTTCGTACCCCGGCGCACCATCGTCATCCTCCGCTCGGTCAGCCCGGACACACCGTAGCCCGTGCCAGGGTGACGCGCGCTCCTCGAGTCGCGCGCGAGGCGCGCGACGTGCACGGCGGAGCGCTCGATCCGATCGACTTTCACCAGAGGTTGCGCCCTTGCGTCGGTGTGCAAGGGCGGGGCAAGCTCTGGATGGTCATCGTTTCCTCGGAGCCCCTTCCCCCTGACGACGTCCCCCACGTCGACGCCGCCGGCCGTCGCGCGCGTCAACCTCAGCGTCGAGTTCGTGGTGGAGACCTGGGCGTCCGGGTAGACATGTGCCATGCCAGCGGCGTAGCGACTCCCTTGGATACCTTGCGGACAGCGCTGTCGGCGGCCATTCTGGTCCGGACGTCCGGCAGCGTCGCCGACCAGTCCGCGGATCGACACGACGAGGTGAGTCCCGTGAACGACATGTCCCGCACGAGGGTGCACGGAGCGACGGCTGAGCGAGCACCGGGGAGGGGCCGCACGCGCGGACCCGCGGCGATGCTCGCCGCGCTCGGGCTTGCGGTGCCGCTGGGGGTGGTGGGCGTGGTCGCGACCGCGGCGCCCGTCGCGGCGGCGCCGGTCTGCAACATCCACTGCGACGCGCGAGACCCGGCTCTCGCGGCGGGGGACCGGACGCCGGTGCGGGCCACGGTGTCGGGTCGGACCGTCGTCCTGCACCTGAGCGACTCGGACCCGATGGGGTGGGCGTCGATCGACGGCGGCCGAGGAGGCGACGAGGTGTGGCTCGACCGGTCGTTCGACGGCGGGAAGACCTGGGACGGCCTGCTCGGCGTGACGGCGGTGCCGAGCGGTGGTTCCGGCTGGCGCACCCAGATGTACAACAACGACGACTGGGCGAACCTCGGCGTCGGGGCGCTGCGCGCCTGCGGGCGCGCCACGGACACCGGCGCGGTCGCGTGCACGCCGTGGGCGCGCACCACCTGGAACGCGGGAAACCGCGCGACCGCCGCGGCGACCGCGATGATGGCGACGTACGACGTCGACACCGGGCTCTTCAACGGCAACGACTGGTGGACGTCGGCGCCCGCTCTCTCGGCCGTGATCGAGAACGCCCGCGTCACCGGGATGGGCAGCTACCGGTACGCCATGGCGCGCACGTACGACCGCAACGTGAACCGCACGGACGGGCACCACGAGGGCCAGTTCCGCAACGAGTACATCGACGACACCGGCTGGTGGGCCATGGTGTGGCTCGACGCCTACGACCTCACGGGCGAGCAGCGCTACCTGGACACGGCCCGCGCCGCGGCCGACCACATGCACGCCTACTGGGACGGCGCGTGCGGGGGCGGCGTCTACTGGAAGACCGACCGCCTCAACAAGGCGTCCATCGCGAACGTGCTCTACCTGCAGGTCAACGCCTCCCTGCACAACCGCCTCCCGGGAGACTCGACGTACCTCGCGCGAGCCCAGGCCGAGTGGGACTGGTTCCGCGGAACCGGACTGATCCGCTCCGACGGGCTCGTCGTCGACGGGCTCTCGGCGAACGGGTGCACGCCGGGCGGCGCGACGTTCACCTACAACCAGGGCGTGCTGATCTCCGGCCTCGTCGAGCTGCACGAGGCGACGGGCGACGGCGCGCTGCTCGACCAGGCACGGCGCACCGCCGACGCGATGACCCGGCCCGGGGGCGGGCTCACCACCTCGGCGGGCGTGCTGCGCGACCCGGCCGAGGGCTGGGACACGTGCCGCAACGACGGTGCCTCGTTCAAGGCCGGTGCGATCCGCGGCCTCGCCGAGCTCGACCGGGCCCTGCCGGGACGACCGTACGAGCAGTACCTCGACCACCAGGCGAGCACCGCGCATGCGAACGCCCGCAACGCGTTCGACCAGTACGGGTTCTCGTGGTCCGGGCCGGCGCCGGGCGACACGGGCACGGGGTGCCAGAGCAGCGCACTCGTGGCGGTGAACGCGGCGTACTGAACCGGTCGGATGCCGCCCGGTCGTTTCGAGCCCAGGAGAGCACGTTCGCGAAGCTCCTGGCCTCAGAGCTGTCCGCCGAGGCGCACGCCGAGGCATTCCAGCAGCCGCATCGACGAGGACACGATCCTCGTCGATGCGGACGAGACGTCCGATGCTCGGCGGGCCAGCGAGGCCGCACGCCTGATCAGGGGTCTCGAGGAACGGTGATCCAGCACGCTCGAAGGCTGTGACTTCGTCCCCTTCAAGACCGGGCGGTCGTCACCCGACGTCGGACGACGACCACGTTGTCAGTGACGGTTGCGTGCTGCCCGTCGGGTCCGGTGGCGGTGCGTTGTGGTGCGTCGCACTGCAGCGTGTCCCAGCGGTCGTCCAGCTCGAGGGATGCCAGCACCTGGGCGGGGGTGGGGAACTGCACGTCCTGGCCTGCCTGCCAAGACCAGGGTGGCACCGAGGCGTGCTCGACGACGATCAGCAGGCCGCCCGGAGCGACGGCCCGGGCAGCCCTGCGCTGGATCTGGTCGCGCGGGATCTCCAGCGGGGTATGGAAGTAGCAGGCGCTGACCAGGTCGAAGGTCCCGTCGGGGAACGTCGAGGCGACGTCGTGCCGGCTCGTGGTGACGCGGTCGGCGAGCCCGGAGGATGCGGCGGCGGCGTCGACGCGGGCGAGGGCGGTGGCGGAGACGTCCACCGCCGTGACCTGCCAGCCTCGCGCCGCGAGCCAGAGGGCGTCGCCGCCGTGCCCGCAGCCCAGGTCCAGCGCCGTACCGGGTGTGGTTGAGTGGCTGGTCACGAGGTCGACCAGAAGATCGTTCGGCGTCGTCCCCCACTGGGCGTCGAGGCGCACGTAGTGGTCTTCCCAGAAGCTCTCGGAGTCGGATGGAATGGTCATGGTCGTCGTCCCCTCTCAGTGGGGTTCAGGAGGCTTGGTCAGCCCGGGGGCGTCGAGCTCGTAGGACGCACAGCGCCGCGAGGGCGAGGGCGAACAGGATCGCGCTGGCAAGGAAGGCGATGCGGTAGCCGTACACCATCGCATCCTGTCCGACGATGTCGGGGACCGCTCCGTCACTGGCCTGGAGGTAGCCGGTGAGCGCGGTGATGTAGAGGGTGTTGAGCAGCGCCGGGCCGAGGGCGCCACCGACCTGCTGGGTGGTGCTGATCATGGCGCTGGCCACCCCGACGTCGGACGGCGCGACCCGGGCGAGTGCGGCGTTGGGCAACGCGACGAAGAAGAGGCCCAACCCCAGCCCGGTCATGGTCATCGCGGGCAGGACCACTTCGGCGTACCCGCCGGTGGGTTGCAGCCGGGTGAGCCAGAGCGTGCCGACCAGTGCCACGGCCACGCCTGCCACCATGAGCGAGCGCGGCCCGCTCCTGAGCACGAGCCGCGACCCGAGCGGCGCGGCGGCGATGATGCCGGCACTGAACGGCAGGAACGCGAGCCCGGCCTGCAGCGGCTGGTAGCCGAGGATGATCTGCAGCTCGTAGGTCAGGAACAGCATGAGACCGAACATCCCCGCTCCCACCAGCAGCGAGGCGAGCAGCGCGCCGCCACGCTCGCGGTCGAGCATCACCCGCAGCGGCAGCAGCGGGGAGGTTGCCCGGTGCTCGATGAGGACGAAGACGCTGAGCAGGACGAGGCCGACGATCAGCAGGCCCCAGGTCGCCGGAGCCCCCCATCCCGACTCGGCCGCCTGGGTGAAGCCCCACACCAGGGCGGCCAGCCCCGCGGTCACGGTGATTGCGCCAGGGATGTCGTAGCGACGGACTCCCTCGGCGCGGCTCTCCCGGATGGTCGGAAGCGCCGCCAGGGCGGCTCCTATGGCCAGCGGGACATTGACGAAAAGGCACCAGCGCCAGCCCGCGTACTCGGTCAGCACCCCGCCGGCGACGAGTCCGATCGCGCCTCCGGCGCCCTGCAGAGCGCCGTATACGCCGAACGCCTTGGCCCGCTCATGGGGATCGGTGAAGGTGACCGCGATCAGCGACAGCGCTGCGGGCGCGAGCAGCGCGGCGAACACTCCCTGCAGCGCACGTCCGGCGAACAAGGTCGCCGCGTTCGGGGCGATACCCGCGATCATGGAGGCTGCAGCAAAGCCGACCAACCCGATCAGGAAGACGCGCTTCCTGCCGACGAGGTCGACCACGCGTCCGCCCAGGAGCAGCAGCCCGCCGAAGGCGAGTGCGTACGAGGTGACTGCCCACTGCCTTTGCGCGTTATTGATGTGCAAGTCCGCCTGGGCGTGGGGTAGCGCGATATTGATGATGGATGCGTCAAGCACCACCATCAGCGTGGCGATGGAGATCACGGCCAGGGCCAGCCAGCGGCGGGGGTCCAGGGCGAGCGTGCCAGCCTGCGGGTCGGCGATTTGGTCGGTCATGACAAGCAGTCCTCGATCGGGGCAGCAAGAGTGGGGTTGTCGGGATCCGCGCGGGGAGTCCGACTACGGCAGCGTGGACGTGACCGTGCCAAAGTCGCAAGCAATCATGCCGTTTTGGCATACTGGCTCCATGACGACCTCACACCAGGACCGGCTGGAGGCCGTAGGGCCACGCTTGCGAGAGCTGCGACGCCGTCGCGGCCTGACGCTGGCCACCCTTGCCGAGCGGACTGGGATCAACGAGAGCACGCTCTCGCGCCTCGAGGGCGGCACCCGCAAACCCACCCTCGAGATGCTCCTGCCTCTCGCCGAGGTGTATGCCGTGCCGCTCGACGTGCTCGTCGGCGCACCGCGCACCGGCGACCCGCGCATCCATCTACGTCCCGTCACCCGGGACGGTTTGACCTACGTGCCACTCAGTACCCCAGGCGGGGTCCAGGCCCACAAGCTGCTGATCCCGCCGAAGTCAGGCGGTGAGCCGGAGCTCAAGACCCACGCCGGCTTCGAGTGGCTCTACGTCCTCACCGGCAGGCTGCGCCTGATCCTCGGCGACAATGAGCTCGTCCTCAAGCCCGGCGAGGCGGCGGAGTTCGACACCCACGTACCGCACTGGCTCGGGCCGGACGACGAACGCACCGTCGAGCTCCTCGTCCTGTTCGGGCAACAGGGAGAACGAGCCCACCTCAGAGCCCGCACCACCCCACGCCCGAAGACGTCGTAGTGGCACAGCCCTGCGCCCTCGAATCCGCAGCAGCCCGGGCGTCGCTCAGCGATAGATCCATGGCGTTCGCGCCGCCCTCTCGGGCAGGTGGGTGTACGGCCGTGGCTCGCCCCCTGCATCCCCGGATGGCCGCGGCGCGGCAGTCCGGTGCGGTCCAAGCTGCGGCGCACAGAGGTTGAGCGCGAGCGCGACGTCCGTGACCGCGAGGGCCGGCCGGTGAGCACTCGCATGAAATTTCGCGTGGAGTCACAGTCGTTGCGGGCCTCTCAGTCGAGGACTTCGGGAAACACCGAAGGCCGCTGACCAGGAAAATACATCCTGACCAACGGCCTTCAAGGAGTGGAGCTAGGGGGATTCGAACCCCCGACCTTCTCATTGCGAACGAGACGCGCTACCAACTGCGCCATAGCCCCTCGAGCGGTGTACAGACTAACACCTCGGGCCCGTGGTCCTGCAAACCGGTGACACCGCGCAGCGACCCCGACGGACAGGTGTCGGGCCCCTCTCGGCTACTGCCCTGCCGCGCGTCGCCGCGCGAGGATCTCGTCGAGGGCCAGTCCCAGGGTCTCGGTGCTCGGCTTCTGCGCGTCGCCCTCCGCCCGCTCCGGCGCCGCGGTCCGCTCGGGCATCGGCACCGCCGGCGTCGCCACCGCGGGGGGTCGCACCGCGGCCGGCGACGTCTCGTCGTCGGTCAGCGGGGCCGGCTCGCGCCGGGGGGCCGTGGCCTTCATGGTGTACGTCGGCCGCGGCACGGGCACCGGGTCCCAGGCACGTCCCGAGGGGACGCGGTCCTCGGTCGGCTCGGTCGCCTCGGCGACGGTGGTCTGCGGCTCGTCGCGCTCCGGGCGCGCCGAGGAACCCTCCGCGGGGTCGTCGTCGGTGCGCGGGGCGCTCGACCCGGCGCGCGACGTCCCGCGCGCCGAGCCACCCGAGGTCGCGACCGTCGCCGCGGCACCGTCCGCGGCAGCCGTCACGCTCGCCCGGGCCAGGTCCTTCGCCGTGACGCGCGGGATCATCTGCGTGCTGAGCTGTGACCCGTGCACGGCCCGGCCGGTCACCCGGGGTCGCACGTTGCGCGGGGCGGCCGGGCTGCCGGCGACCGTGCCGCGCGCGGCGCGGGCCTCCGCCCGACGCTCGGCGAGCCACGCGGCGTCGGCCCGCTGCGCGGACAGCACGGCACGCCGGCCGAGGACGAGGACCAGGGCGAGCAGCGCCGTCGGGACGGCGGCCGCCCACCACGACACCAGGCCCAGACCGACGACGACCCATACGGCGACGCTGGCGAGCAGCAGGACGGCGGTCAGCGCGAGACGCCGACGCGCGGCGGCCGCGCGGCGTTCCAGGAGCGCGAGCCGCGACGTCGACGGACGCACCGCGTTCGGGACCGCCCCTCGGGGGGACGACGCGCTGCCGCTGGTCTCCATGGCGTCCTCCACCTCGTCGTGCGTCCGACCGTCCGACCGGTCCGATCGTTCCGTGCTCGTGTCCGCAGCGCCTGCAGTACCCGTCGTCCTCGGCGCGGCCCCCGGTGCGGCGCCGAGCAGAGCCCGGCCCCCGCCCGACGGCCCCGCCTCGACGGCGAGCGCCGGCACCAGACGCTCGGGAGCGCCGATGCCGCGCCCGGCGACGGACAGGACGCGCAGCGCGCCCGAGAACCGGTCCTCCGTGCGCGCCTCCAGCAGCTGCTGGCGGTGCTGCACCCGGTGGGGCACGTAGTACCCCAACCACAGCAGGACCACCGCGAGCGCGACGATCCCCGAGGCCGATTCCACGTTCCGACGGTAGGCGAGGCCCTCGCACGCGGCCCGGACGCGCTCCGGCGTGTCGGGCGCCCGGCATCCGCGGAACGCCCGACGACGCGTGCCCGACGGCGCGTCAGCCGTCACCGCGGCGGGTCGCCTGCCAGCGCGCCAGGAGGCCGTCCGGGACCTCCTCGGTCGTGATCGCGAACGTGCGGTGGTCGCGCCAGGCGCCCTGGATGTGGAGGAAGCGCTCGCGCAGACCTTCGTCGCGCAGGCCGAGCTTCTCGACGACGCGCAGGCTCGGCCTGTTCTCCGGCCGGATGTTGATCTCGATCCGGTGCAGTCCGAGGACGGCGAAGCAGTAGTCGACCGACATGGCGACGGCGGTCGGGATGATCCCCCGCCCGGCGACGTGCTCGCTCACCCAGTAGCCCACGCTCGCCCCGCACAGGGACCCGTACGTGATGGAGGAGACCGTGAGCTGCCCGACGAGCTCGCCGTCGTACTCGACCGCGAACGGCAGCGACGAGCCGTTGCGCGCCTGCGAGGTGAGCGAGCGGACGTACTCGCCGAACGTGGGCGGGCCGCCCGGCCCGGAGCGGGGTGACGTCGCCTCCCACTGCTCGAGCCACTCGGCGTTCCGCGCGCGCAGGGTCATCCAGTCGTGGGCGTCGCGCCGTCGCAGCGGGCGCAGCACCACGGACCCGTCGAGCGTGTCCTCACGCAGCGTGACCGGCCAGGGCTTGGTGACGGTCCACGCGCGTGCCGTCCTGCCCGTCATCGTGGCGTCCTTCGTGCGGCGTCCATCCTCGGCCTTCCTCGCGCGTGCCGAAGCTCGGACGACCCGGCCTCGCTGACAGGGTCTACCACGGCCGCGGCCGGCGCCACCAGCCGCGACCGTGGCGTGGTCAGCCGAGCGTGACGACGACGCGCACCTCGGCGCCGGCCGGCTGCACGGGGATCGGGAGCGTCGGGTCGTGGTCGACGCCGTCGACGGTCACGGCCCGCACGCCCGTCGACACGTGGTCGGGGTTGCGCACCTCGATCGCGTAGACGGCGCCGCGCCACTCGCGCCGCACCTCGAACCCGTCCCAGTCGCGCGGGATCGACGGGTCGACGACGAGCCCGTCCAGCGCGAGGCGGACACCGAGGACGTACTTCGTCACGGCGGTGTACATCCACCCGGCCGTGCCGGTGAGCCACGGGTTCTGGGCCTTGCCGAACCACTCGTGGTCCCGGCCGTAGAGGAACTGCACATAGGCGTACGGCTCGGCCCCCCGGACCTCGATGTTGTCGTTCTGGTGATACGGGAGGATCGCGTCGTAGAGCTGCACCGCCCGGTCGCCACGGCCCAGCAGCGCCTCGGCGATGATCGGCCACGCGTTCGGGTGGGAGAAGATCGCGGCGTTCTCCTTGATGCCCGGGTAGACGCGCGTGACGAACCCGACGGTGTCGTCCACCTGCGTGAAGGCCGGCCAGTTGAGGTGGCTGCCGTACTCCGAGCCGAGCAGCTCGCGCACCGCGTCCATCGACGCCTCGCCGCGCTCCTGCGTCGTGATGCCGGCGATGACGGGCCACGCCTGGTGCTCGAGGAAGATCTTGCCCTCGGCGTTCTCGGCCGAGCCGATCTTCACGCCGTCGCGCGTGTAGCCGCGGATCCACCAGCGACCGTCCCAGAGCTGGGTGTCGGCGACCTTGGCGATGCGCTCGCGCTCGGCCGTGAAGCGCACGACGTCCGCCTCGGCGCGCTCGTCGCCCGCCGCCGCGAGCGGCTCCGCGATCTCGAGGAACGCGCCGATCGCCCACGCGTGCAGGAACGTCACGAGCGACGTCTCGCCGCCGCCGAGGTTGAGACAGTCGTTCCAGTCCGCGCGCAGGCCGAGCGCGACGCCGTTCTGGCCGACCTGCTCGGCCGAGAACTCGAGCGCCCGGACGAGGTGGTCGTAGACCGTGCCCGGCGTGCCCTCGGCGAACGGGATCTCCAGGTCGAGGAACGCGCGGTCCCCCGTCTCCTTGACGTACTCCACGACCGACGGCACGAGCCACAGGTGGTCGTCCGAGCACGTGTCCTCGAGCCCGTGGATGAGGTCCTTCGGGTCGACGGTCGGCACGATGGTCGGCGACGGGATGTCGGGGAGCTGCTCGGCGTCGGGGTCGAACGCCTTCGGGTCGAACAGGTGCAGCCCGTAGCCGGCCTCCGTCTGGGCGCGCAGGAGCTCGACGATGCGCTGCCGCGTCTTCGTCGGGCTCGAGTGGATGACGCTCAGGACGTCCTGCGCGGTGTCGCGGTAGCCGAGGCCGGCGCGCCCGCCCACCTCGACGAACGACGCGAACCGCGACCACTGCACGCACGTCTCCGCCTGGAGCAGCGTCCACGTGTTGATCATCGTGTTCATGCCCTCGTGGGGCGTGCGGATGCGCAACTTCTCCTGCTTCGCGCGCCAGTGGTCGCGCAGGCGGGCGCGCTCGGCGTCGACGGCCGGGACGTCGGCGTCCAGGTCCGCGTACTTCGCCTGCATCGCCCGGCCGGCCGCATCGCGCGAGCCGTACCCGAGCAGGTAGACGAGGCGCTTGGTCTCTCCGGGCTCCAGCACGATCTCGTGCTGGAGGGCTCCGCAGTGGTTCTGCGTCGTGGCGCTCGTGCCCGAGCCGTGGCCGCGCTCGATCGCGATCGGGTTGGACTCGGTGCGGTACGGGCCGATGAAGGAGTCGCGCAGCGAGTCGTACGAGGACGGCGTCTCGCTCGACGCGAAGTAGTGGAACGTCCACGGCTCGTAGAAGAAGTCGTACTCGACGATCCCGTCCTCGTACGAGGAGCCCGACGCGTACAGGGACATCTGTAGGTTCTGGTTGTCGATCGTGATGGTGTGGAAGCTGAACTCGACGTAGCCGGAGACCGTGAGGCGGCGCTCGCGGTCCGTCGTGTTCGTGAGGCGCACGTCCCACACCTCGACGTCGTCGTCGACCGGGACGAAGACGGTCTGCTCGGCGTCGACGCCCTTGTACTCGGCCCGGAAGGTCGAGTAGCCGAGCCCGTGCCGCGTCGTCCACCGGCCGGCCCCGCCCGCGGCGTCGAGCTCCTCGTCCGGCCCGACGAACGGCTTGCCCACGGGCTGCCACGACACCGACCAGTAGTCGCCGTCGTCGGCGTCGCGCACGTACACGTAGTGGCCGGGGCGGTCGAGCGGCACGCCGTTGGGGCGGAACCGCGTGATGCGCCCCTGCTGCGAGCTCTTGTAGTACGAGTACCCACCGCCGGTGTGGGACAGCACCGTGCACAGGTCCTTCGTGCCGAGGTAGTTCGTCCACGAGACGGGGACGTCGGGGCGCTCGACGACGTACTCGTCGCGCGCGGTGTCGAAGCGGCCGTAGCGCATCGTTGCTGGGGTTCCTCTCCGGGGTGCTGCTCGGGTGGTCGTGGTGCCCGACGGCGCGTGGTCGCCGGGTGGGTGCGTCCGGCTCGTGCCGGGACTGGCTCAGACGCCGGCGGTGACGAAGCCGCGGAGCCAGTCGAGGAGCTCGCCCGCCTTCTCGGGGGTGTCCGCCTCGACGAACATCCGCAGGACGGGCTCGGTGCCGGAGAACCGCAGGAGCGCCCAGTTGTCGTCCTCGAGGAGGATCTTCGTGCCGTCCAGGTGGGAGACGGACACGACGGGGTACGGGCCGACGTGCGTGAGCGGCTCGGCGGCGAGCCTCCGCGGGACCTCGACGCGCATCTCCGGCGTCGCGGGGACCCCTGCCTCGAGCGTGTACAGGCGGCCGGTGATCTCGTAGACCGTCGCGCGCAGCTCGGAGATCCGCTTGCCCGTGCGCGCCAGCATCTCCGCGACGAGCGCGCACGCGAAGATCCCGTCCTTGCCGAGGATCCAGCCGCGGATCGTCAGGCCACCCGACGACTCCCCGCCGAGGACCGCGCCGATCTCCTCCATGCCGGCGGTGACGTGCTTGAAGCCGACCTTGACCTCGCGCGACTCCTCGCCGAAGTGCGCCGCGAGGCGGTCGAGCAGGTGCGTCGTCGCGAGGTTGCGCACGACGCCGCCCCGCTCGCCGCGGACCTCGTGCAGGTACCAGTACAGGAGGAGCAGGAGGTCGTTGGTCGCGATGTACTCGCCGGTCTCGTCGACGATGCCGATGCGGTCGGAGTCGCCGTCGGTCGCCATGCCGAGGTCGTAGCGCCCGCCGCCCTGACGGATCATCGAGACGAGCGTGCTGAGCCGCTGCAGGTCGGGCGCGGGCGCGACGCCGCCGAACAGCGGGTTGTGCGCGGCGTGGATGAACTCCGAGCGGACGCGCATGTCGGAGAGGATCGTGCCGAGCGTGAGCTGGCTCGTCCCGTACATCGGGTCGACGACCACCTGCAGGTCCGACCCGCGCACGGCCTCGACGTCGATGATCCGCTCGATCGCGTCGACGTACGGGTCGGTGAGCGCGCGGTCGGTGACGACGCCCGTACGGCGCGCGATCTCGATGTCGAGCGTGATGACGTCGTCCACGGAGAGCGCGTTGGCCTCGTCCTGGTACCGGTCCGTCTCGTCGTCGAGCGGCAGCGACCCGTCCTGGCGGAACACCTTCATGCCGTTCCACTCGGGCGGGTTGTGGCTCGACGTGACGATGATCCCGTAGGCCGCGCCGAGGTACGGGGCGGCGAAGGTCACGAGGGGCGTGGGGACGTCGTCGGGCAGGAGCGTGACCGCGATGTTGTTGCCCGCGAAGACCTCCGCGGCGGCGATCGCGGACTCGCGCGACAGGAACCGGCGGTCCCCGCCGATCACGACGCCCTTTCCGTCGAGCCCTCGGCGCACCGTCTCGTTCGCGATGGCCTGGCACAGCCGGCGCACGTTCGCGAGCGTGTAGCCCTCGCCGATGACTGCCCGCCACCCCCCGGTGCCGAACACGATCTTCGTGTCCGTGTTCTTCGTCGGGACGAACAGCCGCTTGAGGACGACGTCCGCGGCCTCCTGCAGCTCGTCCGGCGTGTTGATGCCGCGCACCTCGTCGGTGTCGTAGATCCGGTACGACGAGATCTTGCACCCGGCGCCGATGACACGGCGCGCGAGTTCCGTGAGCCGGTGCTCGCCGCCCGCGGCCATGGCCTCGAGCTCGCGGAAGAGCAGGGCCGGTGAGGCGACGTAGGCGCCCACGTTGACCTCGGGCCGCTCCCCCACCGGCGCGCCCGCGCGGTCCTCCGGCTCGAGGATCGCGCTGATCTCACCGTCGGCCCGCACGACGAGTCCCGAGCTCGGCTGCGGGTCGTCGACGACGGCCGACAGGAGCGAGAGGTCCGACCGCGTCAGGGTGTGACGGGTGAGCACGCCCAGGAGCGACTCGGGGCGCAGCAGCGGCGTGTCCGCGTAGGCGACGAGGACCGGACCGTCCGCGTCCGCGCCGAGGACGGACGCGACCGCCCCGCGCGCCGCGAGGACCGCGTCACCCGTCCCCCGCGGCTCGGGCTGCTCGACGTAGACGACGTCCTCACCGACCAGCTCACGCACCGCCGGGTCGTCGGGCGAGACCACGACGACGACGCGACCCGGGTCGACGACCTTGCACACCGTCGCGACGGCGAGCTCGACGACGGTCGCGTCCCCGAGCGGCCGGGTGAGCAGGTTGCGCGACGCGGCGTCGTGACCGGCGGCGAGGACCACCGCGGCACGGGTGGCCCGGGCGGAGGACGCGGTCGACGACGCGGTCGACGACACGGTGGAGGACGCGGTGGACGACGCCCCGGACGGCCGACGCGCCGGTGCCGAGGGCGGACCCGGCTCGGTGGACGGACGGAACGTCGGATCGGTGGACGGAGCGGTCGTCGGCGCAGTCATGGCGTCCTCACTGGTCGGCGCAGGCCGGCCCTGACGCGAGCGAAAGGCTTTTGTCAGGAGTCCGTACTAGTACGTTCCCGATCATAGGTGCGTCCGGAGCGTCGAGGGAACCCCGTACCCGTGCACGACGGCCCAGACCTCACCCCGCGCGGTGGACGGCCCATCCCGGCGCGCGGGTGACAATAGGGACATGAGTGGCCCGGACCAGCCCTACCCCCTGCACGGAAGCATCGAGGTCGAGGACGCGAAGGAGATCCTCCGCAAGGCCATCCGGACGAACCGACAGTCCCGCTCGGACCGGCTCCGCAAGGAAGCGGCCGTCGCCGTCGCGGACGTGATCGAGACGATCCCCGAGGTCGCGGCGGCGACGTGCGTCGCGACCTACGCCGCCCGACCCGCCGAACCCGGCACCGCCGAGCTGCTCGAACGGCTCGCCGCGCGCGGGGTCCGCGTGCTGCTGCCGGTGCTCGGCGCCGGGCTGCAGCGCGACTGGGCCGAGTACGACGGCCCGGCCGACCTGCAGGTCCGCGCGCCCGGACGCCCGCCCGAACCTGGCACCGCCCCGCTCGGGCCGGAAGCGCTCGCGCTCGCCGACGTGGTCGTCGCGCCCGCGCTCGCCGTCGACTCGCGCGGCGTCCGGCTGGGCCAGGGCGGCGGCTGGTACGACCGCGCCCTCGAGCACATCCGCCCCGGCGCGCGCGTCGTCGCCGTCGTCTTCCCCGAGGAGGTCTACGACGCCGACGACCGCCCCCTCCCCCTCGAACCGCACGACAAGACCGTCGACGCCGTCGCGACCCCCCGCGGCTGGCGCTGGCTCCCCTGAGCACTCGCCGTCGGTGGACCGGAGACGCGAAGTAGTTCCCCGGTCCTTGTGCTCGACGGCGCATGGTCGCCTGGGGTGTCGGGGTGGGTGGGGGCGCC
>NZ_JBZGBZ010000018.1:0-8664 GCF_059159985.1 Cellulosimicrobium sp. BMG9.23
CTCGTCGTCCACGCGGTGCTGACCCCCGCCGCCGAGCAGGTATCGGTACGCGACACCGTCGTCCGACGCACGGACCGCGATCGAGATCTGGGCGCCGCTGGAGTTCCTGAACACGAAGACGGACTCGTTGTGCCTGTACTCGCGCTGCTCCTCCTTGCCCGTCGTCATCGAGTAGGAGTCGGAGACCAGGGAGTCCCTGCGCTCGACGAAGGTCAGGCCCGAGCGGAAGTCACCGTCCGACCCCGCGAGGCCGAGGCGCGCGGCCGACACCACGAGCGTCCCACCGTCGTAGACCTCGACAGCCACACGCCCCGCCGAGTCCAGCGTGAGCTGTGCGCTGATCGGCGAGCCGTCGGGGGCCCGGGTCTCCCACCGGTCCACCACCTCGGGCTCTGGCGGCGCATCGTCGTCGCAGACCAGCTTCGCGTCCGCCCAGTCGGCGTGGTCGTCGTTCTTGCCGTCCGTCCCCTCCGCGGCCTGCAGCACGAGCGTCTGGACACCGGTGACATCCGCCGTCAGCTCCTGCGGCGCGTCCGTGCCGGAGAGGATACCGCTCTCGGCGAGCACCCGTCCGTCGCCGAGCACCCTGAACTGCACCGAACCCGCACCACCGGCCACCTCGTCGTCGATCCCGACGAACGAGGAGAACGAACGACAGTTCGCGTCGAGGTCGACCGAGACCGAACCAGTGGCATGCATACCCACGCCCTTGCCATAACCGACACCACCGATGGTGATCGGTCCGCCGTCACCCGCCGCCAGGTCACCGTTCGAGGCGTCCCGCTCGACCGGCCCGAACCCGTTCAACTCCGCCCTCCAGGACAGGTCCGAGATGAACACCTCGCCCGTGGGCGCGGCACTCGCCGGCCCGGCGGCACCGACGAGCGCCGCAGTACCGATCAGGAGACCGGTGGTGAGAAATGCAGAGAAGTGGACGCCCAGCGGGCGTAAAGCGTGGATCCGCACGATTCTCCTTTGAACGTGACGCGTCCATCTGCGACGGACGGGTGTGCAGATCGTAGGACGCCCACGGACGGTCGATCAACGAACTGATCGATACTGCCTCTCGTTGAATTTCGACCGATCACAATTGATCAGCGCTTCTCGCGTGTCCGAGCAACATTTCTTGGTGGCCGTGAATCGCCCCGGGTTCGGTGGAGGCTCTCAATCCAGGAAGTATGAAAGTCATGGCGGCACCGAAGAAGTACAGCGACGAGCTGCGTGAGCGGGCCACGAGGATGGCGTTGGACGCGATCGCGGTCGAGGGGCAGCGGATGGTCGTGATCCGTCGGATCGCGGCCCAGCTGGACGTCCACCCGGAGGCCCTGCCCACGTGGGTCAAGCGCAGGGGAGGTCGACGAGGGCAGTCGGCCGGGGGTGACGAGCACGGACGCGGCCAGGATCGCGGAGCTGGAGCGGGAGAACCGTGAGCTGCGGCGGGCGAACCACATCCTGAAGGCGGCCTCGGCTTTCTTTGCGGTGGAGCTCGACCGCCCGTCCAGCAAGTAGTCGACTTCATCGGCGCGCACCGCCGTGAGGTCGTCGAGGGGCGCGAGCTCGGGGTCGAGCCGATCTGCGTGGTGCTCAACGGCACCGGCGCGAAGCTCCCTCCGAGCTCGTACTACGCGGCCAGATCCAGGCCGCCGTCCGCGCGGGCGACCCGAGACGCCGAGCTGGTGGGGCTGATCCATCGGGTGCACAAGGTCAACCTGGGCCTCTACGGGGCCCGGAGGGTCTGGGGCGAGGTGAACCGGCAGGGCATCAGCGTGGCACGGTGCACGGTCGAGCGGCTGATGCGGGCCGAAGGGCTGCGCGGCATCCCGAGGGAGAAGACGAGACGACCCGCACCACCCATAGCAAGGATCCGCAGACGGCGCGGCCGGCGGACCTGGTCGAGCGACTGCTGCGCCCCGGGTCTGGATTGAAGTGGCACACCATGGTGTCCGTCGGCAGCCGACTGGCGGCGAGAGGACGGCGGGCGTCAGTGGGGCAGGACGAGGCGACGAACGAACGCAGGAAGGCCGCTCCCCGAGAGGGAGCGGCATTCTTCGTGCGGGTGGGCGATCGCGTGCGCCGTCCGCGCCTCACCGGACCTCGGTCCGGTACGCGTTGGACGCCCGCCGCCTCGACGCTGTGACCCGCTGGTGGCCGAGATGATGCCGGGCTGGAAGCGGAGGGCGGGTCACCCCGCGCAGAGAGATCTGCGCGGGGAGACCCCGGTGTGTCAGTCTCCCAGCGTGACGCGGAAGATGCGCTCGTTGCTGTTGTTGGCCGTGCTGTCCTTGTCACCCTGGGTCGTGGTGGTCAGCCACAGACCGTTGCCGGGAGCCGGCTCGACGGTGCGCAGACGACCGTAGGTCCCCGTGAAGTAGGACTGCAGGTTGGTCAGGCTGTCGCCCTCGATCGTGGTGCGATACATCCGCTCGCCACGGGCGCAGGCAACGTAGAGCGCGTCGCGGACGATGGCGATTCCCGAGCAGGAGCCGTCAGCAGTCCGATAGGTGCGCTTGGGTGCGGTGAAGGCAGGGTTATTGCACGAGCCGGACGTGCCCTCACAAGCGGGCCAGCCGTAGTTGCCGCCGCGGGTGATGAGGTTGGTCTCGTCCATGATCGAGTTGCCGAACTCCTGCTGCCACAGCCGACCGCGGGAGTCGAAGGCCAGCCCCTGCGGGTTGCGGTGACCGAGGCTCCACACGGCGTTGCCGAACGGGTTGTCCGACGGGATGCTGCCGTCCGCGTTCAGACGCAGGATCTTGCCGTTGAGGCTGTTGCGGTCCTGCGCTGCGTTTGCGGTCTGGGCGTCGCCGGTAGCCACGTAGAGCTTGCCGTCCGGGCCGAAGCGCAGGCGCCCACCGTCGTGGAACTTGTTGCGCTGGATGCCGCTGATCAGGACCTGCGTGGAGCCGGTGTTCAGCCGGTTGTTCTCGTAGCGCATGCGCACGACGCGGTTGTCCGACGGCGAGGTGTGCATGATGTAGAGCCAGCGGTCGTTCACGAAGTTCGGGCCGATCTCGATGCCCATCAGGCCGCCCTCGCCGTCGGTGCCCGAGACGTTCGGGACCCGTCCGACGGTGGTCTTCGAGCCGTTGGTCGGGTTGAGCAGCACGATGTCGTGGGCGTCACGCTGGGTGTAGAGGATGTTGCCGTCGGGCAGGGTGAGCAGGCCCCAGGGGATGTCGTTGTCCCGCGTCACCTCGGTCACGCCGCACACCGCGCTGGTGCACGCTGCGCCGGTGCGGACGTTGGCGGTGCTGCTGCGTCCGGAGGCGTTGCCCTGCGCGTCGAGGGCCACCACCTGGTAGGCGTAGGTCGTGTTCGCGGAGAGCCCGCCGTCAACGAAGGTCGTGACCGGAGCCGAGGTGGACGTTCCGGTGATCGTCCCGACCCGCGAGTTGTTGCGGAACACCTGGTAGGAGCGGACCCCGATGTTGTCGCTGGAGGCGTTCCAGCTCAGCGTGACGGTGGTGCCGGACGCCCTGCCGGCGAGGTCACCGGGCGTCGAGGGTGGCGTGCTGTCGGCCTGGCACTGGGGCGGAGTGATGCGGACGCTCGCGCTGGCCTGGGAGAGGTTGCCCGCCGCGTCGCGCGCGTTGACGTAGAGACCCCACGTGACGCCGGGTTCGACGGTGACGCTGGTCGACGTCGTGCTCCCGCTGACCGACTTGATCAGCTGGCCGTCGTGGTAGATGTCGTAGGAGGCCACGCCGACGTTGTCGCTCGCGGCGTTCCAGGAGAAGGTGACCGCGTCGCAGCGCAGGTCGCTGGTCCGCGGGTTGGACGGGACGCTCGGCGGCTGGGTGTCGGACGAGCCGAAGGTGCCGCGCCACTTCTGGTTGTCCTGGCCGTTGCAGGTCCACATGCCCACGCTGGTGCTGTTGGCTGTGCTGCCACCGTTGACGTCCAGGCAGAGACCGGACTCGACACCGACGATCGACTGGTCGGCGTTGACGCGCCACTTCTGGTTCTCGCCGCCGTTGCAGCTCCAGATCTGGACGACCGCGGGGGCGGTGGTGTCGTGCCCCGCGACGTCCAGGCACATCGGGCTGTCGAAGACGCGCAGCTCGCCGGCGGGGGTGAGCGTCCAGCCCTGGTTGTCCTGGACGTTGCAGTCGTAGATGTTGACCGGGGTGCCAGGGGTCGCGTTGTTGCCGGTCACGTCGAGACAGCGGCCGGAGGCGACCCCGACCACGGGTGCGCCGGTGTAGGCCTGGGCCGGACTGGCGATCACGGCGCCGACGAGCACGCCCGCGGAGACGGCGAGCGACACCGCTCCTGCGAGCAACCGGCGGGCCACCTTGCGGCCGGCGTGAGTTCGATTTCGATGCACGTTGTCCTCCTAGGCTCGGTGATTTGACGAACAGGACCTACGGCACGCGACAGAGGAGGCTGCGGCGCCGAACGGTATTGCCGAACGGTTTGACGGGAGTTGAGCCGGGGTTCTCCGTGAAGAACGCGCACGCTGCTCGAGGGCAAGGGCCTCAACGGGGATGGAGCCATCGCCGTTCGACCGCATCTGACCAGTGGCGCGGACTCACATGTACCCACCTCTTTCGCTGCCCTGCTACGCATGCTCTTCGCTATGTGCCAGCTCATCACGGATCGGCGAAAGAGCCGGACTGAACCGCCCGCAGGTGTCGTGGATGGCGGGCCTGGGGCGCGACCGGCCACTACATACACCCACAGACGGCTCAGTCCTCGTCCCGCAGGACCTGAGACCTCCCTTCTCCCTCGTCGTGTCACGCCCAGAAGCCGGTACCAGCTGGCGGTCGGCGTGACATCCCTCGCCGTGCTCGAGCTACGGCCCGGTGCGAGACCACCTCAGTGGCTGGTCGCAGCAGGGCCGTAGCCGAGCAGTCACGCGGGAACCGTGCGCGCCGTCAGCCGCGGCGCCACTTCTGGTTGGCGCCGTTGCCGCAGGCCCACTGACCCAGCACCGCTCCATCGCCCCGGTTCCAGGAGAAGATGTCGACGCACTTGTTCGACTGCCGGTTGACGAGGTCGCCCGCCGAGGTGAGCAGGAACTGTTGGGCTGCACTGCCCGAACAGGTCGCCAGCTGGACGGCAGCGCCATCAGCGGTGGAACCTCCCGCGACGCTCATGCACATGTTGCCCTCCGTCCGCACGGTGCCGTTCACGAACTCCCACTGCTGGTTCGTCTGGCCGTTGCAGGTCCACATGGACAACCGCTGCCCGGCGCTGAAGTTGTAACCCGGAACGTCGATGCACTTGTTGTTCCAGTTGCTGATGATCGCCCGGCCGGACGGCATGTTGGCCGGCGTGACGGCCTGCATGATGACCGCGCCGATGGTCTCGACCGCGCGGGTGTTGTCCCGCGGCGTCTGCGTGTCCCAGCGGTTCCACGTGACGTTGAGGTCGGTGCGCCGCGCATCCCATGCCGCGTCGGCGTTGCGCTTCATGAAGCCGTAGTACTGGCCCCACAGGTTGTTCTCCCGGACGAACTCACCCATTCCCCGGGCGAACTCCGACTGCCAGGTCCCCTCGCGCTGCCCGTTGCTCATGATGCCGTCTCGGGTGTGCTCCCGGATGACGTAGTCGGTCGTGCGCTTGGCGTCGTCGAAGACGGACTGGCCTCCCATGTTGCGGTAGATGGCCTGCGCGGCGCTGATGAAGGCGCCGGCCGAGTACACCGACTGACCGCTCGAGAGGTCGCCGTTCGCGCGGATGGTCTCGTGGACGCCGCCCGTGCTTCTGTTGAGCAGCGTCTCCCATACCCAGTCGTAGATGGCTCGAGCCTTGTCGAGGTACTCGCGGTCGCCGTTCGCTTCGTAGATGAGGACGCCGAGGATGACCGCCGGGCTGTTGCTCAGCGCGTTCTTGTCGTCCTCGCGGATGTCCCACCAGATCCCGCCGCCGAGGGCGTCGTCCCACCCGCGGTCGTACACCCGGTCGAAGGCGTACTGCGCCTGCCTCAGGTACCTGGGATCTCCGGCGATCTCGTAACCGCGGGCGAAGGCCAGGCCGGCCCAGAGCAGATCGTCGTTGTACTCGTTCCAGTTCCAGTCGTAGAGACCGCCCGAACCTTGGTTCTGCTCCAGGAAGGTCTCGAGGAGGCGGACGACGAGATCGCGTGTCGAAGGATCCTGAGTGCTGTCGTACACGTCCTGGACACCCTGGATGTCCAGGGCCTGGCGCCAGAAGTAGTCCTTCTCCGTCGTGTCGAGCGACTCCCTGTAGTACCTCTGGGTGCCGTTCGAGACGAGGAACGCGTCGTTGAACGCGTCCAAGGCCGCATCGGTGTTCACCGTGTACGGCGCCACGTCGGCGGGAGCGGCGCTCGCGGCGCCCTGCGTCGCCGTCACGCCCGCGAACGCGAGCACCACGGTGATCGTCGCCGCGAACATCGAACGTGGCGACCGGCGTCGGCGCTGGTTCGCGCTGCCGCGGTCTGTCGTGGCGGGTACCACGACGGCGGTGTTCGATCGAGAACGCCCGTGACGAGCCTTGTGCCAGACCATGGCGGTTTCCTCCTTGAATGACGGTGCTGAGCTGCGCTTCGTCGCGCTACCTCTCGATGGCGACTCGTGAACGGCTCCTCTCTGAGCTCGACGTGTGTCGCAAAGCTGGTCAGCGCGGGAGAGCAGGACGGCGCTCCCGGGCCCTGTAACCGGTCCGTCGGGTGCGGGGCACACCCGACGGACCGGAGTCGTGATCGCATCCTCGTGCTGAGCCACGTCCTCGCGTCAGGCGAGCGTCCAGCGCTGGTTGGCGTTGACCGAGCAGGTCCAGATGATCAGCCTGGTCCGTTCGCAACGTTGCCTGCGGGCAGGTCCAAGCACTTCCCGGCGCCGATGTTGCGGAACGTCCCGTTGGCAAGAAGTGCAGAGAAATGAATGCCCAGCGGGTGCAAATGGTGGATCCGCACGATTCCCCTTCGAATACGGCGCGTCCATCCGCGAGGGACGAGTGTCCAAGATGATAGGACGCCCACGGACGATCGATCAATGGAATGATCGAAGCCGTTCCGTTCTCGTCCTCGACTGATCAGGACCGATCAAGGGCCGAGTCCGCTTCTCGGCGTCTCTCGTTCAGCTCGGCAACAGGAGTCGGTTATCGACCTGTCGACATGCCCGTGCCCGACGGGCCAAGGGCCGAGCAGGAAGCCTTGATATCGGACTTCCTGCTCGGCTCCAGGATCAACTCCGCGCCCACCTCTGGTTCGCGCCGCCGTTACAGGTCCACAGCACAATCCTGGTCCCGTTGGCCTGGCCGCCGCCGAACGCGTCGAGGCACTTGCCGGACTGCACACCGACAACGGAGCCGTCCGCGTTCACGGTCCACTTCTGGTTGTCACCGCCATTGCAGTCGTAGATCTCCACCGGCGTCCCGTCGGTCGTTGCGCCGCCATGTGCGTCGAGGCACTTGTTGCCGTACACCCGGAGCTCCCGCGACGACATCGACGTCCACTGCTGGTTGGCGCCGCCGTTGCAGTCGTACAGAGTCACCGCAGTGCCGTTGACGGTGGTGCCCCCGGGGACGTCGACGCAGCGCTGAGACTGCACGCCGCGCAGCGGACCGGTGCTGCCCGGCGACCCGGCCCCATCGAGGCACGTGTCCCTGCCGGGCTCCGCGGCACACACCACCGCGGCGAACCCGCCATGGTTGGCCGTAGGGAGGCTCAGCGTCTCGGAGGTGGTGGCCCGGACAGTGCGCCTGACCAGATCCGAGCCGGAGCTGCCGTCGACCAGGAGGTCCACGATCACGTTGCTGCTCGAAGAGAGCCCGGCCAGCGGGAGCGTCAGCGGTGCTCCGGTCCCGACGCGCATGCCGCCGACGAACCAACGGTTACCGGACTGTCGCGCCATGACCACGGACTGCGCTGGCGTGCCGCTCAGCAGCCTGGTCTCTCCCCAGTGTGCCGGGATGCTCTGCAGGAACGGGGTCGCGTTCGGCTGTCTCGCGTACGACTCCGGGTTGTCCCCGAAGTGCTGCCAGCCCGACTCGTAGACGATGCCCTTGGCCACCTCGTGCGCGTGCGAGTGGTTGTTGACGCCGCGCGAGAAGACGGTGGGCGTGTAGTCCATCGACCCGACCACGTTGCGAGTGAAGGGAAGGATGAGGTTGTGCGGCGGAGCGCCGTAGCTCTCCTCGCCGCGCACGGACTCGTAGCTCATGAAGTGCGGCCACGTGCGCTGCATGCCTGTCGGCAGCGAGGACCCGTGGAAGTTGATCATGAGCTGGTGCCTCGCCGTGTCGACGGCGATGGCGTCGTACCAGCGGTGGATCGCCTGGCTGTCGGAGTCCATGAAGTCGACCTTGATGCCGCTGACACCCCAGGACTTGAGCCTCGGGAGCCACTCGTCACGCTGCGCCTGCGACTGCAGGTCGCGGCTGTGGAACCACGCGATGACATCGACGCCCTTGCTGTGTGCGTAGTCGACCGTGCGCGGCACCCAGGCAGCGTTCCAGCCCTCGTCGAGCAGCACGTATTCCCAGCCCATCCTCGCCGCGAGGTCGATGTAGTCGCGCTGACGGGCCTCGTTGCTCGTGCTGCCGTTCGACTCCGTGAGCCAGCTCCAGCTCGAGATGCCCGGCTCGATCCAGGAGGTGTCCTGACCCACCAGCCGGTTCGGCGTGGCGAGGTCGTCCACGAGCGTGGACTCGACGATCGTGTCCAGACCACCGACGATCGCGACCCGCCAGGGA
>NZ_JBZGBZ010000019.1:0-4502 GCF_059159985.1 Cellulosimicrobium sp. BMG9.23
CGTCAACGCTGTCGCGTCCGCGATCGCGAACGGCACGTTCAACATCCGCGCCAACGTCTGCGCCAGATACGTCTTACCCGTCCCCGTCGGACCGATCAACAGAATGTTCGACTTCGCCAGCTCCACGTCGTCGAGACCGTCGCCCGGCCCGGACGCTGCGTCACCAGCGGCCTCGGCGGCCTCCGCCGCCTCGGCGGCGGCCGCGGCCGCCCGGACCCGCTTGTAGTGGTTGTGGACGGCGACGGCGAGCGCACGCTTCGCGGGGTCCTGCCCGACGACGTACGTGCTGAGGTGCGCGAAGATCTCGTGCGGCGTGGGCAGGCGTCCGTCACCCGTCGCGACGTCCTGGTTCTCGGGCTCGCGGTCCTCGTCGACCATCTCCAGGCACAGCGCGACGCACTCGTCGCAGATGAAGACCCCCGCCGGTCCGGCGATCAGGCGCTTGACCTGCTTCTGCGACTTCCCGCAGAACGAGCAGGTCAGGGTGTCGGCCGAGCGGGGACGGCGCGAGCGGTCGTCGCCCGTGCCGCTGCCGTCAGTGGGTGCCACGAGAACCTCCGGTCGGGATGGGTGCCGCGTCGGGGCCGATCGTAGCGTCCGCCGCCCTCAGTCCCGACAGGCGGCCGTGCCGGCCTGTCGCGTGCCTCGGGGCGCGTCGTGCGCGACGGCCGAGGCGTCGAGGAGCTGGAGCCGGCTCGCGGTGCGGAACGCGTCGGGACGCTCGGTGCGTGCCGCGAGGAACGTCGCGCGGTCGTGCGGCGACGTCACCACGAGCTCGACGTCCGCGTCGCACAGCACGTCCACGACGGCGACGAACCGCTGCTGCGCCTCGCGGTCGACCTCGGTGAGGAGCGGGACGTCGGTGATCACCCACCGGGCGAACCGGGCGGCCCAGTCGAGGTACTCGAGGGTCGACGTCGGACGGGTCGCCAGTTCCTCGAAGGTCACCCAGAGCTCCGCCGGCCCGGCCTCGTGGTCCTCGCGCGCGGCGGACACCGCGAAGGTTCGCGACCCGGTGCGCACGCGCGTCGCCTCGCCGGGACCCGGGGCGCGCAGCCCGCGCGCGGCGAGCTGCGTCGTCGTCCCCGGGGTGAGCCACGCGCCCGCGGCGAAACCCGGACGTCCGCGTCCTCCGAGCGACCGGTAGTCCGTCGGGCCGGTGAGCTCCACGACGTCGAGGTGCTCGCGCAGGAGCGCGATGCCCGGCTCGGCGAGGTGGTGCCACAACGGGTTCGGCAGGAGCGTGGCAGGCGCGTAGTTCGACGTGGCGAGGACGACGACGCCCGCCTCGAACGTCCGGCGCAGGAGCCGCGTCAGGAGGGTCGCGTCGCCGGAGTCGTGCAGGTGGAGCTCGTCGAGGTAGAGCAGCGTGGTGCCGCGCAGGAGGCCGTCGATCGCGGCGTCGACCGCGCCGGGCGGCAGATCGGGTCGCGCGGCGGAAGGGTTCGGGTCGGGTCGCGCGTCGGTCGGGGCCCGGTCGGGTGCGCGGGTCCGCCACCCGCGGGTCGGACCGTGCTGCCCGACGGCGGCCCGCGGCCCGCCGGGGGACGTCGCCCGGTGCGCGTGGATGGCCGCGTGCAGCTCGCGGAGGAGGTCGTACACGTGGACGCGCTTCGTCGCGCCGGCCGGGAGCTCGCGCGAGAGCGCCGTGAAGAACGCGCCCGCGAGCCAGGACTTGCCGCGACCCGCGGGTCCCCACACGTACAGGCCGCGCGGCGCCGTGCGAGGCGCCGGGCGAGGTGGCGGGAGGGGCGCGGGTCGCCGTCGGGCACCGTTCCGGGGGAGTCCCGCGGCGACCGTGAGGAGCCGCGCGAGGACCTCGCGCTGGCCGGGGTCGAGCGTGAAGCCCTCGCGCTCGGCGGCCGCCTCGACCGCGTCGCGGACGCGGTCGAGGCGGCGGGAGGTCACCGGGACAGACTAGGCGCGGCGCGTGCGCAGGGCCTTGACCCACACGTCGACGACGTCCCAGACGGCGATGACGACGGTCATCGCGATGATCCCGTTCGAGAGCCACGTCAGAGAGTCGCCCCCCGAGGCCTCGAGGAACGCCGGGTTGACGAGGCGGTCGGCGCTCGCGAGCCACACGACGACGCCGGCGAACAGCGCGGCCGTGACGGTGTTGACGGCGGCGAGGCCGACGGTCCACCGGCCGCGGGCATACGTGACGATGGTGAGCACGATGTCGACCGCGACGATCGCCAGGAGGGCGACGGTCCAGGCCGGCCACAGGTCCGGGTGCAGCACCGGGATCGCGGTGCCGTCGGGCTCGTGGAACCACGAGAGCGCGGGCTGCAGCAGGAGCGCCGCGGCGACCAGGACGAGCAGCCCGACGGACGCGACCGTGTCGACGAGCGAGACCTCGCGCCGGGGCCGGTCGGCCGGCAGGCGGTCGACGGTCCAGGGGCCGGTGAGGTCGCCGGGCTTCGTGCCGGTGCGCTCCGTGACCACGAACACGAGGGTGGTCCAGAACGCGATCTGCAGCGCGACGGTCGCCGCCGTCCACAGGCCCTCCCAGATCGCGGAGCCGACGGGACCGCCGTCGACGAGGTCGACCGTGAGGACGACGGCCCCGGGGACGAGGCTGAACCAGACCAGCACCTTGAGGAGGCGCAGCCAGTCGGGATAGAGCGCCGGGCCGATGAGGTAGAGCGGGCGGCCGGCGAGGTCGGCGGCGAGCCGGTCGGGGTCGCCGAGGTCGTTGAGCACCGTGGTCTCGGCCTGGTCCTGCGCGACGCCGGAGTCGAGCTGGGCGTCGACGGCGTCCGCGATGGACGCGCGCAGCTCGTCCTCGATGTCGCCGTGCTGCTCGGTGGGGATGCGGCGCAGGGTCGCCGCGACGTAGCGGTCGGTGAGCGTCATGACCGGCCCTTCTGCGTGTCGATGGTCTGGAGGTGGTGGGCGACGGCCGTCCACTCGGCGAGCAGCGTGCGCGCGAGCCGCTCGCCGTCGGGTGACGTCCGGTAGAACTTGCGCGGCCGGGCCTCGTCGGTGTTCCACTCGCTGACGAGCAGCCCCTGCTTCTCGAGGCGGCGCAGGAGGGGGTACAGCGTGTTGGCGTCGACGGGCAGGTCGGCCGCCGCGAGCGACTCGAGCAGCCCGTACCCGTAGCCAGGGGTGCGCAGCATCAGCAGGCTCGCGACGACGACGGAACCGCGCCGCACCTCCTGGCTGTGTCCCGCGGAGATCTCTGGATCGATCATGTGTCACACGATAGTGTGTGGCGCACAGTATGTGCAAGCGACACATCATCGTGTTGACGCCGGACCGCTAGACTGGAACGGTTCCAGAGAAGACCCTGCTTCCAACCCTGCGCGCCGCCCGGGAGGCCTCGTGACCGACCTGATCGACACCACCGAGATGTACCTGAAGTCGATCTACGAGCTGCAGGAGGAGGGCATCCCGCCGCTGCGCGCCCGCATCGCCGAGCGGCTCGGGCACTCCGGGCCCACGGTGTCGCAGACCGTCGCCCGGATGGAGCGTGACGGGCTCGTCGTCGTCGGCGGCGACCGCCAGCTCGAGCTCACGGCGCAGGGCCACCAGACGGCCGTGCGCGTCATGCGCAAGCACCGCCTCGCCGAGCGGCTGCTCACCGACGTCATCAAGCTCGACTGGGAGCAGGTCCACACCGAGGCCTGCCGGTGGGAGCACGTCATGAGCGACCTCGTCGAGAAGCGCCTCATCGGGCTGCTCGACCACCCCGCGCACGACCCCTACGGCAACCCGATCCCCGGCCTGCGCGAGCTCGGCGAGGACCTGCCGGAGGTCGAGTACCTCGACGGCGTGTCGTCGCTGCCCGCTCACCTCGTCGCGCACGGCGTGCGGTCGGGCCAGCAGGCGCGCGTCGTCCTGCAGCGCATCGCCGAGCCGATCCAGGTCGACGTCGAGCTCCTCGCGCGGTTCGCCGAGGCGGGGGTCTTCCCGCGGCGGACGCTCGTCGTGGAGCCCGCGGACGGCGGCGTGACGGTCTCGGGCGACGGCGCGGAGGTCGTCCTCGACCTGCCCCTCGACGTCGCGCGCCACCTCTTCGTGACAGCCGACTGACCGCGCGGGTCCAGGGCCCTGGGCTCAGGGGCGGAACGTGCCGAACCCCGGGTTGTCCCGCGATCAGGGTGCTGATCGGGGGACAACCCGGGGTTCGGCGTCGGCGCTGCGGGTGGTGCGGTGTTCTCAGGCGGTGTTGTCAGGCGACGATGAGCCCGGCGGTCTGGGTCTTGGCGCGCTGGAGGCGGGCCTCGGCGTCGGACCAGTTGACGAGGTTCCACCAGGCGGTGACGTAGTCGGCGCGCACGTTCTGGTAGTCGAGGTAGTAGGCGTGCTCCCAGACGTCGAGCAGGACGATGGGGGTCAGGCCGAGGGCGATGTTGCCCTGCTGGTCGTAGAGCTGGACGGTGATGAGCTTCTGGCCGATGGAGTCCCAGGCGAGGATGGCCCAGCCGGAGCCCTGGACGCCCGCGGCGACGGCGGCGAACTGCTTCTTGAAGGCGTCGAAGGAGCCGAAGTTG
>NZ_JBZGBZ010000020.1:0-4048 GCF_059159985.1 Cellulosimicrobium sp. BMG9.23
GGTGAGCGCGGTGGCGTCCGCGATCGCGAACGGCACGTTCAACATCCGCGCCAACGTCTGCGCCAGATACGTCTTACCCGTCCCCGTCGGACCGATCAACAGGATGTTCGACTTCGCCAGCTCCACGTGGTCCGGGTCGTCGGACGACGTCTTCGTCGTCTCACCCGCCTGGACCCTCTTGTAGTGGTTGTAGACGGCGACGGCCAAGGCCCGCTTCGCGGGGTCCTGGCCGATGACGTACTGGCCGAGGAAGTCGAAGATCTCGCGCGGCTTGGGAAGGTCGACGAGCCCGAGCTCGGTGGCCTCGGCGAGCTCCTCCTCGATGATCTCGTTGCACAGGTCGATGCACTCGTCGCAGATGTACACACCGGGGCCCGCGATGAGCTTCTTGACCTGCTTCTGCGACTTCCCGCAGAACGAGCACTTCAGCAGGTCGGCGCCGTCCGAGATACGAGCCACTACGCGTCTCCTTGTCCGGGTGGCCACGTCGGTCCGTCGTCACGCGACGCCCCGGGCCGTGCCACGTCCGAGCGGGTCCTTCTCCCCATTCCACACCACGCGCCCCCCGTTGTCAGGTGGGCTCCCCGTGCGCAGGTCACATCTCTGCAACGCCTGGCACGGAATGCACCGCGCCGCCGCTCCCGGAGGAGTCGGCGGCGCGATGGAGGTCGTCCCGGCTCGGGCGTGCGGTGCGGCGCGTCAGGGCTTGTTGACCGCGACCGGCTTGCGGCTCTCGAGCACCTGGTCGACGAGACCGTAGTCCTTCGCCTGGGCGGCGGTGAGGATCTTGTCGCGCTCGATGTCCTGGCGGACCTGCTCGACGGGGTTGCCCGAGTGCAGCGCGAGGGTGTCCTCGAGCCACTCGCGCATGCGGATCAGCTCGTTCGCGTGGATCTCGATGTCCGACGCCTGGGCGTAGCCACCGCCCTCCATCGCGGGCTGGTGGATCAGCACGCGCGCGTTGGGAAGCGCGAGGCGCTTGCCGGGCTGACCCGCGGCGAGCAGCACCGCGGCGGCGGACGCCGCCTGACCCAGGCAGACCGTCTGGATCTGCGGCTTGATGTACTGCATCGTGTCGTAGAGCGCGGTCATCGCGGTGAACGACCCGCCCGGCGAGTTGATGTACAGGATGACGTCGCGGTCCGGGTCCTGGCTCTCGAGCACGAGGAGCTGGGCCATGACGTCGTCGGCGGACGCGTCGTCGACCTGGACTCCCAGGAAGATGATGCGGTCCTCGAACAGCTTGGTATAGGGGTCCTGGCGCTTGAAGCCGTAGGCGGTGCGCTCCTCGAACTGCGGGAGCACGTAGCGGGCCGACGGCGCGCCGCCGGGCAGCGCGACGCCGCCCGGACGGGCGCCCGCGCCGGCGAGGCGCTGCGCGGTGGACAGGTACTGGGACTCGGCGCTGAAGCTCACGGGTTCTCCTCGGGTGAAGTCTGGGTCCGGTTGCGGGTCAGGAGGCCGTGGTGCCGCCGCCGCCGGTCACCGACGAGGCGTTCGTGACGACGTGGTCGACGAAGCCGTACTCCTTCGCCTCCTCGGCGGTGAACCAGTTGTCCCGGTCGTTGTCCTTGATGATCTGCTCGAGCGACTGGCCCGTCTGCTCGGCCGTCAGCTCCGAGAGCACCCGCTTCATGTGCATGATCAGCTGGGCGTTGATCCGCACGTCGGTGGCCGTGCCGCCGATGCCACCGGACGGCTGGTGCATCATCACGCGGGCGTGGGGCGTCGCGTACCGCTTGCCCTTGGTGCCCGACGAGAGCAGGAACTGGCCCATAGAGGCCGCCATGCCCATCGCGATCGTCGCGACGTCGGGCTGGATGTACTGCATCGTGTCGTAGATCGCCATGCCGGCCGTGATCGAGCCGCCCGGCGAGTTGATGTAGAGCCAGATGTCCTTCTCCGGGTCCTCCGCGGCGAGGAGCATCATCTGCGCGCAGATCGCGTTCGCGTTCTCGTCGCGCACCTCGGAGCCGAGCCAGATGATCCGCTCCTTGAGGAGCCGGTTGTAGATGGAGTCGTTGAGGCCGAGACCGGCGCCCTCCGCTCGGGCCAGGGGACCTGCGGCGTCCGTCCGCAGCAGCTGATCGTTCACGTCCATCTCCTTCGTCGCTCCTCGTCTCCAGGGCCGGGGCCCCGGTCACGACGTCCACCGGCTTGCGGTGCGGTCCGGGACGTCGCCGTTGCAGTGACCCTAACGTGCACGGCATCCGCCGTTCGTCCCGACCAGGCCCCTTTTCGCCGACAGCGCATACGGGCCCGCACGACGACGGCCCCCGCGCCCCGGGACGGGGTACGGGGGCCGTGCCGACGGCGTCCGGCGGGTCAGGCCTCGGTGGTCTCCGCGGCCTTCTTCGACTTCTTGGCGGTCTTCTTCGCCGCCTTCTCCTCGGCCTCCTCGGCCTCGACCTCGGCGACGGCCTCCTCGGCCAGCTCCTCGGTGACGACCTCGGCGGCAGCGACCTCGGCGGCCTCCTCGACGATCTCGGCGACCTCGCCGGCCGCGTCGTCCTCGTCCGAGCCGATGAACTCGGACAGGTCGACGACGTTGCCCGCCGAGTCCTTGACCTCGATCTGGCGCAGCGCGACGGCGAGCGACTTGGAGCGCGCGACCTCGCCGACCATCGCCGGGATCTGACCGCCCTGGTCGAGCGACTGGATGAACTCGTTCGGGTCCATCCCGTACTGGCGCGAGGCCTGCACGAGGTACTCGAGCAGCTCGTTCTGGGCGACCTTGATCTCGAGCTTCTCCGCGAGCGTGTCCAGCAGGATCTGGTTCTTGATCGCGGTCGTCGCCTCCTCGGTGACCTCCGCGCGGTGCGTGTCGTCCTCGAGGCGGCCCTCGGACTCGAGGTGGCGGTGCACCTCGGCCTCGACGACGCCGGACGGCACGGGGATCTCGACGGCGTCGGTGAGCGCCTTGAGCAGCTCGTCGCGCGCCGCGACGGCCTGGTTCGACGTCTTGATGCTCGCGACCTGCTCGCGCAGGTCGGCCTCGAGCTCGGCGAGCGTGTCGAACTCCGACGCGAGCTGCGCGAAGTCGTCGTCGGCCTCGGGCAGGTCGCGCTGCTTGACGGTCGTCGCGGTGACGGTCACCTCGGCGTCCTTGCCCTCGTGCTCACCACCGGCGAGCGGCGCGGAGAACGTCGTGGTCTCGTCGGCCGACAGACCGGTGAGCGCCTCGTCGAGGCCCTCGAGCATGTTGCCCGAGCCGATCTGGTAGCTGATGCCGGAGACCGAGTCGACCTCCTCGTCGTCGATGACGGCCTTGAGGTCGAGGACGACGAAGTCACCCTCGGCGGCCGGGCGGTCGACGCCGACGAGCGTGCCGAAGCGCTCACGGAGCGCGTCGAGGCGCTCCGTGACGTCCTCGTCGGAGACCTCAGCGGCGTCGATCGTCACGGCGAGCGACGACAGCTCCGGCAGGTCGAGCTCGGGGCGGACCTCGACCTCGGCGGAGAACTTCAGCGGGCCCTCGGCGTCGACCGGCACCTCGGTCACGTCGACCTCGGGCTGACCGAGCGGGCGGATGCCGGACTCGCTGACGGCCTGGCGGTAGAACCCGGACAGACCGTCGTTCACGGCGTGCTCGAGGACCGCGGCGCGACCGACGCGCTGGTCGATGATGCGGGGCGGCACCTTGCCCTTGCGGAAGCCGGGGATGTTCACCTGCTCCGCGATGTGCTGGTAGGCGTGGTCGATGCTCGGCTTGAGCTCGTCGTACTCCACCTCGACGGTCAGCTTGACCTTGGTGGGGTCCAGGGTCTCGACGGCGCTCTTCACTTCGATGATCTCCAACTGATCGGGGCGGGCCGGCGTGCGGCTACGGAACGAGCTGCGCGCCCGCAGTTCCTCGGACGAGGGACCCCGCGAGTCCATTGAGGACCCGCGTGCGAAACCTGCGGGCGTACGGGCAACCCATCAAGGGTACGCCACGTGGCCGAGCGCCCGTGCAGACGACCGGACGGGCCGTGGCCGCACGACGCCGGCCACGCGGGCTCAGGGCCCGGCGGGCCGTCGTCGGCCAGGTCACGATGTGTCGGGGTGA
>NZ_JBZGBZ010000021.1:0-3649 GCF_059159985.1 Cellulosimicrobium sp. BMG9.23
TGTGGGGGGTGGTGGGGTTGGTGGTTCGGGAACCGCACAGTGGACGCATAGCAAGAGTGTGTTGGTGTTGAAGTTGTCGGCTGATTAGTACCGGTCAGCTGCACGGGTCGTTGGTCCCCGTTTCCACGTCCGGCCTATCTACCCAGTGTTCTGCTGGGTGCCTCTCACCCCGAGGGGTATGGAAACCTCATCTTGAAGCAGGCTTCCCGCTTAGATGCTTTCAGCGGTTATCCCTTCCGAACGTAGCCAACCAGCGGTGCTCCTGGCGGAACAACTGGCACACCAGAGGTTCGTCCGTCCCGGTCCTCTCGTACTAGGGACAGCCCTTCTCAAGTTTCCTGCGCGCGCAGCGGATAGGGACCGAACTGTCTCACGACGTTCTAAACCCAGCTCGCGTACCGCTTTAATGGGCGAACAGCCCAACCCTTGGGACCTACTCCAGCCCCAGGATGCGACGAGCCGACATCGAGGTGCCAAACCATGCCGTCGATATGGACTCTTGGGCAAGATCAGCCTGTTATCCCCGGGGTACCTTTTATCCGTTGAGCGACGGCGCTTCCACAAGCCACCGCCGGATCACTAGTTCCGACTTTCGTCCCTGCTCGACCTGTCAGTCTCACAGTCAAGCTCCCTTGTGCACTTGCACTCGACACCTGATTGCCAACCAGGCTGAGGGAACCTTTGAGCGCCTCCGTTACATTTTAGGAGGCAACCGCCCCAGTTAAACTACCCACCAGGCACTGTCCCTGGTCCGGATCACGGACCGAGGTTAGACATCCGAAGCGGCCAGAGTGGTATTTCAACGTTGACTCCACCCGCACTGGCGTGCGGGTTTCACAGTCTCCCACCTATCCTACACAAGCCGCACCGAACATCAATACCAAGCTATAGTAAAGGTCCCGGGGTCTTTCCGTCCTGCTGCGCGTAACGAGCATCTTTACTCGTAGTGCAATTTCGCCGAGTTCGCGGTTGAGACAGCGGAGAAGTCGTTACGCCATTCGTGCAGGTCGGAACTTACCCGACAAGGAATTTCGCTACCTTAGGATGGTTATAGTTACCACCGCCGTTTACTGGGGCTTAAATTCTGAGCTTCACCCGAGGGTTGACCCGTCCTCTTAACCTTCCAGCACCGGGCAGGCGTCAGTCCGTATACATCGTCTTGCGACTTCGCACGGACCTGTGTTTTTAGTAAACAGTCGCTTCTCCCTGGTCTCTGCGGCCGTCCACGCTCCCCGAGCTAGTCGGTTCACGTTTCGGGCCCCCCTTCTCCCGAAGTTACGGGGGCATTTTGCCGAGTTCCTTAACCACGATTCGCTCGATCGCCTTGGTATTCTCTACCTGACCACCTGAGTCGGTTTGGGGTACGGGCGGCTAGAACCTCGCGCCGAGGCTTTTCTTGGCAGCATAGGATCACCCGTTTCGCGCATACGCGCTCACTATCAGCTCTCAGCCTGGTGTCGGGCGGATTTGCCTACCCGACGGCCTACAGCCTTGGACGTGGACTACCATCGCCACGCCGGGCTACCTTCCTGCGTCACCCCTGTTAATACGCTTACCTACTACCGGTTCGGGTCCCGCGCTCCCCTGTCCGGTGACCCCGAAGGGTCGGTGGACAGGTTTGGGCGGTTAGCATCACCGGGCTCGGTATGGGCGGTTCTTCGCCGGTAGGAGAATATCAACTCCTTGTCCATCGACTACGCCTGTCGGCCTCGCCTTAGGTCCCGACTTACCCAGGGCGGATTAGCCTGGCCCTGGAACCCTTGGTCATTCGGCGGACGGGTTTCTCGCCCGTCATTCGCTACTCATGCCTGCATTCTCACTCGTGTGGCCTCCACCGCTGGGTTCCCCCGCGGCTTCACCGGCCACACGACGCTCCCCTACCCACCTGCGCCTCTGGACCACGAAGGCCTGAGTTACGCGCAGATGCCACGGCTTCGGCGGTGTACTTGAGCCCCGCTACATTGTCGGCGCGGAATCACTTGACCAGTGAGCTATTACGCACTCTTTCAAGGGTGGCTGCTTCTAAGCCAACCTCCTGGTTGTCTGTGCAACTCCACATCCTTTCCCACTTAGCACACGCTTGGGGGCCTTAGCCGGTGGTCTGGGCTGTTTCCCTCTCGACTACGGAGCTTATCCCCCGCAGTCTCACTGCCACGCTTCCACTTACCGGCATTCGGAGTTTGGCTGACGTCAGTAACCTTGTAGGGCCCATCGGCCATCCAGTAGCTCTACCTCCGGCAAGAAACACGTGACGCTGCACCTAAATGCATTTCGGGGAGAACCAGCTATCACGAAGTTTGATTGGCCTTTCACCCCTAACCACAGGTCATCCCCCAGGTTTTCAACCCTGGTGGGTTCGGTCCTCCACGCGGTCTTACCCGCGCTTCAACCTGCCCATGGCTAGATCACTTCGCTTCGGGTCTAGACCCAGCGACTGTATCGCCCTGTTCGGACTCGCTTTCGCTACGGCTTCCCCACACGGGTTAACCTCGCCACTGAGCACTAACTCGCAGGCTCATTCTTCAAAAGGCACGCTGTCACCCCAACCAAGGAGGCTCCAACGGATTGTAGGCACACGGTTTCAGGTACTATTTCACTCCCCTCCCGGGGTACTTTTCACCTTTCCCTCACGGTACTGGTCCGCTATCGGTCACTAGGTAGTATTTAGGCTTAGCAAGTGGTCTTGCCAGATTCACACGAGATTTCACGGGCCCCGTGCTACTTGGGATCCCCTTCGGGAGGCCGCACCATTTCGTCTACCGGACTCGCACCGTCTGTGGTCCGCCTTTCAATGCGGTTCGACTATGACACGGCTTTCTGACTCCCCGGTGGACTGTCAGATCCACCAGAAGGGTCCCACAACCCCGGACACGCAACGCCTGACAGCTTTACCACGCGCCCGGTTTGGCCTCATCCGCTTTCGCTCGCCACTACTCACGGAATATCTCTTCCTGCCGGTACTGAGATGTTTCACTTCCCGGCGTTCCCTCCACACACCCTATATATTCAGGTGCGGGTCGCACGACATGACTCGTACGGGGTTCCCCCATTCGGAAACCCTCGGATCACAGCTCGTTTGCCAGCTCCCCGAGGCTTATCGCAGGCTACGACGTCCTTCTTCGGCTCCTAGTGCCAAGGCATCCACCCTGTGCCCTTAAAAACTTCGACACACACACTACAATCTATTCGCAGAGACCAAGAACAAAAACCACGGACACACCCGAAGGCGTCATCCGAGCTTTTTGCATCTTGATCTTTTCAAAGATGCTCGCGTCCACTGTGCAGTTCTCAAACAACCAACGACCCCGACCCGCCACGGACCCGCCTACCCACCAAGACCAGCTCGGTGAGCGGTTCGTGATCCACGGACCGACCCGTACCAGGCACCACCACCACGTGGCCGGTGACCTGAGGACCCAACAGTGTGCTCGACAAGCCCCGGACCCACCCGCGATGTTCCACCACACCACCACCCACGCACCCGCACCCACCCCCGAAGAGGCACGGCACGACCACGACCGGCAGCGACGCAGGTACTGACACCAGCGAGACCGACGCTCTTTCGTCAATGTTCCACCCATGAGCAACCACCCCCACACGCGAACGGCGTGGGCCGTGGCCACCACACACCCCCCAGCAGCACCCACCC
>NZ_JBZGBZ010000022.1:0-1562 GCF_059159985.1 Cellulosimicrobium sp. BMG9.23
TGGTGGTGGGCGTTGATCATTTACGGAGAGTTTGATCCTGGCTCAGGACGAACGCTGGCGGCGTGCTTAACACATGCAAGTCGAACGATGATGCCCAGCTTGCTGGGTTGATTAGTGGCGAACGGGTGAGTAACACGTGAGTAACCTGCCCCTGACTTCGGGATAACTCCGGGAAACCGGGGCTAATACCGGATATGAGCCGTCCTCGCATGGGGGTGGTTGGAAAGTTTTTCGGTCAGGGATGGGCTCGCGGCCTATCAGCTTGTTGGTGGGGTGATGGCCTACCAAGGCGACGACGGGTAGCCGGCCTGAGAGGGCGACCGGCCACACTGGGACTGAGACACGGCCCAGACTCCTACGGGAGGCAGCAGTGGGGAATATTGCACAATGGGCGAAAGCCTGATGCAGCGACGCCGCGTGAGGGATGACGGCCTTCGGGTTGTAAACCTCTTTCAGCAGGGAAGAAGCGCAAGTGACGGTACCTGCAGAAGAAGCGCCGGCTAACTACGTGCCAGCAGCCGCGGTAATACGTAGGGCGCAAGCGTTGTCCGGAATTATTGGGCGTAAAGAGCTCGTAGGCGGTTTGTCGCGTCTGGTGTGAAAACTCGAGGCTCAACCTCGAGCTTGCATCGGGTACGGGCAGACTAGAGTGCGGTAGGGGAGACTGGAATTCCTGGTGTAGCGGTGGAATGCGCAGATATCAGGAGGAACACCGATGGCGAAGGCAGGTCTCTGGGCCGCAACTGACGCTGAGGAGCGAAAGCATGGGGAGCGAACAGGATTAGATACCCTGGTAGTCCATGCCGTAAACGTTGGGCACTAGGTGTGGGGCTCATTCCACGAGTTCCGTGCCGCAGCAAACGCATTAAGTGCCCCGCCTGGGGAGTACGGCCGCAAGGCTAAAACTCAAAGGAATTGACGGGGGCCCGCACAAGCGGCGGAGCATGCGGATTAATTCGATGCAACGCGAAGAACCTTACCAAGGCTTGACATGCACGGGAAGCCACCAGAGATGGTGGTCTCTTTGGACACTCGTGCACAGGTGGTGCATGGTTGTCGTCAGCTCGTGTCGTGAGATGTTGGGTTAAGTCCCGCAACGAGCGCAACCCTCGTCCCATGTTGCCAGCGGGTTATGCCGGGGACTCATGGGAGACTGCCGGGGTCAACTCGGAGGAAGGTGGGGATGACGTCAAATCATCATGCCCCTTATGTCTTGGGCTTCACGCATGCTACAATGGCCGGTACAAAGGGCTGCGATACCGTAAGGTGGAGCGAATCCCAAAAAGCCGGTCTCAGTTCGGATTGGGGTCTGCAACTCGACCCCATGAAGTCGGAGTCGCTAGTAATCGCAGATCAGCAACGCTGCGGTGAATACGTTCCCGGGCCTTGTACACACCGCCCGTCAAGTCACGAAAGTCGGTAACACCCGAAGCCCATGGCCCAACCGGTTCGCCGGGGGGAGTGGTCGAAGGTGGGACTGGCGATTGGGACTAAGTCGTAACAAGGTAGCCGTACCGGAAGGTGCGGCTGGATCACCTCCTTTCTAAGGAGCTTCAACGCAC
>NZ_JBZGBZ010000023.1:0-1343 GCF_059159985.1 Cellulosimicrobium sp. BMG9.23
TGAACCGCCCTGGATCTCCTGGAGGGTGGTTGTTTAGGCGGCCTCCGGGACGGGGGTCGCGGTTCTAGTCTGCCGGTGGTGGTGTTCGAACTCGATCGGGGGCAGGTGCCCGATGGAGGAGTGGAGCCGCTGGGTGTTGTACCAGTGGACCCAGGCGGCGACCTGGTGCTCGACGTCACGGCGTGAGGTCCAGGACGGTCCGTGGATGGCCTCGTTCTTGAACAGTCCGATGGTCGACTCGCACAAGGCGTTGTCGAGGGCGTCCCCGACGGTCCCGATCGAGCCGGCCACGCCCGCGGTGTGCAGTTCAGCGGTCAGGGCCACGGACGTGTACTGAGAGCCGGCATCCGAGTGATGGACCAGACCGGTCGCGGTCCAGGTCACGTCCGCCCAGCGGCGGGTCGCCAGGGCGTGCCGGAAGGCGTCGGTGACGAGCGTGGCGTGTTTGGACGTCGAGACCCGCCAGCCCAGGATGCGGCGGGAGAAGACGTCCACGACGAACGCGACGTAGACGAACCCGGCCAGGGTCCACACGTAGGAGAAGTCCGCTACCCAGAGCTCGTCGGTGCGGGTCGGGCTGTTCCAGCCGCGCTTGACCAGGTCCGGGTGGCGCGGGGCGGATTCGTCCCGGCGGGTGGTCACGGTGCGGTGCCGGCCACGGACCATCCCGGTGATGCCCGCGATCCGCATCAGGCGCCCGACCTGGTCGCGACCGACCTCGAGCCCGGCGCGCTGGGCGGCGCGCCACAGCTTCCGCGTCCCGTAGACGCTCCAGTTCTCGCGGTGCAAGGTGACCAGTGCGTTGACGAGATAGGCCTCGTCCAGCTCCGCGACCGTGACTGGCTCCTTGACCCGGGCGTAGTAGGTGGACGGCGCGATCTGGATGCCATGCTCGGTGAGCACGGTGCAGATCGGCTCGACGCCGAACCGGCCCCGGAACCTGTCGATGTAGGCCACGATCACTTGAGTCGGCGGTCGAGCTCCGCCTGGGCGAAAAACGCCGACGCCGTCTTGAGGATCTCGTTCGCCCGCTCCAGCTCGGCCACGCGCTTCTTCAGCGCGCGAACCTCCTCGCTGTCACCAGAACGTGGCCCCGCCTGGGCACGCGTGCCCTCGGACCGCTCGGCCTCCTCGACCCAGTTCCGCAGCGTCGCGGGCTTGAGGTCCAGCAACGCCCCGACGTGACGCCTGGCCCCGAGCTTGGAGTCCTCCTGCGACTCCAACCGGTCCCGATACATCCGCACGGCACGCTCCCGGAACTCCCGGTCGTACTTCCTCGGTGCTGACATCTGCCCAGTCTCCCTTGCTGAATCAGCACCCTCCGAGAGATCCAGGGCGGTTCA
>NZ_JBZGBZ010000024.1:0-515 GCF_059159985.1 Cellulosimicrobium sp. BMG9.23
ACCATCGCCTGGCACCTGACCCACCACCACGACCAGACACTGTCCCGGGCGACGATCCACCGCATCCTGACCCGCCACGGCGCCGTGACCCCGCAGCCGAAGAAACGACCCAAGGCCTCCTACATCCGCTTCGCCGCCGAGCAGCCGAACGAGACCTGGCAGTCCGACTTCACCCACTACCGCCTGACCCGCCCCGACGGACGCCCCGGCGCCGACGTCGAGATCATCACCTGGCTCGACGACCACTCCCGCTACGCGCTGCACGTCTCAGCCCACGCGCGCGTGACCGCCCAGATCGTGACCGACACCTTCCGCGAAGCCTGCGACCAGCACGGACCCCCAGCATCGACCCTGACCGACAACGGCATGGTCTACACAGTGCGATTCGCCGGCGGCCGCGGCGGCCGCAACCACCTCGAGCACGAGCTACGCCGCCTGGGCATCGTCCAGAAGAACGGGCGCCCCAACCACCCCACCACCCAAGGCAAGGTCGAACGCTTCCAAGACACCCTCAA
>NZ_JBZGBZ010000025.1:0-343 GCF_059159985.1 Cellulosimicrobium sp. BMG9.23
CGCCCGCAAGGCGGAGAACCCGTCGATCACGCGGGATGTGTCGGGTGAGGGTGTGCAGCAGGCGTTGTTGAAGATCATCGAGGGCACGAGCGCGTCGGTGCCGCCGCAGGGTGGTCGCAAGCATCCGCACCAGGAGTTCATCCAGGTGGACACCTCGAACGTGTTGTTCATCGTGGCGGGGGCGTTCGCGGGGTTGGACGACATCGTGGCGGCGCGGGCGCGCAAGCGCGGGGTGGGTTTTGGTGCGTCGATCGACACGGGTGCGGGGGAGGACCTGTTCGCGCAGGTGCGCCCGGAGGATCTGCACCGGTACGGGTTGATCCCGGAGTTCATCGGTCGGTTG
>NZ_JBZGBZ010000026.1:0-343 GCF_059159985.1 Cellulosimicrobium sp. BMG9.23
AAGACGCCCGATGAACTCCGGGATCAACCCGTACCGGTGCAGATCCTCCGGACGCACCTGCGCGAACAGGTCCTCCCCCGCACCCGTGTCGATCGACGCACCGAACCCCACCCCGCGCTTGCGCGCCCGCGCCGCCACGATGTCGTCCAACCCCGCAAAAGCCCCCGCCACGATGAACAACACGTTCGACGTATCGACCTGGATGAACTCCTGGTGCGGATGCTTCCGACCACCCTGCGGCGGCACCGACGCGCTCGTGCCCTCGATGATCTTCAACAACGCCTGCTGCACACCCTCACCCGACACATCCCGCGTGATCGACGGGTTCTCCGCCTTCCTGGCC
>NZ_JBZGBZ010000027.1:0-249 GCF_059159985.1 Cellulosimicrobium sp. BMG9.23
TGTGATGTCGCAGGACATCGGAATGGCCTGAACCTACGGATCGTAGGTTCGGGCCATTCGTCATTTCCGGGATGGGCCGGGTGGTCGGCCGGTGGGCTGGTAGATGCGTGTGGGGTCGAGGGTGAGCTCGCGCAGGATTTCTCCGGTGGCGGCGTTGATGATGCGGATCTCGAGGTCGTGGACCAGGGCGAGGACGGGGGTTCGAGCGTGGTGCTTGCCGATGCCGATCTTGTAGAGGGTGCCGTTGTG
>NZ_JBZGBZ010000028.1:0-241 GCF_059159985.1 Cellulosimicrobium sp. BMG9.23
GCGCGTCCTACGCGCCGCCCCGGCCCAACCGACCACGATCACCCAGCTACAGACCCTGATCGACGCCTTCCTCGACGAGTACAACCAACGCCGACCCCACAGCTCCCTGCCTCACCGCAGTCCACCGCTCGTCGCCTACACGGCCCGTCCGAAAGCAACCCCGCGAAGCGACCGAACCAACGACACCCACGACCGCGTCCGCCACGACCGCGTCTCCACCGCCGGCACCATCACCCTGCGT
>NZ_JBZGBZ010000029.1:0-241 GCF_059159985.1 Cellulosimicrobium sp. BMG9.23
CCGCAGGGTGATGGTGCCGGCGGTGGAGACGCGGTCGTGGCGGACGCGGTCGTGGGTGTCGTTGGTTCGGTCGCTTCGCGGGGTTGCTTTCGGGCGGGCGGTGTAGGCGACGAGCGGTGGACTGCGGTGAGGCAGGGAGCTGTGGGGTCGGCGTTGGTTGTACTCGTTGAGGAAGGCGTCGATCAGGGTCTGTAGCTGGGTGATCGTGGTCGGTTGGGCCGGGGCGGCGCGTAGGACGCGT
>NZ_JBZGBZ010000030.1:0-229 GCF_059159985.1 Cellulosimicrobium sp. BMG9.23
GGTGTGTGTCGGTTGTTTGAGAACTCAACAGTGTGCTTGTTAGTCAATGCCAATTATTTGTCCTTTGTGGGCGTGGCTGGCTGGGTTGCCCGTTCGGGTGGCTGGTTGGTTGTGTCTGGGGATGTTTTTGGTTGATTTCGGAGAATGATCGTCAGATTGTTTTTCGTTTGTAGGCCAGTTTTGTGAACCCTTTGGGGGTTCGCTTCGTATGGATTGTTCACTGCCGGGT
>NZ_JBZGBZ010000031.1:0-221 GCF_059159985.1 Cellulosimicrobium sp. BMG9.23
GCGGTGGAGGCGGTCGCGGAGCAGGCGTTGCTGCGTGGGACGGGGGCGCGGGGGTTGCGCGCGATCATGGAGGAGGTGCTGCAGCAGGTGATGTTCGACGTCCCGTCGCGTGATGACGTGGAGCGGGTCGTGATCACCCGGGAGGTCGTGCTCGACAACGTCAACCCGACCATCGTGCCGCGCGCCACGACCCGCACCCGCACCCCCCGCGAGAAGTCCGC